>NC_013517.1:631263-1262526 GCF_000024405.1 Sebaldella termitidis ATCC 33386 | reverse complement strand
CAGCTACAGCAGTCTTGTGGCTTTGTATAACGGATATATACAGGCAGCTACCACTCATTTATGGGACGGTGATACAGGACAATATAATGTTCCCTTTGTCAGAAGGCTTCTTCCTGGAATACCCGCCGTTATAATTCATCTTACCTGCCGGACACAGGGATTCTATGTAGCCAAAGGCAACCCCAAAGATATAAACTCATGGGAAGATCTTAAACGCAGAGATATTACAGTCATTAACAGAGAGAAGGGAGCCGGCTCACGTGTTCTTCTTGATGAACATCTCCGTCTTATGGGTATTTACGGAAGCTCGTTAAACGGTTATGATAATGAAACACAATCCCATCTTACTGTAGCAAGCACCATCAGCAGAGGCGCAGCTGATATCGGGGTGGGAATAGAAAAGATAGCTTCTCAGGTGGAGGGCATCGACTTTATTCCGCTTCAGAAAGAACGATACGAGCTGGTAATCAAAAAAGAAATTTTTGACACTCCTGTTGTACAGAGTATTTTAAAAATTCTGCGTTCTGATGAATTTAAGTCTGAATTCAAAGATATCGGCGGTTATGATATAAGTGAAATGGGTGAAATTATCGCTTTGACATAAAAAAATAAAAATATATTTTATTGTCTCTTTTATATTATTATGTTAGAATTATTCTAAATTTATATTAGGAGGTTATTGATGAAAAAACTGTTAATTTTTCTTACGATGTTCTTTTTAGTTATGAGCTGCGGCAAGCCTTCATCGCAGAAAGCTTTTGAAAACCGTATGTCAGATATTAAATCGGCTGACCAGATCAAAGCTAAAGAGCTTATTAACAGCTCTGACAGTCCTGCTGTCCAAAAATTTGAGAATTTTTATATGAATTTTTTCAAAAAAATTGAGTACAAGGTATTAAGTGCCGAAGAAAAAGGAAATGAAAGTGTTCTTCAGGTAGAAATAAAAGCTCCAAATGTGCTGGAACCTTTTATTGACATTTTTAAAGAAGGACTCAGCCTGGCCTTTAGCGGGGCTACTGAAGAGGATATGGATAAATTTTTTAACGACAGTATGAACAATATACTGGAAAGCAAAGATCTGAACTATATGACGGGTACTGTTCCGGTATATATGGTAAAAACTGACGGAGACTGGGAAATCGACACAGAGAAAAGTACTGATTTATTTGTATACCTTACAGGCGGATTAAGCACTTTTGCACAACAATAACAAATGAATATATAAAAAACAGGCTTTTGACGGTATTTCGCCAAAGCCTGTTTTTTTGCGTAACTGTTAATAAGACATTTTCATTCTGTAAGCCATATCCCAGAATAAAAATTCAAATTCTATACTTGTTCTGAATATGTCTTCTATTTTTTTCAGTTCTTTTTCTGTTTTATTTTCACACAGTAAGTCCAAATATTCATAAAACCAGCTGAAAGATTCTCCGAATTCCTCACTTGCATAAGTATCTATCCATTTTTTATAAAAATTATCTTCCGGTATATCTCCATAGCTCTGTTTTAGTCTTTTGGCATAGTCATGATAGGACCATGCACATGGAAATACCACGGCAATAATATCTGCCGTCGTACCCGAATAAGCAGTAGCAAGCATATTTGAAGTATATGCCTTGCTGAACAAAGACTGGACAGTATCCTCCGCCTCTTTTTCAGTTATCCCGAAATCTGCCATATACTTTCTGTGAATATCCATTTCATCATATAGTATATTATGCTGAACTCCTGAAAATTTTGTCATATATTTTTCTTCATCACATTTTATTGATCCTGCTGCGAATACTTTTGCATACTCTATCAAATACCTGTAATCCTGAAGAAGATAAAACTTAAATTTTTCTTTCTCAAGTGTTCCCTTACCCAGCTCCTGTAAAAAAGGATGCTCGTAACAATCCTCCCAGACTTTTCCGGCTTTTTCTTTTAGTGTATTTGAAAATGACATGTTATTCCTCCTATTTTAAAGCCAGCTTCAAAGCTGCTTCTTTTATATTTTTTTCTCCTAATATTGCTGAAACCACAGCTATACCGTCTGCACCTGCACAAAACAGTTGTCCTGCATTCTCTGCATTTATTCCCCCTATTGCTACTACGGGTATCTGTACTTTTTTCTTTATTTCCCCAAGCTCTTCAAGATTTACATATTTTGCATCCAGCTTAGTATCTGTGGGAAACATTGCTCCTGCTCCCAGATAATCCGCACTTTCTCTCTCTGCCTTTTCTGCTTCGGAGGTATTTGAAACGGATATTCCCATTATCTTATTCATACCTATTAATTTTCTTACTTCTCCGGCAGGCAAATCCTCCTGACCTGTATGTACGCCATCTGCATCTGCGGCTATTGCTATATCTACCCTGTCATTTATTATCAATGGCACATTATAATAACCCGTTACCATTTTTATTTTTAAAGCCATATTATAAAATTCCGCTGCTGAAATATCCTTTGCCCGCAGCTGTACTATTGTTACCCCTCCCTCTATTGCCTCTGTCACTTTCTTTTCTGCGGTTTCTAATGTCATAAAACTGGTGTCTGCCACAAGATACAAAGAATAATCAATTTTTTTTTATTTCAGTTCCGTATAATACATCTTTTCCTTTCATCTGTATTCTCCCTCATCTTTCAAAAATTTTGGCATTTTCTTCTATATTCTTTCTGCTGGTATTATAAATCTGATCAATAAGTGCTGTCCTGAAACTCCCGCTTCCCCGGTTTCCTGCTTCATTAAAAGCTTTTTCTCCCGCAAGTCCCATATACAGGATTCCTGCTGCTGTCCCCAGCAGCAGATCATTACTGACACTGCAAAATACTGCTGTCAGTGATGTGGTCATACATCCTGTTCCCGTAATATCCGACATCATTCTATGTCCGTTTTCCACATATATGACCCTTTTCCCGTCTGAGATAATATCTTTTTCACCTGTAGCAGCTACTACACAGCCGGTTTTCAGAGCCAGTTTCTTTATCTTCTCGCAGATAATTTCCTCTCTTATATTTTTATCATTTTCAGAAACATCCACTCCCTTTGCTCCGGAGCTTACTCCTGAAATAAATAATATTTCAGATACATTGCCTTTCAGAACAGACGGTCTCACTTCTTTCAGAATTCTTGCTGCAGTTTCATTTCTGAGAGTTCCTGCTCCTGCACCCACAGGATCAAAAATTACCGGAATATTCTTTTTCTTTGCTGCTTTACCGGCAGTTATCATTGATTCTATAGTTCTTTTATTCAGCGTTCCCATATTTATTACCAGTGCCGAAGCCAGAGAAACAATATCCTCAGCTTCTTCAGGATCATCAGCCATCACGGGAGATGCCCCGGCGGCAAGTGTAATATTAGCACAGTCATTAACTGTTACATAATTGGTAATATGATGAATAAGAGGTTTTTCTGTTCTTACCGCATCAGGATATTCCTTTATTATATCTGTTAGTTTTTTAGTCATGATTCCCACCTCCGTTTTCAAGTCCGTTCTTATATAAAGAATAAAAATGATTGGTAGGACCATGTCCTTTTCCTATATTAAGCGAATGTCTTATAGCTGTTGTCACATAAATTTTTGCTTTTCTCACAGCATTTTCCAGCCCCATTCCCAACGCAAGATTTGAAGCAATTGCTGATGAATAAGTACAGCCCGTTCCATGTGTATTTTTTGTATTTATCCTTTCCGAGTTAAAATAATAATAATCTTTTCCGTCATACAAAATATCAAGTGCTTCCTTCTCAAGATGCCCGCCTTTTACCAGTACATTTCTGCTTCCCATTTTATGTATTTTGGCTGCTGCCTTCTTCATATCTTCGGTATTTTCAATTGTAATCCCTGCTATTCTTTCCGCCTCGGGAATATTAGGCGTAAGCAGATCGGCCGCCGGAATTATTATGTCTATCAAAGCTCCTACAGAATCAGGATCCATTAGCGGACATCCGTTTTTTGCATACATTACAGGATCTGCCACTACATTTTGTGCCTTATATTCCGAAAGCTTTTCTGCCACAGCTCTCATACTCTCCTCTCCGGAAAGCATGCCTATTTTCACAGCATCTGTTCCAATATCTTCAAAAACTGCATCAATCTGTTTCCGGATCATATCAGGGCTTATATTTTGAATGTCAATAACCCTGCTGGTATTCTCTGCTACTACAGAGACAATTACACTCATTCCAAAAAGTCCGTGCGCCGAAAAAGTTTTCAAATCTGCCTGTATTCCTGCTCCTCCACTGCAGTCAGAGCCTGCGATACTTAGAATTTTTTTCATTTGTTCCTCCTAGGTAAAAAATTTATACAAAAAAAACTTCCCCCTAAAGGAAAGTTTTTTATTTATATATATGATAATTTCTACCTCAAAATAAAAGACTGCTTCCCTTCACCAGTGTTAACTGACAGGTTCAATGGGTCAGGTTTAACCTTCTCAACTGCAAGCAGTCCCCCCGCAAAAATATTCAATTTTATTAAATAAAAAAAGGTGCCTCAAAAATAAAGAAAGCACTTAATCAAAAAAATGATATTCTAATAACTGCTTCCCTTCACCAGTGTTAACTGACAGGTTCAATGGGTCAGGTTTTAGCCTTCTCAACTGCAAGCAGTTCCCCCGCATATATGTTGATAGTTTAGCACTAGAATACTTATTCGTCAACTTTAATTTCAGTTAACTTCTACATTTTCTGCATTTATAATTTTATTTAGATTTTCCTTATGATTTCCTTTATGATCTGTAGAATTTGTTCAACAAAAACTTTTTTATAATATTATTTTTTCAAAATTTCTCATAAAGTTTAATATGTATTGTTTGAGCTTCACCAAAATTTCCCGGAAAAAGAAAGAATACACAGACTAATTTCTGTGTATTCTTTATATAATATTTTTCTAAATAGGCTGAAAAAACTCACTTATATCCACATCAAGAACATTCGCCCATTTCATAATTGTAGAAAGATTAGGATAATTCAGATTATGTCTGAGTCTGTACAAGGTATCATTTGCCCGTGAATCCAGATCTTTTTTTCTGATTTTCGGAAGATTCTCCTTTTCTCTTTCTCTGTTTCTTTCCTGAAGAATTCTTTCGACATTTGCTATAAGTCTGAAATTTGTATTCCTTTCCACCAAAACCACCCTTTCCGAATTGACTTTTAGTTTCATTATTAATATTATACACTTTTAGTGTAAAAAGTCAATTATAAATTAAAACTAATAAATATCAGTATACTTACCTATTACGTAACCAATTATTTTACTAGTATCCGGTATTTCGGCATTTTTGACAAGAAAATAATATTTCCCGCTGTTTTCAGTCAGCTTATCAAGATATATCCCGTTTTCTTCTGGATAAAGAATATATTTTCCCAGACATTCCTCTGTAAAACCAGAATTTTCTCTTAATTTCAAAATCAAATAATCGTCTTTCAAAAATTTATTTTCCAAAAAATCTTTTTCAAGCTTTATTGCCAGCACTCCTTTTATATTGGAGTAAATAACAGGTATATGCATATAGCTTTCTGTTTTTTCCCTGTAATTCAGGACATTTTCCGTTTCAAGAACAGGAATACTCTCAATTGCACTGACATTCATTTTCAGTACTTTAAATAACTCAGGATATTTTTCAGACAAATATAACTCTATAAACTCTACTTTATCATGAAAATCCAGCTCCAAAGCTTCTGTAAACTTAACGATATCATTAAGCTTTATTTCTCTTCTCCCTTTATGAATCTCATTAACATAAGAAACAGATTTATCCAGATATTTTGCTATCTGTGAAAATCTCTGTCCCCTTTCCTCAATATGTCTCTTTAACAAATCTAAAAACATTTCATCCCCCTGTAATATTTTTTGTATATCATAGCATATTTTTAAAAAAAATACAAAAAAACATAATGTTTCTATTAAGTTAATTAATATATTTATTCGATAACTATCTATTACTCTGCATTCGATTAATTACAAATCTATTATTTTATCAGTATATTAAGTTTTTAGATTATTCCAGATATCTTATAATCTGTCTTACACGCCCCGTACACTGGATTTTTTCAATATTTTCACCTGTAATAACTATGGGATTAAGCTTATTATTAATACATCTGAGAATAACTACCTCTTTAAAGTACTCTACTCTTCTCAGAAATAATTCATTATTATGCTTCAAAACACAGATTTTGTTATTCATAAGATATAATTCACCGCAGCTTTCAGGATCCATAAGAAGCATATCCTTATTTATAAACTCGGGTTCCAGTTCATTTCCGTATATCTTTATAAAAAAGCTGTTTTCAGAAACAGAATCTGTTTCCGGAATACTTATATATTCCTCTTTTTCCAGTTCATTCAAAAGTCCCAGTCCTGATTCCACAATAGCCTTCAATGGAAATTTTAATATTCCTGAGCCTTTTGGAGTGTTTTTTGAATTTTTTTCTTTTAATTTCAAATATTCTTTTTGAAAATTTTCGGGAAGACGTCTAAATTCTTCATAATTCTCTATATTTTCTTTATCTTCCTCCATTACATCAAAAATCATATAAAACTTTTCCAGAAAATTTTTGGAAGGTCTTTTGGTATTATTCAGTACACTGCTGATATACTGCGGCGTAATCCCCAGTAATCCTGCCAGATCCGTCATACTCATTCTGCCCTTTAGATACTTTTCCAGTATTTCTCCTGTATTTAACATTCCAAACACCCGCTCTTTCAAAAGAATTTTATATATCCCTTTATATATTACTGTTTTTCATAAGGCTGTCCCGAAGAAGCCGGTGCCTTTGCCTTCCCTACAAAGCCTACCAAGGCAAGCAGTGTCAGTACATACGGAATCATCGCCAAAAACTGCTGCGGAAAGTTCGGATAATGGATCTTTAACTGGACCTCCAGTACACTTCCAAAGGCAAATAAGAAACTCGCAAGCATTGCTCCCCAAGGCTTCCACTTTCCGAATATCATCGCTGCCATTGCCATAAATCCTCTTCCCGCCGACATGTTATTGCTGAATGAAGGCAGCATTACCGTCGTCATATATGCTCCTCCCAGTCCTGCATACAGTCCTGACATTACTACTCCTATATATCTTATCAAATATACATTTATTCCCACTGTATCCGCTGCCAGCGGATGCTCTCCCACTGCTCTCATTCTCAGTCCCAATACTGTTCCGTACATTATATAATTCGATATTATTGCCAAACCGTATATCAGTATCAGTACAAACATCAGACTTGCCTGTCTCGGTGCTGCAGGTGTCGAACCCGCTACCTTAAACAATACCTTTATCAGATAGGAGGTCAGTGCAACTGCAAGAAGGTTTATCGCAACTCCGCTTACTATCTGGTTTCCTCGTAAGTTTATACTTATAAACGCATGGACCAGAGATATTATTCCCCCTGCCAGTACTCCTGCTATTAATCCCATATAAGGATTACCTGTATAATATGATACTGTCGCTCCTGCAAATGCTCCGCATAACATCATTCCCTCTAAACCAAGGTTCGTTACTCCTGTTATTTCCGTAAAACATGCTCCTACTGCTGTTATTAATATCGGAGGGGCCAACATCAAGATTTGTCCTAATATTTCCATCATTGTTTTTTACCTCCTCTTTTTGATAACATATATCTGAATAGATTTTCTCCTGCCACAAATATTATTATTAATGCCTGGATTATATATACCACTTCTTTCGGTATCCTCATACTCTGAAGACTCTGCCCGCCTATTTCCAGCGAGGCATAAAAGATCGCCGCTATAAATACTCCTATTGGATTACTTTTCCCCAATAAGGATACTGCTACTCCCGTAAAGCCAAGCTCTCCCATTATCAGCTCCGTATAAGCATACTGTGCAGAACCTCCGAGAACTCTTTCCGCTCCTCCTATTCCTGCCAGTATTCCCGCAAGTCCCATTGCAAATATTATATTCTTCTTTATCTTTATTCCCGCATTCTCTGCAGAACCTGCATTCAGACCTACTGCCTTCATCTCATAGCCCTGTTTTGTCTTACCGAAGAAATACCATACCAGTATTACCGCTGCTATTGCCAGTATAAATCCTAAATTCAGCTTCTGTTTTGTTGACGGTGCAAGCAAAAACAATCTTGCCGGTTCCAGTACCTTCATTGTCTGGACATTCTGGGATGCCGGATCTTTCAACGGATAGTTCAGAAGATAATTCTGCAGATTGATTGCTATATAGTTTAACATTATTGTACTTATTACCTCATGAACTCCAAACTTTGCTTTCAGATAACCTGATATCGAAGCCCATAAAAAACCTGCTATTCCTGCTGCTATTATTGCTGTTACAAAGTTACCCAGAAAAGCATTCTTCACATATATCCCTACTACTGCTGCTGCTACTCCGCCCATTATCATCTGTCCCTGGGCTCCTATATTAAATAATCCCGCCTTAAAAGCTATCATTACTGATAATCCCACAAATATCATCGGTGTTGCCGTCAGCAGTGTCTTTGCCAGTCCGCTCATAAACGGTGCCTTCGGATTTGCCTGATAAAATGCCGACTTAAATAACTGACCATATGCCTCAAATGCATTTACACCATTCAGCTGGATTATTATTCCCCCTATTATTAAGGCTGTCAATACCGCCAGTAACGGAGTTAAAATTTCCACATACTTTTTATTCATCAATTTTACCTCCTGCCATTAATATTCCCAGTTTCTCTGTCGTTGCCTCTTCTCTTTTCAGTACTCCCACTATTTTTCCTTCATACATTACCGCTATCTTGTCACTTAAGCTCATTACCTCGGATAACTCTGCCGATACTACCAGTATTGCCTTCTTGTTCTTTTTTTCACTCAGGATTGTATTATGGATCATCTCTATTGCTCCTATATCAACTCCTCTTGTCGGCTGTGACGCTATTATGAATCTATTTTCCTTCTCCAGCTCTCTTGCTACTACCACCTTCTGCTGGTTTCCTCCTGACAGTCCTCCGAACTTTACCTTTGAATCAGGGGTTCTTATATCATATTTCTTTATATATTCATTTGTTTTCTCTGTTATTTTTCCAAAATCCAGTATTGATCCCCGGCAGTAATTATTTTCCACTCCGAGTATCATATTTTCCTCTATTGTAAAATCATCTATTGCTGCTCTCTTATGTCTGTCTTCCGGTATATGGGAAAGTCCGCTTTCTCTTCTGTCTCTCGGTGATGAATGTGTCAGATTCTGCTCTCCTATTCTAAAGCTTCCCTTCTCCACCTTTCTCAGTCCTGCCAACGCTTCTATCAGCTCTGTCTGACCGTTCCCTTCCACTCCTGCTATTCCCAGTACTTCTCCTTCATGGATTATCAGGTCTACTCCCTTTACCGCCTCAAGACCGTTATCTCCGTTTACTCTCATATTCAGTACTTCTACTAAGTCTTTTCCAAGCTCTACATCTGGTCTGTTTACTTCAAACAATACCTTTCTTCCTACCATCATATTGGCTATTATCTCTTTTGTTGCCTCGCTTGTCTTTATACTTCCCGCGTTCTTTCCTTTTCTTATTACTGTTATATTATCTGAAACATCAAGTACTTCCTGTAATTTATGTGTTATGAATATTATTGTTTTCCCCTCTTTTACCAGATTCCTCATTATCTGATACAGTTCCTTTACCTCCTGCGGTGTCAGCACTGCACTCGGCTCGTCAAATATCAGAAGCTCCGCTCCCTTGAAAAGTATTTTCAGTATCTCTATTCTCTGCTGTATACCTACCGAAAGGTCTTCTACTTTTGAATCAGGATTTATATTAAGTCCGTATTTCTCTGCTACATCTATTACATCCTGTCTTGCCTTCTTCTTATCAAATTTCCCCATTATACTCGGCTCAAAACCAAGAACCATATTTTCTGCCACAGTAAGAGTATCTACCAGCATAAAGTGCTGATAAACCATTCCTATTCCTGTCTTGGCTGCTACTGACGGTGAATCTATATTTATTTCCTTTCCCTTATAGAGTATCTTCCCGCTTGTAGGCTCATACAGTCCATTCAGCATTTTCATCAGTGTGGATTTCCCTGCTCCGTTTTCACCGACTATTGCATGGATTTCTCCCTTTTTTACCTTTAAGGTAATATCTTCATTCGCTATTACCTTCCCGCCTAAAAATTCCTTACGTATATTTTCCATCTCCAGGATATATCCTGCTTTCTCTTTTTCTGTTTCACCATTTGTTTCATTTGCAATATTCATAGTCATCCCAGAATCCTTTCCAGTGTCATGCCCTGAATCGGGCAGGACATTAATAAAAAAAGTCATTTATATTGTATTTCATATCATAATTTCTCAATTTTTTTACATCTGTCTTTATAAGCTTAATATCTATTTGATAATCAGGAAAATAATACAGCGGCTGCTTCCCGTTCATAAAAATAACAGTATTTTCCTCATTATATGTATAGCCGTGATACAGCCTGTTATCAAGCAGAAGTATTCTTCTTTTCAGCTTTATCTGCTTTTGTGCAAGTTCTTCTATTACACGTGAATCAAAATTAGTAATATAAAGTGTCAGCGAAATATCAGGGAATAAAGCCTGATCTTCGATTTTTGTGGATAATGCTATATCTTTCTCAAATTTATACATTACTTCATCCGAGAAATCTTTCAGATCGATATCCTTATAGTCCTCTTTATAAAAATACTCTACAGGAGTCACTTTGTATCTGTCTACCAGTCTTTTTCTGCTTTCGTTTAATTCCTCGATAAGATTTTCCTTATCCAGCTCTGTATAAACGTTTGACTCTATATAGCCTTTTTTCTCAAGTATTCTATAAAGCACATAAATTTGTCTGTTCAGCTTTTCCTGATCAGTATCCATATATTCTTTTACTTTTATCTCTCTGGAAAGATTTTTTAAAAGCTCTGTCTGCTCATAAGTCAGTGAAGAAGCCGGTTCTTTTATTACTGCCTCACTTTTCAGCGTATTTCCGCTTTCTATTTCTATAAAATCACTAAACATCTCTTTAGTTAAAAGAACTGAATACTTTTTATTATTTTTCTTGGTATAATCCAAAAATTCCGAAAAATCTCTCAGAAAATCCATTTTTTTATAAAGATCATTAGGATAATCCAGTTCAAAAAGATACAGCGTATATTCTCCCGGCAGGACTTTTTCCTGTACTTCTTTACCGTCAATATATAATGTAACATTTTCAAATATAGGTTTTTCTTCTTCTTTTAATTTTATTTCAGATTTTATCCTGTCAAAGAGACCGGCATGAGCACCTATTGACAATAAGACAAAAACCAGCATGTAGATTGCTTTTTTCATTTTTCCTCCGTTTTTTTTAACTCTCTTTTATTTTTATTGCGATGTCCTCGGGGACTATTTTCCTTAATTCTTCAATACTAGCTTCTTTTATATTTTTCATTGTGCCGAATTTATTTATCAGTTCTTTTTTACGTTTCGGTCCTATACCGTATATGTCATCAAGAAAACTTTTTACATTTCTTTTGCTTCGTAATTTTCTGTGATAAGTAATACCGAATCTGTGCGCTTCATCTCTTATTCTCTGGAGTATTTTCAAGGCCTCGTCGCTTTTGCTGAATATATAGGGTTCTCTTTCCCTGCTTTTGAAAATTTCTTCTTCTCTTTTGGCTATACTTATTATATCTACCAAATGGCTTTTATCTATAGAATCTATTACCTCTGTTGCCACACCAAGCTGCCCTTTTCCTCCATCTATCAATATAAGTTCGGGAAATTCCTCATCCGGAATCTTTGAATATCTTCTTGTGAGAGCCTCTCTCATCATATGGAAGTCATCCGGAGTATCCTTTGTCTGTATCTTAAAATGTCTGTATTTTGACGGATCTGGATTACCGTCTATTGCCACTGTCATAGCCGCTACGGCATCTTTCCCCTGAATATTGGATATATCAAAGCAGTCAATCCTTCTTGGAAGCTTTCTTAGATTAAGCTCTATTTTCAGCTTAGCAAGCCCTTCTTCAAGTATTTTTTTCTGTTTAAAATATTTTTCCACTTCTTCATTCAGGTTCAGATATCCCATTTCCAGCAGCTGCTTTCTTCTGCTGTCTATCGACGGAAAATACAGTTTTACATCTTTGTTTTTTTCGGCCTTTACCCAGCCTTTTATCAAGTCTCCGTCTTCTTCATATTTTTTATCCAGAATTATATTCTTGGGGATATTTCTTTTTTCATAATATGCCGTAAAAATTCTGTGGAATAAGTCATCCTCCTGAACATTTTCCAAGGATACATAAATATGATTTTTATTGATAATCTTACCTTCCCTGATATCCAGAACACATATAAAGGATTTTTCTCCTATCTGGTCAATAACAAATACATCCTCGTCTATCTCCTTGCTGTATTCTATTACCTGATTCTGAAGCAGCTTTTTCAGTGAAACTATCTTTTCTCTTTCTCTTATCGCCCTCTCAAATTCCATGTTTTCACTGAATTCTTTCATTCTGGCTTCTAGACTGCCAAGAATTTTATTCTGATGTCCCTTTAAAAAATTTCTGAAATTATTTACATTTTCATTGTATTCCGTTACAGAATCCTTATATACACACGGTCCTGTACAAAGATTCATATAATATTTCAGACACGGTCTGTCATACTGCTTTTCCATATTCCTGTTACAGTCCCTTATCGGAAATATCTTCAAAAGTGACTTTACAGCAAAATATATTCCCATTGGATAAGGACCGAAGTACTCTGCTTCTTTACTGTCTAATTTTTTGGTACTTCTTACTATTTCTATCTTTGGGAATGCTTCCTTGCTTATTTTTATATAAGGATAAGTTTTCTCATCCTTCAGCATTATATTATATTTCGGCTTATGCTTCTTTATAAGATTATTTTCCAGAATAAGTGCCTCTACTTCATTCTGGCATATAAAAAATTCTATGCTTCTTATATTTTTTACAAGTTCGAGTGTTTTTACAGTATGTGAACTGATATTTTTAAAATATGACGAAACCCTGTTTCTTAGATTTTTGGCTTTCCCTACATATATTACCCTACCTTTTTCATTTTTCATAATATATGTGCCGGGATTCAGAGGTATCTCATTCAGCTTTACAGGAGGCTCTATATTATTCATACGATCTCCTTTTCTCCCACTTCTCTGTGATAATATGTTATTTTATAATCAAATTCTTCGCTTAATTCTTTATGAAGCTTATTCACATAAGAAACTGATCTGTGCTGTCCTCCGGAACACCCTATTCCTATACGAAGGTGGGCTTTTCCCTCTTCTTCGTATTCAGGTATCAGATAAACCAGCATATCAAAAAGCATTTTATAAAATTTTTTGCTTTCCTCAGATTCTACTACATAATTATAAACATCTATATGATTGCCTGTTTTATTTTTCAGATCCTCTATGTAATAAGGATTCGGCAGAAACCTCAGATCAAACATAAGATCCAGATCTAAAGGAATCCCGTATTTAAAACCAAAAGACGTAAGATTTATGTTCAGCTTTGAAATATCCCTTGTATATTCCCTTTCCAGTATCTCATACAGCTCCTTTGTGGAAATCGTGCTTGTATCTATTACTATATTGGCTTTTGGCTTTAATTTTTCTATAAGATGTCTCTCTTTTTTTATATTACTCAAAAGAGTATCATAAACCTTCAAAGGATGCTTCCTTCTGCTCAGCTCATATCTGTTTAAGAGAATATCGTTTTTGGCATCAAGGTAGATTACGCTGTATTTTATCTTTTCATCATCCAGAATATCCAGCTGCTCCTCGAATTTACTTATTATCTCCATATCTCTTATATCTATACTCACAGCTATTTTATCCCGTTTTCCCTTTGCAAGAAATATTTGTCCTATATATTGAAATAACTGTATAGGAAAATTATCTATACAGAAATATTCTCTGTCTTCAAAAAATTTCAGCGTTACGGATTTACCGGCACCGCTCATTCCAGTTATAATTATTAATTCTCTCATTTAGTGCCTCTCTTTATGTTTTTCTTATATTTTAACAAATATTATATACTCACTCAAGTTTTTTTATAAAACATTGCATTTTCTAAGACATTTTAAAGATTCAGGTGCTATAATTAGCTTGTAAATTTAGTAAGTTGAGGTGAATTGATGAAAAAAGTTTTAAATTTTTTATTTTTAGCTCTTTTTCTTATATTTGGATACGGACTGTATCTATATATACAACCAGAGGTAGGAATTCCGAACTTTCTTATTCAAATGTCGGTAAATAAGAAATTTCCTATTGAAAAAAGTTATGCTGTGGGCAAAATAAAGTTAAGTCACCCAAAGACTACATTAATAGGTGACACGTTGATTATAGAAGCAAAATATAAAAACCAGGCTGTCGGAGACAGCATCAGCGGTACCATGACATTCCAGACACATGTAAAATATGATTCGGTTGATTCTAAGCTCTATCTTGATAAGTTTGAACTGGTAAGCGTTACCAAGGACGGCAAAGATATTGACATGCAGAAGCACCCTATTATAAGAACAGCATTAGGTGCTTCGTTCAAAGGGCTGGAAAAAGAGCCTATTCTTGATCTGAATGATTTTTCCTTTGTGGAAGATATCAAAATTTCAGACGGGAAATTTATAGTTTACAAATAAATATAAAAATCCATATTTCGAAATAGTCGCCTATTCCTTAGTATGGATTTTTATTTTGCAATTGTCTTTTTATTTTTTGTGTGTTATTATTGCCTTAGAAAATCTATGATATTGTTAAGCCCCCGATACCAAAAATGAAAGGAGCGAAAAATCTGTGACAAAAGAAAAAATAATTTATCTCCGTCTTTTGAAAAACGGACTTTTAAGACCTTTTGATTCTGTTCAGTCCTGTATTCATAATCTTATCGGGATACAGTCACAGCATCAGCAGTTCGGTGAAATTTCCATTTTCAACAGAACGAAACCGGCTCTTGACCCTGCTGACCTTATCGATCTCTATTCCTCACATAAAATAGTAAAAACATGGGGTCAGAGGACTACTGTACATATGTACGGCATTGAAGACTGGGAAAATATATCCGATGTTTTTTTCGGCAGCATTCCCGTAGTAAATAAATGCAGAAACGAAAACCCCGAAGAATTTGACCGTCTTCTTGCTCTTCTGGACAAAGAGGGACAAAAGAAAAAAATTCTTTCCAAAAAAGATATTTTAGAAATTACAGAAAAAAACAGCGGCGGTTTTTCTTTCGATACTAACGGACTGATGTATTCTCTCATTTTACAGTCAACTTTATCAAGAATCTTATTTGGTCTTCCCGAAATGCCCCATACAAAAAGCTTTGTCCACTATACCAATCTAAATAAGAAAAAATGGAACTTCACCAGTGATAGACATGCAGAAACCCTGAAAAATATCATGCTGCGTTATTTCACATATTATTCTCCAGCTACTCTTGCAGATTTTTGCCACTGGAGCGGATTAAAAAAATCTTTTGTTGAGGGAAAATTTAATGAAATAAAGAATTCCCTTGAAGAATTTTCATTTGATAACAAAAAATACTATCTTCCAAAAAATGATGAAGATTTGCTTGCCCTAAAAAATGACAACAGATTCAATGACAATAAGGAAGCTCTTCTTCTTGGAAAATTTGATCCTTTGTTTGTATGTTATAAACACAAGGACTGGATTGCATCACCTGCACAGGAAAAAGAAGTATGGCGTACCTCTGCTATAATAGAAGCAGTTTTTCTTCTCGGAAACAGGCTTTCAGGAACATGGCGTTATGAAACGAAAGGAAAAAATATAAATTTTAACTTTTTTATGTTTGAAAAAGTTAATGCTTCAGAAAAGAAAAAACTGATAAAAAAAGCTGAAAATCTTGCATTATTTCAGAAAAAGAAAATAAATGAAGTCAATTTTAACAGTTATTAAAACAGAACCATGAGAAATTACACAGTTTTTGTGTTTATTTCTCCGGTTCTGCTTTTTTTATATTATATTTTATTTTTTGTAAATTCCTTCCAAAACACTTTTGTCCAACACATGCCCGTCCATTTTTTCATAAAGCTCATTCAGATAATAACCGTTTTTCAAATCAAGCTTTTTATCCAGTGCATAGATAGTAAATCTGTATTTATGATCTTTGTCCGGCGGCATAGGCCCGCCGTAAAACGATGCCTCTTCAGAAGTAAAACCTCCTATAGAACTGTTCCAGCTGTTTAATCCCTGTATAAGAGCGGGATTGCTTCTGCTTTCGTTTTCATTTAGCTTTCTCTTTTCCGGCTCTATATCAGCCACACTCCAGTGTATCCACGTAAATCCCGTTACCGGTATAGCGTCATGATCTTCCATTATTATAACAAAGCTTTTTGTTCCTTTAGGCGGATTTGACCATTCCAGAGGAAGTGACCTGCTTCCCACGCCTTTTATAGTATCCGCACCCTTTCCACCATATTTTTCTTCTATAATATTATTTACTATACCTTCACTTTTTAAAATAAAATTTCCTTTTCCAAAAATAACAGCTGAAAATATCAGGCATATCAAAATCACACTTTTTTTCATATGTACCATTCTCCTTTAATGATTTTTATTCCTGCGCAGTAATTAAATATACCACATCAAAATCCTAAAGTGAATAACACACTTTTTTGTTAGTTATATAAGATACTCCCTTCCATACTCCTGCATAAGCTTCAAAACAGGCAGCAGAGCCTCTCCCTTTTCAGTCAGATAATATTCTGTTTTTTTGGGATATACATCATATTCCAGCTTTCCGATAAATCCATCCTTCAGCAGAGAATTCAAATGCTGTATAAGCATTTTTTCATTACACCCTTTTATATCATTTTTAAAATCTTTTACTCTTTGTTTTCCCATTCTTAAACGCCATAATAATATGGCAGTCCATTTTTTTGATATTACTTTTTGTGTAAGCTCCAGAGGACATGTGTATATTATATCCATAAGACACCATCCTTTCCGGTTATTTCTGTTTTTTTATTTATACCATATTTTCAGAGCCTCATACTCAATTCCCGGAGTTTCTTCCAGAAATACTTTCGGAGGTACAAAATTTCTCTTTTCAAAAATTGATAATTCAATTTTCCCTATCTTGGGTTTATATGCAATACCTGTTTTAAAACCCCTGTTTAAAATCTTTTCATAAACTTTTTTCAAAAATTGCGTTTCTTTACTAACTGTTACCCTGTTAATTAACGAAACTATTTTATTATATCTGATATTACTTTCAAGCAGATAATCAAAGCCGTTCCAAAAGTAAAACAAAAGCATTGCAGTTCCTAAATCACAGTCAGGATTATTAATAACAGCATTCTCTATGCAAAAATTCCCGGATTTATAATAATATATTTTATGATAATTCATATTATACGCAAGAGTATGCAAAACATAGGTATCCCTGATGCCGCTTATCTTTCCGGTTATATCCTCACAGCTTTCAGAATGCAGAATAAACTTAAATAACTCTTTTAATTCTTCATTTGACATTTTCTGCCTCTTTCCGATTTCTGTTTTTCTTCTAATGCTTTACTATATTTGTCAGATCATGTATCCATTTTCTTGATTTATATCTCCAGAAAGCAAATACAAATTTTATAATTTCCTCGATATTGGCAAGAGCTACCACCTGATATACAGGAAGCTTCAATACCACTGTTCCTAAAAATGCCACAGGGACAGCATAAAATAATAAAAATACCGTATCCAGAATAAAGGCTACTTTTGTATCTCCCCCTGCTCTTAATATTCCTATTAATATTGTCCAGTTAAGCATTTTGAAAAATACTGCTACTCCGAGAACCCTTATTACACGCACAGTCATTTGCAGTACTTCAGGCTTCAGTGTATAAAATACAAGACCCGGTTTTGCTATTACCTCCAGAAAACAAGCACATATTATAGAAAATACAAATGCAATTCTCATTATTTTCCTTGACATTTCCATCGCCCTCGGAAGATTACCGGCTCCTATAGCCTGCCCTATAATTACACTGGAAGCATTAGCTATTCCCATAAAAACTATAGTGGAAAAATTCAGCAGCAGCTCCCCTATCTGAACGCTGGCTACCTGCTCCGTACCGGCTTTTGCATATGCTATAGTCAGTGCTGCAGTACCGCATACCCATATAATTTCAGTAAGCAGAACAGGAGTTGATATTCTTACCATTGACATTACTATCTCTTTTGACAGTCCGAAATAAGTTTTCAGTTTTCCTTTCAGATAATATCCTTTTTTATATATTAATATAATATACATACATATTTCAAGTATTCTCGCAATAAGAGTGGCATATGCCGAACCGTTTACTCCCAGAACCGGAAATCCCATTTTCCCGTTTATAAGCATATAATTCAAGACAACATTTACCATTACTGCTACAAATGATATTGCCAACGGCTGAATTGTTTTTCCCATGGATCTTATAGACATAATAACAGCCATTGAAATTGCAGTCATAGGATATGACAAGCTAATTATTTTCAGATATTCCGAACCTATTCTTATTACTTCGGGGTCATCCGAAAATATTCTTATTACAAATTCAGGAAAAAAATATCCCAGAAAACTGAAAATTGAAAAAAAGAAAACTGCCAGCATAATCATAACGGCAAATATTTTCCTTAATATGGCATAATCTTTCTTGCCGTAAAACTGTGCCATAAAAATGGAACATCCGCTAAAAGCCCCAAATAATGTTATATTAAATACCATATAGTATTTATTTGCAAATCCTACAGAAGCTATAGCCGTTTCCCCCAGTCTGCCTATCATAAGATTATCTGCGAGATTCAGGGCTACATTTAAAAACTGCTGACATATTAATGGTAATGCTAACTTTATAAATACTCTGTAAAAATTTTCGCTTTTCATTTTTCACCTTCCTCAATATTATATTTCTTTTATACAAATAAAAATTAACTATAAAGTCCCTGCGATATACGCACTATTCCTTTGAAACTTCTATAGTTAATATTTATAACTTACTTATTAAATTTTTTATTTAATATCCAGCCTGCCGTTTCAAATGAATTTTTGGTCGCCTGAAGATCAGGTGGTAGCTATTTATACCTGCGATACAGGATCCGTATCATCTCAAGAGTATGATCGTGATTTGTCTGTGATGACAAGTATAGGGATAGCCCCGTTATGACAATGTTAGAACAAAAATTATATAATTGATCACGCACAGGCCAGAAAATTTTTACTTATCTTCTTTTGCTTCTTCTACATAAAGACTTTTTAACAGCAGTTCTTCCTCGAGCTGCTTTTTATCTACAGCTGCCGGAGCTTCCATCATAAGATCCTGCCCTTTGTTAGTTTTAGGAAACGGAATTACTTCCTTTATGGAATCTTCTTTGAGCATAGCCATAAGCCATCTGTCCACTCCGAATGCTATTCCTCCGTGAGGAGGCACGCCATATCTCAGTGCATTCAGGAAAAATCCAAATTTCTCCTCCGCTTCTTCTTTGCTCAGACCAAGCTTTTCAAAAATAACATCCTGCAGCTCTGAATCATGAATTCTTATACTTCCTCCGCCGATTTCATATCCATTTAACACCATATCATAACTCAAAGTTCTTATTTTTTCAAGATTTTTATTTAAAAATTCTTTATCTTCTTCTTTTATTGCAGTAAAAGGGTGATGTGTAGACTTATATCTTTCTTCTTCCTCGCTCCATTCAAACATTGGAAAATCTATCACCCATAAGAAATTATCCTGTTCCTCGTTTATAAAATCAAGCTCATTTCCTACTTTCAGTCTTAATGCCCCGAGTGCGTTATTTGTAACATCCTTGGTATCAGCTATTATCAAGGCTATACTTCCTGCTTTTAATTCCAGCTTACCTGTTATTGCACTAAGCTCAGCTTCACTGAAAAACTTCGCTATAGGTGAAACTGTCTCATTATTTTCATCTATTCTTATATGTGCAAGTCCTTTTGCCTTATAATAAGTCTTTACATAATTTTCAAGATCTCCGATATACTTTCTGCTGAATTTTTCCAGATTACCGGGTACTACTATCGCCTTAATGCTTCCTCCGCTTTCTGCTGCGCCGGCAAATGCCTTGAATCCCGAATTTCTTACTTCCTCTGTAATATCTATAAGCTCAAGTCCGAATCTTGTGTCAGGTTTATCCGACCCGTATCTGTCCATAGCTTCATAATAGTCCATTCTTGGAAAATCATAATCGGCTTTCTTGCCTGTCACCTTTTCAAATACTTTTTTAGCCATTTTTTCCATTTCACAAAGTATATCTTCCTGAGTTACAAAAGACATTTCTATATCCAGCTGGGTAAATTCCGGCTGTCTGTCAGCTCTCAGATCCTCATCTCTGAAACATTTCGCCAGCTGATAATATTTATCCACGCCGGCTACCATCAGTATCTGCTTAAACAGCTGCGGCGACTGCGGAAGTGCATAAAAATCTCCTTTATTTATTCTGCTGGGTACTATAAAATCTCTTGCACCTTCCGGAGTTGCCTTAGCAAGCACCGGTGTATCTATATCAAGAAAACCTTTATCTGTAAGATAGTCTCTTATTGCTTTCAGCATGGTATTTCTTTTTTTCAGATTATTAAGCATTTTAGTTCTTCTCAGATCAAGATATCTGTATTTCAGTCTCATATCCTCACTAAGATTAGTTATATTATCATTTATCGCAAACGGAAGCTGCAGTGATCTGCTGAGAATATCCACAGTATCGGCTGCCACTTCTATATCACCTGTAGGCATATCTTTATTTTTACTGCTTCTCTCTCTGACAGTTCCGGTTACCCTTACCACATCTTCGTTATTTAATGCTTTTACCTTTTCAAATAACCCTTCGGGAGAGTTTTCTTTATCTATTATTACCTGTGTTATTCCTTCTCTGTCTCTCAAAACCAGAAATAAAAAATGATTCATATCTCGGACATTCGCGACCCATCCTGATAAAACTACTTCTTCTCCTGCATTTTCTATTCTTAACTGGCCTAAATTATGCGTTCTATACATCTCCATTTACCCTTTCTATGACTTTTTCAATTTCAAGTTTTTCCTGTTCCCCTGTATCAAAATTTTTCAGTACTGCTTTATTTTCGTTTTTCTCATCTTCCCCTAATATTATAACATATTTTGAGTTTAATTTTCCTGCTTTTTTCATTTGCGACTTAAAACTCTTCATTCCATAGTCAAAATCTACTTTTATGCCGTTTTCTCTCAAAATTTTTATTATATTCAGCGCATATTCCTTTGTTTCAGGAAAATAAACCACATATACGGGCTTTTCTTCCTCTTTCAACAATGATTCGTCCATTAGAAGTGCTATTCTCTCTGTCCCTGCGGCAAACCCTATTCCGGGCATCTGTATATCTCCCAGTATTTCCAGAAGCTTATCATATCTTCCCCCTGCAAGAACAGTGGACTGTGCCCCGAGATTCTCAGACTTAATTTCAAAAACCGTATCTGAATAATAATCAAGACCGCGTACCAGTCTGTAATTTTCCACATAATTTACTTCAAGCAATTCCAGATATTTCTTTAATTCCTCATAATAAGTGCTGCTTTCCTCATCAAGATAATCTTTTAGAACAGGTGCATTCTTATACTGCTCCTGACAAGCCTCTGATTTACAGTCAAGTACTCTCAAAGGATTTTTTTTATATCTGGTTTTACAGTTATCGCATAGTTTATCAAGTCTTTCTTCTATAAATTTTTTCAGCTCGGCAGTATATCTTTGTCTTGAGCTGCTGTTTCCAAGACTGTTTATTTCCACTGTAAGATTTTTTATTCCTGCTGTTTCAAGAAATTCACATCCCATTTTTATTATCTCAGCATCCGCAAAAGGATCTCTTACACCGAAAGCTTCTACTCCTACCTGATGAAACTCTCTGTATCTCCCTTTCTGCGGAGCCTCATATCTATACATAGGGCCGTAATAAAACCACTTTACCAGAGGATCGGATTTATAAAGACCAGCCTGCAGATAAGCTCTTACTACACCGGCTGTGCCTTCAGGACGCATAGTTATACTTCTTCCTGCTTTGTCAAGAAAAGTGTACATTTCCTTAGAGACTACGTCAGTTTCTTCGCCTACTCCTCTTTCAAATAATTCTGTTTCTTCCACAATAGGAGTAATTATTTTTTCAAAACCATACTTTGAAAAAACATTTTTTGCACTATCTATAATATAATCATATTTTCTAATATCTTCAAAATATCTGTCCTTCATACCCTTTAATACTTTTATCATTTTTTCTCCATTCTGCAAACGGTATATTTCTCATATTACATTTAATTTTCTTAATATAATAACATTATATACGATTTTTTTCAAAATTTTTTATTATGCTTTTGTTTCTTATATTATATCATAATTATACACACTTTGTATCTTTTTCTGGCATTAATACCAGATAGCATTAAAAAAACAGGTTTTCTGCTTCCTGTCTTTTATATTGCTATTTTTTTATAAAATAAACCACTTTTTCTCTGTTATTTATTTCAATATCTAAATTCAAACCAAATTTATTTTTCAGCTTCTCAAAATCTATCCCGTATCCTCTGCGGTTTCCACAGCTATATCCGTTTCTTCTTTTGGAACAGATCCAAAAACTAAATGCTTTAAATTCCGGATTTTTATTATTCGGCTCAAGCGTCATAGTTTCATTTCTTCCGTTATAATTAATATCCAGTATCTCTATCTCTTCACTCTTATGAATATTTATCTCTTTTTTGATTTCAGTGATTTTTACCGGATTTTCTTTTGAATAATCCGGAGTCAGAATTCCATCATAAAACCTTGAATCAGTATTATTAATTTTATAATCAGACCCTGCGAACATAAATATTTTTTGTATTTCATGCCCGTAACTCCAGCTTTTGCTAAGTCCCAGCAGGACATAGCGTTTTCCGGTTATCCTGTCTCCCACGAGCTGAACCGGATCCATTTTGTATACTTTCCCATTTTCTTTTAACATAAAAACATAATCGGAATACAGATAATTTTTATATCTGAAGCTTCCCAAAAATGCATAATACAAAACCCCTGTTATTGCTAATACAAATAATATGCCAAAAAACTTCTTCATCGTTCTCTCCTAATACTTCCCAGTAATATATTTTTTACTCCCGGTTATTTATCAAAATTTTCAGCTCTTTGTCTTTTATGCCTGCTATTCAAAAGGAATAACGCTGATATAATTTTGAATATAACTGTTAACATATTACTATTATTTATAAAATAATTCAAGAAAAATCCTGTTAAAAAATATAACTTTTTATGTTATACAGCCAGATAATATCCAGAATATTTTACCTGAAATTTTTATTTTAAAAATATTTTTTTTCTTCACTTACATTTCACATTGATATTATATTATAGTTATATAGAAAAAATTTATGAGGTGATCAAAATGATTAAAAAAAATATAATTGCAACACTGTCTGTAATGACAGCATTATCTTCATTCTCTTTTGCGGAGCAGGCTGTTCCTGTACAGGTTCCCGCTAAACAGATACAAAAAACAATCTCGGCAGAAAATAAAAAATTATATGAGCAGATTTACTCTAAATACGAAGACAAATTTAACAAGCTTGATGTAAGTCTTTTGGAGAACAGACAGGAATTACAAAAACAGCTCAGAGCAGAGAAGGTTGACTGGAAAAAAGTAGAAAACCTTACTAAAAAGAAAGCAGACTTAAAGGCGCAGAAAGAGCTGCTGGGTTACCAGATGAGAGCCGAGATGAAAGACAACAATTTAAGAGCAGGACATACCGGAAAAAATCTGCACAGAGGCAGCAGACCCGCCCCTCAAAGAGGATAATACAGCCCGCTACACCTTTTAATATTATAAATCCAAAAATATTTTGGAGAAATAAATATTCTGACACTATTGCCAAAAAACAGATATTTATTTCTCCCTATTTACATTTTATAAATAATCTTTTTTACATAATTTTATTTATATGATATAAATAGATATAAAATTCACACTGTCATCCTGACGAAAATTCTGATATTACAGGATGCCGACCACATTAAGGAGGGAAAATGAAAATTTTAATTGTAGAAGATGAAGAAAGAATACGTAAAGTAGTTCGTTCTTTTCTTGTAAAAAACGGTTATATCGTAAGAGAGGCCGCTGATGGTGAGGAAGGGCTGGATCTTTTTTATGAATGGAATCCGGATCTTGTGCTCCTTGATGTTATGATGCCGAAAAAAGACGGCTATGAAGTATGCAGAGCCATTAAAAGTGAAAAAACTACTCCTGTCCTTATGCTTACTGCCAAAACTCAGGAAGAAGACGAGATAAGAGGACTTGAAATAGGAGCAGATGATTATATAAGAAAGCCTTTCAGCCTGAAAATTCTGGAGCTTCGTTTGAAAAACCTTCTGGGTGATGAGATATACACAATAGGAAACTTTAGATTTTTAAAAAATGAAAAAAATGTATATTTAAATGAAAAAATTGTTGATCTTCCTCCAAAGGAATACGATCTGCTGTTTTATCTTGCCAAAAACCACAGTAAGATTTTTTCCAGAGAGCAGATTCTGAATAATGTATGGGATCTTCTCTGTGAAAGTGATCCCAGAACAGTAGATACTCATATTAAGAATCTGAGAAAGAAAATAGGACATGAATATATTACCACTGTAAAAGGATTTGGATATAAATTTGAGGTGAAAAATGAAAATAATATATAAGATATTCTTCTTTACAATGTTATTAATAATTTCTACAATAACATTCGGAATATTATCAAATAAATTATTTTTAAACAGTTACTATGTAGCACTGAGAGAAAAAGATCTTATGCGTATTGCATCCACTCTGGATACCAGAAAACTGATCCCTGTGGAAAAAAAGAGCATTGACATCGACGATGAAACCTCATATCACTTTATTCCCAGAAGAATGCTTGAAGATACCAGAAATAAAACTACAAAAGCTTTCAAAAAAAATAATTATGAATTTGAAATACTAAGATTTTCAAGAGGTCCCACATGGCTGAAGCTTATAATAAGAAAAACGCCTGAAGGACAGTATGCCCTGATAACCCCGCTTGAACAGGTAGAAAATGCCGTGGAAGTTTCCAATACTTTTTATGTTTATGTTGGTTTGATATCTCTTGTTTTTTCGATTCCTCTGGTTATGATTTTTTCAAGATACCTTTCCAAAAAAATCACATTAATCAACGGGAATATCAAAGAGATTATTAATCTTAACTTCTCTGAAAAGCTCGACCTACACACCAGGGATGAATTTGGCGAAACTGCCAATAATCTGAACCTGCTTTCCCAGACACTGGAAAATAATCTTCAAAATCTGAAAAACATGAATGTTGAATTACAACAGGATATTGATTACGAAAGAAAAAAAGATCAGGATACCAAAAATTTTATTACTGCCATAACTCATGAACTGAAAACACCCATTACTATTATGAATACACATGCGGAATTTATTGCCGGAGGATATGCGGATACTGTAGAAGAGCTTCAGGAATACGCCGGAGAAATAATAAATGAAGGACAGCATATGACCAAGCTCATTGATTCACTTCTGGTTCTGTTAAAAAGTTCATCACTTTTACATGAATTCCAATATGAAGTTTTTGAATTGAGGGAATTTATTAATTCTATCCTCCTTAAATATAAAGTAGATTTTGATGCCAAAAATATTCTTCTTGACTTTAATGTTCCGAAAATCATGGTAAATTCCAATCGGACTTTACTGCTTCAGGTACTTACCAATCTTATAAGCAATGCCATCTCATTTGTTCCCGATGACGGAACAGGGATAATAAGAGTGCATTCTTTTTCAAAGGGAAATTATCTTACTATTGAGATTATAAATAACGGGCCTTTGATTCCGGAAGAAGTTATTGATAAAATCTGGAAACCATTTTTCAAAGAGGATGATTCACGCAGCAGAAAATATGGAGGAACTGGTCTGGGACTGGCTATTGTAAAGGGAATACTTGAAAAGCTAAACTGTGATTCCGGTGTAGTTAATACCGAAAACGGGGTAAAATTTTGGTTTGATATAGAAAAAGCCGTATAAACATTGTTTATTTTATAAAAAATCTGCTATAATAATACAAATATATAAATTTGAAAGGAAGAATTATTATGGCAAAAATAACTCCATATTTTTTATTCAACGGAAACTGCAGGGAAGCTATGGAATTTTACGGAAAAATCTTTAAAGCAGAACCAATTTTTGAAACTTTTTCGGAAGTAAAAAGTGAAAATGACCCGGCACTTACTGATGAAACGAAAAATCTTATTTCCCACGGAGAATTAAAAATAGGCGGGGAAACAATCATGTTTGCAGATGTTCCGCCTGCATATAATTATAATTTTGGAAATAACATTGTTACAGCTTACAGATCATCATCGCTGGAAGACATAAAAGAAGTTTTTTCACAGCTGGAAAACGGCGGAAATGCAACTATGCCTCTCCAAAGAACACCATGGAGTGAATGCTACGGTTCTGTGACAGATAAATTCGGATTATCTTGGAATCTAAATCATGATACTACATTATAAAATTTGTTTTGCAGATATTTTTTAGAAATATCCGAATATCTTATGCAAGCTTTATAAAACTTAACAAACTCTATAAACAGAGACAAAAGTCCCTGTTTTTTCATACCGATTCAGAATATACAAAAAAATACAGAATATCATTTATTGATATTCTGTATTTTATATTAATTTCAAAATTTTATCTTCTCGGCCCGTAAGCTGTAAGTTTATTTCTGTCCAGTTCTCTTCTTAACTGTGCATATGTAGAATCCAGTTCTCTTCTGATAGAATTTCTTTCGCTGTTCAGTCTTTCCATTCTTCTTCTGTCAGGTCTTTTCTGTACTCTTTCTCTTTTTATTTCATTATCCTTATTTCTAAGACTTGCTTCTAATGAATTTATTTTCCCGCTGTATCTTGAATATATTTGATTATATCTTTTTTCATTTTCATTTTTCTGTTTTTCATTTCTATATCTTTCATTATATCCTCTATTTGAATTTCTGTCATTATGTCTTGCGCTAAATCCTGTTGAAGATATTCCTAACATTAATACCATTCCTATTAATAATAACTTTTTCATTTTAATCACCTCATTGTTTTTTTTCTATATTATTATAATACCATGCCTGTGTGAATTTATTATGAAGTTTATAATTATTTTTTATTTTTTTACAAATAAAAAAAGATTGTATTTTTCATCTTACAATCTTTTTGAAATTATGTTAACTTCTATAAGAATAGTCATTTATTCTGTTCCTTCTCAAATCATATCTTAAATCTTTATAAGTATTATCCAGTTCCCTTTTTATTATACGTTTTTCATTTTCCAGTCTCTCTATTTTTCCCCAGTCAGGACTTCTTCTGTTCTTTTCACTTGATAATGCTTTATTTTTTTCATCCAGTCTTTTATACAAAAGATCTATTTTATCACTGTATCCCGAGTAAACCTGTTCATATCTAAGTCTTTCCCTTGAATCCGAAGCAGTATACTTTCCGTCTGTATATGAATTTCCACTGCTAAAGCCAACCTCGTACAATCCTATTATAACAATTATTATGCCAATAACTTTTTTCATTCTAATCACCTCACTGATATAGCAGTTCATTTATTTTTATAAATAAATCACTATAATAATTTCTTTCTTAAGTATATAATATACTATCTATGTGAAGTTATTATGAAGTTTTTAAATTTTTAAAAATAATAATTTTCAAATCATTGGCTTCCATTAAAAAAATTCTGATTTTTTAGGGATATTCAGTAAATTTTCTTGCTTTTTAATTTAAATATTGATAAAATTGCAGCTAATTGAGGATATTTTTTCTTTATCTACAGCAGTCATAAAATTCTTGTTTAATTTATAATATAAGTGTACTAAAGTTTCAATATCTTTATTTTAAAAATTTTGAGAGGAAGATTTCTTATGAAAGTAAATGCGGCATTTATATTTATTGCACCGGAAGCAGACGCCAAAATACATAGAACAGTAGTTAACACACCAGCTGTCAGCCTTACTGTCGTTGGTGTAAAAGATTATGAAGAGGCTGAGACAGTAGCTGTGGAATTGGCGGACCAAGGAGTAAAAGCGTTAGAATTATGTGCCGGTTTCGGCAATAAAGGTTTAGCAAGAATCAGCAAAGCTGTCAAAGGAAAGGCTGCTGTCGGTGCAGTTCGTTTTGATTTTCATCCCGGCTTTGATTTTAAAAGCGGAGATGAGCTCTTCAAATAAATTTTTGAGAGCAGTCCCAGTGAATAGCTACAAATATAAAAGAGCAGTTAATTACTTAACTGCTCTTTAAAAATCACTCAACTTATTTTTTGATAAATCTTTTCTAAAATCAGAATGCACTGATTCAAGCTCACCTTTAATTTTATCACGTTCACCCGTTATTTCTTTTATCTTTTTATTATCAGGTTTTTTCTGGCTTTTTGCTTTATCAAGCTCGTCATTTTTTTTGGAAAGTTTTTTATTTAAATCTTCTATTTTTTTTTCATATTTTGAAGAAATTTTATCGTATGCTTTTTGTTTTTCCACTCTGTTTTTATAATGATCATCCTTAGCACCAAAGCTCACTGAAGATAAACTCAAGACTATTAAAAACATGGCTAATAACATTTTTTTCACTTTTATCACCTCATTATTCTTTACCAATTTAATTATACTACATCAATGTGAATTATTTATGAACTTTTTTATATTTTCTCTATTTTTACTCTTAATACCCTTTTATTATTAGATTTTATTATGGTAAATTCATATCCGTCATGAATTATTTTTTCTCCGGCTTCCGGAAGAGATCCATACTCCAGACTAAACAGCCCACCTATTGTTTCTACCTTAGTTTCTATATTTATATTAAGCAGTTTATTTATTCTGTCAATGGTAACTTTACCGTCTACCGAATAAACTGTGTCTGAAATTTTCTTTATTTCCGATACGTCATTTATATCAAATTCGTCCTGAATCTCACCCACCAGTTCTTCTAATATATCCTCAAGAGTAACAAGTCCTGCAGTACCTCCGTATTCATCTATTACTATCGCTATCTGGGAATGATCCTCCTGAAACCTTTTGAACAGAGCATTCACCGACATAGTATCAGGAACGAATATTATTTCCCTCATTATATCTTCAATATCATTTTCTGTATTCAAAATGACCTGCTTGCATAAATCACGTATATGCACAAATCCTATGATATTATCTTTATTTTCACGGCATACGGGATATCTCGTATACTTTCCGTCAAGCACAAAGTCCATTATTTTTTCTAAATTATCTCCCATATATATGCACTGCATATCTGTTCGGGGAATCATAACACTCATTACATTTTTTTCAGAAAGTTCAAAAACATTATCTACGAGAGTCAGTTCTTCTTTATTCAAAAGTCCGTGCTTATAATTTTCAGTTAATAACAGCATTATTTCATCATTTGTGTGTATTTCTTCGTGGGTACTAATGTTTTTAATGCCAAAAATTCTTAATATAAAGTTTGTACTTCTATCAAATAGCCATATTACGGGATAACTCAGCTTATAGAATATTATCAGGGGATGAGAAGCAGCAAGTGCTACTTTTTCCGAACTCAAAATCGCTATTGATTTAGGTACCAATTCTCCCAATACTATATGAAACGCTGTTATCAATGAAAAACCTATTACAAATGAAATAGTGTGTTTTAGTACCTCATCCACGGTAAAATAATTAAATAACGGGCTCAGAATATTGGCTACAGCAGGCTCTCCTATCCACCCTAGTCCCAGCGAAGCCAGAGTTATACCAAACTGACAGGCTGAAAGATATGAATTCAGGTCATCCAAAACTTTTTTGGTATAGCCGGCCTTTTTATCCCCGGTTCCCAAAAGAGTTTCTATTTTAGAAGCCCTTATTTTTACAATGGAAAATTCGGCTGCAACAAAGAAACCGTTTAAAAAAACTAATAAAAATACTAAAAGCAGGCTCAGAAAATTATTCATATTTTTCTTTTCTCCCATCTTTAATAAAGTTCAAAACACTTTTTTTTATTATTCGCCCCATAATTTTTTCAACCTTTCGTTGGCCGCTATTTCAAATTTATTTTCGCCATATTCATAAAATTTGATTTTAATTTTCATATAATCCTGTTTTACAAAATTACCTTTATACGCATGCGGATATTTATAGTCCTTTGCACCCAGCTTTGTCAGGTGTTTTGGAACTTCCTGTATACTGTTATTTTCTATTTCGCTTATTGCCTTGTCAATAGCCATGTACGCTGAATTACTTTTGGGAGACAAAGCAAGATATACAGCTACCTCTGCCAAAATTATGCGTACTTCAGGCATTCCTATATCCTTGGCAGCCTGCATTCCGGCTACTGCTACAGGAAGAGCATTAGCATTTGCCAGTCCTATATCTTCAGAAGCGAGAATCACAAGTCTTCTTGCCAGATATAACGGATCTTCACCGCCTGAGAGCATTTTTGCCACCCAGTAAACAGCTGCATCAGGGTCACTGCCCCTTATACTTTTTATCATAGCAGAAATAGTATCATATTTATCTTCTACCCTGTCATAAGATTTTCTTGTCTGAATTATCTGTCTCACTTCATCCACACTTAGATTTACATCTTCAAGATTACTAAGAAGCTCAAGAAAATTTATTGCCTGCCTTGCATCACCTTCTACAATATCGGAAATGTAGTTCAGCACATCATCACTAAGCTCTATTTCTTCTTTTTCCCTTATCCTTTTCAAAATACCAAAAATATCTTCTTTATCGAGTTTCTTAAATTCAAACATAAGACATCTTGATAAGAGCGCATTATTTAGATTAAAATAAGGATTTTCAGTAGTGGCACCTATTAATATAATATTGCCGATTTCTATATCGTGAAGCAGGGAATCTTGCTGTAGTTTATTAAATCTGTGTATTTCATCAAAAAATAAAATCGTCTGTTTTCCCTCAATGGAAAATCTTTTCTTGGCTTTTTCGGCTATCTCCTTAATATCATTAACAGAAGCTTTAGTTGCATTCAGATATTCATAGTAATAATTCAGCTGTTCTGCTACTATTTCGGCAAGTGTAGTTTTTCCTGTTCCGGAAGGACCCCAGAATATAGAATTCATAAATCTTGATTTGATTAGTATCTTCTTTAGCACACCTTTATCGCCTACTATATTTTTCTGCCCTGCGAATTCTTCCAGAGTTTTCGGTCTGTATCTGTACGCCAGAGGTTTTTTATCCTGATTCTGATTTTCAAAAAGATTCATAATTCCTCCATTTACATAAAGAAAATAGATATGCTGATCTTTCCGGCATACCTATTTCTTTTATTAAAATTACCTGATTATTTGGAATAATATAGCTACAACCAGAAAAGCAATTGCTATATATTCTGTCAGCTGCTCAATCGGTTCTTTTGTATTATCGAATATGTTTGAGTTATTTACCATTCCCTGGCTTCTGTCAGGCTGCATTAATATAAGACCTATTAACAACGCAGCAAGTACAACCAGTACTATTGTCAGTAAAGTTGTCATTTTTCCTCCTATTTTACTATTAGAGATTCACCTGTCATTTCAGCAGGCTTCTCTATTTTTAAGATATCCAGAATAGTAGGCGTTAAGTCAGCCAGCTTCCCGTCATTTCTTAGTTTTATATTTTTTAATTTATCTGATATCAGTATAAATGGTACCGGATTTGCAGTATGTGCAGTATACGGAGCTTTAGTAACAGGATCTACCATCAGATCTCCGTTACCGTGATCTGCAGTAACCAGAACCATTCCTTCCATTTCCAGCACTTTTGAAGCTATCTTATTCAGACATTCATCTACAGCTTTTACGGCTCTTATCTCTGCTTCTATAATTCCTGTATGACCTACCATGTCAGTATTGGCAAAGTTCAGGATAACAACATCGGTATCTCCTTTTTGAAGCTCCTCCAAAAGCTTATCAGTTACTTCATATGCACTCATTTCAGGTTTCAAATCATATGTAGCAACACTCGGCGAAGGAGTAAGAAGTCTTATCTCCCCCGGATATGTATCTTCTACACCGCCGTTAAAAAAGAAAGTAACATGTGCATATTTTTCAGTTTCAGCAGTTCTTATCTGTTTCATTCCATGTTTTGATAATATTTCACCGAAAGTATTTACTATTGTTTCCGGTGGGTAAGCCACAGGAAGACCAAATTTCTCGTCATACTGTGCCATACATACGAAACTTACCTTTGGATGTGCTTTTCTTGTAAAACCTGTAAAAGGCTCTTCCATAAATGCTCTCGTAAGCTGTCTTGCCCTGTCTGGTCTGAAATTGCAGAAAATAATACCGTCTCCGTCCTTTACCAGTGCAACGGGAGTTTCGTCCTCATTTACTATTATTGTCGCTTTCACGAACTCGTCTGTTTCATCTCTGTTATATGCCCCGGTTATTGCTTCATCAGAGCTTTTAGCTTTTATTCCGTTTCCCAGAGTCATAAGATCATATGCTTCTTCTGTTCTCTCCCAATTTGTATCTCTGTCCATTGCATAGTATCTTCCTACTACTGAAGCTGTTTTTCCTATACCTATTTTTTTCAGTCCGTCTTCCAGATCTTTAAGATAATTCACTCCTGATTTAGGGGGAGTATCTCTTCCATCCATGATAGCGTGGACATAAACTTCATTAAGACCTTTTTCTTTGGCCATTTCCACCACACCTAAAATATGGCTGATATGTGAATGCACTCCTCCGTCAGACATAAGTCCTGTCAAATGAAGCGCCTTTCCGTTCTCTTTTGTTTTTTCCATAATATCCGAAAGAACCTTGTTATCTAATATTGTTCTTTCTTTTATAGCTTTAGTAATCTTGGGAAGAAGCTGGTATACTACTCTTCCTGCACCTATGTTCAAATGTCCTACTTCAGAATTTCCGAACTGTCCTTCAGGCAGTCCAACAAATTCACCGTCTGCTCTAAGCTGTGTATGCGGATATGAATTCCAGTATCTGTTAAAATTAACCGGATCTGCCATTCTTATTGCATTTACCTGATCCGGATTCTCATTTATTCCCCATCCGTCTAAAATCATCAGTACTATTGGTTTTTTCATTAATCTATTCCTCTCCGTTTATAACGCTGCTTTTACTATTTCAGAAAAACTTTTTGCTTCTAAGCTTGCTCCTCCAATTAGTCCGCCGTCTATATTCTTTTGTGAAATTAATTCTTTTGCATTATCAGGTTTCATTGAACCTCCGTATTGGATAGTTACACCTTCCCCGATTTCTTTTCCGTATAAATCTATTAATAACAATCTTATGAAGTTATGAACAAGTTCAGCCTGCTCAGGTGTAGCTGTTTTTCCTGTTCCTATTGCCCATACAGGCTCATAAGCTATTACCACATTTTTCATTTCTTCTGCAGTTATTCCGTCAAGTCCACCCTGCACATGATTAGCCACTACATCTTCTGTCTTCCCTGCTTCTCTCTCTTCCAGTTTTTCCCCGACACATAAAATAGGCTTTAACCCATGATTCAGAGCAGCTTTTACTTTTGCATTTATGAATTCGTTATTTTCACCATAATACTCTCTTCTTTCAGAATGCCCCAGTATTACATATTCCACACCTAATTCTTTCAGCATAAGAGGTGATATTTCTCCTGTATATGCACCGCTTTCATTTGGATTCATATTTTGTGCAGCGATTTTTACATTTGAACCTTCTACTTCTTTCACCGCATCTGATAAAGCTGTAAATGGTGCTCCTATTACAGTTTCTACCTCATTTATCCCGCCTACTAGACCTTTTAATTCTGATAAAAAGCTTACTGCCTCTTTATTTGTTTTGTTCATCTTCCAGTTTCCTGCTACAATTATCTTTCTCATGGCAAACTTCCCTTCTTCATTTTTTGTTTTATTCTATCATATTTTACTTCATTTTTCAATTAACACTTCCAAAATCTTACACTCTGTATTACTAATATTTTTCACAAACGAAAAACAGCAGCAAAACTCTGAGTATTCTGTTATTCATAGTTTTGGCTGTTTTTATACACAGCTCCGCCAAAATTCTTTATTATAAAAACCACAAAGAAAATATATTATACTCATCTATATGAAGATATATATACGTCAGTGCAAAAACAAACTTTATAAATAACGAGTAACACGGTATCAGAAAAATAAGAAACTTTCTTCTTCTATCTTTTCTTTCATTTTTATTAAAATAATAATACATTATTATCATCATCACAGATAATATAAGAAAAAAAGCCAGATATAACATCATATACCCTGTTCCTTTTTTCAAAAGATAAATAAGCACCGCAGTATCAATAAAAATATATATCATCATCATGATTTTTTCTTTTCTCTCGCTGAATAATCTTGCCAAAATAAAATAAGCAAATACAAAATAGCTGATTACATACATTTCAGGCATACGTCTTACCTCAAAAAAACTTTCCACAAGCTTGAATGCACATAAAATCAATATAAATACAAGTATTTTTACTAGCATATGAAGATACTTCTTTGTTTCGTTAATTATTGACATATTTATACTAACTCCTCTTATTGATTTCTATATTTATATTAATATAAATGAGTTCCAAATTCAACTTTTTTTCATATAATATTTTTAATTGCGGTTTTTTAATAAAAAATGACTATCTCAAAATCTTCTGCACAAATGATAAAGTCTCACTTCTTCTTTGTGCAGATTTTATTCTGAAACAGTCTGCTCTATTTTATTTCTTTTTTGCTTTTTCTACAAGCGGCTTGTTTTTATTGCTTTTATTAAGTGCTTTCATTATAAATTCAGCTTCTCTCAAAGGTACTGTAATAAAAGAAAAATTATCCATTATCTTTATATCACGTACTTTTCTTCCTGGAGTTTTAGCTTTTTTATTTAATAAATCCAGTAATTTCCCCGGAGTATAACCGTCTTTTTTACCAAGAGCTATAAATAGTCTTGTTTTATCGTCACCGGCATTATTAGCGTTCAGACCTCTTCCAGTTTTTACTTCCGAAATTTCGTTATAGCTTTCAGGAAGAAACTCATCATCGTACATATGTCTTAAAAGTGAAGCCAAAACTACTTCGGGATCTTTATCTCCCAGAAGTTCCTTCGCCATACCTGTGTAGTAACCGAAATCTTCCTCTTTTTCTATCTCTTCCACACAGGCATAAAGATTTTCTTTTTTTACGCTGATTACTTCTTCTATCTTAGGTATTTTTTCTTTCTTTATATCTGTTTTTGTAAGTCTTTGTATTTTGGAAATTTTTGAAGCTTCCTTAGGTGTAACGAATGTTATTGCTATTCCCTTTTTCCCTGCTCTTCCTGTTCTTCCTATTCTGTGAACGTATGATTCAGGCTCCTGCGGTATTGAGTAGTTAATTACATGCGTAAGATCATTAACATCTATTCCTCTTGCTGCCACATCTGTAGCCACAAGGATATTTATTCTCTTTTTCTTAAAATCCTCAAGTGTTTTCATTCTCATTGCCTGAGTTATATCACCATGTATAGCTTCAGCATCGTAGCCTCTTCCTTTCAAGTGCTGTGCTACATCATCCACATCTGATTTTGTTCTGCAGAATACAATTCCGTAAAAATCATGAACATAGTCCAAAACTCTGCATAAAGCCTCAAATTTATCCCCTTCGGTTACTTCAAAATAAATCTGCTCAGTAAGATTAGTAGTCAGCTCTTTTGTTTTTACCTTTAGTAATTTATAGTCCTTCATGAATTTTTTAGCTATTTTCATTATAGAATCAGGTATTGTAGCCGAGAAAAACAGCATTTTTTTATCTTCATTTGTTCTCTCAAGAATCAGTTCTATATCCTCTATAAATCCCATATTAAGCATTTCATCAGCTTCATCCAGTACAAAATATTCAAGATTATTAAGCTTTATAACCTTTCTGTTCATTAAGTCCAGTATTCTCCCCGGAGTTCCTACTATTACGTCTATTCCTTTTTTTATCTTTTTTATCTGCTGGTCAATTGACTGTCCGCCGTAAACAGGTAGCACCTTTATTTCTTTTTTACCCCTTAAAGAATACATTTCATCTGCCACCTGATTGGCTAGCTCTCTTGTTGGTGCGAGAACTATCGCTCTTACGCTCCCGTCACAATCCAGTGTTTCCAGAATCGGTATAGCAAATGCTGCTGTTTTTCCTGTCCCTGTCTGAGCCTGTCCTATCAAATTTGTTCTTTCTTTTAAAAGTTCGGGAATTACAAGTGTCTGAATAGCACTCGGAGATGTAAATCCTTTTTTATCAAGTGCTTTAAGTGTTGCTTCGCTCACTCCCAAATCTAAAAAGCTTTTATCGTTCATTTTTTTTCCTCTTTTCTTTCTTCTTTTTTATATCCATAATTTTATGTATGATTTAGTATCCTGTAAACCGTCAACCGGCTGGATACCGTTCTAATAAATCAGATTTCTGCTGTCAAAAATCTGATTCCGGCCAAAATATCAGCCGAGCAAATTTTTCTGTAATTTTCTGCTGGAAAAAGTCAGTATAATTGTTCCTATTATCAAAATTACCGACAATGCATTCACCACAGGAGATACTCCACGTTTTATCGATGCATATATATATATAGGCAATGTCGGCTGTCCGTTTCCTGAGACAAATGATGTTATGACAAAATCATCAAAGGAAAGCGTTACTGCCATTAAAAATCCGGCTATTATTCCCGGCATCATCATAGGGATTATTACCTTTACCAGTGTGGTAAACTCACTTGCCCCGAGATCATATGCCGCCTCTACTACAGAATAATCAAATTCGTCAAGCCTTGACATTATTATAAATAACGCAAAGGGTATGTTAAATGTGGTATGTGCTATAAATATAGTCCACATGCTCAAAGGCACACCGCCTTTTACTATATTGGCAAAGAATATTGCCAGCGATATTCCCATTATAATATCAGGTATTACTAATGGAATATACGAAATAAATTTTACGTACTTTTTTACTTTAAAGTTATACCATTTTATTGCAATAGCTCCCAGAGTGGCAATCACCACTGATAAAAACGATGAACCAAGTGCTATTAATATACTTCTTAAAACTGCCTCCCATAAATCAGGGGAATTTCTAAATAATTCTATGTACCATTTCAGTGAAAATCCGCCCCAGCTGAATCCTCTTGAATTATTAAACGAAAGTACTACCAGCATTATTATAGGCAGATAAAAGAATATCAGAACCAATATAAAGAAAAAAAGTGAAATTCTTCTTTTGTCATCCATTATTCATCCTCCCCGTTATCTGATCTCATAAATAACAATACTGCAATCGTGGTAAATACTATAAGCAGCATTGACACAGCAGAAGCTATAGGCCAGTCTCTCGCATCAAGAAGCCTCTTCCCTATTATATTCCCAAGCATTAATGCATCATTTCCGCCAAGAAGGTCAGGTACTGCATATGAACCGACTGCCGGAATAAATGTCAGTATAATGGCCGAAATAAGCCCTGATTTTATCCCCGGAAGAAAAACCTTAACCATTGCCTTAAATTTCGTAGCTCCAAGATCTCTTGCCGCATCAAGCAGCGAAAAATCAAATTTTTCTATTGATGAATAAAGCGGAAGTATGGCATACGGCAGATAAATATAAACAGTTACTATTATTACCGCATTTTTATTATAAAGCAGCTGTATCGGGCCGTCAAGATTAAATACAAGCTGCAGGGCTTTATTCACTATGCCGTTATTTCCCAGTATTGCAATAAATGAATATATTCTTACCAGAAAATTAGTCCAAAACGGGATTATTATCAAAAGAAGCCAAAAACTTTTTAATTTTGATCTTGAGATATAATATGCCGTAGGCAGTGCAAGAACAAGAGTTACAATTGTTACCCATATTGATATTTCCAATGTCTTGAATATTATTTTCAAAAATACCTTATCAAATAAATTCGCATATGCATCCAGACTAAACTGCCAGAAAATCACTCCTCCATAAGGCCCTTTTTTCAAAAAACTGATAACTGCTATTATCAGCGTCGGAATAACAAAAAAGGCTGTTAACCACAAAAGAAGTGAAATGTAATAAGAAAAACCACCTTTTTTTCCCATACTATTTCACCTCCACTAAATAGGCATCTTCATAATTCCAAAAAATATAAACTTCCTCTTTCCACTCGTAAATCTCTTCCTCTACCAGATATTCCACATGCGGATTAAATACTTTTATAAGGTTTTCACTGTTCTCCACCTTTACAAAAAGCTTACTCTGAAATCCTGTATAAATGACTTCTTCTATCATTCCGTGAAGGATATTATAATTATCATGTAAAAAATTTGGTCTGTTATTCGAAATCTTTATTTTTTCTGGTCTTAATGTTAATACTACGGTGTCTCCTACTTTTACTGGTTTGTCTAGCTCTATTTTCATTCTGCCTAGAATTGGTGTTTCTATATAGCCGTGTTTTTCATGTACCTCTGTTACCTTACCGCTGAGAAAATTAGTCTCTCCTATGAAATCCGCCACAAAAGCATTTTCAGGAGATTCATATATTTCATTCGGCGTTCCTATCTGAAGTATTTCACCTTTATTCATAATTGCAATTCTATCAGAAACACTGAGTGCTTCTGTCTGGTCATGAGTTACGAAGATAAAAGTAATCCCTACTTCATCATGGATAGTATCCAGTTCTATCAGAAGTTTCTGTCTGAGTTTAGCATCCAATGCAGATAAAGGCTCATCCAAAAGCAAAATATCAGGCTTGCCGATAAGTGCTCTTGCTATTGCCACTCTCTGCTTTTGCCCGCCTGACAGACTCTTTGGAAATTTATCTTTATATTCTTCAAGATGAACAAGCTTCAAATATTTCAAGACTTCTTTTTCTATTTCGTCTTTTGAAACTTTTTTTATCTTCAGAGGAAATGCCACATTATCAAACACTGTCATATGAGGAAACAATGCGTAATTTTGAAATACCGTATTGACATTTCTTTTATTCGGATCTATCTTATCTATTCTTTCATTATTTAAAAGAATTTCTCCCTCATCAGGCTTTATAAAACCGGCAATCATTCTCAGAATTGTGGTTTTTCCGCATCCTGACGGTCCTAATATAGAGAAAAATTCGCCTTTTTTTATATTTAAGTTTACGCCTTTCAGAATTTCATCTTTTCCAAAAGTCTTTTTCACTCCCTTTATTTCTAAATTTCTTTCCAATTATCAATCCTCCTGAATTATAAACGACTACAATCCTTATTATAGCATATAAAAATGCAAATACATAAAGAATTTTTTACATGCTGTATTTTTTTTGCATTTTCTTGCGTAAATACTGTATTGAACAGTTATTCTTTTTATTCGTCCAGATTTTGCATCTGACTCTTTATTTTTTTTATGAGCGATGACTTCAAATGATACAGATCCATTGACAAATCTACCATGTATGTATGAGGATTATCCAGTCTTTTGTGTCCTTTCAAAAGCTGTGTAAGTCTGTTTTCATAATGTGCCTTAGATTTTTTTATATCTGTAAGCTCATCATACTCATCTGTTCTTTTTCCGTCTATTATAAAATCTTTTGTTATTTTTTCAAAATCATAAGCATTTTCTTTGAATTTATAAGAGTTAAATCTGTTATTTTCATCTACTATTACAAGCTCTTTTTTCATAAGTATTTTGTCCGTATCAGAATCTTTTTCTTTTAATACGACAAGATCTGCTATAGCCTTTTCGTTTTCAAACAGTCTGTATATTTCTTTTTTCCCGGGATTTGATATTTTTACTATGTCATTTGACAGCTTTATCAGTCTTTCACCGTCTATCTCCACTATTTTATAAACCCCGCCAAAGCATGGTCTGTCTTTAGAAACAGCAATAGAATCGCCTACACCGAATAAATCAGCTTTTACTCCCTGATCCAGCAGTGATCTTATCAGATATTCGTCAAGACTGTTAGTCAGAGCTATTTTTGCTTTAGTCAGTCCGGCTTCATCCAATGCAATCCTGCATTTTTTCGATAAGTAAGCCAGATCTCCGGAATCAAGCCTGATACCGTATGACCCTTCGTAAGTATCATCTATTCCGTTTGCCTTGAAGGCTTTTATTGCATTTTTCAGTCCCATTTCAAGTGTATTGTAAGTGTCTATGAGCAGTATGAGAGTGTGTCTTTCTTCCTTATTATGTTTTATAAACTTGTCAAATGCTATGTATTCAGCCTTTTCGCCTACTCCAAAACTCTGAACATATGAATGTGCCATTGTTCCTATACTTTTTATCCCGTATAAATATTCTGTCACAAGATTAGAATGTGAATCACATCCTGCTATATATGATGCTTTTGATCCTCTTACCGCACTGTCAAATCCATGGGCCCTTCTGCTCCCGAAAGCTGACACCGGTACATCTTTGGCCGCTCTTGTTACTCTTGATGTCTTTGTTGCCACAGCCATCTGATGATTCAAAATATTCAAAATAGGGGTTTCCAAAATTTTAGCCTGTATTAATGGTGCTGTTATTGTAAGTACCGGTTCATTCGGATAAGCTATTTCACCATCGCGCAATCCGCTTACAGATCCGGTAAATTTCATAGTTGAGAGATATTCTACAAGGTCTTCCTCTTGTATTACCCTGCTCAGATATTCTCTTTTTGTTTTTTCATCAGTATTATTAATGATATCTATCAGTTCCAAAACATCAGATATCCCTGCAACCACTGCAAAACCGTCCCCTTCTGCTTTTCTGAAAAACATATCAAATGTCGCAATTCTGTCTTCCATTTTCTCTTCGATAAATACATTACTTTCAGTATATTGATATCTATCTGAATTCATTACTCTCAAAAAATCATTCACAACACTCACCTCAAAAAAAGTTATTACATTAATTATACTATATTTTCTATATAATAATCTAGTATAATATAGCATTTATTTTATTCAGTAATTAAACAAATATAGTGATTTATTTACTTTTTTATTCTCTAAAATATAAAAAAGCAAACTTCCGTATTTTTCAACTGCATATGAAAAAGCCCTAAAAAAGGGCTTTCTGAAGGAGTTTTATGAAGAAAATAATTTTCTTATAATGCTAACAGTTTACAATCTCCGTCTTAGCTTTTCCTTTGGATATCCTTTATTTTGTCTGATTTTCAATCTCTTTTATTTTATTATCAATGAGTTTCAGTATATGCTCCTTATCCTCAAAATTAGAAACAAAATCCATGTTATCTACATTTATTTTCAAAATATCCGAAATATTATAGCTTTCAAAATACGCTCTGTAATTCGCATTAAGGCTTTCCCAATATCCCCTTGTAACTACCAGCTCGTATTCCCTGCCTCTTTTTTTTATCTTTTCCATGGCCGAATCTACACTTGTTTCCAGATAGATCATCAGCTTCGGTTTTTGGATGTGCTCCAGCATATTATAAAGCAGCTCTTCATAAAGCTCAAATTCCTCATGCGTCATATCTCCGTCTTCCATCAGCATTCTGGAAAATATAACATCCCCATATATTGATCTGTCCATTACACATTTATTTATTTTTGCTGCTTCTTTCATGGCTTTGAATCTTTTATTCAGAAAGAATATCTGCAGCGGAAAGCTGTATCTTTTTTTATCATAATAAAATTTATCTAATATAGGGTTATTAACCACAGGCTCTTCAAAAAAAATCATGCTGTATTTTTCAGCTATCAGCTTTCCCAGCGTACTTTTACCCACGCCGACTACTCCGTCTACACATATTATGCCGTCCATTATACTCTCCTTAATTTTCATATTCTCAAAATATTCCTTATAGTAATTATTCATAAAGTACTCCTTGTACAAATTATCTTTTATTATAATAGCATAAGTTTTATATTTATGAAAGAACGTATATTTTTTTATGATATTTTTTACAGGGTTTCTTAGCCGTAATATTATCTTCATTATTATTTCTGCCAAAAATCAATAAAATACCGCAGCAAATGATATTTCCCCAAGTTCATTAAACATATAATATTTTAAAAATAAATTTTATTTTATTAGAATAGAAGCAATGAAACTGCTGCCAGATAAAAAAATCAAATTTTATTTTTTTGATTTTACCAAGAAATTATAATATAATATGCCTTACAAACTTAATTTAAGGAGAATAAATATGCATATACTCAATTTAGCTGAAAGTATTTCAAAAACTTCTGATTCTTCAAAAAATAATAACATATTCGGAAGTCACAAAGGAGAACTAAAAAAAACAAAGGCTTTAATTATCATGGGATTAATACTCATTATGTCAGCATGCTTTATCTTATATCTGTATTCTCGGGGTGTAAGATGGGTACACGTTTCATCCGGTGCAGAAGAATCTCCATTTATGATAATAGGTGCTTCTATTTTTTGTATTTTTCTCGGATTATGGTTTATTATAGATTATTTTAAAACCCCTTCCTTTGATATTTATGAAAATGGATTAATTATAGGAAAAGAAGAAGTTTTATATAATCAGATAAAGGAAGTTAGTTTTATAAATGGTTCTATTGCTAAGTTTATTATAGTTACAGCTGACAGAAAAATTAAATATACTTCACTGGGAATGACAAAGTCTACTCAGGCGGTTCTTCAGCAAATTTCCCTATTCCAGTTTATATAATCAAATTTATGATAAATTACATTCATTAAAAATAGAGATTGACAGTTAACAGCTGAAAGTCTCTATTTTTTTGCAAAAATAGCTAATTAGTGAATTTTCAAAAAAAGCACTAACACATTGCTTCTAATAAAAAAATATTTAAAACGCCAATTTTATTTTGCTGTTAAGCTGTTAAAATGTTTTTTATCCAAAAAGACCGGATTAGCTCCGGCCTTCTGTAAAAATTATATTATCCCCCGATGATTCTGGTAAAAACCTTCAGCTCCTCAGAATCAGCGACAATCTCCGACATATGCTTCAGCTTGCCTCCTGAATGCACAAATCCTATTTCGTCAAAAGGGATGCCGCTCTTTTTTAATACATCTTCCACACTGCTTCCTTCCTGCACTTCTATTTCCAGAAAATCTTTCCCGTCTCCGTACCTTTTGAACCAGGAAGTTAACAGAAGCCTGACTTTCATCTTTCATCACCTGCCGTATTCATTCTAAAAAATTCCTGCTGCTAATCAAATAATTTTTATACTTCCCTGTTCATAAGCTCTTCATTTTTACTAATAAATTTGTTTATCAATTCCTGTGCAATCTCTGGTTTTAGTTCTCCATTCATACTTACAGTTTCAAAAAATCTTTTTGGAAATTTTATATCCTTCTGGTTATAGCCGAGTGCCTTTTTTATACGAAGCTTTGTTCTGTAAATTCTCTCAGCTATTGCTGTAAGCTCATCATCTGTTGTTTCCCGTCCGATAGAATTCAATACTTTTAATACTTTCTCCCTGTTATAAACCTTTCTGGCAAACAGACATATTATGAGTGAATTAAGCATACATCTCTCCACTTCTTCCTTATAAAGCTTATCCACTAATTTGTCCCCGTCAAATTCACTGTCGCCGCTCTGATCTATGGAATACCCTCCGTTGCATAAATGTGAATGCCTTGTCCCTACAGCTGCTCCCACAAGTGCCCCATAACCTGTATGATATCCGGCCATTTCATTTTTGGATATCTCCAGTGCAAAATCCGAGCCGCCGTATTTTGCTGAAACATAAGCCGACCCTTTTCCGAGATCCCTGTAAAATTCATTTGCTCCTTTAGCAGTGTATTCTATAGCCTTGGCATAATTTTCAGAATCACCGAAAGCCAATGGAAGCATTGTCTGTTCTTCTGTAATAATTCCTTTTGTCAGAGCTTCCGTTGCCCAGCCGAGAACCACACCCATAGACATTGCATCAAATCCTGTCTTTTCCACATGATCAATCAGATTAAGCACCTCTTCGGAAGTTTTCACCCCCAAAAAAGTCCCTAATGAAAATATCAGCTCATAATCATATGCTACTGTCAGCGACTCATACTCATGTCCTTTATCAAACTGTCTTCTAAGCTGGCCGATATGTATACAGCCCACAGGACACCCTGTACATGACATTTTTCTCACAAGATTCTTATCTGCAAAGGTCTCGCCTGAGATATCCTCACTGTTTTCAAAAGATGTCTGCTGAAGATTTCGTGTAGGAAGAGCTCCGGCAGCATTTAACGGTTCTATATTTACCGGTGTTCCCAAATCATGATATTTTGTCATCGCTGTTGTTTCACTGCATTCTTTATATATTTCCTGATATACGGAAAAATAATTTTTAAAGTCCTTAATAGGGATATCTTTATCTCCTATAGTCAAAACCGCTTTCAGATTTTTACTTCCAAAGCAGGCTCCGAGTCCCAGTCTTCCAAAGTGTCTGAAAATATCCACACATACACATGCAAAACTGCTCAGATTTTCTCCGGCAGGTCCGATACTCACAATACTTCTTTTCCCATGTCCTTTTTCTCTTTCGCGAAGTATTCTTTCCACTTCATTGGGATCAAGCCCCCACATTGCTCTGGCATCCTTGAATTCCACATTATTCTTTTTTATGGATATATAAACCGGTTTATCTGATTTTCCGGTAATTACTACCGCATCATATCCGGCATAAAATAAAGACATCGCCATTCTTCCGCCGGCATAGCTTTCACCGTATTCTCCAGTAAGAGGTGATATGAAAGTCGCTACTGTTTTAGTAATTACAGGAAATATTGTACTCGCCGCACCGATTGCAAATATTACAGGCTGTTTTTCATCCAGCGGATCAAGCTCGGGATGCATATTTTCTTCAAGAAGCTTGGAAGCTACACCCACTCCGCCAAGATATCCGTATAGATCCTCCCTGTGTTCTATCCTTACTTTTTTAGCTGTAAGATCTATATGCAGTACTCTTATGTATTTTTCATAAATCATTTCCTACTTCCTCCATTCTCAGACAATCATGCGGACAAAACCTTGCACAGGCCCCGCAGTGTTTGCATATTATTGGTCTGTCTTCTGTTTCATCCCAGTGAACTGCATTTACTATACATGCCTGCTCGCAGGAACCGCATCCTATACACTTCTCCGAAATAAATTTTACACCGCCCCCTGCTCTTTTTTCCAATGCCCCGGATGGACATGATTCTGCACATGCTCTGTCATTTTCACATGCAAGACATACTATTCCTACGAATCTTCCCGCTATACCGCCGCTTGTTCTTATCTTTATAGCGCTTTTAGTTAACGAATGGCTCTTATGATTTACTATAGAACATATGTTCATACATGTAAAACAGCCGAGACATTTTTTCATTTCATCTGCCCGAAGTACTTTTGACACTTTAATCACCTCTTTAAATTCTCTTTTTCTTCCAGTTTAAATACTTATCTCTTTTATTACTCTGCCCAAATAAAATATTTTAACCGACAAATAATTCGATATTAAAATATATTACCGAATGAACTTTTATTCATTCTTAGTAATGTATTTTACCTCGATTTTGTGAAAAAATCAACAATTTTGAAAACTTTTTTACTATATTTTTTTTAATACAAAAAATCTGTTAATCCTTGAGTTTATAACATGCTTTTATTATATTAATTTTTTTTATATAATTTTTCTGTTTTCCTGATTACATTTTATTTCACACTTTTTTTCACAAATAAAAAAAGTACAAAAAAAAGCTGCTATTACAGCAGCTTTATAAAAATTATAAATCATTAAACATATCTTGCTTTACTTTTTCCTTTTGTTTCTTTTCATTTTCGATTCTTATTCTTTCCAGCTCTTTTTCTTCTGTCTCGCCTCTGATTATTCTATCATACTGAGCAGCACTCTGATAATAAAAAGTAGTCATATCAGGATCAAAAATAATAAAAAAGCTGTTTTCCCTGTCTCTGGTAATGTACATTTTCAGGGCATCAGTATTAGTCTCTATTATTTTCCCTTTATATTTTGAATTATAAGTATCCTGCAATCCTTTTAAAGTTTCCGCATCAGCTCTTCCAAAACCAATCCAGCTTACTAATTTGTCATTTTCATAGTTTAATTTCAGTTCTGACAGTACCATACCTGCAAAGTTAATATTAGTGAATATCAATTCATTTCCACGGTCTGTATAATTTTTCCCGTCAAAAAATTTCAATGCTGTTTCTTTTGATGTATTCCATTCAAAAGCTCTGAAATTAAATTCTTTTCCTGTTTTTGGCAGAAAATAATCACTTTTTTTCATAAGAAGATCTTTTTCGGTATAATGACTTCTTATTATTTTTTTAGTGTCTATTCCTGTTATATCAGAAAATGAAATGCAAAAGAAAGCCAAAAATATTGTAAATATAATTTTCTTCATTTCATCCCTCCTAAAAACATAATTCATATCATAATTTTACATCATAATCAAAAAAATTTCAACTTTCCATTCAAAAAGTCTCCATAATATTATCCACCCAGTTTCCCACTGCAGCCTCCATATTGTATTTAGTCTGCTTTAGAACATTAACAAATTCCATCTCTCCCATAACTTCATTTTCACAAAGTTCCTTTTTCATATTTTCCAGTGTTTTTCCCTTTCCGCCTCCGCTGCAGCAAAATAACGCCATCTTTTTTTCTTTTATTTTATGCTCTGAAAAAAAAGTTTTTAATGCAGGCGCATAATTCCATGCCCATACCGGTGTCCCCAGAAAAATAAAATCATAAGAATTGATATTCTTTTCCAACGGGAGAAGCTCGGGTTTTTCATTTGAAAAAGCCTGTTTGCCGCCAAAAACATACTTTAATATACCCTTGGTCTTCACATCTGTTTTAGGTTTCAGCTCTAAAATCTCGGCATTCAAATTTTTACTGATCTCTTCTGCCACATACTTGCAACTTCCCTCAAAAGAATAATAAACAATCAAAATTTTCATACTATTTCTCCTCACTAAAATAATTATAAAAATTCACTTACTCTTAGTTCTGCTAGATCTTTTTGTTTAATTGCCAGATGTTAGTTTCGATAATAATAGATTTGTTTCTGTTGAATTGAATATTTTCCCTATAAATAATACCACATTATTTAATTAATATCCAGTCTGCTGTCAAAAGTTTATATATTTTTTATAAAAATTTATTATCACTAATATCATATTCCAAAAATATATGTTAATTTTTCGGTTGAAAAAACAGCGAATTATCAGGTATACTAAAATAAAAAGGAGTCTTCCTATGAAACTAAAATTTGAAGAAATGTATAATGCTTTATTAAATAAAGACAGTTCCTATGAAGGCAGCTTTTTTGCCGGAATAAAAACTACGGGAATATTCTGCCGCCCTACATGTACTGCAAGAAAACCAAAAAAAGAAAATGTAGAGTTTTTCCATACAAGCAAAGAAGCAGTATTACACGGTTACAGACCGTGTAAAGTCTGTCATCCCCTTGAACACTTAGGTTTTACACCAGAGTATATAAAAATCATTCTGAAAAAGCTGGAAAAAAATCCTGATGAAAAATTAAAGGACAGTGATTTGAATGAATTAAATATAGAACCTAATAAAGTAAGAAGATGGTTCAAAAAGAATCTTGATATTACATTTCATGAATATCAGAGAATGTTAAAGATCAATTCCGCCCTGCATCAGATTTCCGGCGGGGAAAAAATAATTGATTCAGCTTTTGACAGCGGTTATAATTCCCTCAGCGGATTTTCCCATGCATTCAAAAATGCCACTGGAAGTACTCCGTCTGATTCAGCAGAAATAAATATAATTAATATAATGCGTTTTACTACTCTGCTTGGCCCTATGACTGCATGCGCCACTGAAAAAGGAATATATCTTCTGGAATTTTCTGACAGAAAAAATCTTAATGACGAACTTGAATATCTGAAGAAGACACTTCACGCTAAAATTATCTTTGGTCAAAACCAGTATCTGGATATGTTAAAAGAGCAGATCGCTGAATATTTTTCCGGTACGCGGAAAATTTTTGACCTCCCTCTGCATACACCGGGAACTGACTTTCAGAATCTTGTGTGGAAAAAATTAATTGATATACCATATGGAGAACACAGATCATATAAAGATCAGGCATTGGCTATAAATAAACCAAAAGCAGTAAGGGCAGTAGGAAAAGCCAACGGATCGAACAGAATCGCCATAATAATACCATGCCACAGAATAATAGGAGAAAGCGGAAAGCTTACAGGTTATGCCGGAGGCTTATGGCGGAAACAGTGGCTGTTAGATTTTGAAAGGAAAAACAGCAGTTTATAATAAAGCATATTTATTCTGAAAATATATCCGGTAAATAAAAGTCTGATTTCCCCAAGTATTTGTTGTTATTTTTCATATCTTGTGCTAAAGTTATAATAGTTTATTTTATTTTTACGGAGGATATATGAAGAATAAAAAATGGCCCGGAATTCTTATGGTAATAATAAGCTCTGTTTTATGGGGAGTTTCCGGAACAGTATCACAGTATTTATTTAACAATGCTTCTGTATCTGTATCATGTGTGGTTTCCATAAGGATGTTTACTGCGGGCATTATGCTCCTGATCATATCCGTTTACAAAGGAAATAAAGATAAGGTTACAGGAATATGGAAAGATAAATATTCACGTTTTCACATAATAATATATTCTATTTTTGGAATGCTGGGAGTACAGTTTACATATTTTACCACCATAGCAAAAAGTAATGCGGCTATTGCCACTTTACTGCAATATCTGGCTCCTGTTATAATAATTATTTATTATCTGATACGTCTGAAACAAAAAATTTCATTGTCAGAAACAGCAGCACTTCTTATGGCACTGAGCGGGACTTTTTTACTCCTTACAAATGGCAATACAGAGTCTCTCATTATTTCCAAGGAAGCCTTTTTCTGGGGACTTGCTTCTGCATTTGCCCTCGCCTTCTACACAATTTATGTAAAAAAACTTCTAAAATGGCCGTCATCTGTTATTATCGGATGGAGCATGGTTATCGGAGGCTTTATACTGGGATTGTTTGTTCCTGACTGGGGAGCTGTAAGAGATTTTGCACATTTTGATATTTTCTTATCTATGCTGTTTATTGTAATTCTCGGTACTCTTATACCTTTTTATTTTTTTATAGAGAGTCTGAGATATATAAATGCAAAGGAAGCCTCGCTTCTCAGCTGCAGTGAGCCGTTATCCGCACTTATAACTTCTATTATATGGCTTCATGTAAGCTTTGGAATTTATCAGTTCGCAGGAGCATTTCTCATTATACTTATGATTGTGATGCTTACGCTGACTTCGGAAAATAAACCGGCTAAAGAATAGTTTCTGATTTTATCATATATTATCAAGAACAGCCTTCTATGGCATTTGTCCGCCGCAGAAGGCTGTTATTTTTATATAAATTTTTAAAGTGAATAATCACTGCTTTCAGATAAATAACAGCACTAAAAGAAAAATGACCGGAAAAACCGGTCATTTTAATTATTCGTATATAATTGCTTTTTGTTCTGCTTTGTGAGTAATATTTCCGGAGTATTCTTATAAGCTGGGAGCTTCTTCGCTTACTACTGCCGGAGCCGGAGTAAGCACTACTACTCTCGCCTTAGGCGGATAATAGTTGCTTGATAATACCTCTTTAGTTTCACTTCCGTTTTTAACTATCACTCTGTATGTTGTAGCTTTTATTCCGTCTCTTCCGTTAGTTGCTTTACCAGATTTTACAGTTTTTGTTTTTCTCGGTATACTTCCATTCACTACTGCATATAATTTTACCTCATCTGCTTTATCCTTCTGATTTCCGTATACTTTGATAATAATTTTACTTCCGACTACATCTGCTGCTATATAAACAGGATTCTGAAAATTATTCTGTATTTTCAAATCCAGATTTCCATAATCTACAACAGCATCTCTGCCAAGTGCTACATATGAAGACGGAATTGAGTGGTTACTTCTCTCCACTATCTTCAGCCCTGAAAGAGCACCTGCATTAAACAACGTTGATGAAACCTGACAGACTCCGCCTCCGAGACCCTGTTCGATCTCTCCGTTAACTATAACAGGCGCACTCTTATATCCATTTTTCGGATTACGCATTCCTGTACTGTCATTAAACGAAAGAATATCCTGCGGTTCCAGAAGAACATCATTTATTGATTTTACAGCGAGCTTTATATTCTCGCTTCTTCCGTATACACCGGAATTAAACGTAGTAGTATACTCGCCAAGAAGTGTATTTACAGAACCCAGTTTTTCCTTAGTTACTTTTGGAACAGCTGTTTCTGCCACAAGATTAATATCATCATGCTTAGAATATTTTATACTTTCCATTACAGCACTCAGAGTTTTCTCTATGTTAATTTTCTTCCCGTTTACTTCATCTATAACAGAAATCTGATCATTATTGATCACGAGTCTGGCATCCTGTTCCTTTACATCTACCTCGGATGCTATTTTAACAAGTTCGTTTTTTAAAGCCTCCTCATTAATACTGTAATGCAGCGGCAGGCTTACTTTTTTCCCGAGAGCTTTCAAGGCAAATATTTTCGCCTTATTCTTCAGGAAATTTCCGTTTCTTCCTACATTATACGCTTCATTTACTATCGTATCAGAATCAACTTTATATGATATGCTGTCACCAGATATCATGAACTCTTTACCCTCATACTTCAGCTTTACATTTTCAAGCTTTATTTCCTCTATTTTTTTCTTCGCAGTCTCCTTAGATGTATCAGATAGATCAACACCAGACACTGATATATTATTATATATCTTATCTGTGTCCTTTACAAAATAGAAGAATGCACCGCCAAAAAGTAAAAATATACCAGCAATTATAAGTGTTACTTTTTTCCACATTTTCTTTACAAACCTCCTTCTAAAAAATCACGTTAACAAAGTTAACACTTACATTATAATATTTTTATATACACAAAATCAAATATTTCTTATAAATTTTAATTGTATATTTTATATATTTTATGAATTTTTATACTAAAACACTGCTAATACAGGCTTTTAAACAATTACCAATATCTTATTTCAGCTGTTTTTTATCAGACCAGGATATTAACTGCTGATGCTTCCTTTTTTGGCAAGCTTGTAAAATTCACTTTGGGCATTTATCTTTTTGGATGATCTTGCATTTGAATTTCTATATGTACCGTCCGGCTCCAGAATTCTTCTTTTTACATTATCAGTGAGATTCAGCTCCAGTATTTTTACTATCTGATCTTTCAAATTTTCGTCTTCCACAGGAAACATAATTTCAATTCTTCTGTCCAGATTTCTTGACATCAGATCTGCACTTGACAGATATATTTTACTTTCCCCGTCATTTTCAAAATAATAAATTCTGCTGTGTTCAAGGTATCTTCCTACGATACTGAAAACCTCTATATTTTCTGAAATATCTTTTATTCCCACTTTCAGAGAACATGCTCCTCTTATCACCAGCTTTACTTCTACGCCTATTCTTGAAGCGTCGTATAATTTCTCTATCATCTCTTTATCAGTAAGAGAGTTTGCCTTCATTATAATTCTTCCCTTTTTTCCTGCCTTCTGGTTTTCTATCTCATTATCTATGAGCTCATAGATCTTCGTTCTCAGATCATTTGGAGCTACAGCTACTTTATTCCAGTATCTTGACATGGAAAACCCTGTCAACGTATTAAACAGATAAGAGATATCCGTGCATAAATCTTCATTTGTACTGAAAAAGCCTATATCTGAATACAGCTTGGCAGTATTATCATTGTAATTTCCCGTACTGAGATGTACATACCTCTGTATCCCCTCTGTTTCCTGTCTTACTATCAGCAGAAGTTTGGCATGTGTTTTCAGTCCTTTCAGCCCGTATATCACATGACATCCGGCTTTTTCCAGTTCCTTTGCCCAGTTGATATTCTGCTCCTCATCAAACCTTGCCTTTAATTCCACAAGTACTGTAACCTGTTTCCCGTTACTTGCGGCATCCTTTAAGGCTTTTACTATAGGAGACTGACCGCTGACCCTGTACAGAGTCTGTTTTATCGCCAGTACTTTCGGATCTCTGGCCGCTTCTTCCACAAGATCAATAACAGGCTCAAAGCTTTCATAAGGAAGATGGTATATTATCTCTTTCTCCTTCATTATATCAAAAACAGATTCATCTCCCTGAAATTCCTTTATCAGAACAGGAGGCTCCGGAGGAAATTTTAATTTGTCCTTATCTGTCTCAATCCATAATTTCATGAGAAAAGTAAGGTCTATCGGACCGTCAATTCTGTATACATCTGATTTTTTCAGCTTTAGTATGTCTTTTAGATATTCTCTGGTATCTTTCTCTATGTCTTCACATACTTCAAGCCTTACAGGACTTCCCCATTTTCTGTTTTTTATTGATTTTTCTATTTTACTGAGAAGATCTTCTGCACCGTCCTCATTTATTATTACGTCAGAGTCTCTTGTTATTCTGAATTCCGACATCTTCCTTATACTGTAGCCCTCAAAAAGAGTCCCCATAAATTCCTTGATTATCTCTTCTATTAGAATAAATCTGTATTTGTTCTTTCCGGGAAGCCTGAACATTCTGTTTACTATTGACGGAATCTGAACAAAGGAAAATCTGTCCTTCTCCTTTTTTAATTCCACTATTATATTAAGGCTTTTATTCTGCAGAAAAGGAAATGGTCTGCTGCTGTCTATTGCTGTAGGAGTAAGAATAGGAAACAGGGTTTCTTCAAAATATTCCGCTGCTGCTTTTTTCTCGTCTTCTGTCAGCTCCTTATATTTCAAAAACACGATTCCGTTCTTTTTCAGTTCAGGTATAAGACCGTTTCTATATATTGAATATTGCTTCTTTATCAAAGTTTCTATTCTGTCCTCTATTTTTTCCATCTGCTGTATCGGAGTCAGTCCGGCAATATCTTTTTGTGTAAATTTACTGTCTATCTGAGCCTTTAATGCAGCTATTCTAATCATAAAAAACTCATCCAGATTAGAAGAAGTTATAGAAATAAATTTGCATTTTTCCAACAAAGGATTTCCCTGATATTCTGCTTCGCTCAATACTCTGTCGTTAAATTCCAGCCAGCTTAATTCTCTATTTATAAAATCTTCAGATTTATATTTCATAATTCTCCTTACCTTAGTGCAGTTTTCATCCGTAATCAGCCGATTGCACTGTCTGTTTTATCCTCTGCTGTACCTGAATCCCTGCCGAGAAATAAAATATCCGGCGGCATTCGGCCGAGGCACTGCACTAGATTATTTATTTATAACTAAATGTGTTTTCAATCCGAATACATTTTCAAAAACTTCTTTTTTCTCTTCAAATTCCAGCTTTTCCAAAAAAATCATCTTTTTGAGCTTTACGTTAAAATAAATATCATTTTCATCACTTGTAATTTCCAGATCGGCTATTTTCTGTTCCATGCTGGAATCAAGAGATTCGGCTATTTTCAATATAGCTGCCAGTTTTGCCACTGACAGTTTTTCTTCTTTGCTTATAGATTTACTGTTTTCCAATTCCAGAATATCCTCTTCAAAATACTTCAGGATTTTTGAAATAAAAAAATGTTCTCTTGTACTGATTCCGAATATTCCTGATGCTTCCAGAATATCTCTGGAAAAATTAATATAATTTTCAAGTGTAATATACTTCCCTGTTTCCCTGAAAATATTCGCAAGAGTCAGATAATATCTGTCCTTTTTTGTCAGTCCGTGTGTTTTATGAACCTTATTAAAAATCTTATCTATTATTTCTTCGAGTTTATCTACATGTTCCTCCATATAATAGTATCTTTTGGCTATTTTTCTGGCACTTTCCACAGAATCTTTTTCTATTTTTCTTCTTATTTTTTCATTTTTAAAAAAGTGAAACTCTGCAATTGAATTGGATAATTTGAAATTTACAAATATAATTTTGTTGCTGTTGAATTTTTGTATTATATTTTTTATGATATTTACTTTCTGAGTAAGCATCTCAGCTTCGATTTTTTTTATATTATAAGTTTTAGCTATTTCTTCCGGAGATTTTTCATAAAGCTTTTTGTTATATTCGAATATCTCCTCACGTGTAAGCTCTTCTATAAAGTCAATTCTTTTTTTATTTTTTACTCTTTCTATATAAATATCAAAAAACTTTCCGGCAAGAATAACCCTTTCTATTTTTATATCGGAAATATTTCGGAAGATCCCGCTCAAATGCCTTTTTATATATTCGTCAATTACTATATTTCTCTTTTTGGTTCCGAGATTCAGCTTATCCGATATATCTGATAAAACAAGAGAGCCTATCTCTATATTGGTGTTATATATGTTAATTCCGTTACTTATAACCGAAAAGGATATATTTCCCGAACCTACGTAAACGATCAGGTTATTTTTTTCATTATAATCATCAAGATGCTTCTCAAGACTGACAGATATTTTTTCATACGCCAGATAATTTTCATCAAGCTTATCCATTACCAGTAAATCCAAACCTGTATTTATTTTCAGCTGATCCTGAAGATAGTAATTATTTTTTGCCTTACGTACTGCTGTAGTTCCTATAACAACAATTTTATCAGTCTGATAACCTTCTGCTATGATCTTCATTTTTTTTACCGTGTCTATTATTTCTTTTATTTTATTAAATGTAAGCTTATCCTCGAAAAAGACTTCTTTCCCTATCAGTGAAACATGTACTGCCTTATCTATAATCTTTACAGCAGTTCCTTTTTTCTGAAATATTTTCATGTAAATACCGTGTGACGCTATACTAATGACACACAACATATCCTTCATTATTTAACACCTTCCTGTGCAAGCACAAAAGCTCCCATTATTCCCGCATCATCGCCGAGCTGTGCTTTTTCAAATTTTACATTTTCAAAAATACTTCTCATGGCATAACGTGAAGCTTCTTCTTTTACAATCGGAAGAATAATATCACCGAGTTCCTCTATTACACCTCCCCCGAATACTACTGCTTCAGGATCAAATATATTGATCAGATTTGCTACACCTACTCCGAGATACTTGGCTGCTCTTTCCACAGTTTCTCTTACCACTATATCTCCTTTGTCATATGCTGCTCTCAGCGGACCGCTTTTTAGAATCCCTTCTTTTTCAAGGCTTTCTTTTATATCAGTATCTTCTCCTCTTTTTATTCTGGCTTTTATTTCAGCCTGAATTCCCGTTTTCGAAGCCACGGCTTCAAGACATCCTCTGGAACCGCACCCGCATATAGCTCCGTTGCTATCTATCGTCATATGTCCCAATTCCCCTGCGACACCTCCGGAACCTGTATAAAGCTTATTATCAATAATAATTCCTCCCCCTATACCCGTTCCCACGAAAATACCTATAAAGTTCGAAGACTTACCTTCCGGAGAATATTTCCATTCCCCCAGAGTTCCCACATTTACATCATTTCCTACAAATACATCAATTTTATATTTATCTCTGATCAAATCTCCTATTGGATAATTATTCATTGCAATATTGGGAGCAAATTTCACGGTTCCCGTCTTTACATCCACAAGACCCGGTACACCTATTCCTATTGCCTTTATTTCTTCTTTTCCGCTTTTATCTGTCAGATCATCTATCAGTGAGAATAGCTGTTCCTCTACAGCCTTTATTCCGTTCTTCGCTTTTGTTTTTTTCTTATTTTTATATATTACCGTTCCGTTATCATCGAATAATGCACCTAATATTTTTGTTCCCCCGAGATCAATTCCTATATAATTCATCTAAAATTCCTCCTTTGAAATTTTATTTACAGCTTTATCTTTTATATATTTTACCATAAATAAAGTTTTTAGTAACCAATTAATTATTAAAAATCTCCTGTAACTATAAGTCCGGAATACCTGTCTTCGTTCTCTTTTTCCTTATCTGTAAATCCCGGGGGCTGATGTGTAAGTTTTCTTCTCTAATATATATAAAAACAGCCCGTACAGATATGCAGGGCTGTTTTCCTAATTTCTATTATGTTGTTTTTATTCCAAATAAATTTCTGGTATGTTTAGGTATAATTTAAAAATTTTTTTCAAAATTACTGTTTTATTTGGAATAATTGCAGCAACTTTTGTAGTGCCCATTCACATTACTTAAAATCTTCAAAAAAGACAGTATTTATACCTTGTCTTTTCAATTTCAATTGTACAGTAAAGTTAACTGTTTGTCAATAAATTTTAACATGTTGTGCAATACTGAGCATACTGAAAATATCCTCACTTAAAAGCTGAATAAACATGCATAAAACAAATTATATAATTTTGCTGGTCTGCATTCTGACAATTTTTTTTATTTCTGCATTTTTCTATTTTTGTCATTGACAAATAAAAGAAAGTATTATATAATTGAAATGTAATAATTACAAAAATAAAACTATTTTAAGGAGGAATTTTTAATGTCGTTAATAGGAAAAAAATTAGATGATTTTAAAATTGAATATTATCAAAACGAGGAGTTCAAAACTCTTACATTAAATGATATCATGGGAAAATGGAGTATCTTCTTTTTCTACCCGGGTGATTTTACATTCGTATGCCCTACAGAGTTAGGAGACGTTGCTGATCATTATGAGGAATTCCAAAAAGCTGGATTTGAAATTTATTCAGTAAGTACAGATTCTCATTTTGTACATAAAGCATGGCATGATACATCAGAAACTATCAAAAAAATAAAATATCCTATGTTAGGTGATCGTAATGCGATTATCGCAAAAATGTTTGAAGTATATAAAGAAGACGAAGGTGCAGCATACAGAGGAAGCTTTATAGTTAACCCTGACGGTGAAATCATGGCTTATGAAATAAACGAAATGGGTATCGGAAGAGATGCTAAGGACTTACTGAGAAGAGCAAAAGCAGCTAAGTTCATCACAGAGAACCCTGGACTTGTTTGTCCTGCACATTGGGAAGAAGGAAAAGAAACATTAAAACCAGGACTTGATCTTGTAGGTAAAATCTAATTAATAATCCGGGATGACTAAATATCCCTCAGAATGGTGTCATTCCATGAGGTCAGCATAACCTAGCTTCATAATGGCACCATATTTTATATTCAGGAGGACAAAATGGCTTTATTAGATGAAAATATTGTAAAACAACTGAAAGGATTTTTCGATAAAATCACTGAAGATATAAAAATAATATCTTTTTTAAGTGAAAGTGATAAATCCAAAGAACTGGACAGCTTCCTAAATGAAGTTGCCGATATATCAGATTCTATAAAATATGAATCTTATATGTTTGGTTCTAATAATAAACTTGAAGAATTATACGGAATAAAGAGAGAAACAGCTTTTACTATTGTAAAAAATAATGAAAAAACAGGGATTAATTTCTTCGGAATACCGGGCGGACATGAATTTAACAGTTTTGTTCTGGCAATACTTAATCTTGCCGGTCTTGGAAAAAAACTGGATACTGATAAGGCTGATGAAATCAAAAGCATCAATAAACCGCTTGATATCGAAGTTTTTGTTTCACTGTCATGCACTCACTGTCCTGATGTGGTACAGGCTCTGGACTCTATAGCCCTGTACAATGATAATATTACAGTGTCTATGATTGATTCGGGAATATATCCTGAGGAAGCGAAATCAAAAGATATTCAGGCCGTTCCTACTGTATTCATAAATGACAAACTTGCTTCAATAGGCGCGAAAACATTTGACGAATTACTTGAAATAGCAAAAAACAGTTAATAATAAAAGGGTTGCGTCTTATGACACAGCCCTTTGTTCTGTTTTTTTTATGATTCTTTACTGTTTCTAAGTAAACTCTAAGTATATAAAAAGAAAAATCTAAGTTAATAAAGTTAAAATAAATCATGCTAAAAGAAAAATAACTTTTTTCTTCAAAAAACTCCTTAAAACCAAGCTTTCAGCTTGGTTTTCTTTTTTTTTACGCTCCTACTTCTTCTATATCCAAAACCTGCTAAAGTCTAACTTCTCTTCCTTACTCTCAAAAAACCTTATCTTTCCTGTTATGATACTATTATTTCATACCAATGTGAACTCAATGTGAAGATTTTAAAAAAAAATTTCATATTACTTTTTTGAATAAGTAAAAGGCTTATTTTTTGATATTATAAAATCACCTTGTAATTACAGGCTTACACATAATTACAAGGTGATTTTTTTATGAATTAGCAAAATTCTTTTTTAGAAATTTTTCCTTTTAAAGTGAGGAGAATCTCCCCATTCGCCGTAACCTACTATATCTCCTATGCTTGAAACTCTGCCTGTAAGACACGCCTTGCATTCTTCGGCATTATCATCTATACATGGTTTATTATCATAGAGCTGATATTTTTCCCTGTGCTCCTCTATTGTTATAATAGGCATTAATATATTGGCACCGGCTTTCAGCCCGAGTTCCCTTCCCAGAGGATTCAGAGCCTGAAGTGCTGTCGTAGCCGCTATATTTACATCTTTCAGGTATAGCCTTGTTATTGCTATCATCTTTAATCCTAATACAAATCTTTTATATTTTTCCTCTTCTGTATTTAGGTCATTATTTATTACGTCTTTTCCAAGAGGTGTATCCTTATGTACAACATACGGTCCCATACCTATCATGTCAATATCCATTTCCTCAAAAAACAGAATATCATTTACCAGATCTTCCTCTGTTTGTCCGGGAAGTCCTATCATTACCCCGGTTCCTACCTGATATCCGATTTTTTTCAGTGTTTTCAGACAATCTACTCTTTTTTGAAATGAGTGGATGTTATTATCAGGGTGTATCACCTTATAAAGCTCTTCATTGGTAGTTTCTATTCTTAACAGGTACCTGTGCCCTCCGGCTTCAAACCATTCTCTGTAGATATCCTCTGTTTGTTCCCCGAGGCAAAGTGTAAGACCTAACTTGCCGTCACTCACTTTTTTTATATCCAGAATCATATCCTTAACGAATTTTTCAAAATTTTTATCCTGTCTTTCACCTGATTGAAGTGTAACAGAACCATAATTATTTTCATATGCCCATTTAGCCATTTTTATTATTTCATCACCGGACATGTCGAATCTTTCCACATTTTCATTGCCTGATCTTATTCCGCAATAATAACAATTTTTCACACATCTGTTTGAAAATTCTATCAGACCTCTGTAGTAGGCTTTTCTGCCTACATACTTTTCTTTTATACTGTATGCTTTTTCATACAATTTATTTAGATCATCCTGTTTTGTAAGTTTCATTAAGTAAATCAGATCATCTTTTGTCAAACTTTCTTTTTCCAATATCTGTTCTAACAAGTTATTCGCCTCTTTCGGTTTTTACAATTTCCTTTAGATTTTCAATAAAAAAATCAATTTCCTCCATCGTGTTATATCTTCCTATGCTGACTCTTATGGTAGACTTCAAATCCTCCTTTGATAATCCCATAGCCTTTAAAACCGGAGATTCCAGAAAGGCTCCTGACATGCAGGCAGAGCCGGCGCTTACACATATCCCTCTCAAATCCAGTGCTACAAGAAGAGTCTGCACGTCACATCCTCTTATGGTAAGACTCGTTATTGTATTCAGTCTGTCCGCTTCTTCCCCGTTTATTACCACATCATTTATTTCATTCTTAATTCTCTTTTCCATATATTCATGAAGTCTTTTTTCATTCATCTGTTCCTGAAAAATACTTCCGTATATTATTTCCAGAGCTTTCTGCATACCATACACAGAATTAAGATTTTCTGTTCCTGCTCTTCGGTTTCTCTCCTGATGACCTCCGAATATCTGTTTCTTTACAAGAAAATTCTTATCCAGAAAAACTATTCCTGCCCCTTTCGGACCGTAAAACTTATGTGCACTTGCTGTAAAGGCGGATATTCTTGATTCCTTTGGATAAATTATATCCTTCCCTATACTTTGTACCGCATCAACATGAAAAAAAACAGCTGTTTTGGATAATATTTTTCCTATTTCTTCTATTGGCTGAATAACCCCTGTTTCATTATTGGAACTCATAACTGATACCAATATCGTATCCTGTCTCAGTGAATCTTTTAATTCCTCCACATTAATCAAACCGTTTTTATCAGTATGAAGATAGGTTATTTCATATCCTTTTTCCTCTAAATCCAACAAAGTGTTCAGAACTGTCGGATGTTCTATATCAGTTGTTATAATATGCTTTCCTTTATATGCATATGCCTCGGCAGCACCCTTTATAACCAGATTATTTCCTTCCGCCCCGCCGGAAGTAAAAATTATTTCTTTTCCTTCAGCACCAAACAGACCGGCTATTACTTCCCTGCTGTTTTCCAAAAGCTTTTTGGCTTTTTGACCGGCACTGTGAATAGACGAGGGATTCCCATAGTATTCTTCGCAGCTTTTTACCAACTCCTGAATTACTTCCGGCAGAATTCTGGTAGAAGCTGCATTATCCAGATAAATCATTTTACAGTTATACTCCTCCGTTTGTAATTTATTATCTCATTATACTATATTTTATTTAATTTTTCTATTTTTAAAAAATTCATCTTTTCTCATTTGTACACAAATATAACAAAAAACAGACCTCTAAAAGAAATCTGTTTTTATTTTTTATATTAAAATCTTATTTTACCGCTGATTCTATGCAGAAGTCTATTATTAAAATTTTCATTTTTTTAATGTCTCATACATAATCAAAATATTTAAGATGTAAAAATTAATTTTGAGAACAAATATACTAACATTAAAACAATCAAAACTTTTCCCATTAAGACATTTGCGGTATACTTAAACTTGTCTTTGTTAAAATTCACTACACTTCACTCCCTGTTACATTCTCTTGCTATATCCCAATCATATTCCTTTTCGGCTCCGATGTCAATAGTTTTTTTAATAAAATTTACAGCAAAGAAAATAACTGCCTTTACACGAGGTGTTTTGGCAGTTATTTCCTAATTTTATATTGATATCTGTAATCCTAAATATTTATAACAACAGATTTTAATTTTGTCATGCTTTCTATACTATATCTTATCCCTTGAACTCCTACACCGGATTTCTTTATTCCAAGAAACGGAAAATTATCAGGACCTCTTTGTGTCTTATTATTCATATGTACAGTTCCCACTTCAAGCTTATCGGCTATTTCCAAAGCTCTTGTAGTATCCTTGGTGAAAATAGCAGCCTGAAGTCCATATTCCGATTTATTATTAATTTCTATTGCTTCATTTTCATCTTTTACCCGTATTATCGGAAGCACAGGCCCGAAAGGCTCTTCCCATGCTATTCTCATATCAAGGGTAACATTGTCAAATACTCCCGGCCATATAAGATTGCCTTCTCTTTTAGGATGGTTGATAACTTTGGCACCTTTATTTACAGCATCATCAATCAGCTCTTCCACAAAATCAGCAGCTTTGTTGCTTATCAGCGGTGTTATTTCTGCATTATCGAACGGATCCCCCACTGACAGACTGTTTACTTTTTTCTCTAATATTTCTGCCAGTTTATCGGCAACTTTTTCTTCGACCAGTACTCTCTTTATCGCAGTACATCTCTGACCTGAATAACTGAATGCACCAGCTACTATTTCAGAAGCAGCTTTTTCCAGATCAGCATCTTCAAGGACAATAGCAGCATCCTTTCCGCCAAGTTCAAGGAGAATAGGCTTCATTCCTGATACTTCCCCTATTTTCTCGCCGACTTCCGTACTTCCTGTAAAATTAATAAAGTTAACATCCGGATGTGCTATAAGATAATCACCTATTACACTTCCTTTCCCAGTTACACTGTTAAGCACTCCCTTTGGAAGTCCTGCTTCCTCAAAGACCTGTGTGAGCAGCAGACCGCTTATTGCTCCCTGAGTAGGCGGCTTGAATATTACTACATTCCCGCCTATAAGAGCTGGTGCTATCTTTGAAGCAGAAAGATTTATAGGATAATTAAAAGGTGCTATTGCCAGTACTACACCCATTGGCTCTCTTCTTATTATAGCCAGTTTATTTTTACTGGCTGCTTCAAAAGTATCCCCTTTCATGACCTCACCGTGCACCCTTATTCCTTCTTCCGCTGTATATCTTATCAGATCAGCTGTTCTCACGACCTCAGAAACAGCTGATTTCAGGTTTTTTGCTACTTCCTCAGCCAGAATCTCGCCTATCTCATCTTTTCTTTTTTCCAGTAATTCTGCGGCTTTATAAAGGACCTTTGCCCTTTCTACTATAGGAACCTCTCTCCAGGCTTTCATTGCTGCTTTAGCTGCAGCCATGGCATCATCTATTTCTTTATGTGTCATAGCCTGTACTTTCCCTATTTCTTTATTATCAATGGGAGAATAAATTGTGATCTGTTCTTTTGATTCCTTCCATTCTCCGTTTATCAAATTTTTATATTCTTTTATTTCTGCCATAATTCCACCTCGTTTGTTTTATTCTAAAATTATTTTATCACAAAAATAATTGAAAGCAAAATATTATAATCGTATTGCTGCTATTAATTTTGTATATACTACTATCTTAGCAGACTCCGGCAGATATACAAATATTATATAGCTGTCCTGCTGAAACATTCTCTTGGTTTATGATATGCTCTATACTTTTTTTTCATACAGTTTATTCAGCCATTCCAATATTGAATCATATATCTCATATTTATTTATCTCATTAAGAGATTCGTGTCTTCCGTTTTTGTTTTCTATTATATTTATCTTTCTGTCTATTGATTTCAGTTTATTTTTAAGTTTATCCGCACTTTTCCCCTTACCGGCTGCCATATCTTCTGTACCGTATAATATAAGAAGCTTTGCATTACTGTTTACTTTTTTTATATTTTTCGCAGAATCTCCCGTTATCTTCAAAAAACTGTGAAAAAATCCCGGCGTCGCATAAAAGCCGCATTTTGGATCTAAGGCATATCTTGCAGTTTCTGCCTCATCTCTGGTAAGCCAGTCATATTCAGTCTTATTGGGTCTAAAATGCTTGTTATATGACTTAAAGGTCTTGTTCAAAAGAGATTTTTTTCTTTTTATGAATATTCCTTCAAAAGCTGTCCACATCTTTCCGAAAAATAAAGAGATACCATTTATATGCGGATGGCCTGAAAGAATAAATTTATCTGTTTCGGAATGCTCTTCGGCATATTTCAGTGTAAGTACTGAACCAAAGCTGTGCCCTAATATTAAAGGCTCTTCTTTTATAATATTTTTTATAAAAAATTCCATATCTTTTAAAATCGTATATGCATTTTCACCCTTTTCAAAATATACAGGCTTCCCTTCAGCGGAAAAGTCACCATGCCCTCTCAGATCAAATATAAAAACATTATACCCGTTATTTGCAAGAAATTCTGAAAATTCACTGTATCTTTCTTTCGTTTCCATCATGCCGTGTATTATCAATACACTCTTTTTTACCTCTGTTCTTTTAGGTTCAAAAAATAAATACGAAATTTCTTTGTCGTCAAAAGACTTAAAATAAGATTTTAGCATAATACCTCCTGTTTTATTTTTTCTTTTCCTGTATTTTTCTTGCTATATTTACTTTTATCCCTGTAGGTACGAATGTTCCTGCTGTTATTGCTGCTCTGTTAAAGAATCCCGGTATTATTACCGCCCTGTTTTTCATAAGCCCTCTATATCCTGCATATGCCACTTTTTCAGCAGTAATCGGTTTTAATTTACTGAATAGCTTTGATTTAGTAAGCTCTGAACTTTTCTCAAATTCTGTTTCCACAGGTCCGGGACATAAAACAGAAATACACACTCCGGTATTTCTTACTTCATTTCTCAATGCTTCAGAAAAAGACAGTACAAATGCTTTACTGGCATAATAAACACTCATATAAGGCCCGGGCTGAAAAGCCGCTATTGAGGCTACATTTAATATTCTGCCGGAATTTCTTTCCAGCATTTCCTGTAAAAAATATTTGCTTAATTCAACAAGTGCTTTTACATTAAGATCTATCATTTTCTTTTCTTTTTCAATATCAGTTTCATAAAATTCGCCAAATAATCCAAAGCCCGCATTATTTATAAGAATATCTACTTTTATGCTGCGTTTTTTTACTTCATTATAAAGATACTCTGCACCTGCTTCACTTCCCAGATCACAGGGAATCACTTCTACATTATTTTCAGGGTACATTTTTTTTAATTCTGCAAGGTTTTTTTCTCTTCTGGCTGTTATCACCAGCCTGTATCCTTTTTCTGCAAATAATTTCGAAAATTCCCGGCCTATTCCGCTGCTTGCACCTGTTATCAGAACTGTTTCCATATTTCACCCCGTTTCAGCTGTTAACTTAATTATACTATTTTTAAAATTTTTTTCCAAATATATTTATCTTTTTGGAATTTCATATACAGCCGTGACACTTTATCCGGCTTTGACTGAATAACAGCAGGTGCCGCAGCATTTTTCGGCAGTATTGAACCAGTTGCTATACTAGCCTTGCATATTGCCATTAAATATAATATACTTAGGATATAAAATATTTGTATATATCATACAAGGAGGTAAATATGAGCAAACTTATAAGTTCTGATTTTTTAAATGAAAATATGGATAAATATACTATACTGGACTGTCGTTTCAGCCTTGGGGATAAGGAATACGGAAGAAATGCCTATAATACCGAGCATATCGAAAACGCTGTTTTTATTGACTTCGAAAATGAATTAAGCAGCAAAATAGGTGAACACGGCGGCAGACATCCGCTCCCGAATGTGGAAAAATTTATTTCTGCTATGGAAAAGCACGGTATCAGTGATTCTACAGAAGTGGTTATCTATGATGACGGAGACCTTGCCGGTGCCGGAAGACTGTGGTGGCTTTTTAAATATATAGGTAAAGAAAATGTTTACGTTCTTGACGGCGGTCTGCCGGTATGGAAGAAAAAGGGGTACAAAACTTCAAATAAGGAATATAAGGCTGAGGTTTCAGGAAAGCTTTCTGCTGATACACAGACTAATATTCTATGCGATGTTAATTATGTAAAAGCAAAATTAAATGATCCTGATACTGTTCTCGTGGATTCACGTGCCGCCGAAAGATATCAGGGACTGACAGAACCTGTAGACAGAATACCTGGTCATATTCCGGGTGCAGTTAATTTTCCTTACGGAGAAGCTATTGTAGATGGTGTTGTCATGAACAGAGAAGAATTAAACAGCAGATTCAAAAGTCTGACTAATAAAAATATAGTGGTTTACTGCGGTTCCGGTGTAACAGGCTGTGTGAATTTTCTTCTTCTTGAAGAGATCGGACTAAAACCTGTTTTATATTCAGGAAGTTATAGCGACTGGGTAAGTTATCCGGAAAACGAAGTGGAGAAATAGTTAATGCAGACAATATTAAGTCTTTCACTTTTTGAAAGGCTTTTTATTTTAAAATTTTCAAAAATAGATCACTTGCTCTAAAAAATTAATTTTCTTATTTTTTAGCTGATATACGTATAATGCTGTATTTTATAATTTACAACAGCATTGTGAACTGTTTATATTTTTTGTTATGAGGTGATTATATGCTGGAAATACCAGAAAGTTTTAATCTTGCAAAACAATTAAACCAGACTGTAAAAAATAAAGTTATAAAAAATGTTAAAGCTGCACAGTCTCCGCATAAATTTGCATTTTATTTTAATGATGATCCTGATAATTACAATGCTCTGCTTTCAGGAAAAAAAATTGAAAAGATCGAACCTATCGGCGGACAAGTTGAAATTACTGCTGAAAATATAAGAATATTGTTTGGTGACGGAGTAAATGCAAGATATCTGCCTGCCGGAGAAAAAATTCCGGAAAAGCATCAGCTTCTTATGGAATTCGATGATAATTCATGTATTGTATGTACTGTTCAGATGTATGGAGTACTTCATGCATTTACCCATGGAGAAAACGATAATTTTTATTATCATGTAGCTAAAACAAAACCTTCTCCTCTATCAAAAGATTTTGATATCAGTTATTTTGAGAAAATAATATCTGATACGAAGCCGACATTGTCGGTAAAAGCTCTGCTTGCCACGGAACAGCGCATTCCCGGATTTGGAAACGGTATTCTTCAGGATATTTTATTTATTTCAGGAATTAATCCCAAAACAAAAATAAAATTTCTTGACAGTTCTGATATAGACAGACTGTTTCAGAATATTAAAGAAATTTTGCTGAAAATGGCTGAAAACGGCGGTCGAGATACTGAAAAAGATCTATTCGGAAACTACGGAAATTATAAAACAGTTTTATCAGCCAAAACTTACAAAGAGCCTTGTCCCGTTTGCGGTACTGCTATAACAAAACAGGCTTATCTCGGCGGAAATATTTATTTTTGTCCTGTTTGCCAGCCCTTAAAAGGATAATAAATTTATAAATATTTAAAACATCAGGCAGTATAAACGTAGTGACCTGCATATTTTACGGAGGACTTTTATGATTATTGCAATGAGTATAGGAAATACAAATTTTGTACTTGGAACAAAAGAAGACAACCAAATAAGCGTTGGAAGATATCCGGCAAAGCTTATAGGATCTAAAGAAGACTTTATAAAGATTATCACAGACAGTACCGATATTAAAAAAGTCAAAGGAATTATTATTTCGTCAGTTAACCCCGGATTGACTCCTTATCTCACAGAAGCTGTCAAAATAATATTTTCACTATCTCCGGTTATTGTAAATTCTGATTTGAAGATGAAGCTTGATTTATCTCTTTATGATACAAAACTGCTTGGAAGTGATCGTATTGCGGTATGTGAAGCTGCTGCCGGCAGATACAAAGAACCAGCTGTTATTTTTGATTTTGGGACTGCCACTACAATTAATGTTATTGACAGCGGAAATAAATTTCTGGGCGGCTCTATTCTTCCCGGAATAAGTATGGGACTAAATGCTTTATATAAAGATACAGCCCAGCTGCCGGATATAGATCTTTCTGCTGCCAGCCCTCTTATGGGACTGAATACAAAAGACTGTATTACTTCCGGTGCTGTTTTTGGCAATGCTGCAATGCTTGACGGAATGGTTCAGAGAATAGAAGATTCTCTCTCAGAAAAAACTGCTGTTATTGTTACCGGCGGAAATGCCGGGAATATTCTGCCTGTATGCCGGACTAAGGTTATTTTTATACCGGAACTCCTTATTTCCGGATTATTTGAGCTTTATGAAAGCAATCTTTAATTATAAAAGGAGCTGTGCTAAAAAATAAATTTTAGTACAGCTCTTGATTTTTTTATGGCTTTATTTTGTTAATAATTATATTTTTTTGTAATACTTTTTCTCTGTTTATAAAAAAGAACCTGTTTGTTAAAAACAGATTCTTACTATTTATTATTAAAAACCGAATGTATAACCTAATCCTAATGTCACTCTGTTAAAATCAGCACTTGAAGATTCAACTGTTCTACCGTTTTGTTTAAAATCAACATCTGAATAATTTGCCTGATATGATAAATCTGCTACAAATCCTTTATATGTCACTCCGGCACCTACCCCGTAATAGAAACCATTTTTAGCATCTACATCTAAATTAGTTTCAGAACCGTCATTATACTTTAATTTCATTGTTCCGTCATTCATGTTAATTGAATATCCTAAATTTACTTTAACATATGGTGTTATTTCTGATGAATTTTTGAAATTGTATCTTCCAGTAACGTATAAAGGTATTGAATCATATAAATCACCCTCAGTTGTATAGCTGTATGATCCTCTATAATTTGATTTTGATTTTAATTTTCCGTGATCCTGATATGCCAAACCTACACCTAATTCAAAATTATAAGGTAATTCTCTTCTGTATTCAGCACCAAGCTCATATGAAAATTTAGCATCTTCGCTTACATCATAATAATTATGCTGGAATGTAGAACCAAAATCAAAACCTGCTCTTACCTCCACTTTATTTCCTTCTGCGTATACTGCCATGCTTGCTAATAGTCCGGCTACTAGTAAAAATTTTCTCATATTTTTCCTCCCGTTTTTAATTTTTTTATTCTCTCAGGCCCCCGCCTTTCAATTGCGCTTTTGAAATACTCCATAGCTTTCAGTCACATGAATACTATAACACTGCAATGTGAACTATATGTGAAGAATACAATTTTTCTTGTATAAAAAAAACTCCGTTTAATTATTCTAACTAATTAACGGAGTATATTTACTTATAGATTATTATTTAAATTTTACTTCTAGTACTTTTGTTTCTCCTGCAACAGCATCTCCTGATGATTTCTCAAGTCCTGCGAATTCATCTATATTTGAAATTATCACAGGTGTAATTACTGTTTTTGCATTTGCTTTCAAAAATTCATAATCATATTTAATAATAGGTGTTCCTCTTTTTACAGTTTTTCCTTCTTCTACCAGTCTTTCGAATCCTTTTCCTTCAAGCTGAACTGTGTCAATCCCAAAGTGAACAAATAATTCTATTCCTGAATCTGTTACAATACTAAAAGCATGGTTAGTATCAAATATTTTTTCCACTTTACCATCTATAGGGGCTAAAATAAGGTCTCCGCCGCTTGGTTCAATTGCTATCCCGTCTCCAACCATTTTTTCAGCAAAAACTGCATCGGGTACTTCCTCCACAGGTACTATTTTCCCGTTTAATGGTGCAAATATCTTACCATCAAAATCTTTTTTATCATCTTTTCCTTTGAACAGATTAAATAATCCCATTTTACCACCTTCCTAAAATTATATCTAAATTTCATTACTAGCATATCATAAGTGCTTACAATAGTCAATTAGACTTTTCAAGGTTTTTTATCTCTATTTCTAGTTTATCCAGCAGAACATTAAGCTGTTTGCTTACCGCCTTTATTGTTTCTTTCTTTTCAAGATCCACTCCTGCTTTTTTCAGCTGCTCCATCGGGAAGTCATTTCCGCCCGAACTCAGGAGCTCCATATATTTTTGTCTGGCTTCTTCTCTTTTCTCAGGATTCTTTTCATTTATCACCTTATCATAGAGAATTGCCGAAGATGCAAAGCATGTAGCATATTGATATACATAAAACGGCGAATTATAAAAATGGGGTATTCTTGCCCATACTGAATATAAAAGCTCGTCTTCTGCCATTTCATTTCCATAATAATCTTTGAACAGCTGTTTCATAATTCCGTTTAATACTTCCGGTGTTACAGGTTTCCCTTCATCTACCAGCTTATGAGCCTGATATTCATAATCAGCCAGTAAAGCCTGGAAATAAAAAGTTCCTGTTATATTTTTTATTGCCTGTTCCAGAAGAGCTATTCTTTCTTTAGGATCCTTTGTATCTTTCAGCATTGAATCCAGAAGAAGACGTTCATTAAATGTAGATGCTACTTCTGCTACGAAAATCGTATAATCATGTGTCGCAAAAGGCTGGTTTTCACTTGAATAAAGCGTATGAAGCGTATGCCCAAGCTCATGACCCAGTGTAAATACACTGTCGAGTGTTTCATTATAATTCAGAAGCATATAAGGATGAACACCGTATACACCTGCCGAATAAGCTCCTGATCTTTTTCCTTTTGTTTCAAAAACATCAAGCCAGCCGTGACCTACTGCCTCCTCTAATTTACTCTGGTATACGTCTCCCAGCGGAGCTACCGATTTTATCACAAGATCTTTTGCTGTTTTATAGTCATATTCCTTATTAAAATCTATTAAGTTGACACTTCCGTCATAAGTATGATATTCTTTCAGATTCAGCAGTTTTTTTCTTAATTTTGAGTATCTTTTAAGAGGGGCCGATTCTTCTTTAGCTGTTTTTATAAGGTTAAGATAAACCTCTTTTGGTATATTGTCTCCTTCAAGAAAGCTGTCCAGAAAAGAATCATAATTATATGCATTTTTTCTTGCTATATCTTTCTGAAGTATTGAATTATAAATTGCTGCGTATGTATTTTCCTTCTCCTTAAATGTACCGTAATGAGCGTCAAATATCTTTTTTCTGTCTTCCTGATTTTTGTTCTGACTTAATACCTTGCTGTAGTTCCCGTATGTTGCTTCCACTTTTTCCCCTGTAGATAATTCCACCACAGGCCATTTTACATCTGATACTGACAGTTCACTGTAAATAGTTCTTGGAGCTGACATAAACTGTGAATAATATGATAAAAGTCTGTTTTCATTCTCAGGAAGTATATGCTTTTCAAGTCTGAATAAATTTTCCAGACCAAATTTGTAATCTGAGAATGCTTCCTCTTTTGTCCAGCCCAATACTTTTTCTTCCCCTATTGAAATAGTTTCTGAATTAACCCACGACAGATCAGTGGTTACCTTTGAAAACAGAAACTGAACCTTCTGAAGATTTTCCGTGGCATCTTTGTCATATGCATTGACATCTCTCAATAACTGCGGATATCTGTACAGTTTATATGATAATTTATCCAGTTCTTCCTGTTTTGTAAGGAATTCCAGAAATTTATCCTTATCCTCAAGCTTTCCTTTATATTCTGTGAGTTCCTTCAGCATGCTCTCTGCCTTTGTGTAGTCTTCTTTCCATAAACCCCAGTTTTTATAGATATCTGACAGGTTCCATTTATATTCCTGTGCTATTTCATCTCTTGACTCGTATGCTTTTGCCATTGATATCTCCTCTCCAAATATTAAAAATACAAGTAAAATTAGTACGCTGTAATGCCTCTTGTTCATTATACCTCCCTTTTCTATAAAAATTCGTCTCTCGACTTTAGTATTACGAATATAATTATAGTAAACGGTATTATGAGCCATATCACTGACAAAAAAGCCTGCAGGGCTATTTTTATCATTGCTATAACCAATACCAGAAATAACGATAATAAAAAACTCGCAAGAAGCATTTTACTATTATTTTTTCTTGGGTTTACTTCTCTCATACAATTCCTCCTAAAAATCAAAATACTTTTTTCTGTTCTTAATTCCTATACTTTCCAGAATTTTATCCGGATCATCCGTCCCCAGAGTATTTGCTTCCAAATTATAGGCTTTTTTAAACTGTCCCTGAGAAAAATGGTAATACAAAAACATTTTTTTATTCAGGGCACTATTTTTGTATAATTTTTCCATATCCTTTGAAAATGTTCCGAATATCCCTTTCAAATTTGAAATTCCCAAAATCCATAAATCACATTCAAATATATTATGCACAGTAAAAATAGCTTTTGCCATATACCTTTGCGTTTCATCCTGAATTTCCCTGTTTTTCAGCTTTGACAGTACGGCAGTAACCTTGGTATGAATAGGCGATTTATTAAGAACAATAACTTCCCTGTCAAAATCTTCTGCAAGACCTTCATTTTTCATAAAATTCTGTCCTGCTTTTCCGCTGGCACCCACTGCATATCTGTTTTGAAGCATTTCATTATAGCCGGGATTATCTTGAATCCATATATATTTTATATTGTCATTTTCATTTATCTCATCCAGTTTTTCATTATAAATAAAAGAGTTAGTTATTTCACATCCTGAAAGAGATTCTATTTTCTCTTTCAATACTTTGTTATACTCTTCATTCCATAATGCTGTCTGTTTCCTGAATTCATCCCTAAAACTGCAAAATTTCTTGAATTGTTCTTTTGTCATATTATTTCTCCGGATTAAATATATTTTTTAAATAACAGCTTCTTTTTTCCTTTTTTTGTCATTCCCAAATCATTTGAAAAAATAAACTTTCCATGCTGTCTTATGGTTATTATATCAGAAATATCCACATTTTTGTCTTTTCTTTTCTGCACAACATAGTTCAGCATTATATTTCCTGATTCTACAGCCTCGGAAGCACTGCCTCTTGATATATTCACAAGCTCTGAGACTATGGAATCCAGCCTTTCTGAATTCACTCTGATTATTATTTCCTGAAATTCAGTTTCGGGCAGCTCCTTCATATCGTCTGTCACAGAAACTTCACATGGTGTTCTGCCTATCTGCACAAGATTATTCAGAAGAAAATCGCTGATTTTCTCTGAAACTATAACATAGGCTCCATTTTCATAAACAAGAATATCACCGAGAAGTTCGCGTTTTATATTCAGTCCGAGAAGACTCCCCAGATAATCCTTATGCTCCTGTTTTTTAAATTTCGAAAGGTTCTTTATATTCAGAATTTTATTGGGATATTCTGCTTCTTTATCTTCATAATTCTCAAATAATATCTGGCGTCTCTCTGATACTTCCGTAAGTCCGCATGTTTTTACATTCATACTGCCTATTTTAACACCCAGTCTTTTCCAGAAATTCGGTGTATAAAACTCTTCAGTAAAAATATTTATTTCGTATTTCTCGGCTGTTTCAAAATAATTATACAGCTTTCTGGCTTCATTTACTGCATCTTTGGGAAATAACTCCAGAAATTTTTCCTTCTTCATTATTTATCACCTTTTATATTATACCATAAAAAACTATTCATTTCACTGTTAATAAATGGTAATATAAAAATATATATATAAATTTTGTCATAATTTTGACACCAAATTATTATATAATGTAAATATCTCAGAAAGGGGTACTTATATGAAAAAAAAGATTTTAATAGTAGAAGATGAAGTGAATCTTATGGAGGTTCTGGAAGATACCCTTCTTGAGGAAAACTTTGAAATTTTCAAAGCATACGAAGGCTCTGCCGCTATAGATATGTTCTATGAAGTGAATCCGGATCTGGTACTTCTGGATATAAATCTTCCGAAAAAAGACGGCTGGACCATATGCAAAGAAATAAGAAATGATTCCAATAAGCCTATTATAATAATGACTGCAAGGGACACGGAACTGGATGAGCTAAAAGGTCTCAGCATAGGAGCTGATGATTATATTACCAAACCTTTCAGTCTGAAAATCCTTACCCTCAGAATAAAAAAGCTTCTTAAAATAGAAAATGAGGATTATTATCTGTATGAAACATTAAGATTTAATTTTGGGACTTATGAACTTATAATTGATTCACAAAATATAGAAATTACGAAAAAAGAAAGTTTATTTCTGGATTATATAATAAAAAATAAAGGAAAACTTCTGACAAGAGATATGCTCCTCAATGAAGTGTGGGGTTATGATTTTGACGGGGATAACCGTGTTGTAGACACACTTATAAAAAGAACAAGAAAGAAGCTTTCTCCTTATGGAGATCTTATAAAAACAGTGCGTGGAATGGGGTATATGTTTGATGAAAGTAAAAATTAGTTTTTTCCAGAAAATATTTATTTTTTCTATCTTTATTATCCTGACTACCGTATTTCTGAATTATATTTTCAATATTTTTTTTCTGGACAACTTCTATATCCACAGAAGGTCAAAACAGATATTAAAGATAAGCAGTGAAGTAAAAAGAAAAGTAGCTGCCAATGACACTGACCTTGCTGATTTTTTTGAAAATATAAAGGATAAAGAAGGAATTAACATTGATATAATGAAACCGCCGTCTCATAACACACATGGCGGAAATACTGCAATGAGGGGCGGAATGCGGAATAATAACAGCGAGCCTCCGCGGTTTTTAAAAGGAATGATGCAGAATAAGGATATGGAAAGAATGCATAAGGAGGATTCAAGAAAAATAAAGACTTTCTATGACAATATCTCCATTATAGAAATGAAAAGAACAGGACTAAGGCTGCTTTTTTACGAAGAACAGCTTTCCGACCAAAGTACACTGCTTATATCTAGCTCACTTACTGCAATGAAAAACTATAAACGTGAAATTTCTTTATTTAATATCCTCACTACAATTGCTGCTCTGTTAATAAGCGCTGTTATCGGCAGTATTTTTTCAAAGAAAATAACAAAGGATCTCGAAAAACTGAATCTTGCAGCTAAAAAAATCTCTATTCTGGATTTTTCGGAAAAAATATCTATAAGCAGAAATGATGAAATAGGTGAATTAAGCGACAGCATAAATACTATGTCAGGAAATCTGGAATCATCTATCGAAAACCTGAAGTCTTTTGCTTCCAATGCCTCACATGAGCTGAAAACACCTATTACTGTTATTAATTCCCATGCTCAGGCGCTGGTATCCGGAATCATAAAAGGCGACAGCCTGCCGAAGTATTACAGAAATATCTTAAAAGAAAGTATAGAAATGAATGATCTTGTTACTAATCTTCTGACTATTTCAAAACTATCATCGCCAGGTATAAAGCTTAATCAGACTGAAGTCAGTTCATTAAATCTCATAAAAAGAAGTATAGAGAAATATGAAACTCTTGAACTGGAAAAAGATATTAACTGGGTTTTTCCCGAAGACGATTTTATTATTTTAGGTGAAGAAAAATTGTTAAAAACAGCTTTTGATAATATTATACAAAATGCCTTAAAATATTCAAAAGAAGATGGTATAATATATATATCCTCTGATAAAAATAAATTAAAAATAGAAAACACTATGGACTGTGCACTTACTAAAGATAAAGAACTTTTGTGGGAGCCTTTTTCCAGAGGTGAAAATGCCACAGACAAGAGTATTGACGGTAATGGTCTTGGTTTATCCATAGTAAAAATGATATTAAAATTAAATGGTTTAATTCCGGAAATTGAAATAAAAAATAATAAATTTATATTTATCATAAAAAAAGTTTTTTGACATAATTCTGACACATTAGAATGGTATCATAATTATAGAAAATGATTTTAAAGAATGGGGTGATATTTATGAAAAAATTAGTAACAGCAGCTTTATTAATGTTAGTAATTTCTGCCGGTGCTTTCGCTGGAAGTCATCATGGTGGAACTCACAGACACAGCGACAGCTGCGGACACACATGGCGTTACTAGATTCTTATTTATAAAATTTTATAATTAAGCTATAACACAATTATTCAGACTGGGTGAAATCATTATATTTATTTCATCTTTGTCCAAATGCAAAAAATTATATTTACTAAAAAATGATAGGATGTGAATTTTTATGAAAAAAGTTTTAACAATAGGAGCTTTAGTATTGTCAATCGGAGGCTTTGCAGCAGCAAGAGGCATGGGCTACGGAGGCGGAATGGGTTACGGCGGTGGCCACGGTGGCTGCGGCGGAATGGGATATGGCGGCGGGCATCATTATCAGATGATGGCTAATAATCCTGACATACAAAAATCTTGGATAACTATTGAAGAAAAAAGACTTGATGTAAAAAAAGAAATGATTAAGACTTCTCCTGACTGGAAAAAAATAGAAAAATTAAATACTGATATTGCCACTGAACAGGCAAAAATGAGAACAGCCATGGAAAAATACATGAGAGAAAATCCAAACTTTACTTATCCAAATACTCGTTAATATATTTATACAAGAACTGTCCCTGAATGAACCCTATTATTCAGAGACAGTTTTTTTATTTTCTTATACTCGATTATATTTTTTATAGTTACCGCTCTTTAAGATTTTTATGTATGATATTTACATTTCTGTAAAAAAGTGATAAACTTGTAGTTACAGATAACATATACTTACATAATTTAAAAGTAAGAATTTTATGATATAAAAGAAAGAAGGAACAAAATGACTAAAGCAATTTTTTTTGATATTGACGGAACACTTGTCAGTTTCAAAACACATCAGATACCAAAGGAAACAATTCACGCATTACACGAGCTGAGAAAAAAAGATATTAAGCTGTTTATAGCGACAGGACGTCATCATTCTATGATTACACTTGATAATGTCTTTCAATTCGACGGCTATGTTACTTTAAACGGTCAATATTGCTATAATAACAAAGAAATTATCTATAAGCAGTCTATAAAAAAAGAAGATATTGAAATAATAGCTGAGCAGACGAGCAAAAATCTATATGCATGTTACTTTATCAAAGAAAATGAAGTTTTCACTAATATGGTAAATGATCAGGTAAAATGGTTCGCAAGTGAACTTAATACAAAAATACCCGAAGTTTGTAATCCGGCTGTGGAAACTGCGAAAAATGACATTTATCAGCTCACTGCTTTCGTCGACAAGAAACAGGAGGATATGCTGCTAAACAGTACTAATCATATAGATGCTACAAGATGGCATGATAAATTTATAGATGTCACTCCCAAAGGAGGAAGTAAAAGTGTAGGAATAGAAGCTATACTAAAATATTATAATATTCCTCTTGAAGAAACTATGGCATTCGGTGACGGGGAAAATGACGTAACAATGCTTAAGCACGTGAAAACAGGAGTTGCTATGGGAAATGCAAGCGATTTTGTAAAAGGATCTGCTGATTATGTTACTTCTCACATTGATGACAACGGTCTGGTAAAAGCTCTTGAACATTTTAAAATTTTATAAGCTAATGAAAGAATTTTTTTATGCTTTAATATAAAAAATCGGAAATATTTTTATTTAATATTTCCTTTTTATTTTTCCAAAAATATAAGAAGGTGTGCTGTTATTCTTCTTATATCAGCACACCTTAGCTTATTATATTCATTATTTTTTTATACCTTTCGTTTTTTATTTTATATTATATCTGAACCCGGCTGAAAATACATTGTTTGAAATGTCAGAGTCACTTATCTGCATATCATAGTTTGCATACCATGCCCATCTGTCATTTACTTCTGTACTTACTCCCACACCTGTCCATACTGAATCTCCGGGAAGTCCTATACCCTCTACTGTGAATTTCTCTGACGGCAGTCCTACATATGATGCCTCAAAACTTAGATCTTCATCATTAAATGCTTTCTGCCATGATGCATATCCTAATATTGTACTTTTTCCGCCTATCCATTCAAAGTCATATTCTCCTCTCAGACCTATAGAACCTGATGTCTGATCATATGTCTTGCTGTCTGCTTCGAGTCCCAAAAGGCTTCCGTCTTCTGAAAAGCTTCCTCTTTTTACTGAATCATACGATATTCCTGCAAACGGTGTTAAGTTAAAGTTTTTCGCCAATTTGAATTTATAACCTGTTTCACCATATCCTGAATATACATAATCATCATGATTTATTGATACATTTTCACTCTGTACTCCTGTTACTACTTCTCTGTCTACATCACTTGATACAATTCCTACTCCCAATCTTCCCAATACATAGAATTTGTCTTCTTTCTGACCGTATCTTCCGTAAAGTGATACTCCAAAGTTCTGGCTTTTTGATTTTCCTCCGTATCGGTCAAAATCTGCTTCTGCATCTGAGTAAGAAAGTGCTATACCTAATATTGTACTGTCATTTATATTCTTATCTATTCCTACCTGTCCGCCGTATGATGTTGTATCCGCCGAAGCATAACCCGATTCTTTTAGTTTTCCTGTAGATGCTATGCCGCTGAACCATAGACCTGCTATATCTGCCTTATTTTCCATGCTTCCAAGCATTACCAGTCTGTTTGTAAGGTCTCTGTTCACTGCCTGCGACTGTTGAAATGTTAATGCCTGTGCCGAAGCATAAATCTGTCCTGATAAACTGTCCAGTGTTGCTGCCAGATCTGATGATGACGACTGCTGCAGCATTGCTATTTTTGTTCTAAACTCATCGCTTCCTTTATTATTGTCCAGTGCTGTCAAAACCTGTTCCAGATTTTGTGATGAATTATTTCTTGTTGCATCTGAATTATAAGCTTCATCAGCATATTCTGCTATATCTCTTCTTGCTACACTTAATTTTACTCCGTCATTTCCGTATATAACGTCTGATTGAAGAAATACAGGTGTTTCCACTTTTCCAAATGTGCTTGTTACTCCGTTTGCTGCATTTACTACATTTTCTGTTATCACTTCTTTACTTATGTATACTGGATTATTATCATCATCTTTAGGAGCTGTTACTCTTAAAATAGAATTATTTAAATCTGCTGTTCCGCCCACATTTATTGTTGCTCCTGCTGTACTTACTATTACACCTTCAGGAGTAGAAGTATAATTTCCCTGTATATTCATTCCCTGACCTATACTGCTGACAGTTCCTCCGTTATTAACCACATTATTATTTATGTATCCTCCGTTGCTTGACAGAGTTCCTCCAGACTGTACATCTACTTCCGATACTACCTGTCCGTTTACTTCCAGTACTCCGCCGTTTACTACGTTTTTCCCTGTATATGTATTTTTCCCGCTGAGTATTAATTTTCCTGTCCCTGCTTTTATAAGTCCCGCATCTCCTGATATATCATTTTCAAATGTGGAAGTAGTATTATCAAATGCTACATTGACATAATCACCTAATGCAAGTCTTTTATCAAAAAGTGCAGGTCCTTTTACTGCTTTGCTTATATTCAGAAGTCCCCAGCCATATACTGCATCTACACCTTTCGCACCTTTATCAGTGGCTGTAGATAGGATTGTCTGTCTTATAAGGTCTCCGTTCATCCACGGATATTTTTGCTGAACCAGAGCTGCTGTTCCTGTTACTACCGGTGCTGCAAATGAAGTCCCCATTCCTGAAACATTTCTTACATTAAAGTCATAATCACCAACTGCTGCTATACACCAATTCTGTGCTATACCGCATTTATTTGAATAATCGCTTGGAGTTCCGTCAGCAGAATTTACAGCCATAACTGCTATCCATCCTTTTTGCATCTCCGGATAAAAGTATGGAAGTCCTGCTTCTGCCGAAACCTCGTCTTTCCCCGAATTACCTGCTGCCCAGATAAACAGGCTGTCTGTTGATGCCTTATCTCTGTAAAAAGCTATTACCGGATCTGACAAGGGCATATCAGCTTTTGTAGCTGTTTTTATTGTTCTTGATGCTACTCCGAATGATTGGTTGTATATTCTTACACCGTTATTATATAAATTATCATACATACCTCTCTGCACTACTATACAGCTGTTACTTCCATCAGAACATATAGTCCCTGCTGCTTCACCCCTGATTTGTACTTTTGGAGCTACACCTATTGTATTCCCGCCTATTATTTCCGATACAAGGCTTCCGTGTATATTTGTACTTCCGGCATATTTATTGTCTTTTGTTATACGGCTTTTACCGTTTGAATCTCTGAATTCGATATTATTGACATCAAAGTTACTATCTACTACACCAACTGTAACTCCAGTACCATCTATTTTATTTACTTTAGCTTCTTTTGCACTATGCGGATCTTCTTGATTAAAAGGAATATCTCTAGTCACATCAATCGGAGTCGGTGTTGCAGTTCCTCCTCCGCCACTGTTTCCTTCGCCCCCGCCAGAGCTCGAACAGCTTACCAAAGCTGTTGCCAAAGTTATAATAAACATAATTTTCTTATTCATTGTTGTTCCTCCTCTATTCATTAATATTAGATACAAGAAACTAGAGTCGTGTGTTTCTTCTTGTATCCAATTTTGAATAAGGAGTCATTTTCTAAAATATATTTTGTTTCGATTTGTAATAATTACATATTTCTTTTCTTATCATGTGAGTTATTATATAATTTATTTTCATTGATGTCAACATTATTTTTACAAACAAATGTACGTACAAAATAACAATATATTTTTACTACAATAATTCATTATTTTATTTCATTTATGAATTCAATATTTATTATTGTTAGATGATGTTTAAGTTTTTATATGATTATTTGCCTCTAAGTATTTTCACTGGCTATTTTACGAAAAAACAAATAAATAAATTATATTTAACTAATCTTTTTTAAATTTATTTTTATTGTAATATATGATTTTAATTGCATATAAAAAACCCGGAATCCCGGGTTTCCTTTGCTTATATTAAGCTTTTTGTTATTTCCAGAGCTTTATCATAATCAGGATGCTCTGCTATTTCTTTACAATACTCTACATGTCTTATTATTCCATCTTTATCTATTACTACTATTCCACGTTCAAGGAGTCTTAATTCCTTTACCACGAAGCCATATTTATAACCAAAATCCAAATCTCTGTGATCTGAAACAGTCACTTCATTTTCTATTCCCTCAGCTGCACAAAATCTTCCAAGTGCAAAAGGCAGATCAACAGAAATCGTAATAACAGAAACATCATCTTTCAGCTTTCCTGCTTCTTCGTTAAATCTTTTTGCCTGCAATGCACACACACTTGTGTCCACAGATGGAAACGATGTCAATATAACGACTCTTCCTTTATAATCACTTAATTTTAATTCAGACAGATCTGTTTTTAAGGCTGTAAAATCTGGAGCCTTATCTCCGGGCTTTACTTCCTCACCCACTAGTGTTACCGGATTTCCTTTAAATGTTACGATACCTTTTCTTTCTAACATCTTAATTCCTCCTATTTTAAAAATCTTATAATCATTTTATATTTGAATACTCAAATATATTCTAGCATAAAAAAATTAAAAATAAAATATTAACTTTTTTATTAATCACAAAGCCTCTTTTCATAGCAGAAAAAAGTATCTTTTAATCTTGGAACTTTTATTTCGCCGACAAATTTATATCCCACTTTTTCAAAAAATCTTTGTGCTTTTATATTTTTAGAATTTGTATCAGTTCTCATGTAACATTTTCCTTTTTTAATAATTTCCTTTTCTATATTCTCCATTAAAAAAGCCGCTACTCCTTCATTTCTGTATACATTATCTACAGCCAGTCTATGTATCACATAATCACTTTTTTGAGATTTCCATTCCAAATTATCATATTCTTCAAAAGAATCAAAATTGGCAACACTGATTCCTATTACTTCATCACGGTCATTTACCGCAGCATAAAGTGTCCCCTCTTTTATATCATTTATAAAAACTTCTCTGTTTGGATATGATTCGTCCCACTGAAAATTCCCGTTTTCATTCATTTCTTTTACTGTTTCGTCAATAATTTTCATTATTTTGTCCAGATCTTCATTTTTTGCATGTCTCATTTTCATATTATGCTCCTTTTCCTGTAAATATTTATTAAAATAAAGCCATACCAAAAACGGTACGGCATTAATTACTAATTTGCATTATATTCTATTTCTACCTTTACATTGTCTAAATATTCTTTTACTTCATACCGAAGTTTCCCGCTTGTAAATACTGCTTCCGAGATCGTCTCGTATCCGCTTGAAGTCTCATTTGAAACAGGGGCAGTTTTCAGCTGTTTTTCTACATTCTTTACTACTGTATTATAGTATCCGTTTTTATATGTAATGATTATAGACTGAAGCTCTCCTGCATCCCATCCGCTTGGTGATTCGCCGTCAGCCAGTGAATAAAAAGCATCTCCGCTCATCCCAAACCATGTCTCTCTCTTCTCAAGTCCTGCAAGAACTTGTTTTCCATTATCATCAGTTATAAAAACATCTTTTGTTCCTTTTACCTGTAATCTCAATTTATCCGCGGGTAATCCAAACCAATTATCCATTGACATCTTTACCAAAACCGGCTTTTCAGCTTTAGTTTTTGCTTCTGTTTTTACTGTCTTGGTAGTTTTAGTAGATTTGGTAGATTTTACTGCTGCCAGACCTTGTGCAGAAAATGCAAGCATTGCTATTCCCGCTAATATACATATTTTCTTGTTCATTTGTTCCTCCTTATACTATAATAAGATTTCATACATGTACTTTCTTGTCTGTATCTTTTATATTATATCACAACACTATTGTTTTCATTATTTTTTTTGATTTTTTTTCAGTTTAATTAATCAGCTCATTTTCTTATATTTATTCTGCGATTATCTGCACACGACCAACCTGATCTTCTTCTTCCAGCATTACTTTTATTCCGTGAGGGTGAAACTGACTGTTTGTCAGAATTTTTTTCACATGTCCCCGTGTAAGCTTTCCTGTACGCTGATCTTTTTTCAGGACTATATCTACCAAAGCTCCTATTTTTATATCTTTTCTATTTTGACCGTTCATTTTTCCTCCAGTTATCTTCTTTAATTTTTTTAGTTCATCAAGCTAATATTTACTGCTGTTCCTTTATTATATTATTCAAGGCTTCAGCACATTTTATTCCGTCTACTGCAGCAGAAATAATACCGCCAGCATGACCGGCACCTTCTCCGCACGGAATCAGACCTTTTATACTGGAAAACATTTTCTCATCGCGCAATATTCTCACAGGTGAGGAACTTCGGCTTTCTACAGCCGTGATTACAGAATCAAAGCCGGCAAAGCCCCTTATTTTTTTATCCATTTCCCGTATTCCTTCTTTAAGTGACTCTGCTATAAATTTTGGAAAACAGTCATTCAGGTTGCTTAGTTTATATCCTATACTGTAGCTTGGAATAACATTTCCAAGTTTTTCAGATTTTTTATTTTTCAAAAAATCACCTACAAGCTGTACAGGTGCTTTATATTTACCGCCCCCGAGCTCAAAAGCTTTTTTTTCAAGCCTTCTTTGGAATTCTACTCCTGCAAGTACGTCATCACCCCGGAAATCTTCAGGATATACATTTACAAGCACTGCTGAATTGGCATTTTCTTTGTTTCTTTTATAATAGCTCATTCCGTTTACCGCAAGAAAGCCGTCTTCACTCGCTGCCGGAACTACCACTCCGCCTGGACACATACAGAAGGTATAAACACCTCTTCCGTTTGATGATTTTACATTTATTTTATATTCTGCCGGCGGAAGCTCGTCTGCAAGTTTTCCATACTGGCTTTTATTTATCATATCCTGTTTATGCTCTATTCTTACGCCCACAGAAAACGGCTTTTGCTGCATTTCTATTTTTTTCTCATTAAGCATATAAAAAGTATCCCGTGCGCTGTGTCCTACTGCAAGAATAAGATAATCCGTTTCCATCAGATACTCTCCGCCCGGTCCTGCGACTTTTATCCCCTGAAGTCTGCCGTCCGAATGATTTATAGAAGTAAGCTTATTCTGGAATCTGTATTCTCCGCCGAGACCTTCTATTTTTTTCCTTATATTTCTAAGTATTCCTATTAATCTGTCCGTTCCCACATGAGGCTTAGACATATAATCAAGTTCTTCTCCCCCGCCTGCTTCGATAAATTCATTTATCACTTTTTTTATTCTGATATTATGAGTATTTGTAGTAAGTTTCCCGTCCGAAAATGTTCCGGCTCCTCCTTCACCAAACTGTACATTTGATTCAGTATTCAAAATACCTGTTTTAAAAAAGTCATAGACATCTTTTTTTCTTTCATCTACATTTTTTCCTCTTTCAAGTATAACCGGTTTCAGTCCCGCTTCTGCCAGAATAAGCGCGGCAAATATTCCCGCAGGACCGCTTCCTGCTACTACAGGCCTTTTTTCAGGTATATTTGATAGTTTTTCAGTTTTATATATGAAAGTCTCTGTTTTTTTTACATTTTTATTTTCTAAAAATCTGTCTTCATCAGGAATCATTATGTCCACAGAATACACATATATAATATTACTCTTATTTCTTGCATCTATTGACTGTCCCGTTATTTTGAATTCCTTTATTTCGTCTGTTCTTACTCCCAGTATTTCCGCTGCTTGCTTTAATACATCTTCTTTAGAGTGTTTTACAGGTATTTTTATATTATTTATTCTCAACATATCCAAAGTCCTTTACTTTTTTCATAGATTTATTTTCCGGCGGCACTTTTTCCCGCAAGATAGCCCGAAGCCCATGCCCATTGAAGATTATATCCTCCGCAGTCGCCAAAAATATCAAGCACCTCTCCGGCAAAATATAAATTTTTCACTTTCTTTGATTCCATAGTCTTGGGATTTACTCCCTCTGTTTTTACTCCTCCTGCTGTTACCTGAGCATTCCTGAAACCTGTCGTTTCCTGAATTTTTATATCATAATTTTTTATCAAAAATGCAATTTTGGTAATTCTTTCATCAGAAAGTTTTTCTACAGAGAGAGAAAGCTTTTCTATTCCCGATCGTTTCAGCAAAAGCTGTCCCAACTTTTTATTTATCATACCCACTAAAAAGTCCTCCATTGTCAGATGACTCAGATTTTCTTTTCTTACAGTAAGCATCTTCTCTATATCACAGATATTATAATCGGGCATTAAGTCAGCCCTGAATATAAGATTGTCATATAAAGCTGTTAAATATGACAGATTAAAAACTACCGGACCTGATATGCCGTAATCAGTAAACAAAAGTTCTCCTTCAGAGGAATTCAGCTCTTTTCCTTTATAATACGCCGTAATTTTTGCATTTACTTTTATTCCGTGCAGACCCTTTACAGGATCTTTTTCTGTTTTCAGCTGTACAAGTGCAGGCCTAAGTTCTGTTGACTTATGCCCCATCATTTCAGCAAGCCTGTACCCGCTCCCATTTGACCCAAGCTCGGGATAAGAACATCCTCCTGCTGCTATAATGAGTTTTTTGCATGTTATTATTTTGTTTCCGTCATTTGAAAAAATTTTAAACAATGAATTTTCATATTTTATTCTGGAAACATCAAAATTAGTATAAATTGGTATTTCCAGTCTCTGTGTTTCAAATCTGAGTGCATCTACCACAGCTGAAGCCTGTCCGCTGTAAGGATATACTTTTCCGTTTTCTTCTATTTTATGTACTATACCAAGTTTCTCAAAAAAATCCACTGCATTTTCAGGACCGAATATTTCCAGCACATCCCTTGCGAATTCTCTGTCTTCCCCGTAATAATTAGAAATACCGGCATTGATATTCGTATAATTGCATCTTCCGTTTCCTGTTGCCAAAACTTTTTTCAAAACTCTGTCTTTTCTTTCCATAATAATAATATCCAAACCATTTGCCTTAGCTGTAACCGCAGCCATGAATCCTGCCGCGCCTCCGCCTATAACTGCTGCTTCTGTGTACATTTTACCAACTCCCGGGTTTTTTCTTTATTTATCATACTACCATAATAAGAAGGGAATATCAAAATTTTATTTTCCGCAGTAAAAGTAAAGCCCTGAGTCCTTACAGGACTTTTATTTATCAAATTAGTGCATAAAAATCTCATTGCCTAATAATCAGCTGCAATTTCTTTTGCATCTAAAAAATGATTTTTTACATACAGTAAATTGTTCATTTTCCTATATTATTTATCGTTTTAGTTCCAGTATTGCTCCCTGCTGCATTAGTTCAGGAAGCTTTATTACTTCCGCGGAATTAAGTGCCAGCTTATCTGTAACAGTATATTTTTTCTGCTCTCCGTTTAGATTTTCAGTTCTGCTAAATAAATAAGTTATTTGCTTTCCCGGTTCATAAAAAATTTCTATATTATCAAGAAGATCATAATTAGTATCTTTCAAATCTGTTATTTCTATTTTTATGCCCTTACCCTGTGTGGTGATCTTTTGGCTGGGAAGCTTACTAAATGCTTTCATATTGCTCAGAAGAAAGTTTCGCACATTTTCTGTATTTCTGTCAAAATATCCTATATCCGTTTCGTCTTCCGAAAGAGTATCCATTATTACTGCAGCCTTTACCCCTTCCTGTTTCAGGACAATAGAACGCAGATACACTGCTCCGTCTACTTTATATCTGTGTTCTCCGTTTCTGTTGCTGTAGCTGTTCCCTTTTTTATCCACACTAAAAGTATTCGTGCTCTGTCCCTCGTAAAATGAGAGATATGCACTATCCTGCGAGGTATATTTAAAATATTTCATTTCTGCTATTTCTTTTTCCATTTCTTTATATACTTCTTCCCTGCTTTTTGCTTTATTTCCTGTAAAGCATGCAGCAGTTATTATCAAAAGCAATAATGCCGATATTATTTTTTTCATAACTCCTCCGTTTTTAATCTTTATGATCATTATACAATAATTTGCCGCTTTAAACAATTTAGTAAGACACTGTATAAATATACAGCCTCTGCTGGCACAAAGGCTGTTTTAAAACAGTTCTTCTTAACCCTATTTTTGTGTGGACAGCTTAAGAACTGCTAGGGCTAAAATTAATATTATCATATCAGACATCCGGAACCTCCCCCTTCAGATAAATAAATAATGCCAGCAAAATAAAGTGCTAACATTACATATTCTTCCCTAATAATATCAGAATTATTCATTCTCTTCTGACTAATCGAATAAAATACAGGTACTTTAGCAATTAAAACAAAAAACTGCCAAAATACTATTTCAGGATGTTCTTCGAAAGTCTGCTATTCTGACCCATTAAATATTGCCACTATAAAAAGACGGATAGCTCCGCCTTTTTTTCTGGAGTTTCCTTAATATGTCTGAACACAATAATTAAAAACTGTTTTTTTATTACATGTTTCCCAGCCTGCCAGAGCCGGTTTAATCTCTATGATATGAAGATATAACCAATCTTCATAAGTCATTATACTAAAAAAATAGTCTTATGTCAAAAAATATTTTTAATTTATGTTTCTATATTTATACACTCTTAAATTATTTTATTTTTAATTTTTTCACAATATAAATAAAACAAATTTAGAAGATAAAAAAAAGTACCTTTTTATTAAAATCAAGGCACTTTTTTTTATTTACATTACCTGTTCTGTTCTTGCTATTATATCCTCTTGTGTAATAGGATCCAGTGTCACAAACTGTGCACAGTATCCTGCCACTCTTACTACTATATCTCTGTATTTTTCCGGATCTTCCTTTGCCGCCTGAAGTGTATCTCGCGAAATTATATTAAACTGTATATGCCATCCTTTCAGATTTATAAATGTCTTTATAATTCCCACAAATTTTTCAAACTGATCCTCTGATTTTATCAAATCAGGAGAATATTTTTGATTTAGAAGCTGACCGCCTGTTATCAGAAGTGTCGGAAGCTTTACTATTGAATTCAGCACTGCTGTAGGCCCTTTTACATCTGTTCCCTGTGTAGGAGAGGCTCCTTCGGCAGCAGGTGTATAAGCATATCTTCCGTCAGGTGTAGCACCTGTTACAGTTCCCATAGGCACATTAGAAGAAATTCCAGAGGTAGACAGACCGTAGCCTCCGTTTATCGGCCCTCTTCCATATCTTGTATTCTTATACTTTGCAATCTCTTCGATATAAGGCTCGTATGTTTTTACTGTAAATCTGTCTATTTCATCTATGTCATTTCCGTATTTAGGTACATTCAGCAGGATATTTCTTACTCTTTCTCCGTCTATGCCCTCAAAATTATTTTTTAATGCCTCAAAAACTTCTTCCTTAGTAAGAACCTTATCTTCAAAAACCGTTTTTTTCAAAGCATACATTGCATTTGCAGCATTAGATAGCCCTACCTGGAGACCGGCGATAATATCATATTTAGCTCCGCCTTCTTTCGCTGTTTTTCCTCTTTCTATACAGCTGTCTATCAGACTTGAACATAGTATATCGGGAAGCTCTTCAAGATGCGTATCGGCAAGTACATCAAGAGCAACACTTAATCTTGTATAATATGCAATATTTTTTTCCCATGATTTCCATAAATCATCAAAGCTTTCAAAATCAAGCAATGTTCCGTTACCCTGATATAAAGTCATTCCTGTTCTCGGATCATGACCGTCATTTATTACTAACTCCACTATTTTGATAAAATTCAGAAAAGTCATTCCAGTACATCTGTAACCCCATTTTCCCGGAACAGCTACTTCCACACATCCTACCATAGTGTAATTATAAGCATCCTTGAATTCTACGCCTTTGTTTAATAATGCAGGAATAATTATTTCATCTGTATGCATAGCCGGCATTCCATAACCTGTAGCTGCCACACTTGCACTTTCTCTGATGAATTTTTCCGGTGAATTGGAATGAAATCTGACTGCCAGATTAGGCTGTGTCATTTTATTTTCTGCCACACTTTCTAAAATCAGATAAGTCAGCTCATTGCACGCATCACTTCCGTCGTAATTAGATCCTCCTATTGTTACGTTCTGATATGTAGGATATCCTGCCCCGTAACCCGAATGTGAAGTAGGTCTTACCTTAATCACTGTATAGAGCTTTACCCACAGACATTGCAGCAGCTCCTTTGCAAACTCTCTGTCCATAGTTTTATCAGTTATAACATCCTTTTTATAAAACTCGTATAAATACTGGTCTGTTCTTCCAAGAGATGCTGAATGTCCGTTACTTTCTATCTGTATTACCAAATGGATAAACCATATAAGCTGTACTGCTTCCCAAAAAGTTTTCGGTGAATTTTCAGGAACATTTTTACAGTTTTCTGCTATAGTCAAAAGCTCCTTTTTTCTTTTTTCATCTGTTTCTTTTTCTGCAAATTCAGAAGCAAGACTTGAAAATCTGTGTGCAAAATCTATAACTGCTTCGTTAAGAATAACAATGGAATCCAAAAAATCTCTTTTATCATATCCTCCGAATACTGTAATATCTACTTTGTCTCTTGCCTCGACAGCTTCATTTATTATCCCTCTTAATCCCACCTTTAATGCTTTTTCAAAATCCGGTACTATATGTCCGTCTCCTGATGTCATATTCCCTTCTCCGTGCACTGCTTTTACCTGTGAAGCTTTCTGTAGTTCTTCAGGCATCTGTGCATAACATTTTTCTCTTAATGTTTTCCCCTGCCAGTATTCGCAAATTTCCAAAACTTCTTTTTTATGCTCCTCGGGAAGATGAAATTTATCCCCGTCTCTGTGGTCAAAGTTTCCTTTTTCATTCAGCTCTTCAATTATCCATTCTACAGCATATTCAGGAAATAAAGGCGCTGTTCTCACATCAGAGGACTGGTTCCCTACTATGAGCTCCCCGTCTTTTATGTAAATACTCATATTTTCCAGAACTTCTTTCACTGCCAAAGCTCTTTTTATATATTTTGATTTTTCTTCATTTTCTTTATATGCTTTCGTAAGGTATCTTGCTCTCTCTACACATACTCCCGGCTCTTTAGCAAGTGCTTCTTCCCTTAATCTTGCCACTCTCTCACTTTTCAATTCATAAGTTTTCATACTTATTCCTCCTTTGATTTTTTCTTATTATTTTTTATTACCCGTTTATCTTGCATTTCAATCCGCCTGCTTCCACCATTTCTCTGACTTTTTCCAAATCCTCCGGCGTATGCTTTTTGTAATCATTTCCCATATAAGCCATCTTTAACTGTCTGTATTTTTCAAGTCCTAATGTATGATAGGGAAGTATATGAATTTCGTTTAGTTTCATTTCTTTTACAAACTTGATAGTTTTAATTATATTATCCTCTGTATCGTTTACTCCTTTCAGCAGAGGTACCCTGATTATAATATTTTTATGCCATTCTGAAAGCTTTTTCAGGTTAGCCAGAATTATTTTATTCGAAACTCCTGTTATTTCTTCATGTATCTTTTCATCCATATGTTTAATATCAAATAAAATATAATCCGTGACCTTTGCCACTTTTTCCAGTCCTGAATAATTTCCGAAACCTGAGGTTTCTATCGCTGTACTTATGTATTCCTCTTTTACTTTTTTTATCAGCTCATAAGCAAAATCTGAATTCATAAGCACTTCACCTCCTGATACAGTAAGACCCCCGTTTGAATTCTTATAGTAAGGATAATCCTTCATTACCTCATCAAAGACTTCATCTGCCGTCATTTTTTCGGAAGTATTTTTTAATGCTCCAACCGGACAGCTTTGTATAATTTTATTTACATCACTGCATCTTTCCGGAAAAAATTTCCATTCATCGTCAAATTCCACAGAATTATTTTCTGATGCTTCCACACATCTTCTGCACTTTATGCATTTTTTTTCATTATAATAAATTTGATTCAATGACAGCTGAGTTTCAGGATTAGAGCACCATATGCATTTCAGAGGACAGCCTTTTAAGAATACTACTGTTCTGATGCCCGGTCCGTCATGTATCCCCAGTCTTTCTATTTCACAAACATAGGTTTTCATTTTCCCCTCTCCTCCTTTTTTATTTCAATTACTTTCATTTATTTTTATTTTATTTCATTTAAAGAAAATTGTCAAGCTATATTTTTAAAAATGTATTTTTTTAATTACATCAGCCACTAAACATAATAAGAAATGTCCCAAAATCTATAAAATAATTTTGGGACAAATTTTTGAATTTTTTATATTAACTGATTTATATCATTACATATAAACTGTGCTTTTGAGCCGAAAACTGCCTGTACTCCGTTCTTTCCTACTTTTAATACTCCTGCTGCCCCGAGTCTTTTCAGTACATTATCATCTACTTTTTCGACATTCACCACTTCCACTCTCAGTCTGGTTATACATGAATCCACAGAAACTATATTATCTTTTCCTCCTAATGCCTGCAAAACAGAATCTGCAAGTCCTCCTGCGAATATCTCACCCTCTTCGCCTTCCACTTCCACTTCAGCTTCTCTTCCCGGTGTTGCCAGATTAAACAATCTGATAGAAGCTCTAAATACAGCATAATATACCACTGCAAATACCAGTCCTACTATAATTGCCAATATCCATCTTGTCTGGAAGCCCTGAGTAGACGGCAGAACCCCGAATCCTATAAAATCTATAAGCCCGCCTGAGAAAGTAGATTCTACCCTTACTTTTAGAATATTCATTATCATAAATGATAATCCTGCAAATACCGAGTGAACCATAAATAATACCGGAGCCACAAATAAAAATGCAAATTCAATCGGTTCTGTTATTCCTGTAAGAAATGATGTCAGCGCCGCAGAAAAAAGTATTCCGCCCACTATTTTTTTTCTTTCCGGTTTTGCCTCGTGATACATTGCCAGTGCTGCTGCCGGAAGTCCAAACATCATAAAGGGAAACTTTCCTGCCATGAATTTCCCTGCTCCCTGATAAGTAGCCGAATCAAATGATTTTACTCCGTCTTTCAGCATCGCAAACCATATAGTCTGATCTCCCGTTACTATCTGTCCCGATTTAGTAGTATATTCTCCAAACTGCCACCAGAACGGCGGATAAAATATATGGTGAAGTCCGAAAGGTACAAGAGCTCTTTCCACCAGTCCGAAAAGGAAAGTAGATATATTAGTATTTGATTCATTTGCATAATAAGATAATGCAGCTACCCCCGCCTGAACAGGCTTCCATAGAAACGGCATACACAGACCTATTATAAATGCTACTGCCGCTGTTATTATCGGTACAAATCTTTTTCCTGCAAAAAACCCGAGATAAGCCGGCAATTCAATATTATAAAATTTCTTAAACATTATGGCCGCTATTACTCCTGCAACCAAGCCTCCGAAAACTCCTGTCTGCAATGTAGGTATTCCCATTATCGATGCATATGCGGGGTTCTTCCCTATCATTTCAGGTGTAACACCTGCTGTTATCCCCATTACTGTATTCATAACCAAAAACGCTACTATCGACGCCAAACCAGCAATACCATCATTAGTTAGTCCTACAGCTACTCCCACACAGAATAACAGCGGCAGATTACTGAATATAATACCTCCTGTCTGTTCCATCAACGGAATCCCTAATTTATTTCCAAGAGCCAGCAGAAGTCCTGCTGCAGGAAGTACTGCCACTGGTGTTAAAAGTGCCTTTCCTATTTTTTGTAACTCAGTGAATAATTTCATATTCAATTCCTCCTAGTTTATATATAATTTATTTATTCATCATTTATGCTTCGAGCAGACTCTGCCCGGTTTTTTCATCTGTTATCAAAACATTAATAAAATTAGAATTTATCGCGGTTTTTATAGCATTTACCTTTTTGTCCCCCACAGCAATCCCTATTACATTTCTCATTTTTCTGAAACGCTCTATTTCTATCCCTATTTTTCTTTTATCAATTTCTGTTTTTATAATTTTTCCCTCTGCATCATAAAACCTCGTACATATTTCACCCACAGGCTGCTCGGATTTTAGCAGCGCCCACATATTTTTCGGCGCCGGAAGTCCTGAATCCCACAATACATTGATATCTTTTTCAAAGGTTCCTATTCCTACTACCACTGTCTGAAGTCTTTCCCATATATTACGTATATTTCTGAAAAACTTTGAATTATAAATCTCGTCTTTTATCGGTTCACTGTTCATAATCAGAGGAAAATCTATAAAGTATCCTTTTCCGTTATACATTTCCGAAAGATTATTTATCATTGCATTTATATGGGTGTATTCCTTCAGATTACCGTAACCGCCGGTCAGAGCTATAAAATTCAGTTTTTTATTCTTTTGGGAAAGCTTATATTTGGAAAAATCACATAATGTCTTTCCCCAGGTTATACCCACTATTTCATTTTTATTTGTTACTTTTTGCAGATATTGATGTGCTTTTTCATGTACTTCTTCGAGCATTCCCGGTCCGGATTTCACTATTATGATATCTTTCATACTATATTTTTTTCTTAACTCTCCGGCAATTCCTGCCTGCTTTGTATGCCCTTCATCAATACTTATTTTTACTATTCCTTCTGCTCTTGATTTTTTCAGCAGTCTGCTTACAGTGCTTCTTTCTACACCGATTTTCTTAGCAATCTGACTTTGGGTACATTCATCAAGATAATAAAGTTTGGCAACCTTTACCAGTAATTCATGCTCCATTCTCATCAATCCTACCTTATTTTTTCTTAAATTCACATTTGTGTTCTGTTTTGATATTTTTTATTTCACCTATATATACTATATTTTCAGTTATTGTCAAGCCGACAAAATGTAATAACTTTAAGTTTATACTGAATATTATTTTCTTTCTTTTTAAATAAAAATATATTCAACTTAGATTTAACAATATAGAATTTTTTTCTTTTAATTTATTTTTTATTTTTTGTTTCGTTATATTATTTTTTTAATTTCATTTACTTTTTATTGTTTTTATTTTATTTTGTTATTTTTTTTACAAAAAAAATGAAAATAATCAAAATAAGGTGTTTTCTATTGTTTTACACACGTAAAAACTTTATATAGTAAAAAGAATTTTTTTATTATATAATGAAATGAAAGATATCAAAACTAAACTATATTTAAGGCAAAAGAGGTGAAAAATGTTTTTAGATGAGCGCTTAAACTCCATAATGGAGATTTTAAATAAAGAAAAAAAAGTAAAAGTAAATGATCTAGCAAAGCATTTTAGTATATCCGAGGTTATGATCAGGAAGGACCTGCAGAGACTTGAAACAGAAGGAAAGCTGAAAAGAACACACGGAGGGGCCATACTAAGAAAAGAAATAGTTCATCTTTCCACACTTGATGAACGCCTCATTAATAAAACCATACAAAAGAGTCATATTGCTAAGAAAATTTTTGCATCTATTTCTGAAAATGAAACTATATTTCTTGATGTTTCCAGTATAAACTACATGGTAGCCGAGCTGCTTGCAGAAGAAGATAAAAATCTTGTTCTTATTACAAATATGCCCAGCATATCAGCTCTTTTCAGAAAAGACAGCGGAACGGAAATTATTATAACAGGCGGAAATTATAATAAGGAGATCGGCGGAATTGTGGGAAGCGAAGCAATAAACTGTATTAATAAATATAAAGTAGACAAAGCATATCTCGGAAGCTGCGGTATAAATTTAGAAACAGGAGCTGTTATGAATTTTCAGTCCGAAGACGGCAACACTAAAAAGGCCGTTCTTTCCATTGCCAAGAAAAAATTTCTTATAGTAGAAACAAAAAAATTCGAATGTGAAGGAACGTTTTGTTTTTCATCATTGAATGAATTCGATACTGTTATCACTGAAAAAAAACAAGAACAGCTTTCACCTAATATAAAAAAACTTATAAAAAAATTTATGATTGAGTTTATATAATCAGTATTTATAAAAATAAAAACACAAAACTTTATAATTTTATTACAGGTTTTGTGTTTTTTTCTGCAAAAAAAAATATGTCCAAAATCATTTTTCTTCTATGATTTCAGACATATTCCCGCTTTATAAACTGCTATTTTTCCAGCAATTTTTTTCCGGTTTCCATATCAGTTATCAAAACATTAATATATTTTCCCATTATAGCACCGTAAATTGCATTTGTTTTTTCCACACCGCCGGCAATACCCACAGAATAAGGCATTTGTGTCAGTTTTTCAAGTCCGATTCCTATTACTCTGTCATCCAGTATTGTTTTTACTGTCTTTCCGTCTATATCATAAAATTTCGAACAAATTTCCCCTATAGCTTTGCGTTTTCCGGCTTTTTCCCTGATCTCTCCCAGATTATTCAGTTCTTTCAATTCCGAAAGCCCTATTTCCCACAAAACATTTGAAGATTTTTCCGTAGCACCTATTCCGACAACTACTATTCGGAGCTTCTCCCAGATCTCTATAATTTTTTTAAAAAATGTAGAATTCATAATCTGCTCTCTCATTTCAGGACTGTCTACGATCAGAGGTGATTCTATAAAATACGGCGTTCCCTTATATAATGACGCAAGATTATAAATCATGGAATTTATAGACATATAATCCTTCATGTTGTTATAGCCGCCCAAAAGAGGTATAAAATCTATTTTTTTATTTACATTCAAAGGCTTATAAAGAGAAAATTCCCTTATGGTCTTTCCCCAGGTTATGCCTATTATTTCGTTATTTTCTGCTATTGTTTCCAGATAGGCATGTGCAGCTCCTGCTATATTTATAAGAATATTCTCATCACTTGCTACCAGCTGTACGCTTTTCAGCCCGTATTTTTTCTTTAGCCTTGTTTCTAGCTCAAGCTGTTCCAGATACATATCATTTATTATTATTTTTACTATACCCAGCTCTTTTGCTTTTTTCAAAAGTCTGCTTACTTTTGTACGTTCTATTTTTAATGTTTCAGATATCTGATTTTGCGTTAACTCATCGTAATAGTATAATTTACAAATCGTTGACAACAGCTTTTTATCAATCATCATTTTTCCCTTCCCGATATTTAATAAATGCAGGGTTCTTTTATTAATATAATATATAATTTTTCGTATATTTTGTCAATTAATTTATATATTCCATACCATTATAAATAAGTATCTGAACAAGAATTTTAAATATATATATTTTATATACTTTCAGTAAAAAACAAAAGAATTGTTTAAAAACAATTATCTGTACTTAACAGTATCCTGATTAAAAATTTTGCAGTCAAAACAAGTCCGTAAAAAATATTAAACAGAATTTTTTAGTTTTAAAACAATTCTTCAGAAAATATTGTGCTGATGCAGTACCCTGTTCAACCTTGATTAAGTTGGCCAATGCACCAGATGAATTTATTAATAAGTTAAAATTATATTTATAAAATGTCCAGAAGTGTTTTTCCGTTTCCGTATGCTTTTCCCCAGTCAGAATTAAACTTATCTATACTCCAGTCTGTGTATGGGTGATAAATCAGCTGTTTCAAAACATCTGTTCCCACTGTAACAGCCTCTGCACCGGCAAGTATTGCATCATGAACTTGTTTTACATTCTTAAACGAAGCACCCAGTATTTTTGCCTTGTTATTTTTGTCTCTGCTGATTATTTTATATGCTTCTTCCACTACTCTTACCCCGTCACCGTTTATATTATCTGCTCTGTTAACATAAGGAGCCATATAATCAGCACCTGCCTGAACAGCCATTACTATCTGCTGTGATGTCAGTATTCCAGTCGCAGTAATATTAAACCCTTCTTTTTTCAATATTCCCATAGCCTTCAGCCCTTCAGCCGATACTGGAATCTTTATAAAGAGATTAGCCTTAAAAGTCTCCTTCAGTAATTTTGCTTCCTTTACTATTACATCCGCAGTCATTCCCAATACCTGCACATGAAGCATTTTTTCAGTTCCTATTATTTCGATAATTCCATTTATTGCCTCTTTGTAATCCTTTTTTTCCTTTGCAATTATCGACGGATTTGTCGTTACTCCTGTTATTGGGAAATACGCGTTAATTTCTCTAATCTCATTAAGATCAGCCGTGTCTAATAAATATTCCATTTTTCCTCCTGTTATTTTATTTTAAAATTTTATTTTCATTTATGCACATATGTGTATCAAAAACACATTCTTATATTCTATTTATACTTTTATTTTTTTAAATTGTCAAGTTTTTATTTAACAGAATAAATTTACATGACTGCCAAATCTGTGTTAGCACATTTTTATATTTTGTCTGCGCTGTTTTTCATGCATCCGCTGTTTTAGAATTCTTTAAATCACTTGTTAACACCGGATATTTTTACCTCAATATTCTTTACAGCGGGTATTTTTCCAGTCCTTCAATGCTTATATTTTAATTAACAAAATATTTGGAAATATAATTTGATAATTTAAAAATAAAATGTTAGAATTAAACAATTTAAATTATACAAGGAGGGAACACAAATGGACAAAATAATTTTATCACCGTCAAAATACGTTCAAGGATATAACACTATTGAAAGACTTGAAGTTTATACCTCAAGCTTAGGAAAAAATTCACTTATCATTGCTGATGATTTTATTACAAAAATTATTAAAGAACCTGTTTCAAACAGCTATCAAAACAGCAGCAGCAACATCTTATTCGAAAAATTCAACGGAGAATGTTCAAAAACAGAAATCAACAGACTTATGGAAATAATACAGCAGAACAAAATAGACTCCATTGTAGGAATCGGCGGGGGAAAAACTCTGGATACAGCTAAAGCAGTATCATACTACGCAAAAATCCCTGTAGTGATAGTTCCTACCATTGCTTCTACCGATGCTCCGTGCAGTGCTTTGTCTGTAATATACACTGATGAAGGTGTTTTCAGCGAGTATCTGTTCCTTTCCAAAAATCCTGATCTTGTTATTATGGATACAAAAATTATAGCTAATGCTCCGGTAAGATTACTGGCCGCAGGAATGGGGGATGCTTTGGCAACTTATTTTGAAGCACGTGCCTGTACTGCCGCCAATAAAAAGACTATGGCCGGCGGAACTGCTACCAAAGCATCTGCTGCGCTTGCTGAATTATGCTATAATACACTTCTGTCTGACGGATATCTTGCTAAATTATCTGTTGAAAACAAAGTTGTCACTAAATCTCTCGAAAATATAATTGAAGCAAATACTTATCTGAGCGGGGTAGGTTTTGAAAGCGGCGGACTTGCGGCAGCACACGCTATACATAACGGACTTACAGTTGTAGAAGAACTTCATCATTTATACCACGGAGAAAAAGTAACTTTCGGAGTGCTGGTGCAGCTGGTTTTGGAAAATGCACCGAAAAATGAAATAGAAGATGTCTTGTCATTCTGTAAAAAAATCAACCTTCCGGTTTGCTTTAAAGATATGGGAATCGAAAATATAAATAAAGAAAAAATTTACGAAGCAGCCAAACTTGCATGTGCAGAAGGCGAAACTATTTATAATATGCCCTTTGAAGTAACTGTTGATGATGTATACTCGGCAATTCTTACGGCAAATTCACTTGGTGAAGATTTTAGTTCTTAATTTTATTAATTTATAATTTTAGATGTAAAAAACCTGACTTTTGTTCAGGTTTTTTTGGTATTTTGTTCCCTTTTACAGTAATTTCTTATAAAATATAATTTAAAAAAATTATTTTTCTTCTATTGACAAAACCATAAATTAGGGTTATATATTATTATAAGCAATTTTTTTCTCAAATAACACAAAATTGCAATTTTTTTAGACTTTTTTACGATTTTGTGCAATACAAGAACAAAATTTCAAAGCACCGCAAATAATGTTAATACAAATTTTTTTAGACTTTTTTGCAATTTTGTGCTAACAGTATACAAAATTTCAAAAGGAGGTGACAAAAGTGATTCAACTAATAATATTAATTATCCTGGTTTGGGCTCTGCAATGTGTTTTCACTCTATTTCAGCTGAAATATTTTAACAGGGAATATATAAATCTGCGAAAAAAAGGATTTGTACTTATCGGAAAACAGAGATCCAGAATCAGCAGAGGCTGTGTAATACTTCTTCTTATCACAAGAGACGGAGAAATTCTGGACGGCAAGGTTATGAACGGTTATACGGTATTCACAAGATTCAAAACCTTAGCTTTCGTTAAAAACAGAAATATTATGGAAAACTGGGAAGATGAAAAGATAGATAGTGTTATAAAAAAAGCATTGTATAATGCACAGTCTAATTATATCAAGGAGCTGGAAATGTTAAATACACAAAATATCCCTGCATAATCTTTCAGCTAAAAATAAATTTTAGGAGGAACTATATGGAATTTTTATCAAAACTGGCCACAGGATTTATTGGTCTGTTTCAGGAAGGCGGAACTGTTTTTGTAGGTTTAGTATCAGGAATACTTCCCCTTTTAATATGTCTGCTTGTGGCAATGAATGCGCTTATTAAATTTGTCGGTGAGGACAAAATAGAAAGATTGGCACAAAAATCTGCTATTCACCCGTTATTAAGATATCTTGTACTGCCTACAGTAGGTACATTCTTCTTTATTAATCCTATGACTATGTCTCTGGGGAGATTTCTTCCGGAAAAATATAAGCCGAGCTATTATTCTGCTTCTACATATGCGTGCCATACAATGAACGGTTTATTTCCTCATATTAATCCCGGCGAATTATTTGTTTTTCTCGGAGTAGCAAATGGTATTACACAGCTGGGACTTCCTATTTCGGATCTGGCACTCAGATATTTTCTTGTAGGGGTCGTTACTAATTTTTTCAGAGGATGGGTAACAGACTTTACTACTTCCTATGTGGAAAAACAGCAGGGTGTAAAGCTTCCTGCAGAAATAAAATTATAGAGGAGGATATTTATGTATAAAAAAGTAATAGTTCATGCCGGTGACGGAGGTTTCGGAGGTCCGCTGATAATTGCCCCTGATGAAAAGAAAAACGTTATTCTTTATGTAACAGGAGGACATATTCCCGAAGTAGCAAAAGTTCTTGCCGAAAAAACAGGCGGTGAACTGGTTGACGGTTTTAAGACAAAAGTAGAAGATGAACAGATTGCAGCTGTAATAATAGACTGCGGAGGTAATCTCAGATGCGGAATTTATCCCAAAAAAAGAGTCCCTACTATAAATATCATGGCAACAGGTAAAAGCGGAGCTCTTGCTCAGTATATAACTGAAGATATTTATGTTTCAGCTGTTAAACCATCTAATATAACAGAATATACCGGAGAAGAAAGTGCGGCTGTACCAGCTCCAGCTGCCGTAAAAGAGGCTGCTTCGGAAAATAAGCAGCCAAAATATTCAACTGACAAAAAAATCAGTCAGCAGTCTTCGGGATTAATGGGGAAAATCGGTATGGGAATGGGTAATCTGGTAAGTACTCTTTATCAGGCAGGAAGAGAAACTATAGATACCATAATAAAAACAATACTTCCTTTTATGGCATTTGTTGCTATGCTTATAGGTGTTATACTGAAATCAGGAATCGGAGATGTTATCGCCAAGGCTCTTACTCCTCTGGCAAGTACTCTTCCGGGACTGCTTATAATTTCACTGATATGTTCTTTCCCTCTTTTATCGCCGTTTTTAGGGCCGGGAGCTGTAATAGCACAGGTAATAGGAGTTCTTGTAGGTGTGGAAATAGGAAAAGGAAATATACCCGCACAGTTTGCACTGCCGGCATTATTTGCCATTAATTCACAGGCAGCTTGTGACTTTATTCCTGTTGGTCTGGGACTGGCAGAGGCAGAGGTAGAAACAGTAGAAGTCGGGGTTCCTTCAGTATTGTACGCACGTTTCCTCACAGGAGCACCTACAGTATTCATAGCATGGCTTGCAAGCTTTGGTATGTATTCAAAATAATTCACAGCAGATCAAACTACACTAGTGTACTATGATATTTATCGGGAGACAGACACAACAATACACTAAATCTGATACAAACGAAAGGGATGATTTAAATTGGAAAAACAAGTCGCAATAGTAGTAGGAGGCGGACAAACCCTCGGGGAGTTTCTTTCCAAAGGATTGGCCGAAGCCGGCTATGATGTACTGATAGCAGATATAAACGGAGAAAATGCCGAAAAAGTAAAAGATGAAATTAGCAGCAAATATCAGGGAAACTTTCAAAGCTTTCAGGCAAATGCAGCCAATGAAGAGGAAGTTATAAACCTGAGAAAATTTGCAGAACAAAATTACAAGCATGTTGATCTTCTTGTATATAATGCCGGAGTAGCAAGAAGCTCGAAAATTGACAGCTTTGATCTCAGAGACTGGGATATCTCTGTATCTGTAAATCTTACCGGATATTTTCTGTGTGCAAGGGAAATATCAAAAATCATGATAAAACAAGGTTTTGGGAATATTATACAGATAAATACAAAATCCGGTAAAGTAGGAAGCAAGCATAATTCAGCATACTCTGCTTCAAAATTCGGAGGTGTCGGGTTAACCCAGTCGCTTGCTCTGGATCTTGCAGAACATAATATCAGGGTAAACAGTCTTATGCTGGGCAATTTACTTAAATCCCCTATGTTCCAGAGTCTTTTGCCGCAATATGCCAAAAAACTCGGAGTTTCCGAGGATCAGGTAGAGAAAATCTACAGAGATAAAGTACCGCTAAAAAGAGGCTGTGAATATCAGGATGTTCTGAATATCCTTCTGTTTTATGCTTCTGAAAAAGCTTCTTACTGTACGGGTCAGTCTATTAATATTACCGGCGGACAGGTTATGTTTTAATTTTTTAAATAAAAATTCTTTCTAAAAAGCTGTATCAAATTAGATACAGTTTTTTGTTTTATAAATCCTGAAAATTGTCATTCATCTTTTTAATAAGCTCTTTAAGTATAATATTCTGTTTACTTCAAATAAATAAGATATTATCTGCAATAAAATCTGTTGTGTTTTTTATTTTAAAAGGTTAAAATAAATTATAAGAAACGAGGTGATGTTATGAGAAGATCAGCAAATATTCTTATCCTGATTTTATTTTTTATTGTATGCTTTTCAGCTCCGGGATATAAGACTACGAAAGAAGCCGATCTCAGACTAAAAAAAGACACACTTACACAAAATAATCTTCTTATAGAACAGGCATTTAAAGATTCTGTTTCCAGACAAAAAACAGAAATAGAAAAACTTGATATTCATTCTGAAAATATTTCTGAAGAAATGCTGCAGGTTTCTTATTTCTCCTATCTGCTTCTTAATATTAAATTTCTGACCACAAAATATGAAATTCAGGAAATTCATTACCTTTCTCCCGGTGACGCTCTTGTTTTAGTAAAAATAAGTGTTCCTGATATAGATATACTTATCCAAAATAAAGACTTTAATGATTTTATAGATAAAAAACTTATTGAAAGACTTGGCAGTGCTTATGCTACAGATATTGAAAAATTTTCTGATCAGGAAGTAAATGAGCTTTATTTTCTTACTTTTATTGTAATTTCTGAATCTGTACTAGAATATGTCCCTAAAATAAAAGATTTCAAAAGTCAGATTATCAGTATAAAAGCCAAAAAAGCAGATAATATATGGACTTTGGAAAATTCTGTATATGATTATACTGAATTTTGAATATAAAATTATAACTAAACTGAAAATATAACTATGACTTCTACACTAAAAAAAGAGGCAGCTGCCTCTTTTTTAAAATTTCCCTATTATATTTATAAACCATCCCTGAGCATTTATATCTGTATCCCTCAGATCATCCTGAAAATTTGAAAAATTATATCCTACACCTATTTTCAGATTTTCTCCTATATGCTTGTATACTCCTACTAACGCCCCGTGTTTTAAATTCTCCGTATTATTATTTTCTCCTATATCAGCAAGAAACCGGTATTCTGCCATCAGATCCCAGTCCTTTATCACTTCATATTCCTGTCTGAATCCCAGCAGTGCAAAGTTCTTTTCTACTTTTATATTTCTTCCGTCTGAAGTTTTATAATAGTCATCTTCAAATTTTACTGCTGCTTTCATACCTGTTGTAAATCTTTTGGTAAGTTTGTAATTCCCCTCTGCTTCAAATATGTGTTTTGATTCTTCAAGATAAGAAGTTTCCCTGTCAGTATCATTTTCTTTATTTAATATATAGCTGTATCTGCCCAGCATATTAAGCCTGTTATTGTGTATAGGTCTGTAAGCTATTCCTATTCCCGCTTCAGCATACTCATTAATAGTTCTGTTTGTCCTTTTATCTTTGGAAATCGTATAATCACCTTTGGCAAGAAATCTCAAAGATTCTGTTACTTTATAGCTTGCCGAATTCAGCAATACATACTGGACTTCATCTGTAGCATCTCCTTTATCCATTCTGTATTCCAATTTATTTTGAAGCTGAAAATTCGATTTTATAAAACTTGATGACAGACTCACTGCTGTTCTGTCATAAGAAGGTCCGTTGTTGGGATTTACCCTTCCATACTGATATGAAACTCCTGCTCTGTAATTATCAGTAAGACTGTAGTCAGCTCCGTATGATTCCAGATAACTTTTTTCATCTCTTTCTTTTAAAAACTGATTTTCTGCATATACTGAAAACTTGTCTGTTATTCTTGCCCTCTGACCGATTACAACTTTATCAGAATTTTCCGAGATACTGTTCCAAAGATCATATCCCATATAAACACTATAATTATTAGTTATTTTATAATCAGCAGTAATCTCTGCACCTGATGTATCATTATCCCCGAGCTTACCTTCTGCTTTTACTGTCAGTCTGTCATTCCATCTGCTTTCCACTCCCAGTCTGTAAAGTGATCTGTTATCATAATTCTTCTGCTTTACAGCTTCCTGAATTACTCCGTAAATATCCAGATTGGGAGTTACTTTATAATCAGCTCTTGCTGCAAGAATGAGTGCTTCTTTATCCTCTTCATTCGTCATTTTTTCTGTCTTATTTTCCAATGCCGCTGATAATCTCAGTTTTTCACTTACTGCATATTCTATCTGTCCGGTTATAGATTCCTTAGTCTCTATTCTTCCGTCTAAATAGTAATCTTTTTCCGTACTCTCATATTTTGTACGGAAATATAATCCGTCTGCAGGATTCAGCTTTATTTCCCCGCCGTAAGCCTCCAGAGCATAGTCATTACTGTACTGCCCGCCGGAAAAACCGCTTCCTACATTTAAATACCAGCCGTTTACTTCATTTCCATACGGCTTAAATAAGTTCTTGTTCAAATCATAAAGATTTAATACTCCCCTGAGTGAATAGGCTCTTCCGCTGCTTTTTTCAAGAGGATTGCTGTTTTTATTGGTAAACTCCAGGCCACCGTTATAAGATATATAATAATTATCTATATTTCTTGATTTGGATTCACTGTATTCTCCTCTTAAATATGTGCCGTCCGAATATCTTAAAGTGGCATCTCCGCCATAAACTTCATAATCAGAACTGTTATCCTTTTCTTCCTTTATGTAAGTACCACCTATTTGCAGATGTTCACCTATCCATGCACTTCCTCTTCCTCCATAAGTCATATTGCTCAATGATTCTGATGTTCCCGGCTCATAATCATATTCTGCCACAAGATATAATTCACTTCCGGACTTTCCGTCTTCCTGTATCAAATCACTGTATGAATCTGCCACATGGTCTTTAAGCGGTTTTCTCAGAATAACTCTTCCCTGATAATTATCTATTTCATAATCTTTTCCTTCTACGAGGTAAACTACTTTTTCTGTTATCCCCGAGTCTTTATTCCTTAATTCTACACTTATTTTTTCAGTATCCCTGATGACTTCTCCGTTTTTTAGAAAATAAAGACTTCCCCCTGTTCCTAAAAATTCATTTTTTGCATGAATTGTTTCAGCTTCTGAGCCAAAAGCCGTAATATTATATTTATCTTCACCGAAGCTTGTGGTTTTAGAGCTTATAAGCTCTCCTTTAGCTCCGTATAATGTTCTGTTCACCTGTGAAAATTCCGGACCGCTCAGTCCTGTACCGTAAGTTCCCCACATTATACTGGACTTCTTATACTCCAGCTGACCAAATATTTTCCCCTGCTGTAAATAGCTGTTTGCATTTGTTATTATAGAATCATCACCGTATGTGGGATAAAAATTATCTTCTCTTATTCTAAAAAATACATCTTCTCTGTCTCTTTTGAAAAAATCATCAAATAAATCCTTTATATCACTGTCCTTAGTGTCGAACTGCAGTCTTCCCCTCAGATTATCATTAAACTTTGCTTCTCCGTCAAAAGCTATCCTTCCCTGTTTGAAAAGTTTTCCGTTCATTTCATTGCCGTCGATATCCTTATATTCATCGGTATTGGAATACTGCCCTATTGTAAAGTCGGCTATTCCGACACCAAAGAAATATCTGTTGTCTATTTCAACTTTTAGATTATGCTCTTCTGTATTTCCGTTTTTATCTATTGCCTGTATCAAAAGGCTGCTCTCTCCCGAAGGAATCAATCTTTCCACTTTTACAGCATCTGTTTCTTTATCTATCGAGTAATTATCCCCGTTTATCTTCAAGGTTTGGATGTTGGTAAGATTATTTCCTGAGATAATTACTTTTCCAAAAGTACTTTTTATATTTCTTATTCTTAATTCAGCGTTACTGTATACTTGATCTTTATATTCTTTTCCAAAATCATATGTATTTTCCTTTGACTTTCTGCTTATCAAATCTATTATTCCCAGATTTGTTTCATCAAAATCTCCTGATTTATCATATACTTTTAATTTATATGTAAGCTGATTTCCCGGAATAAAATAGTCGGAGCTTTTTGGTTTCCAGCTTATCGTATCTTCATTTTTTAATTCTTTGCCTTTAATCACTGCCAGAGGATTTAGTGTATTTTTATCTTCCCCCCTGTAAATTTTTAGTTCATATCCTGTAATATAATCACTGTAATTAAGTTTTACCCTGAAATCAAGTTCTTCTTCCGTAAATTTCCTTCCGTTTACTACCGGGCTGGTAAGCAGTTCCACATTCATTTCAGGATCTACTTTTATAACCTCAGTAGAAGTCCATATAGTTCCATTCCCCACATTTATCCTGTGATTTTCTCTGTTTAACTGTGTTTCATCAAATTTATTATCCGATTCACTTTTATATAAAACTTCCTCTATCTCTATTGTATCTGTTGTCAAACTCTCAGGATCCGGTATTACTTCATCAGGATCATCTGATCCGTCAGTATTTTCAGTTTTAATTTCTTCATCTTCTCTGTTGTTTTTTACTATAAATCTTTCAGACTGATCAGGGATAGGGCCGTTTAAGCCCTTTCCCGTCAACAGAAGTGAGTTCAGGCATATCGAAAAAAACAACAGAGATTTTTTATTTTTAAGATTCAACATGCTATTCCTCACCTCTTTTCTCAGACTGCACTCCAAAGTTGAATTCATTTAATCCGTATTGTGTTATTAATTTTACTCTAGGATTTTCGGTAATTACTTTCATTCCTTTCGGCAGTGATGCTTCATCTACTTTTATTATGAAATTTTTCCCTCTTTCCTTTTCTACATATTCATCAGGAACATGATATCTGCCGTACTCATCAGTAGTTACAGTTATTCCTGTCGGAGTTCTTAATTTTGCACCTGCTATTCCCTCTTCCTGAATTCCCACATTCTCTATTGTAACTTCCTGAATATACTTAGTACCGCTTCTTTTTATTTCTTTACTTATATAGAATTCCTGTGATGACATTCCCGACTTCACATCTCCCTTGCTGCCCAGAGTACTTATTATTCCTTTATTATATGTAAGATCCATTCCTTCTTTTGTCGTAATTGTCATGAATGTTTCCTGTATTTCGGGAGTTTTTATTTCTGTTCTCACAATTACTTTATTTACTCCTTTTAGAGTCTTGTTTAATGATTTTCCTTCCATTTTTTCTATCTTTATACCGTTAAAAATCAAATCATTATCATTAACTTTCTTTCTTGATATTTCTTTTCCAGATGCATCCAGCATAATTAATTCTGCTGTATTATCAACATAATCTGATCCGTTTACTGCATCCTTAATTATTATTTTATTTGCTCCTGCATCATTTTGTATTCCGTCTCCGTTCACATCTTCAAAGACTTTTCCTATTATGCTTGCACTATTCGCAATACTGTTTCCTGTTACCTGAACCGTTGCACTTGCAGCACCAGTGACTTCCTGGCTATCTTCCCTTGCAATTGCAGATGTTTTGTATTTTCCCGGCTGTATTGTAGTTCCTATTTTAGCAGCATAAGTTATTATTATTTCTTCTTTAGGGTTCAGATCGAAAGTACTGAAGATTACATCTCCAGTATTAGATGCCGATAGTCTGCCGCCTGCCGCTGATGCTGTTCTTGATTTTGAACTGTCCTTTTTATATGCTACAGTTTCATCAATATAGCTAAATCCTACAGGCAGTAAATTTTTAACATTCAATCCTGTTCTTGCTACTCTTCCTTTGTTATAAACCCTTACAGTATACTCTATTGTTTCGCCTAACTCTACTATATCTTTTGATGCAGTAATACTTATAGTAAGATCTGCTGCTTCTGGTTTTGCTTTTATGGAAGCTGTTTTTAGTTCAGTACCATTCAGAAAACCTGTATTTATAATATCATTATAAGCATCTCTATGTATAACTGCTGAAACAATATATTCTACTTTTGAATTTGGTCCCAGATTAATAGTATCATTCAGATCGGAAGTTGTAGTTCCAGTTACACCATAAGCCTGCCCGCTTACTACTTTTCCGCTTACTGTCCATCCTTCAAAGGCATTTATTGTATTTCCGTCAAAATCAAAAGTTTTTTGATCCAGTCTTATATCTTTTACTACATTTCCTTTAGCAATTACATTCCCTTTATTTTCAACAGTAATTTTATATTCTACTCTTTCACCCGCAGTATAGCCGTTTTCAAAGTTTGTGATTATTTCTTTTACCGCTGTTACTTTACTGTTATCTGTTGCAGGATCTACAGACGGTGTTGACGGTTCTACACTATTTCCGTCAGCTAATCCTGCATTTGTGATTTTTCCTGCTGCATTAGTATTGATAACTGCATTTACTGTATATTCTACTACAGCTCCCGGTGACAGTGTCAGTATATCATTTAAATCACCAGTGGTATTTGGTGTTACTCCTACGCCTGTTCCGGCTGTAACAGCTCCCGCTATCGTCCAGCTTGTAAATGAATCTATGCTGTTTCCAAGTAAATCAGTCGTTTTCTGATCTGCCCTTATATCTTTGATACTATAGTTATTTACAGGCGAAACTCCGGTATTTTTTAAAGTAATTTTGTATTCTATAGTCTGCCCCGGCATGTAACCATTTGATAAGCTTGTAACTAATTCTTTTTTTACAGTTACTTTACTTTTGTCATTTACAGGCTCTGCAGGCGGTGTTGACGGTTCTATTTTATTTCCGTCAGCTAATCCTGCATTTGTAATTTTACCTGCCGCATCAGTATTTATTACTGCTGATATCATATACTCTATCTTTCCGCCGGCAGATAATGATACAGTATCATTTAAATCACCTGTAGTACTTGGCGTCACTCCTGTTCCTGTCCCGTTTGTAACAGTACCAGTTATTGTCCATCCTGTAAATGAATCTATGCTGTTTCCGCTTATATCTGTAGTTTTTTGATTGGTTCTTATATCTTTTATCTCATAGCCGCTTACCAGCGTAGTTCCTGTATTTTCCAGCACTATTTTATACTGTACTGTCTGACCCGGTGTATAGCCGTTTGATAAATCTGTTATCAATTCTTTTTTAGCTGAAATATTACTTTTATTATTTTCAGGATCAACAGGAGGTGTCGACGGTTCTACAGGATTTCCATTTCCTACACCTTTATTAGTAATTTTACCTGCTGCATTAGTATTTATTACTGCAGTTATCAGATATTCTACTTTTCCGCCCGAAGAAAGTGAAATTGTATCATTTAGATCCCCTGTAGTATTTGAAGTTACTCCCGCTGCTGAACCGGATATAACAGTTCCCTTTATCTGCCAGCTTGTAAATGTATCTATTGCTGTCCCATTCATATCCGTAGTTTTCTGATCTGTTCTTATATCCTTGACATTATACCCCAATGCTAAGACAGTACCTTGATTTTCAACTGTTATCTTATATTGTACTGTCTGACCAGGTGTATAGCCGTTTGACAAATCTGTTACCAGTTCTTTATTTATCCTGATATTATTTACATTATTTTCAGGATCTTTTGGTCCGCTCGGATCTGTTATGTTATTTCCGTTTACTTTTGCCGTATTCCCAATTTTTCCAGCTGCATTTGTATTTACTGTTGCTGTTATTGTATAAGTTACTGTGGAACCTGCTCCCATATTTAATGTATCATTCAAGTCAGCTGTTATTCCGCTACTGTTTCCAGATACTGAGCCGGTTTTCACTGATGTTATTGTCCAGCTTGTATATGCCGGAACTGATGTTCCGTTTATATCGGTTGTTGTTTCTGATGATAATGTATCTATTGCTGTTACTCCTATAGCCAATGCCGTTCCGCTGTTAGTCAGTTTCAGTTCATATGATACCTGCTGACCTGGCGTATAGCCCTGTGATGGTCCGGTATATGTTTTTGTCGCTGTTACATTACTTTTTCCATCTTCAGGGTCTTTTGGTCCGCTTGGATCTGTTATGTTATTTCCATTTACCTTTGCTGTATTCCCTATTTTGCCAGCAGCATCTGTATTTACTGTTGCCGTTATTGTATAAGTTACTGTAGAACCTCCAGACATTATCAATGTATCATTTAAGTCTGTTGTTATACCATTACTGTTTCCGGATACTGAGCCGGTTTTCACTGATGTTATTGTCCAGCTTGTGTATGCAGGAACTGATGAACCATTTATATTGGTTGTTGTTTCTGACGATAATGCGTCTACAGCTGTTACTCCTGTGGCTAACGCTGTACCGCTATTTGTTAGTTTCAGTTCATATGTTACCTGTCCGCCCGGTGTATACCCTTGTGATGGTCCTGTGTATGTTTTCACTGCTGTTACATTACTTTTTCCATCTTCCGGGTCTTTTGGTCCACTTGGATCTGTTATGTTATTTCCGTTTACCTTTGCTGTATTTCCTATTTTGCCTGCTGCATCTGGATTTACTGTTGCTGTTATTGTATAGGTTACTGTGGAACCTCCAGACATTATCAATGTATCATTTAAGTCTGTTGTTATACCATTACTGTTTCCGGATACTGAACCAGTTTTTGAGGATGTTATTGTCCAGCTTGTATATGCAGGAACTGATGAACCGTTTATGTTGGTTGTTGTTTCTGATGATAGTGTATCTACCGCAGTTACTCCTGTAGCTAACGCTGTACCAGTGTTCGTCAGTTTTAGTTCATATGTTACCTGTCCGCCCGGTGTATATCCTTGTGATGGTCCTGTGTATGTTTTCACTGCTGTTACATTACTTTTTCCATCTTCCGGGTCTTTTGGTCCGCTTGGGTCTGTTATATTATTTCCGTTTACTTTCGCTGTGTTTCCTATTTTGCCTGCTGCATCTGTATTTACTGTCGCTGTTATTGTATAAGTTACCGTTGAGCCACCAGCCATCGTCAATGTATCATTTAAATCAGTTGTTATACCATTACTGTTTCCAGATACCGAACCAGTTTTTGAGGATGCTATTGTCCAGCTTGTGTATGCAGGAACTGATCCGCCGTCTATGTCTGTTGTTGTTTCTGATGATAATGTATCTACCGCAGTTACTCCTGTAGCTAACGCTGTACCAGTGTTCGTCAGTTTTAGTTCATATGTTACCTGCTGGCCTGGTGTATAGCCCTGCGATGGTCCTGTGTATGTTTTTGTTGCAGTTACATTACTCTTTCCGTCTTCCGGGTCTTTTGGTCCGCTTGGATCTGTTATGTTATTTCCGTTCACTTTCGCTGTATTTCCTATTTTGCCTGCTGCATCTGGATTTACTGTTGCTGTTATTGTATAAGTTACCGTTGAACCCCCAGACATTGCTAATGTATCATTTAGATCAGTAGTTATTCCATTGCTATTTCCAGATACTGAACCAGTTTTCACTGATGTTATTGTCCAGCTCGTGTATGCAGGAACTGAAGCGCCGTTTATATTTGTTGTTGTTTCCCCTGACAACACATCTACTGCTGTTACTCCTGTAGCTAACGCTGTACCGCTATTTGTTAATTTCAGTTCATAAGTTACCTGCTCACCTGGTGTATAACCCTGTGATGGTCCTGTGTATGTTTTCACTGCAGTTACATTATCTTTACCATTCTCAGGATCTTTAGGACCGCTTGGATCTGTTATATTATTTCCGTTTACTTTCGCTGTATTCCCTATCTTACCTGCTGCAGCTGGATTTACTGTCGCTGTTATCGTATAGGTTACTGTGGCTCCTGCTCCCATATTTAATGTATCGCTTAAGTCAGCTGTTATTCCGCTGCTGTTTCCAGATACTGAACCGGTTTTCACTGACGTTATTGTCCAGCTTGTATATGCAGGAACTGATGAACCGTTTATGTTAGTTGTTGTTTCTGCTGACAGTGTATCTACCGCAGTTACTCCTGTAGCTAACGCTGTGCCAGTATTCGTCAGTTTTAGTTCATATGTTACCTGTCCACCCGGTGTATACCCTTGTGATGGTCCTGTGTATGTTTTTGTTGCCGTTACATTGCTCTTTCCATCTTCCGGGTTTTTTGGTCCGCTTGGATCTGTTATGTCATTTCCATTTACCTTTGCTGTATTCCCTATTTTGCCTGCTGCATCTGTATTTACTGTTGCTGTTATTGTGTAAGTTACTGTAGCTCCAGCCCCCATATTTAATGTATCACTTAAGTCAACTGTTATTCCGCTGCTGTTTCCAGATACTGAACCGGTTTTCACTGATGTTATCGTCCAGCTTGTATAAGCTGGAACTGATGAACCATTTATATCGGTTGTTGTTTCTGAGGACAGTGTATCTACCGCAGTTACTCCTGTAGCTAACGCTGTACCAGTGTTCGTCAGTTTTAGTTCATATGTTACCTGCTGACCCGGTGTATAGCCTTGTGACGGTCCGGTATATACTTTTGTTGCTGTTACATTACTCTTCCCGTCTTCGGGGTCTTTTGGACCGCTTGGATCTGTTACATCTGTACCGTTTATTTTAGCTGTATTCCCTATTTTGCCTGCCGCATCTGTATTTACTGTTGCTGTTATTGTATAGATTACTGTTGAGCCTCCAGCCATTGTCAACGTATCATTTAAATCAGTTGTTATTCCGCTGCTGTTTCCGGACACTAAACCAGTTTTTACTGATGTTATTGTCCAGCTTGTATATGCCGGAACTGATGTACCGTTTATGTCGGTTGTTGTTTCTGAGGATAGTATATCTATTGCTGTTACTCCTGTAGCTAATGCTGTACCGCTGTTTGTCAGTTTTAATTCATAAGTTACCTGCTGACCTGGTGTATAGCCCTGTGATGGTCCTGTGTATGTTTTTGTTGCCGTTACATTACTCTTTCCATCTTCTGGATCTTTTGGTCCGCTTGGGTCTGTTATGTCATTTCCATTTACTTTTGCTGTGTTCCCTATCTTTCCTGCCGCATCTGTATTTACTGTTGCTGTTATTGTATAAGTTACTGTGGAACCTCCAGACATTGTCAATGTATCATTCAGATCAGTCGTTATTCCAGTACTGTTTCCAGATACCGAACCGGTTTTTACTGATGTTATTGTCCAGCTTGTGTATGCAGGAATTGATGAACCATTTATGTCAGTTGTTGTTTCTGACGATAATGCATCTACAGCTGTTACTCCTGTAGCTAATGCTGTTCCTGTATTTGTAAGTTTCAGTTCATATGTTACCTGTCCACCCGGTGTATAACCCTGTGATGGTCCTGTGTATGTTTTTGTTGCCGTTACATCACTCTTTCCATCTTCAGGATCTTTTGGCCCGCTTGGATCTGTTATATCTGTATCATTTATCTTTGCTGTGTTCCCTATCTTTCCTGCTGCATCTGGATTCACTGTCGCTGTTATCGTATAAGTTACTGTAGCTCCTGCCCCCATATTTAATGTATCGCTTAAGTCGGTTGTTATTCCGCTGCTGTTTCCAGATACTGAACCGGTTTTCACTGATGTTATCGTCCAGCTTGTATATGCCGGAACTGATGAACCGTTTATGTCGGTTGTTGTTTCTGAGGATAGTGTATCTACTGCTGTTACTCCTGTGGCTAACGCTGTACCGCTGTTCGTCAGTTTTAGTTCATATGTTACCTGCTGACCTGGTGTGTACCCCTGTGATGGTCCGGTATATGTTTTTGTTGCCGTTACATTACTCTTTCCATCTTCAGGATCTTTTGGCCCGCTTGGGTCTGTTACATCTGTACCATTTATCTTAGCTGTATTCCCTATTTTTCCTGCCGCATCTGTATTTACTGTTGCTGTTATTGTGTAAGTTACTGTGGAACCTCCAGACATTGTCAATGTATCATTTAGATCTGTCGTTATTCCAGTGCTGTTTCCGGATACCGAACCAGTTTTCACTGATGTTATTGTCCAGCTTGTGTATGCAGGAACTGAAGCGCCATTTATATCGGTTGTTGTTTCTGAGGATAGTATATCTACTGCTGTTACCCCTGTGGCTAACGCTGTACCGCTGTTTGTCAGTTTTAATTCATATGTTACCTGCTGACCTGGTGTGTACCCCTGTGATGGTCCGGTATATGTTTTTGTTGCCGTTACATTACTCTTTCCATCTTCAGGATCTTTTGGCCCGCTTGGGTCTGTTACATCTGTACCATTTATCTTAGCTGTATTCCCTATTTTTCCTGCCGCATCTGTATTTACTGTTGCTGTTATTGTGTAAGTTACTGTGGAACCTCCAGACATTGTCAATGTATCATTTAGATCTGTCGTTATTCCAGTGCTGTTTCCGGATACCGAACCAGTTTTCACTGATGTTATTGTCCAGCTTGTGTATGCAGGAATTGACGAACCATTTATGTCAGTTGTTGTTTCTGAGGATAATGCATCTACTGCTGTTACCCCTGTGGCTAACGCTGTCCCACTGTTTGTCAGTTTCAGTTCATATGTTACCTGTCCGCCTGGTGTGTACCCCTGTGATGGTCCGGTATATGTTTTCACTGCGGTTACATTACTCTTCCCGTCTTCCGGGTCTTTTGGTCCGCTTGGATCTGTTACATCTGTATCATTTATTTTTGCTGTATTCCCTATTTTTCCTGCCGCATTTGTATTTACTGTTGCTGTTATTGTATAAGTTACTGTGGAACCTCCAGACATTGTCAAAGTATCATTCAGATCAGTCGTTATTCCAGTACTGTTTCCAGATACCGAACCAGTTTTCACTGATGTTATTGTCCAGCTTGTGTATGCAGGAACTGATCCACCGTCTATGTCGGTTGTTGTTTCTGACGATAATGTATCTACTGCTGTTACTCCTGTAGCTAACGCTGTACCGCTGTTTGTTAGTTTCAGTTCATATGTTACCTGTCCACCTGGTGTATATCCCTGTGATGGTCCGGTATATGTTTTCACTGCTGTTACATTACTCTTTCCGTCTTCCGGGTCTTTTGGTCCGCTTGGGTCAGTTACATCTGTACCATTTATTTTTGCTGTATTACCTATTTTTCCTGCCGCATCTGTATTTACTGTTGCTGTTATTGTATAGGTTACTGTGGAACCTCCAGCCATCGTCAATGTATCATTTAGATCAGTCGTTATTCCGCTGCTGTTTCCAGATACCGAACCGGTTTTCACTGATGTTATCGTCCAGCTTGTATATGCCGGGACTGATGAGCCGTTTATGTCGGTTGTTGTTTCTGAGGATAATGCATCTACAGCTGTTACTCCCAATGCTAATGCTGTACCACTGTTTGTCAGTTTTAGTTCATAAGTTACCTGTCCACCCGGTGTATAGCCTTGTGATGGTCCGGTATATACTTTTGTTGCTGTTACATTACTCTTCCCGTCTTCGGGGTCTTTTGGTCCGCTTGGATCTGTTACATCTGTACCGTTTATTTTGGCTGTATTCCCTATTTTGCCTGCCGCATCTGTATTTACTGTTGCTGTTATTGTATAGATTACTGTTGAGCCTCCAGCCATTGTCAACGTATCATTTAAATCAGTTGTTATTCCACTGCTGTTTCCAGATACTGATCCAGTTTTTACTGATGTTATTGTCCAGCTTGTATATGCCGGAACTGATGAACCATTTATATCGGTTGTTGTTTCTGAGGACAGTGTATCTACCGCAGTTACTCCTGTAGCTAACGCTGTACCAGTGTTCGTCAGTTTTAGCTCATATGTTACCTGTCCACCCGGTGTATACCCTTGTGATGGTCCGGTATATGTTTTTGTTGCAGTTACATTACTCTTTCCATCTTCCGGGTCTTTTGGCCCGCTTGGGTCTGTTATGTCATTTCCATTTACCTTTGCTGTGTTTCCTATCTTTCCTGCCGCATCTGTATTTACTGTTGCTGTTATTGTATAGGTTACTGTTGAGCCTCCAGCCATTGTCAATGTATCATTTAAATCAGTCGTTATTCCAGTGCTGTTCCCAGTTACTGAACCAGTTTTTACTGATGTTATTGTCCAGCTTGTATATGCCGGAACTGATCCGCCGTCTATGTCTGTTGTTGTTTCTGAGGATAATGTGTCTACTGCTGTTACTCCTGTAGCTAATGCTGTTCCTGTATTTGTAAGTTTCAGTTCATATGTTACCTGTCCGCCTGGTGTATATCCCTGTGATGGTCCTGTGTATGTTTTCACTGCAGTTACATTACTCTTCCCATCTTCCGGATCTTTTGGTCCGCTTGGATCTGTTACATCTGTATCATTTATTTTTGCTGTATTACCTATTTTACCTGCTGCATCTGTATTTACTGTTGCTGTTATTGTATAAGTTACTGTAGCTCCTGCTCCCATATTTAATGTATCATTCAAATCTGTTGTTATTCCAGTACTGTTTCCTGATACTGAACCAGTTTTCATTGATGTTATTGTCCAGCTCGTGTATGCCGGAATTGAAGCGCCGTTTATATCTGTTGTTGTTTCTGAGGATAGTGCATCTATTGCGGTTACCCCTATAGCTAATGCTGTACCGCTGTTCGTCAGTTTTAGTTCATATGTTACCTGCTGACCCGGTGTATAGCCTTGTGACGGTCCGGTATATGTTTTTGTTGCAGTTACATTGCTCTTCCCGTCTTCCGGGTCTTTTGGTCCGCTTGGATCTGTTACATCTGTATCATTTATTTTTGCTGTATTACCTATTTTACCTGCTGCATCTGTATTTACTGTTGCCGTTATTGTATAAGTTACTGTGGCTCCTGCTCCCATATTTAATGTATCGTTTAAGTCAGCTGTTATTCCGCTGCTGTTTCCAGATACCGAACCGGTTTTCGCTGATGTTATTGTCCAGCTTGTATATGCCGGAACTGATGCCCCATTTATGTCAGTTGTTGTTTCTGATGATAATGTATCTATTGCTGTAACTCCTGTGGCTAATGCTGTACCTGTATTCGTCAGCTTTAATTCATAAGTTACCTGTCCGCCTGGTGTATATCCCTGTGATGGTCCAGTATACGTTTTCACTGCTGTTACATTATCCTTACCATTTTCCGGGTCTTTCGGACCGCTTGGATCAGTTATGTCATTTCCGTTTACCTTTGCTGTATTCCCTATCTTCCCTGCTGCTTCAGGATTCACTGTAGCTGTTATCGTATAAACAACTAATCCTCCAACTCCTATATTTAAAGTATCATTTAAATCTGTTGTTATTCCGGTACTATTGCCGTACACTACTCCAAGTATTTGCGATGTTATTGTCCAGCTTGTGTATGCGGGAATTAATGTACCGTTTATATCGGTTGTTGTTTCTGCCGACAGCATATCTACAGCTGTTACCCCGATTGCTGAGGCTGTCCCCGGATTGCCCAGTTTCAGTTCATAAGTTACCTGCTGACCCGGTGTATAACCCTGTGCCGGTCCGGTATATGTCTTTGTTGCAACTATATTACTAAGTCCTTTTTCAGGATTTATAACAGGAGATTTTATTTCCTGCCCGTCTGCCTTAGCTGTATTTATTATCGCATCTGCTGCATTAGGACTGATTTGTACCTCAACAGAATAATATACTTTAGCTCCCGGGCCTAAATCTATGGTATCATTTAAATCTGTTGATTCTGAAGTCAATGTTACATTTTTAGCTTCACCGCTGATTATTGTCCCTGTCACTACCCATGAATCAAATGCATTTATTTCATTTCCCAGAAGATCTTTTGTTTTCTGTTCATTTTTTATATCCTGTATGTTATATCCTTTTACAGGAGAAGTTCCCGTATTTTCTATTTCTATTGTATACTCTACTATCTGTCCCGGATTATAAAGATTACCGGGAAGATTTGTCTCCAGTTTTTTGACTGCCTGCACTTTGCTTTTATCATTTACAGGATTTATATCTGCTGCTTTTATCTCTTCACCGCCAACTTTTGCAGTATTGCTTATTACTCCCGCAGCCTCTGAATTTACTATTGCCTTAACAGTATAAGTAACCGAAGATCCCGGCCCTATAGTCAGAGTATCGTTTAGATCTGTTGTTATTCCGCTGCTGTTTCCTGATACTGTTCCTGATACCGCTGATGTTATTGTCCAGCTTGTATAGGCTGGTATTTCTGTTGTTCCATCAAGTTTATATGTTTTTTCATTTGACAGCATATCTTCTACTGTTACTCCGCCTGCTGTTCCTGCCCCGTTGTTTGTTACAATAATTTCATATGTTGTTTCTGTCCCGGGTATATAACCTTCAGCAGAGCCTTTATATATCTTTGAAGCATCTAATTTTGTATATGTATGTTTTGTAGTCGCTTCAGGTACAGATGCTGAATTTATTACAGGTATATTTGTTATTTCACCTATTGCTTTTGGATTTACTTTAGCTGTAATTGTGTATTCAATACTTCCTCCGGGTGCAATATCTGCAGTATCTGTCAGATCTGCTGTTGTATCTGTAATATCTGTACTTATTGTTGATGATGTTCCTGTCCCGTTTAATACCGGTTTTTTTATTGTCCAGTTTATAAATGCCGAACCGTTCGTAGAATCATTTAATGCTGTTTTTATTGCCGACAGCTGGTCTGAAACTGATACATTATCTGCAAAGCCTGTATTCGAAGCATTGGAAATCGTCAGCTTATATGTTATTATCCCGTTTGCATAATATATTCCCGTATTTGTTCCTGTTATCCCGTCTGCTTTTGCAGTAGTCAGAGAAGGACTTTGCGGTGTATATGTTATGCTCGGTTCTACATCTGCAGTTCCGATCAAAGCTGTATTCACTATATTTCCTACTGCTGTATCTGCTGCTGTTGCAGTAATTTTATATGTTACACTGTCTCCTATTGCTATATCTATTATTGTATCTAAATCTGCATTATCGGAATATGTTCCCAAAGTAGTTCCATTTGAAGTTCCTGATGATCCAAGTGCATTTGAAGCTGTTATTGTCCAGCTTTTGAATGCCTGCCCTGTTGTCCCGTCAGCCAGAGCTGTCTGTATTTCAGATAATTTGTCCTTGACTACTACTGCCTGAGCAACTGTGAAATTCGAATCATTTTTATACGTCACTTCATATATTATAGTACTTCCCGGATAATAGGTTCCGGTTTTGGAATCAATAACAGTACTGGTTCCTCCGGCTATTGTTGCTTTTTTTGCACTTTTTTCAAATGCTGTTATACGTCCTATATTACTCATTGTTACCGAAGTTGTTCCTTTACTTCCCGGAGCAACTGTCGTGGACCCTGTTCTTAATAAATTCGCATTTAAATCCGACCATACATCTAAAATACTGCTGCTGCTGAATCCGGGCGAATTACTTTTATCCCACATCGTTATATCTGTATTTACCAGTGTTAAGGCTGTTGCCGTTGTTGCATTATAAATAGCAGGACCTCCGCCGAGATTTTTCACGTCATATGCTGACGGATCATTGAATACAACTCCTCCGCCTGCATTTAATGTAGCGTTTGACGAGCTTCTGTTTGAAATATACATTTCTGCCAGGTTAGTAAGATTTATTGTAAAACCTGATGAAGTTCCCGAAACTGCACTGCTTGAATTTGATGAATTTGTTATTTCTATATTTGCTTGTGAATCAGCACCGGTCACATTAAATTCTCCGCCGGAATTCAGTTCAAGTACAGCTCCGCCGGAAGAATTATTCATTGCTTTTATTTGAGAAGCCCCCTGAACTGTAATCTTTGTATTTCCCGTTCCGGTTCTTAAAGCTGCTGCGCTGCCGCTTCCTCCGGTATTTATATTTATTTTTGATTTATTATCTGCTTTAATTGTAGTCGTAGGATTATAAATATATATACCATATCCTGTCCCTGTCACATTCGGAACATTTACGTTTAATTCGGAATTATCAAGATTTATTATTGTCGTTCCCTCATCAGTATATATCCCTCGTGACGCTCCTGTTCCGTTATTTGTTACATTAAATGAAGCTCCGCCTAGTATATTAATATTACTTGGCGACCCTGCATCTGAAAGATAAAATGTATTTGAACCGGCTCTGCCTGATATGAATTCTGCTTTTGCACCGTTCGTAACATAAAAATCCGTTCCGTACTTTTGTGTATACAAAGCATACGAGCCGTTCGGAGCTTCTACTTTGAATTCTGACCCAGAGCCGTCTACAGTAATTGTAGTATCGGATGTATCATCCATATATATTCCGTTTCCTGCTCCCTTATGTGTTACAATAAATTTTGAACCGCTTAAAATTTCAAAATTACTTACATTGGTGGCAGTCGCATCCGATATATAAATTACTCTGGAAGCAGCTGTTGTCCCGCTTGAACTGAAATCTATAGTTCCGCTGTTTATCGCTTTTATATCTGTCCCGTATCCGTTTGTTAAAAATGCGTTGTCCGTTGCTGAATTAGCAGTAAGTTTTCCACTGTCTACAAGTATATTTGTCTTATTACCGCCCTGTATAGCAGGACCTGAATTTGAAGTTATTTCCGCTGTTCCTTTTACATTTAGCTTGATAACAGCTCCTGTTATAGTAACTGTACGAAGTCCGTTCGTAACTCCAAATGCATTAAGCGTACTTCCTCTTTCTACATTTACATTAAAATCATAAGATGAATTAGCACTGCTGTTTATCCCATACGCAGATTTTCCCTCTATAACCATAGTTCCGTTATTTTTTATATTTATTGTACCGGCAGCCCCGCTTCCCTGTTCATAAGCCGCTCCTGCCACTGATGCTGCTGAATAACCAACACCTGTGGAAAATTTTACATTTCCGCCGTCTACATTAAAAGTTGTTGCTTTTCCCCCTTCAAAAGCCTTTCCCCCGTAAACTGACGCTGTCCATTGACCGTTAATATCTACTGTTCCGCCATTTGACAGTCCCACAGCTTCGTATGTAGTACCTGCCGAAGAATTAGTTGTTAATTTTCCGCTGCTTGTTACTTGAAGCACAGCATCTGCAGCTGTTGTGTATATTCCTCTTCCGCTGCTTGAAGTAGATATATTTGCTTCACCTTTTATTACATTATTTTTATAATTGCTTATCATTCCGTTAGCTGCTCCGCCGCCTGACATATTAGCTACCGCGCCTGTATCTACAGTAAAAGTACTGCTGCTCGCAGTTTCACGAAATATTGTCCCGCCTGTACTACTAAGCTCATTTATTCCTGTGATTTTTACATTCCAGCTTGATGCCGTGGAATTATACAGTAAATAACTGCTCCCGCCAGATGAAATCCCGTCAAATGTAATATCATAAGAGCCGCTCGTTCCAGTAGCATTAAGATAATATCCGGCTCTGGTTAGATCATAACCATTTCCCCGTATTTTTACATTTCTCGGAGTCACGTCAATATTTTTTGTAAGTATTATATTGTCTTCAAGTACTATTGCATCTACGTCATCTCTGGCAAGTATCACTTCTAATTCATTTGCACTGATAACTCCGACTTCAGCTCTTAAAAACTGAAAACTGAAAATAAATACTATCAGTAAAAGTACTCTCATCTTATATTTTATTAACATTTTTTTCTCCTTCATTTTAAACTTTCTTCAATTTAATTATCCATTAGAATAAAAGCTTATAAGAATTTTTTTGATCTCAACAATTTTAATATTTTTAAAATATAAACCCAGTCATACATTTCTGTATACAAAGAATTAATTATTTAAAGCTATTAAGTTTGTTCTGTTTCACACTAAAGGCTGATAAAATTTTATATTTTCTCAGCCCGTGTTTTAGTGTTTTTAAAATTCTTTTTTAAATCCTATACTAAATGTCGCATTGTCCATATTCCCGCCAAAGGATTTCTGATAACGCATATCACCGTATATACTGCTTTTTTCTGTTGTTTTTAGGTTAAAGCCTACCCCGGCTTCCCCGTAACTCTTGTCATACTCTTCACCAATTGATGTTCCGTCAATTTTCAAATCTTTAAAATCTGTAAAATCATGTATTATATTTGCTACTCCGTAAAGCTGGCTCCCATTATTTCCAATATCTTTAAATACCCTGAAGCCACCTCTTCCACGTAACATATCAGCGTTATATCCTTCTATATCTGAATATGAATCACTAAAACTGCTGTAATGTGTATGCTGATATGCCAGCTGCAGCTGCGGCTCCAGCCCCCAGCCGCTATTACTTACAAAAGGATATCCTGTTTCCAATGATATACCTGTTCGCCAGCCGTCCTGTGCACTTTTCTCTCCGTATGAATCCTTAAAACCGTTATTTAATAGACCGACTATTCCCACTATATCAAAATATGCCGAATCATTAGTTATTTTTGTATAATACCCGCCAAAAGCGGTACTTTGTGCATGCATTCTTCCTGTATTTTTTTCAGAACGTAAATCATCGAAAAAACGAGCATTCGCATATGAATAATCCAGTATCAGACCAGCACGGTCTGTTGTGCTTTTGCTATTTACATTATTGTACAAATCCATTCCAAACTGCATACCTGTAATTGTCTGCTCATAATCAAATCTCTTTTTTCCGTCATTATGCTGATGGCTTCCATAAGCACGTATCCACATCTGCTTATCTTCTGCATATTCTTTTTCCTGCTTTCCCATTCTCTGATGATATGTAGAAAGCTGGAGCATTCCCTGTTCTGCGTTTGCTTTTTGTCCTGATACATAATTGGATATTCCTGGTCTGTAAGTTATTACAGGTTCCTGAGAATTTATAGGCGGCGGAATTACTTTTTCCGGTTCTTTTGATTCTTCCGGTTTTTCAGGATCCACAGGTTTTTCAGGCTCCTTAGGAGCCTCATAATAATAAGATCTCAGATACCAGTCACCGTCATTAGGCGTAGTTACTCCGCCTTTATAAAGATTATACTCATATATCCCTGCCTGAACAGGTGCCGAAAGACTAAAATTTCCTGCTGAATTGCCTTCCACTTCTATTATCCTTATTCCTTCATCGGTAGCTGCACCATTCCCGCCTGCTTTTTCTATATTTACCAAGGTTTCGCCGGATGTATTTCCTTTTACATGTAATTTGTCAGTGATAGAATTATCGTCTTCAAGAATTGTTTTAATATTCAAAACTCCGCTATTCCCAATATAATCCCCGTTTACCGTTAATATTTTCCCTGTATCGCTAAAAACAACCTTCCCAGAATTATTAAGATCTCTAATCCATGAATCATCTGTTATTTCCCAAGTACTTGATACTATATTCAGGTCAAGAATATTAATATTGTTTACATTATTAATTGTACCTGAAAATGATGAATTATTTTTTAGATTTACAGTTACATAGCTGGTACTGTCTGTTTCTATATCTCCTGTAAGTACTGTATTATCATTATTAAAAGTAAATATACTTCCGTTGCTTACATTCAGCAGCTCTTTACTTCCTCCTGCTGCTGCCGTGCTGTCATATAAACTCAGAGTACTGTCTACGACCTGGTCTGCATTTCCGTTAATTGCCGTTAATCCGCCAACCTGTATCAAATTTCCTGCATTATCTACATCAGAAGCACTTCCTGTTATTACACTTGCTGCAATTCCATTATTTGTTAATGTTACTCCCCTTAATGTAACTTTCTGCCCGTCACTTCCTGCAGAATTTGTCTGAAATTTTACTGCTGTCCCTTCAGAATGAATCCTTCCGCCATAAATAGAATTAACGTTCGAACTATCTCCGATTAAATGAAGACCATATGAAGAAGGATCACTAGTTTCTATATTAAGAATACCTGCAGTTACATTACCACCCGAAGAAACTAGAATTCCGTCTGACAATCCACCTGTAGTTTCTATGGAAATTGAATTTGAACTAACTCCTGCATCCTTACTGCTTAAAAATATTCCATGTGATTTGTTTCCCCTTGTATTTATTACTGTATTACTGCCTGTTTCAATCCTGCTTGAATCTTTGGCAGTAATTCCCGTAGACTCATTAGCATTGGTTATTATGCTGAAATCGTTTCCTGTCTTCACTGCACCGTCTTTTGCCGTTACTATTCCGTCTGATTTATCTTTTAATGTTTCTACACTAAAGTTGTTTCCTATAGTGATTATTCCGCCTGATCCGTTTGCACTTATTACAAAACCGTCTGAATTATTCCCGTTCGTAAGTATTGTGCCGTTATCTCTCATCAATATTGAACTGTTTATATTATTTAGGTATACAGCATGAGCTGAACTCCCTGTTGTTTTTATATCTGAATTTTCTCCTATCTCTATAGAAGAACCGCCTGTATATCCCGTAGTAGATGCAGTTGCCCTGTCTGTATATACTGCATAGGAGCTGCCGGCATTTATTTCCACTTTCATGTTATTCCCGACAATTACCTCACTGCCGTGATTTGCCCTTACTGCATATCCTGCAAGTCCTCCTACTGTTAGATCGGCGTCATTTCCTACTACTACCTTTGACTGCCCGTTTGCATTTATTCCATCGGCACTCACCCCGGATACTCTTACTGTAAGATTGTTCCCTATAGTAACTACACCTGTTGAATTATTGTAATCATTAGTACCGGAAGGATTCGTACGAACAGCATCTGCTGCTGCTCCTATTGTCTTTATCGTAAGTCTGTCACCAACTATAATATCCCCGCCTATATTGGAATAAACACCGGCATTCGCACCTATTCCGGCACCATTTCCTGAACCGGACGTTGTAATAGTTACATCATCTCCGTATTTAGGAGTCGAGCCTGCCGAGTTATTCCAAATTGTCTGTGTAAAGTCTGTTCCCGAAACTTCATATATATTTTTTGCTTCTGGAACTGCTGCTGCGGAGAGAAAAAAACTTAATACACCTAATTTATTTTTCAATGTGTTTTTTATTTTCATTTTTCCACCCCATATAATTTTTTTCTTAAAAAAATCTCCTTCTCAATTATACTATATATTAAAATTGTATATTATTATATCTGTTTTTTTGAGAAAATAAATGACATTTTTTTATTTTTTGACATTTCTTGTGATTTTAACTAGAGAAGCATCTAATTTTCGCGACTATTTATCGATCATTCATTCTAAAATATATCAAAAAAAAACATTGATTTTTTTTAATACTTACAAAATTGTATCCTTTACAAAAGTCTGACAATTTATAACAAATAATTTTACCATACTCCAATATAAAAAACAACCCCTTTATAAAAAAACCGTCCGAAACAGAGTTTTCAGCAATTCAAATGTATTTTTCATTGAAAATTACAGGTGCTTTTACTCTATTCCAGACAGTTAATAATTTATTTAGGTTGGTATTAAAACAGTTAATTTATTATTTACATGTATCCTGCCAGTTTGCAGGGTAAATAACATATAAAAATCTTGCATAATCAGGTGCACTGAACTTTATCTTTGACCCTTTTGGAATCAAAATAATATCTCCTTTGTTACCAGTGACCTTTCTTCCGTCAATTATTATTTCCAGTGTTCCTTCTATCACATAGTCTACCTCGTCATAGTTCAGAGTCCAGTCAAACGTAGATTCTTCCATTTCCATAACTCCGCAGCTCAGTCTTTCACTTTCATCAATAGAAAAAACATCTGTCAGATACACTTTATCATTCGGATTCCCTGTATCAAACTTTTCAGGCTTTACAGTACGGGCTTTTACCACACCGACACCGCTTTTATCCATATATTTTTCAAAAGTATTTCCATTTTTCCCTAATTCTTGTTCTACTACTTTTCTAATAATAGTCTCAAGCATATTTTTATCTAAATCTTTAAAATCCATCTGATCTTTCCTCCCAGTAACTTTAGATTACTTAGCTTCCAGTTTATTTTTCTTTCTTGCAAATAATATCTTTGCTACAACTATTGCAGTAATTCCCCCAACTAATTTTCCTACTATCATTGGAAAAATCATACTTTTATTTACTCCGCCCGTAAATCCTAAGTGATCTCCGAATACAAATGCCGCACTTACTGCAAAGGCAACGTTTATTATTTTCCCGTTTTCATCCATATCTTTTAACATACCAAACATCGGTATATTATTGGCAAGTGTAGCAACCAGTCCTGCTGCACCTACTTCGTTCATTCCCAGCTGCTTTCCTACTTTAGTAAGCGGTGCTTTAAATGCCTTAGTTATAAAGTGCACTAATGGAAATGCCCCTGCCAGCACTATTGCTATTGATCCTATTACATTGATTCCCTCACTCAGCGGTGCCATTCCCGGAATAACTACTATTCCTGTAAGTGTTTCCACTATCGCAGCCATTAATCCTATAGTAATTACTATTACTACACCCTGACCAAAAATAGTAAATCCTTTTGTCATTTTTTCAGGAATCAGCCATAATCCAATACAAATTAGTACAGCGAAAATGATTATCGGTATCAGATTCATTATGATCATATTAATTCCGAATCCTGCCACAAGTCCTCCGGCAAGACATCCTAAAGGTATAGTTATCATACCTGCAAGAACACCTTTTGCAAGATAAGGTCTGTCTTCTTTTTCAATAATTCCTAAAGCTACAGGAATTGTGAATACAAGAGTAGGCCCCATCATAGCACCCAGTATAAGCCCTGCAAATAATCCGGCATTAGGATCCTTTGCAAGTTCCATTGCAAGCGGATATCCACCCATATCATTTGCTAATAATGTAGTAGCAAACATCGCAGGATCTGCACCAAGTGCAGTGTATAAAGGCTCTACCACAGGTCTTAACACCTTGGCAAGAACAGGAGCCAGTGATATAACCCCCACCATTGCAAGAGCCAGAGATCCCATAGCCATAAACCCTTCCTCGAATTTTTCCCCGTAACCGAATTTATTTCCTAAAATTTTATCAATTCCGCCAATGATCATAAATATGACCATTATATAAATAATAATATCATTAATACCCATTTTTCCTCCTTCTTGTTAAAGTAACTTTAGTATAAGTACTTTTGTTTTTCGAATATTCCCAAGTTTATTCCCATTTGGCTGAGAACTCTTATCCTTATTAATACAGCTTTCTTTATTGCTCATAATACTGCCATTCCCATCTGGCTAAATATTATCTTCTATAAATGTAAGGATTTTTCTTTGTTTGAATACCCTTAAGCTTACGTTACTTTTAATACCCCAGCGGATTTGCCGCTACAGCTTTTACTGCTTCTGCAAATGCATCGCAGGCTGCTTTACAAGCTGACTGGCTTCCAGTTAATAAACCTCCGCCAAAGTTAGTTTCTGATGGCGGTCCGTAAAATGCTACTAATTCCACATTAGCTGACTTTAATGCCACATCTAAAGCATACATAGCTTCTAAAGGCGGTGCTATAAGGTATGCGATTGATTCTCCCTCTGGTATTCCCGCTACTTCTGAAAGATATGACCCTGTTCTTGAAATACAGTGTGCATAATATGCAATTGAATCATCTTCATTAGCACTTATAAACGCGGCTTCATTTTCCACAAAATCAACTACAGCACTTAATCCGCTTTTTACTTCGGCAGGATTTGGTCCTGAAATTATCCCTATTACTTCACCGGCAAGTTTTGTATTAGCATTTGCAGCCCCTCCGTAAAAAGATTTTGCGTATACTACTTTTATATCTGCTTTTTTCGTAGCATCGTCTAATGCTGTATATGTAACATCATCACAGTCAGAAGTTATCAAACCTATACTTCTATGCCCTTCCGGCATGCTGAATTCTTTACACATAGCCAGATCCACATTTGGTATCATTCTTACTGCAAGAACGCTTGCTTTTTGTCTGTCATCTTTCATTTTTTTCCTCCTAAAATTATTATAATTTTAAATCTTGTCCGCTTGCTTTAGCGTCGAGTATTTTTTTGATTAAGTCAGCCACATGTGCTCCTGCTTCTGCTGCAGGCGTTCCGTCTTTGTGAATATTAGAAACTACTGTTCTTTTTGCTTCCGGTATTCCTACATATGCTTTATACACTATATATGCACTCATACTTTCTGCAGTAGTAAGTCCCGGTCTTTCACCTATTAACACACATACTACATCAGGCTTTAAAATATCGGAAATATGATCCTCAGCTGCCACTCTTCCATATTTTACAAAGAACGGAGTACCTGTATCTATTCCATACCCTTTTAATCCGTTTAATACTGCCGGAAGTATATTTTTAGTATTTGCTTCCACCGCTGTAGAACTTAACCCGTCAGATACATAAACCTGTACTGTAGGAGATTTTTTGCATTTTTCCTCAAGTAATTTTATTCCTTCAGCAGAAATTTTTCTTCCAAGATCTGGTCTTGTTATATATTCATCTCTGTCTTTACATTCTGTCGTTACTTCAAATAAACCTGCTTCTTCCAGGAATGACTCAGGTACATCATTAAATACCGCATCCTGTGCAGCAGCATGGTCTGCTCTGAATCTTAGGAGCACATCTGTCTTAAATCTTGTTCCTGCTCTTCCTATTCCCAGTCTTGCAGAAGTTCTCTGTTTTAATTTCATATATTCTTCTCTGTTGGCAGGATTGTCTACCAGCAGCTGATCTTTTATATTTATCTCCCCTAAATCAACCAGTTGATCATCAGAAACATTTTCTTTTACTGATGAAGAAGCTTTGAAGTCATTTCCTACTGCTGCCGGGATATCAGTTTTTCCGTTACTACCCATTTCATCTATTACTTTCCCTATGATTTCTCTTAATTCTCTTTCTGATAACATTATAATCCTCCTTATTTTAAGAAAATTGAAGCGTCACCAGCTATGTCTGTGAGCTTTCCGTTTTTCATTATATTCATTTTTTCAAGCCATCTTTCGAATTCTTTTATAGGTCTTACCTTACCTAAATCTCTTAATGTTGCAATATCATGGAAAGAAGTAGTCTGGTAATTCAGCATGATATCGTCACCTGCAGGTATTCCCATAAAATAGTTACATCCCGCAAGAGTCAGAAGCATTTCCAGATTCTCTATATCATTCTGGTCTGCCTTCATATGGTTAGTGTAGCATGCATCTACTCCCATAGATATTCCAGTAAGTTTTCCCATAAAGTGATCTTCCAGTCCTGCTCTTATTACCTGTTTACTGTTATACAGATATTCCGGTCCGATAAACCCTACTACTGTATTAACAAGGAATGGATTATATCTTTTTGCAAAACCATAACATCTGGCTTCCATTGTCACCTGATCTGCACCGTGGTGAGCATCAGACGATAATTCAGAGCCCTGTCCTGTTTCAAAATACATTACATTCGGCCCTGTAGATGTACCCTGCTTTAGTACAAGCTGTCTTGCTTCTTCTATCATAGTACCTGTTATTCCAAAAGCCTCATTTCCTTTTTCAGATCCCGCTATACTTTGGAATATCATATCTGTAGGCGCCCCTCTTTTTACTGCTTCCATTTGTGTAGTTACATGGGCAAGAACACAAATTTGTGTCGGTATTTCCCATTTAGTTTTTATTTCATGAAATCTTTCAAGTACTCTCATTACGCTGTCCACACTGTCATCCACCGGATTCAGACCTATAAGAGCGTCTCCTATACCATAGCTTAATCCTTCATAAGTAGAAAGCATAATTCCGTCCGGATCATCAGTAGTATGGTTAGGCTGTAATCTTACTGCAAGAATTCCTTCTCCCCCGATTGTAGTATTACAGTGTGCAGTTATTCTAATCTTGCTTGCAGCAGCAACAAGATCCATATTAGTCATAAGCTTAGCCACACCTGCTACCATTTCACTTGTAAGTCCTCTGCTTATTCTTTTTATTTCTTCTCCCGAAGTTCTTAAGCTGAGTATCCATTCTCTAAGTTCGCTTACACTCCAGTTTTTTATTTCGTTATAAATTTTTTCGTTAACGTCATCTTGTATTATTCTTGTTACTTCATCCTCTTCATATCCTACCACAGGATTATTTCTAAGATCAGAAAGTTTTAATTCGGCAAGCACTGCTTTAGCTGCCACTCTTTCTTCAGCTGTAGAAGCCGATACACCTGCAAGTGTATCTCCAGATCTTTCTTCATTCGCTTTGGCAAGAACTTCTTTTACATCCTTAAATTCATAGACATGACCAAATAATTTTGTCTTTAATACCATTAATTTCACCTCTCTTAGTTTTTCTTTACCCGCTCTGAAGCATTAATAACTGAAAACCAGTGTTTTTATTACTACAGGGAGTACGTTTCCATTGCCCAAAGGAGCTCCTATATCTATATAGTCTCCGTTTTTTACCTTTATTCCATCTATACAAATCAAATTTCTGTCCTGCAAATCTAATTTCATACATTGCCCCAAAACTTTTGCCATATCATTTTCCACAATGACAATAATCGGAGAACCTGTGTTTATTTTATTATTCATTACTCTGGAAATAACTCGTCCCAAGTCGGATATTTCCTGATAATCCATATTATGTTTCCCGGTTAGTGCCAATGCTGTATTTTCCTGTTCATTCTGCGAGTTAAACCAGCTGAGCTTATGATCCATGATATCCTCCAGCTCTGCAAGAGAACTTTCCTCATCTTTACTGCTGAGTTTCAGTATCGGAATATTTTTTATCGGAAAGATTCCGCTTGAGTAAGTTATGGTACTCCCGCTTATCTCGGTAGTGTGGCTTCCCGCCCCCACAACTGTCGCTCCTATTGTTTCGCCAAGCTTTACTGTATTTATATTTAACTGTTCTACTAACTTTTTTATTTCCTGCCCCAGAATTACCCCTATATCATCATATTCAAATAATCCTGCTTCTTTACCGCCGTAGACAAAATCAGCTACCCCGCCTGTAAATGAATAATAATCAGGTTTAAAATTCTTTTTAAAATCCTGATAAGTCACTATTTCTCTGTATAAATCAGTTTTTTCGAAGAATCCCATACTTTCAAACATAAGCTCGCCCATTCTTCTGCATATCTTTCTAAGGGCGGTTTCATCTGCTCTGTCACCTATATTTATACTTACTCCCACATCTTTAGCCACATCATATATCTTTTTATAAATATATGAAATTTTTCCGCTGCCGTCGAGTTTTATGAGCCTTCCGCCTATATCAAGACAGGTTGTGTCTTCTATGTCACCTCTGTTAAATATGGCTATATTTGTAGTTCCGCCGCCTATGTCGAAATTCACTATGGAAGTATTTTTATCTTCTGCAAAACCGAAAGCCCCTGAACCTTTTCCGGCAATTATACTTTCAAGATCCGGTCCTGCTGTGGCAACTACGAAGTCCCCTGCCATTCCGCTAAGTGCTGCAAGCACTTCTTTAGCATTTTCCTTTCTCGCTGTTTCACCGGTTATTATAACAGCTCCTGTAGACACATCCCCGTAATCAACCCCTGCTTTTTTATACTCATTCTCAATGATTTTCCGTACTTTTTCAGTGTCTATTTTGGTTTCTGTTTCCAAAGGTGTAATATATATGTCACTTCTGTATATTACCTCTTTCCCGGTTATTTTTATCTGAGGAACACTAAATGCCGAAGCACGGTTTTCTATATATATCTTTGAAAATATAAGTTGTGTAGTTGATGTTCCTATGTCGATTCCTACGCTTAATATTTCTTCTGTCATGTGAACTCTCCTTGTAAGAGACTGCTTCTATCTGAAAAGTCCCTGTTTTTCAATAAAAGTTACGGGTGATTGTCAAAAAAAATAAGGAACTCAAAAAACACCATATCTTTTATGTTCTTTGAGCTCCTTTGCTCCTAGTGTTTTGGCCGGCTATATCCGGCTTCATAATACCTTTCAATATTAAAACACTTATATCTCACTGCTATTTTCAGTCTTCAGAATGAAAACAGAACAAGCTTTTAATTTTCAAAGTCAAAAACTATTATCGTTCCGTTTTTTGTGGACTTAATATCTATAGTTCCGAAAAGTTTTTCCTTTACCAGACTTTTCACTATCTGAAGTCCCAAACTTTCATTTTTGAAGTCTTTTGACTTAAAACCAACCCCATTGTCAGCTATTGTCACTTTCGATTTAATTTTCCCCTGTTTTACGGTAATATCTATTTTTCCGCTTGTCATCCCCTTGAAGCCGTGTGTTATGGAATTCTGTACCAGTTCATTGGCTATCAGGGCTATAGAAGTAGACTTATCAGAATTTATCTTAAAGTCATCACCGGAAATACTTGTTTTTAAATCTAAATTTTCTCCTATACTTGCTCTTATTGAATTTTTTAAAATTTTTGAAAACATCTCTTTTATTTTAAGATCATCTAATCCATTTTGTGCCAATATCTCATGTGTAACTGCTATGCTGAGTATACGGTTTATGCTTTCGTTAAAAGCCTGTCTTACTGCCTCATCCTCGGTTTTTCTTGCCTGTATTCTGAGAAGACTTGCTATAGTCTGAAGATTATTTTTTACTCTGTGGTGTATTTCTTTTATTGCTACTGATTTTAGTATAAGCTCTTTCTCTTTTTCCTTTATTTCAGTAAGATCTTTTATGAAAAGAACCACATTTTTTACATTTTTGGATTCCTTTATCAGATAATAATGTATGTTCAGATCCATCTTTGCTATGTGTATGTCTGAACTTCCCGGTATTATCCCGTCAAGCACATCCTTAAAAGCTATATTATTCAAAACTATATTACTAAATTTGGTTCCAAGAATATTATGCTTGTATCCTATTTTTTTATAAATATTTTTAGCCTTGGAATTAGCATATATAAGTATTCCTTTTTCATTGAAAATAATAATCCCGTCATTTATGTAATCAATTATTTTCTGCTCCTTTGTCATCTCCATGGAGCTTCTCAGAAGCTCGTTTGTAGCATCATGCAGAAAATTCAGTTCCTTATTCAGTCCGGTATCATTACTCCCTTCTTCCACTATAAGGACGCCTATTACCTCTTCCTTTTCATTCTTTATAGGAACCACATTCTGTCTAACCAAAGTATTTTCCTGAGTCAGGGCTTTATAATCCCTCGACGGAAGTCCTGTTTCCAGCGTTCTTAAAACAGCCGGCTCATTCTTTCTATATGCATACTGTCCTACTACACTCTGAGTATAGCTCGAACCTGTTTCAGGATTAGCTTCTGCTACTACTATTGCTGCATCGTTAATTCCTGTAGGGCAGTCTATAAATATATCCGCCTTTAGCAGCTTACTTAATACTGTCAGTCCTTCGGCTATTTTTTCCAGTTTTCTTATACTTTTGTCCGGCAGAGCAGTGTGTTGTTTACATATAGTTCTAAGCATTAGTTTCCCCCGATAAAATTATAATATCAATTATTTTCCCCATATCACATCTTTTATCCATGCTAAGACTTCTTATGTAGGTATATGCCTCTTTCTCAGTCATCTTATCTCTTTCCATCAGAATACTTTTTGCTATATCCAGTCTTTTTCTGTCTTCCAGTTTTTGATTAGTTTTGATATATTTCTTTTCCAAAGCTTCATATTCTTCCTGCTTACTCAGTATTACCTCAAGGTTCGGCAAAAAGGATTTTTCATCTATAGGCTTTACTATATAACCCGAGACCCCTATGTTTTTGGCTTCTTCTATAAACTCCTGGCTGGAATAAGCGGTAAGCAGCACTGCTCCCCTTGCCAGTTTATCTTTTATGATTATTTTTGAGGCCTTTAACCCGTCTAATATCGGCATTTTAACATCCATTATAACGAAGTCCGGTTTCAGATTTTTGCACTGCTCTATGGCATCAAAGCCGTCTGCTGCCTGTCCTATTACATCGTAACCGCCTTCTCTTAATATCTCACAAATGTCCATTCTTGTTATTGGCTCATCATCTACTACTATTACTCTTCTCATTTTTCACCTTTATCATAATGTATTTTTAAATAGATTATACTCTTAAAATATTAAATTAATATAAAGTTTCCAATAATTCTCTTATTTCATTTCTGTTAAATTTTCTAGGATTATATTCAGTGGCAATATCCTTGTATATAAGGTCGATAATATCTTCCAGATCATTAAAATACTGCTCTTTTGATATTTTCAGATCTTCAAGATTCATTGGAATTCCCATTTTTGCTTTTCTGAGGTCTATTGCTTTGGCTAAGATTTCGGCACCTTCGCCTTCTCTTTTCAAACTAAATTCCAAAGCCTTTGCTATTTCATCATAAGCTTTACGTGCCCCCTCCACTTTGCTGTTAAACAAAATTACTTTAGGCATTATCACGGCATTTGCCCTTCCGTGAGGTATATGATATTTAGCGCCTATAGCATGTGCAATACTATGGTTTATTCCCAGTGACGAATTGCTAAAAGCAATTCCGGCCATACATGAAGCCAGCTGCATATTTATTCTTTCTGATTCCAGTTCCGGATTCTCATAGTTACTTACCAGATCTGTAAAAACAGTTTTTATTGCACCTAATGCAAGGCTGCTGGTAAACATATTAGCCTTTAGCGAAACATATGCTTCTACTGCATGTGTGAGAACATCCATCCCTGTATCTGCTATTATCTGCGGCGGCAGTGTTCTAATGAATTCCGGATCCAGTATCGCTATATGCGGGAGCATTTCCTCATCACTAATAGCTATTTTCCTTCCTTCAGAAGTAATTACCGAATAAGTGGTAACCTCTGACCCCGTACCGCTTGTAGTTGGTATTACTATAAATATCTGTTTTTTTGTTTCCTCATTTAGAGCCTGCTTTATTTTGTTGGTAAAATATATTATTCCCTTGCATGCATCTATAGGAGACCCTCCTCCTATAGCTATAATACAGTCAGGGTCAAATTTATTAAGCTCTATCATCCCTTCTATTATTTCTTCATCTGTTGGATCAGGCTTTATATTGGAAAAAATCTTAATTTCCACATTCATTTTATTTAGAATGTCTGTTATATTATTTACTACTTTTAATCTTACCATATTCTCGTCGGTAACGATAAAGACTCTGCTTATATCCAGTTCTTTTAAGCTTTTTAACGAATTTTTCCCGTAATAAATCCTTGGTTTTACCTGAAATAAATCCATTTAACTATCCTCCTTTGTGCATCATGATAGTTAATTAAGGGGTTTTATAATTAACTCATTGACTTTATTTTGTTTATTACTTTCTGTACCATAGAGTCATCTGTTATATTAAAATCTTTTTCAAGAATCTCTTTTATCTTTAATTCCAGACTTTGATTTTCATAAACTATTTCTGCTCCGGCTTCTCTTATCTTATCTCTTGCTCCCGGAGTTATTATCATATCATGAGAGGCAACAAATTTTTTACCGGATATGTATTCAGAAAAATTACCTATGGTTACTAATTTCTTTTTCATATTTTCACCAGTCCTATTCTAAACTATCTATGATTCCCACTATAGTTGCATCTACCGGTGTTTCATTGTCAAAAACGTGTCTTGCAGAACTTCCGCTCACCACTATCACATTATCACCGATTCCTGCCCCTATATAGTCTGCAGCAACTATGCTTTTCACCGAGCTGCCTTCTTTTATTTCCACCACCATAAGCTTCAGACCAGAAAGTTTCGGGTCTTTTCTAGTTGCCCATACATTTCCTATAACTTTTCCAATTAACATAATTTAACCTCTTTCATAAAGTATCTCTATATTATTTTCTTTAATATATTCCATGGCAAGTGGTGTTATTATACTTTTTTTATCTAAAATAAGTACTGCATTTTTTAGATTTCTTTCCCGTAATTTTGATATTGTAATTACACCTTTTAGTACTGTTTTTTCTGTAACAGCTCCGAGTTTATCAATAAGCTCGACTCTTTTTACCACCTGAATTCCGTATTTTATAATAGTATCCAGATGCTTGTCATAAGTTTCCATCAAAGCCTTCGGCTCTGAATATCTTTTATATTCCAGCCCTTCTTCTACTATATATACAGTCTTTTTTTCCAGCAGACCGCTGATTGCAGGATGAGTCTTTCCGGAAGCTATATCTACCATATCATTAATTCCAAGAGTAGAAATCACCAGAATTTCACCATTTTCCGAAATTTTTATTTTCTTGGATAATTCATCTCTCAAAAGAGAGTCATCACCGCAAAACTTTACTTCGGCCGGTTTATCTTCTGCTTTTTTTTCTTCCAGTATTCTTAACAGTTCTTTTTTTATCAGTTCTGTGAGTTTGTCTGTATCCATTGGTTCCTCCTACTTTCTATAGATACTTCCCGTTGTCCCACTTTCAAATCCGCAGGCATTTGCCTCGTCATAATCAATGTGCATGCTTAGCTTATATGAATCCTTTACTCTTATCAAAACATCATCAAAGATCAGAGGTCTTCTTCCGTTCACTCTTACTTTTACTATTTCCCCGTCTTTTACGCCGAGTCTGCCTGCATCCTCAGGAGTCATGTGTACATGTCTCTGTGCCACTATTACTCCTTTATCTATCTTTACAAATTTATCTCCCACACCGATTAATATTCCCGGCGTTCCTTCTATTTTTCCGCTCTCTCTGATAACTCCTTTTACCCCTATAGTAGTACAGTCAGTGAGTGATAATTCTATCTGTGTTTCATTTCTGCATGGCCCTAGTATTACTACTCCGGAAAATTCTCCTTTTGACCCTATTACTCTGACTCTTTCCTTACAGGCATACTGCCCTGGCTGAGACAGGTCTTTTACCGGAGTCAGTTTATAATCCTCACCAAACAGATGTTTCATATGCTCTTCTGACAGATGAATGTGTCTTCCTGAAGCTTCTACCATGAATTCATCGCCGGAATCACCGAGCATTTCTTTTATTTTTTCCCTGACAATCTTTTCCAATTCGATTTTATCCATATTGGTCTCCTAGTATTTTGTCTAATGTTTCTGTCAAATAATTAATACCTTATAGTGTCAAAATACTTGTACCTGTTCCTACGTATTTTTAAAACTCAGACACTCGATAATATAAGGTGCTAGTATTTTGTCTAAAAATATCTCAAATAACTTAAGAATTCTGCCTAAATCTTTTATGCCGTCAAAGTACCGGATAAAGTTTATTTATAATCCCCGTTATTTGCTTTTAACATCATTAAGTAGAAAATACTGCTTAATCTGTTCAAAGCTTTCAAAATATCATTGTGCTCTGTTTTCCCCTCTTTGTAAAAAGCATCTACTGCTGCTACTTCACATTCTCTTGAGAGTGCTCTCAGACAGTTTATATCTATTACATCTTCTCCGAAATCTGCATTTATCTCAAAAAGATGTCCTGTTTTAAAATATTTCACTGTATTATGCGTAATATCTTTAAGACTGTCTATAGTGTGACCTAATACGTCTCTTTCTATAAATTCCGAATCAGTCATCTCACATATAAAAAGATCCCTTATATATCTGTAAGCCTGTGAAAAATCACTTTCCAGCTTTTTATTTTTCTGATATTTTTTCCAGTATTTTATGGTTTCTGCCTGAAGAATATCAAATTTCCCTCTGAGAACTATCCTCTTATGATTTTTTACCACAAGATAGTTTCCGAAAATCTGTGTCATATATTCCGGTTTTTTTTCAAACAGTGCATCAGTAGTATAACATTTATATTTATAGACCGGCGCAGCTTCTTTGACTGTGTTTTCAGACTCTGCAGATACCGCAGGAATTTCACTCCTGCTTTCAGGATCTAGTTTTCTACTGCTTAAGAATTCTCTGGCTGAGGGTGTAAGAATATCTTTTTTATCTATTGTTAGAGTATTCAGTTTTCCCTGTTTTTCCAGTTTTCTTAAAAATTCTTCAGTAATAACAGGCATATTTACCACAACCTATTCTTAAGATAAAAGTTCATTTAAAACTTTTTTTACGATCTGTTCAAGTTCTGCTTCTGCCCCTGACTGACATTCACAGCTGCTTCCCCCGCTGTTTCTCAAATCGCATAATTCTTTTGTCCCGTATGCTGCCCTTCTGATATTCATCAGATTCAGAGGTGATATATTATCCGAAGTAGAACTTCCTCCCACTGCTCCGCATCCAAGTGTAAATGCCGGTGCGAGATTAGTAGTTGCTCCTACTCCTCCGAGAGCTGCCGCTGTATTAACAAGAAGTCTTGAAACAGGTTTTTTCAGTGCAAATTCCCTGATTACATTATCATTTTCCGAATGAATTGTCATAGTATGCCCGACTCCTTCATTCTGTAATATTTCTATACATCTTTCACAAGCAGTTTCCCAGTTTTCCTCTGTATAAAATCCTAATACAGGACAAAGCTTTTCTCTTGAGTAAGGATTAGCATGCGAAACTTCTCTTTCTTCGGAAATAAGTACTCTTGTATCTGAAGGAACAGATACTCCAGCCATTTCAGCTATATAAACAGCTGTTTTCCCTACGATTTTAGGACTCATTGTTCCATTTGCCCTCATAAGAATGCTTCCTACTTTGTCACTTTCTTCTCTGTTCAAAAAGTAAGCACCCTGTTTTTTCAGTTCGGCTATTACATCGTTTCTGATAATGCTTTCAGTAACAATTGACTGTTCAGAGGCACATATTACCCCGTTATCAAAAGTTTTACTGTCCAGTATTCTTTTTACTGCCAGCTTTACATCCGCACTTCTTTCTATAAATGCAGGTCCGTTACCTGGTCCCACACCTATTGCAGGTGTTCCTGAACTGTATGCAGCCTTTACCATTGCTTCTCCGCCTGTAGCTAGAATAAGCGATGTATCCTTATGTTTCATAAGCTCGTTTGTAGCCTGTAATGTAGGTGTTTTTATTACACCTATAAGACCTTTAGGCGCTCCCATTCTTTCAGCAGCTTCTATTAATATTTCCGCTGTTCTTATGATACATTCTTTTGCATTCGGATGCGGGCTTATTACTACAGCATTTCCTGCTTTCAGGGATATCATAACTTTGTATATTACTGTAGAAGTAGGGTTAGTTGACGGAATAAGCGCCGCTATAATTCCCATAGGAACCCCTATTTCTATTATTTTTGCATTCTTATCTTCATTTATGATTCCCGTAGTTTTCATATCTTTTATATAATCATATACACCTTGTGCAGCAAGACGGTTCTTTAATACTTTATCTTCCCATTTACCAAAACCGGTTTCCTGATTTGCCATTTTGGCAAGCTCTACCTCGTGCTTTGTGGCTTCTATGCTCATTTCCTTTACTATTGCATCTATCTGTTCCTGAGTAAAAGTCGAATATATGCTTTGAGCTTTTTTAGCTTCTTTCAGCAAATCACGTACTTCCTGTATTGATAGTAAATCCTTATCCATACTTCTCCCTTCTAAGAAACCTCTTTTATTATTCTGCTGTTACATTTGCCTTTGGCAATATAGCTTCTATTTCTCCGTGCGGTCTTGGGATTACATGAATAGATACTAATTCCCCGACTCTTTCTGCTGCTGCTGCTCCTGCATCAGTTGCAGCTTTTACTGCTCCTACGTCGCCTCTTACCATTACAGTTACAAGACCTCCGCCTATGTGCTCTTTTCCTATCAAAGTAACATTTGCTGCTTTTACCATCGCATCTGCTGCCTCTATTGCTGCTACTAATCCTTTAGTCTCTATCATTCCCAATGCATTTAAAACTGCCATTGTTCTACCTCCTATTTTTCTCTCTTGTTTTTCTTAAGTGTTTCCACAAGTTTTTTCTTATTCATTGCTTTTACCTGATTCCATGTGAGGTGTGAATTCAATTCCTTTACTATTCCTCTCAAATCAGTGACTTTCATATTTTCATAATCTGTATTGTTATTTGTCTGTTTTGTATTTATTTCTTCTTCTATCACAGTAATTTTTTCCTGTGTTTCATATGGTTCCCCGTCTGAATCGTTTCTTTTTACTGTTTCTGTTATTATTTTTGCTTCTTCATCATTTTCCAGTTCAGAAAATTCCGGACTTTTTATTACCTCGTCATAAAGAGGTATATCTCCTTCTGCAGTAGGAATATCAGCCTTTATGATCTCTTCCAGTGCATCCAGTTCTTCTATACTCTCTTCCTCTTTTTCCATTTCATTCTGAAGTAATTCTTCCTCAGAAATTTCTTTCTCTGTTTTACCGTCTTTATTATTGTCCGAAATGAAAGTATCGCCTTTTAGTATCTTTTTCGTTTCATCATCCACTCTTGCTATTACATTTTTGCTTATAAAGTTTCCGAGCTTTCTGGCACTTTCACTTCCGGCCTCTACCGCTGCAGTAACTGCCGCCACATCTCCGGCTAATTCCACGGTAACTATACCGCCTTTTACTATGTAGCAGTTAGTAAATACTACATTAGCTGCTTTCAATGCTGCATCCGCCGCTTCAATTGCCGTTAACAGACCCATAGTTTCTATATACCCATATGAATCCATTTGATTATCACCCTCTGTCTTCATTCCCAAATAAATATTATTTAGTTAAGAACATGTATTTTTGCCCCTATGAACTTGTTTCATCATCGAGATATTCATACAGGGCTGATATTCCTTCATTACTGTATGAGCTGATCACGAATGTTTCCTCTGCACCTGCATCCTCAAGAATCTCCTTTGCCTTCTCCACATCTCCTCCAAGGTCTGCTTTGGAAATTATTCCTATTACAGGCTTGGTAAATGCAGACGAAAAGTTGGGAGGGAAAACACTTCTTTCATCATTCAGGGAGTGTACCATTCCTATTACATCACAGTCATAGGAACTAATAATAAGTGCCTTATACAATGCCCTGTTTTCCATGTATTCGCCGGGCGTGTCCAGCATGTTGTCATAATACCCTAGCATCTGTGTCTTCTCATACTTTAATGCCTGTCCGTTTAATCTCTGTACAAGAGTTGTTTTTCCGCATTCAGTTCTTCCTATTAAAAGTATACGCTTCAAATTATCACGACCTTGTTATTTCGGTAATACTAAATCTGAGAGTATTTTGAAAGTAACCAACTACCTCGCTTACTGCTGATTCGATACTGGACACGTCTCCGCTGATTACCACCGAGCCTGTAAATCTGTCCACAAAGCCTATTTCTACAGCAGCATTCTTAGTAGCTATATCTGCGGCAATAATAGCAGCTTCTCCCGGTGTAATAGTAAGAATCCCTATGGCATTTACTTTACTTCCGTCGAGACCGATTTTTTTGGCAAGTTCCTTTTGCGGGCTTGCTATTATATGTGCGAGAGTAAGCTGTCGTCCGGGCACATATTCCTGTATCATCCTTTGTTTTTTTTCATCCATATCCTAACCTCATTATTGGTTTTTTCCAAAAAGTTACACTGTCAGAGAATATTACTTAGGTAAAATAGCTTCTATTTCTCCGTGTGGTCTTGGAATTACGTGAACAGAAACCAGTTCTCCTACTCTTTCAGCCGCTGCTGCTCCTGCATCAGTTGCCGCTTTTACTGCTCCTACATCTCCTCTTACCATTACTGTTACAAGACCTCCTCCTATATGCTCCTTACCGATCAAAGTAACATTTGCTGCCTTTACCATTGCATCTGCTGCTTCTATTGACGCAACCAGACCTTTTGTTTCAATCATTCCCAATGCATTCATTGTAGACATAGTTCTTCCTCCTAAGATATTTTTTATTTTTTTACTTGAGTCCTATTTAAAATTTTTTTGAAAACTACATAAAAATAAAAAGGAACTCAAAAAACATATAGTTTTTGAGCCCCTTTGCTCTATTAAATTAACTATTTTTCATTTCTATAATTCAAAAGGTTATCCGAAAAAATAAGTATAACTTGATTATGTCCTGTAATTTTGCAGATTTTTCAAACAGCCACACATTATTTTTTTTCTAACTCCATTGTCAGAAATCCCTAACCTACAAGATAATTTTAACTCATTTTCTATAAATGTCAACACTTTTATTTTTAATTTCAAGTTAAAACTATCCGGAAGCCGGATTTCAAAGGGGCAAATTCATTCAAAACTTTATGTCCTGTTACACCCAAAAGAGAAAATCATCTTTTATTTGGGAAGTATCATTTCTATTTCTCCATGCGGTCTTGCAATTACATGTACAGAAACCAGTTCTCCTACTCTCTCGGCTGCTGCCGCTCCGGCATCTGTAGCTGCTTTTACTGCTCCTACATCTCCTCTCACCATTACTGTTACGAGTCCTCCGCCTATATGCTCTTTTCCTATCAAAGTAACATTTGCGGCTTTTACCATTGCATCTGCTGCTTCTATTGCTGCTACCAGTCCTTTTGTCTCTATCATTCCCAATGCACTTAATTCTGCCATATTTTACCTCCCAGATTATTTATCTTATGGAAAAACTTCCTCCTAGTACACATCTTCTTTTTCTTGTAAAATTTCTTGCACTTGTCAGCCCTTCTCCTGTAGGTCCCGCTATTGTAAAAGTGGTGTAGCCTTCTCCCTGAAATCCGAGAGCTGCGTATGACGGAGCATTTTTCACAAAAATCGTTGTCTGCATTTCACGTGCGGCAATACTCAGCCTTGTTACATTCTGTGAATGCATGACTGCTGTATGCTTCAATCCGTGTTCTGTAAGAATTGCATTTTTCAGTGCTTCTTCAAAATTTTTCTGTCTTACTACTGCCAGTACAGGCATCATGAGCTCCTTTTGAACAAACACATGGTTTATATCTGTTTCAAGTGTTATCAGTGCCGGATCGAAGCTACATTTGATACCGGATTTTTCCAATATAAAGCCGGCGTCTTTTCCTATGAATTCTTTGTTTACCATGCCATTTTTATATACAGTGTCTTCAAGCTTCTTTATGTCCTCTTTATCTGTAATATGAAATGCTCCTGCTTTCTCCATATTAAATATCAGATAGTCAGCAACACTTTCCAATACCAATACTTCTTTTTCAGCTATGCAGGGAAGGTTATTATCAAATCCCGCACCGTTTACTATATCCTTTGCAGCCTTTTCTATATCTGCTGTTTCATCTACAATAACCGGAGGATTTCCAGCCCCTGCTCCTATTACTTTTTTCCCGCTTTTCAAAGCAAGCTTTACTATTTCTGTTCCGCCTGTTATTACAAGCATATTTATTTTTTCATGTGAAAATAATATATCCACATTTTCTTTTTTTGCTTCTGAGGCTGAGGTTACGAGATTTTCAGGTCCGCCTGCCTCTGTTATTATTCCGTTCAGTTTTTTTATAAGCCAAAGACATATATTCTTTGCTGACGGATGCGGGCAGAAAACTATGCTGTTCCCTCCTGCAAGAGCCCCAATCGTATTATTTATAATAGTTTCTGTAGGATTGGTAACCGGAGTTACAGAACCGAGAACCCCAAAAGCTGAAAGCTCCACCAGCGTAAGACCGTCATCACCTGTAAATACTTCTGTCCCAAGATCTTCTACTCCCGGTGTTTTTTCAATGGCAAGTTTATTTTTTAATATTTTATCCTTTATTCTTCCCATTTTTGTTTCAGCTACGGTTTTTTCCGCCATTTCCTCAGTATACTTCAAAAGCTCTTTTCTTATATTGCTTATAATATTTCTTCTTTCCTCAAGACTACGGCTGTTATACGTCTGCTGTGCTTCATAAGCCTTATCTACTGCTGTTTCTATATTCGTAAAAATTCCGTGTCCGCAGGAATTTTCCTTATTTGTAATATTTATATCCTTTTCATTTTTTACATCATTTATAACTTTTTTTATTATATCTTCTAATTGTAAACCATCCAACATTAATGCCTCCTTTTTATCCAAACACAGCATTAACTGCATACTCTGCTATTTTTATGTCTTCTTCCGAAGTACCCCCGCTTACACCCAAAGCACCCAGAAATATTCCGTTGCTTCTCACAGGAAGTCCGCCTCCGAAAGCGGCTATTTTCCCCTCCATCGTTTCCACAAGCTTGTCAAAACCGCCTTTTAATACTTCTGATGACGGAATTCTCAAGGCTGCGCTGGTATAAGCTTTTTTGGGTGCTACCTCTATAGCTGCCAGCACGGAATCGTCCATCCTGTTAAAGAGTATCATATTCCCATGGATGTCCATAACTGCCACTGCTACATTTACACCCATCTCTCCGGCTTTTTTTACTGCTGCATCTGCGAGTCTTTTTGCAGTATCGAGATTTAGTCCGGAAACATTTGCTTTACTGTTTTTATTCAGTTCTTCTTTTACCTTTGTCTTTATTTTCTTAATTAGTTCCTCGTATTCTTTTTCAGGATACATTTTTCCACCCCGGTCTTCTTAAGAATTTTTATTTAAAAGGAATTCCTTTTATAAGTCTTGCAGCATTACTTCCGTATATTCTCAGCTTCTCTTTCTCTAACCCGTCCAGACTCAGAATAAATAACGGTTTGTCTATCCTAAGCTTTGAAAAATGGATAACTGCCTCTTCTTTATCCACGGCTATCCCCACTGATAATCTGGAAGCCTGTGAAATTTCAAATGCTTTTTCTTTTATATTATAAAAATTTTCCTCTGTTATTTCATACGGAATTCCTTCTTCTTCAATCCCGTATGTTATTTCTTTTATATATTCGGAATTTCTGTCTAAAACAGATATTTTTATTGCCGGTATATCTGCTCTCATTTATTTCACCCTGCCCTTATTCGCAATATCGAGTATCAGACCTGTGGCTACTGCATTTCTCGGCCCTTCGGTTTCTCTTATATTCCCTCTTCCTGCTACTATGGAATACTTTGCCAGCCTGTCAGTTACCAGCTCGGGTATTTCAAAATCAAGTGCAGAACCTCCCACCATTATCACAAAAGGTATATCTCTTATGTTTCCTGTAGGACTCACGAATTCTAAAGCTCTGATTGCATTTTTCACAAATACCCTCTCTTTGGCGCTTCTTCTTACGGCCTTTATTTTCTCAAGAGAATGTTCTCCCGGCACAGGAAGCATTTCGTCTTCTTTTAGAACCACAACTCTTGCAAAAACTTCCGGCTTCAGTGCTTCTTTAAAAAACTGTACCGTACCGTCTTCGTGTCTTATATGGAAAAGGCTTTCCGCCTTTGCAAGGGGATAAATCTTTATATCCTCTGCAAGTCCGGTATCTGCAAGTCCCAGTTCAGAATTAATAAGCATGGTTACCATATTTCCTGCTCCTGCAAGATGCACAGAAAAAATTCTTCCCTGTCTGTCGATAATAGATGCATCTGTAGAACCTGCCCCCATATCCACAATGGCAAGGGGACTGTCTGTTCCCGGAGTAGTAAGAGCTCCCATTATGGCCATATTAGCTTCTACTCCGCCTATTTCTACTTTTACTCCCAGCTCTTTTTCCAGCTCCTCAGCTATAATCTGCATCTGCAGTCTGTCTGATTTTACCATTGAAGCTATTCCCACAGCATTTTCCATGGAGAATTCATTGGCAAGTCCTCCTTTTATATTCACCGGAACAAAGGTGTCCACTGCCAGAAGATCCTGAATATAGATATCAGAGGGAAGTTTCTTAGTAAGAGAGGCCATAGTCTGCCGTACTTTTTCCAGCATTCCGCCCACATTCGTTCCGGGCTCGCCTCTTACATCGGTAACACACTGAACACTCTCCACCCCTGTCATTATCCTCTCTGCTCCTTCTTCTATTCCTGCCTTTACAGTCTTATTTTCCCCGATTATTTCTATTGACCCGGCCGGAATAACTCTTTCCTTTACATCACCCTTCGGGGTTTTTATTACTACAGCTGATCTGTTCCCCATAAGTGCTCTGGATACAGGGACTATTTTTTTCGTTTCTTCCGGGGTCAGACCGAAAACTGTTGCTATACCGTAAGGGTTCGAAAGATTTTCTATTACCTTCCCCTGTTCTGCCACTTCCACGGCACATTTCATGCCCAGAGGTATTTTATCTATCATAGACACTTCATCTATAATCGGTATATTAAAATCCAGCCTGTTGCTGACAAGTACTGCATCATCTTTCTGCATAATAGCAGCACAGATTTTTATTCCGTTTTTTGCTGCTCTATTAAGAGTCTTTGCTACTTCTTCGAAATCATTTTCTTTTGTCACTATCACTACCAAATCTTCATTGGCATTCTGTTTCAATATATCCTCAAACATAACCGTGATTCCCGAGCTCAGCCCTATTCCTCCTGGAGTTTTGGGATTATGTCCTATCATTGTGGATTCTGTAATGATAGTCTCCGTGATAGTTTCCATAGCAACATCTCCTATTACGGGGGCAGCTTCATTTATCCTTATCAGACTGAGATCCTTGTATGTAAGTCCTGATTTCTGAAGTACTTTTTGCAGAGCTCCGAATATTCCGTGTTTATTTTGCAGGGTTCCTTTTATACCAGTGGTTAATACAAAAGCACTTGATAAAAACTTTACGGCATTATCTTCCGAGATTTCTGCCAAAGCTACTTCTGTAGTTGAATTTCCCACATCTATCCCTGCTATATACTTCATAATGCCTCCTAAATAATTTTAGCTTGATAATTTTTTACCGTGTAATACTTATATCTGTTTTTCAAAAGCCTCTACAGCAATATGTTCTGTGTATAAATCAAAATAACTGCTAATCATCGCTTCTTAATTTTTTTCTCTTTTCATAAACCTCTGCGGCTTCTCTTACCAATGCTGCATTTATCAATGCCCCATATTTATTCTCAAGCTCGTCTGCTATCTGTAAAAGCTCGGCTTTAGTAGATCTAAACGGTCTTAATGAATTATATATCTGTAATATTCTGTCATCCGGTATCGTAGTCAGCTCGGCTGCTCTTCTAAAATTCCTTGCTATGGAAGATCTTCCTGCATCTTCTGCTACCTGTGCCTGAAGCTCCAGCGTATCAGCTGTTATATTCAGATCTTCTATAGTTATTTTACCGTTCATGACATTTTCCAGCGTTATATCATCAAGTGTTTTATTTGTAGGTGTTCTTACCAGATCCGGTCTTCTGGAACCAAGCGGATAAGATGAGACTCCTATTTTCCCGCTGCTGTCTTTTTTACCGCTGTCATGCTTTTCTATATTATTAAGTATTTCCTTTACCATATTTTTTATCATTACTTCATCCATAAACTATCCTCCATCAAGAAAATATAGCTTCTAATTCCACAGGTTTAGAAAGCGGAATAACATGCTCTGTTTCTTTTATATGTAATATTGCAGCTAAGGCCTGATATTTTGGTCTTACCATCTGGTCATTCCGCACAGGAACCGGATTAGGCGTTTCACCTTTGGCATATTTAGCAGCATTTTTTCCTATTGCCCTGTATGTTTCCAGATCCAAAAGAGGACACTGAGGAAAAAGCTCAAGATTACTTAAAGGCATAAGGTCAGCCTGATGTATTACCGCTGTCCCTTTTGACTGTATTCCTATTCCTATTTTAGAACCGCTCAGCTTCGCAGCATCATGTGCTATAAAGCAAACATCAGATGTACGTGTAACTCTTATTATTCTGAATTTTAACCCTTCTTCTTCTATTCCTGCAATTATCTCTCTTAATACCTTATAAAGCGGAACATGCATAATAGTTTCCGTCTGTGATTCCCCAAATGCAGGGGCTATTCCTATAACTACTTCGTCTGATCTTGTTCCCTGTTTTGCCTGTCCGTTCTCATTCAGCTTTAATCTGTTATCACTGCTTCCCTGTCCGAAACTGATTTTCCCGTCAGAAGTGCATCCGCAGTTTCCTTTTTCATTCTGAATTTCCTTTATTACGCCGGCAATTATATCTTTTAACTGTTTCTCATCAATATTCATACATTTCCTCCTTCATGGACTATATTGAATCAGGTTTTATTGCATTTGGAATATCTTTTATCTCATTCCAACGCTCTTCGCTTATTCTGTACCCGGTTCCCGGTCCGGAATAGTCGTTCAGATCATTCACGGCACTTATTACTTCAAAATCCTTGTTTATAATTGCCGATGTATGAAGATAATCCCCGGAAACTCTCTGTTTCAGCATATTCAGCACATTTTGTGCTACATCCAGATATCCATTTTTATGAAGAGCTTTTACTACATCCACTCCGGTTATACCTCTTGTCAGCATTTCTCCTGCTGCTTTCAGATCTTCCACCACATTTCTGTCAGGCATATCCTTGCTTCCATGTGCATAGGTAGCTGCTGTTACCTCTTCATCAGTAATTTCCGGAAGACCCAGTTCTCTGAATACAGCCTGAAGTACTCTTGCAGCCTTATTTCTGATTGCCACAATTTCGTCTTCCACTACAGGACGAAGACCCCCGTCTACTTTCAGATCTCTTTGTATAATATTATAATCATCAAAATCCTCAGCATCAAAATTTGACCCGGCAAACATATTATCATAATTAGGGGTCGCACTGTATCCCGAAAAGATAAAATCTGTCCCCGGAACCATCTGCATAAGCATTCTCGCAGTTCTTCTTATATCCGAATGCGAGAAAGTCTGGTCATTCCCGGAAGCTACTTCCAGATCAAGCATTGTTGTTATAAGGTTTTCCGCAAGCACGGCACGTATTCCCGAAGGTACTGCCCCGGGTATCCCGATACAGCTTATGGAACCGTTCTGCAGTCCCTGTACCCCTGCACCTTTTGTTATATATATACATCTTGCCTCAAGATAAAGCATTGACTTTCCTTCGGCATATCCCATCTGAACCTCTGAACCTGTCCCGGAAGTAAATCTCATTTTTAATCCTCTTGACGCATACGCAGATGCCAGAAACGACTTCGACCACGGAGTGTCGTCACCGTCTGTAAAGACATCTTCTGTTCCGTAAACAGAAATTGTCTCTGCATATGAAGTAAGTCCTCTCATTCCCAGAAGAAGTTCCGTTGCTTCTTCAAGGGCACACTGTGTGAGAATTCCTCCTCTTCCCACCTGAGAACCTATAAGCAGTCCAAGAGCATTAAAAGGAGCGTATCTTGCTATTCCCACTGTAGTTTCTTCCTCGGCAAATCCTCTTACTGCTGCTTCTGCTGCTTCTGCAGCAATCTGAACGGGATTATCCTTTACACTGGTAACATGACACTGATTTGCCGGTGTTTTTCTGGCACGCATTTTTTGAAGCGCCATCATCATTTCCAGTACATTCATATGTCCCAAAACTTCTACTATTTTCCCCGGAGTCATGGCAGTAGTTATCTCTATCAGCTTAGTACGGGGCACATTAGGATCACAAAGCATGTTTGCCAGCTTCTGTGAATCCATTTTCATTACTTCCTCTGCTTTTTCTATATTAATCGAATATTTTGCTATAAACATATCTATCGAATCAAAATCTTCTTTCCTTTTACCGTCCAGCTCTACTATTTCGCCATTTTGCACCTTTACTCCGGGCTTGGGATCATTTGGTCCGTTCATAGCGATAAATCCTACCTCCGGCCATTCAGCAACGAATCCATCCTGATTTACCGGTCTGTTTCTTAGGACTTCAAATCTTTTTGACTTCATAATCTATATTCCTCCTCGTCATTCCTAATGTCAAAATATTTATATCTGTTCCTGACTATCATTTCCGTTTATGATCAGACACATCAGATATACGGCTTTGTATCGCTTACAGGCTCTGCTCCGAGCTGTGCCAAAAGCTTTAACCCGATCTCTCTTGCTGATATTATCGCCTGCTTTACAGCTCCGGAATCTCCGCTGATACTTAGAATTACCTCGTTACTGTAGCTTGTCCCGTGACCAGGCGAAGAGTATCCCACTACATCTACTGTGGCAGCTTTGACAGCATTATCCGCCATTACTACACCTATAGCAGCAGGGCTTCCTACTGTTATTCCAAATGCCTTTCCTACTGGTGCACCGAATGCCTTTGCCACTGCATGGCTTGCTCTTGCTGTATACTGAAATTCCAGATGTCCTGCTTCATTTCCGTATACATCTCCAAAGGTACGTTCCAGTTCCCCAAGACACACTTCCACAGCCCTTCTTACATCAGATACATCATCTGCCCCGAAAATAATCAGGTTCCCGTGTCCGCCTCCTCCTTTGGTATCTCTCGGCAATTCTATGCTCACTATTTCGGCATTCGTTGCCTTTACTGCTTCGTCTGCAGCAAAAATATGAGGTCCGGCTCCTGTTCTTGCCCCTACTATCCCGATTGAACGGTATTTAGTTTCGACATTCATGGCTTTCCTTACCTCATCATCTACATTAGCTATTACCAATCCTATGGTATCGCCTCTGGCAACACCTACAAATTCGGTTACTCCTATTCCTGCCATTATTCCACCTCTCTATATTATTATTTATTAAATAACAACTAAAAATTACAGTGTTTCTAATGTGGTACAAGATTACTAATTTTCTTATTTACATAGTAAAAAATTTCTAAATACGATATGTTTTGATATTACTTGAAATTGAATTGAAAATTGTTAAACAAATTATAAAAAATGTTTTATTACTTAGTTTTAGTTTACCATAATTTATGATTTTGTCAATATATTTTGTTAATCTTAATTAGTGAAAAATTTATTTTAAAAACCATTCTTTTGCACAAAGTTGCAGCGCTTATTTCGTACAATTGCATTTATTTATAGCCTGTTTTTCTTTATTTGTCAAATTATTTTTTCCCCGGTCTGCTTCTGTTATTGTGTTTACTGATACTAAACAGAAAATAACTGGACAAAAAACAACCAATATATTAGACTGATATAGTAATGCAGTACCGGACTGAATGCAGATCAGTATTAATTTTAATTTTGGGAGGCTGTCTTGGAATATATAACTTTTACTTTTGAAAATGAAACTTACTGGCTGGAATTAGATGAGGAAAAATATGCTTTAAGACAAATTATTCTGTCAGAAGACGGTTTTGCCGCTATTTCCTGCAGGGATGACTGTCTTGCGGAAGGAATGATTCTTACAGATGAAATTGATGAAAATATTTTACCCATAGATAATGATGAATTTGAAAAAATATGGAATATATACTCTTTTCCATATTTAAATGTCTGGAATGAGGAAAAGAAAAAATACCCTGTAGGAAGTCAAGTAAAAGGATTTATCAAATATTTTTATCCGCAGGGCATTATAATGGAGATTGACAAAATACAGGGAATTTCTGATTATGATACATGCAGAAAAAACAGCAGTCCTAAAAATCTCTATCCCGGACATAAAATTCTTGGAACTGTCTTTGGTTATGACGAAAAAAATATGCGGCTGATTATTTCAGACAGTATTGCTTTTGAATAGCTGCTGATTTTTTTATAACCCCGGAATTTTAGAACTTAAAAAAGAGCTTCCTGCAGAAATCTCAGAAAAGCTCTTTTTATTTATTCAAAATTCTGTTTACTAATTCCTCTATATTCTCAAAGCAATTAATATAGCTGATTTTCGGTCTTTCCAGAACCAAAATTTCTGTGTCTGTTTCAATACATGCTTCTATTTTCTCTGCTTCCCCGCCTGTTTCACCGCTCTCCTTGGTTATCAAAGCTTTTATTTTATAATCCTCCAGAATAACTTTATTAAGGTTCTTACTGAAAGGCCCCTGCACAGCTATTATTTTCCCCGGAAGAAAGCCCAGACTTTCGGCTTTTTCTACTGAAGAAACTATAGGCAGTATTCTTATATAGAGATTATTTTCCTCACTGATAGACTTTATTTCTGGAAGATTATTACTGCCGAGAGTACTTAATATGTTTTCATTTTTATAAGCTGTTTTTATGTATCTTACTATTTCATCCAGCGAAGAAAATCTTTTCGCTCCTTTATAATCCAGCATTTTTCTCTCAAATCTGAAATATGAAGCTCCAGTATCTTCTGCTGCTTTCATTACATTTCTGCTCACATTTGCAGCATACGGATGGCTTGCATCTACTATAACATCTATATTTTTTTCAGCTATAAGCTTTTTCATATCCTCATACTCCAGCTTCTTAACAGTCACTTCAATTCTGCTGTCATTAAAAAGCTTACCTCCGTATTCCGTAGCAGTACTTGCCAAAAGCCTGTCAGTCCCCTTTAGAAGAAGCTTATCAGCAATGACTCTTGCATCTTTAGTACCCGCCACCAGCCAGATCATTTTTTTTCCTCTCTGAGCCATTCTGCTATGTCTTTTGCATAATATGTAATTATAATACCTGCCCCTGCCCTCTTCATAGCATATATCTTTTCCATTACCACGCCTTTTTCATCTATCCAGCCGTTTTGTGCCGCTGCCTTTACCATTGAATACTCACCGCTCACGCTGTATGCCACTATAGGTACATTACATTCTCTTTTTATTTTTGCGATTAAATCAAGGTATGCCAGAGCAGGCTTTACTATTATCATATCTGCTCCCTGCTTTATATCCTCGCAGGCTTCGCTTAACACGTCAAATTCTGCCCTGTAATCCATCTGATAGGATTTTCTGTCACCAAATTTCGGCGCTGAATCTGCTGCATCTCTGAACGGTCCGTAAAAAGCCGATGAAAACTTTACTGCATAAGACATTACAGGTATATTTTCAAAACCGTTTTTATCCAGCTCTTCTCTTATTTTCTCTATTCTTCCGTCCATCATATCCGAAGGAGCTATGATATCCGCACCTGCCTTAGCATGAGAAACTGCTGTTTTCCCCAGAAGCTCCAGTGTTACATCATTTAATACATAACCATTTTCGTCCAGTATTCCGCAATGCCCGTGATCTGTATACTCACAGTTGCATACATCTGTTATTACAAGAAAATCAGGATATTCTTTTTTTATATACCTTACAGCCTCCTGTACTATTCCATGCTCATTATATGCTTCGCTTGCAGTATTATCCTTATGCTTTGGAATTCCGAAAAGGAGAAGCGTCTTTATTCCCAAAGACTGTACCTCGTCAAGCTCCTCTTTCAGCCTGTCCACAGAATATCTGTATATACCGGGCATAGAAGGAATCTCACTTTTTATATCAGTTCCTTCTTCTATAAACAGCGGATATACAAGGTCATCCGCATCCAGATACACATCTCTTACCAGATTTCTCATATTTTTATTTACTCTGAGCCTTCTGTGTCTTTTAAACATATTTGTTCACCCTCTTAAATTAGTATCATGTCTTATTACTGCTTAATATTTTCTCTGCCGGTCGGGAATTCTGAACCATATTTCTTCCGCAGTACTGCAATACCCTAAAGCTCGTATTTTCCATAAGATCTTTTTCGTTCAGCTCATTTATGTCTTTATTATCAATATAATTAAAGAAAAGCTTCAGGATCGTCCCGTGTGATACTACCAGCACATTTCCATTTCTTACGGACTTTTCTATTTTTTTTACTCCCGAGACAAATCTTCTCAGTGCATGCTCCAGACTTTCAGCATTTATCTCCTTGCTGTTATAATTTTTTATATCATTAAAATAAAATTCTGCCTGTACAGGGTATTTTCTGTAAATTTCCTTGATTTCCATTCCCTGCCAGTCTCCGAAATTTTTTTCATTAAATTCTTTCATGCGCTTTATTCTGTGTCTGCCGTTACTTAATATCAAAGCTGTTTCATATGCTCTTCCCAGCTCACTGCTGTAGACTTCGTCAAATTTTATCTGTCCGAGATTTTCCGCAAGCTTTTGTATATCTTCTATTCCATTGAGTGTCAGAGGCGAATCCAGCTCACCCTGAATTTTCTCCTCTTTGTTCCAAAGAGTTTCACCATGTCTCACAAAGTATATGTTCAGCTGTTCGTCTTTACACATCAGGATATAACCTCACATCTTTTGTAATTTTGCAGGCCGCTTCCACAAACGGAAACATCAGTACCGCACCGCTGCCTTCCCCGAGCTTCATATTCATGAGAAATACAGGCTCGAGATCCATTTCTTTCATCAGCCACTTCATTCCCGGTTCTTCGCTCAAATGAGAAGGAATCATATAATCTCTTGAATTTTCTGCGAGCTTATAAGCGAGAAGAGCCGATACCCCCGATATCAATCCGTCTATTACTACCGGAATCCTGTTTTTGGCACAGCCCAGAAATGCTCCGGTCATAGCTGCAATATCCAGCCCGCCCACCTTTGCCAGTACATCAAGAGGATCTGTTTTATCAGGATCATTTATTTTTATTGATTCTTTTACTACATTTTTTTTATGCTCCAGTGTCTGATCATTTATTCCGCTTCCTCTTCCGACTATTTCCTCAAGAGGTATATCTGTAAGTACATTTAATACCGCACTGCTTGTAGTTGTATTCCCTATGCCCATTTCACCAAGTGCAAAAAGATTATACCCTTTTTCTGCCAGCTCATCAACTATTTCTATACCTGTTTCTATGGCCTTTACTGCTTCTTCCCTTGTCATTGCGCTTTCGCGTCTTATATTCCTTGTACCGTTCTTCATAATTTTTCTGTTAATTATTCCAAAAAAATCTTTTTCGGAATCAATTCCCAAGTCTACTACCTTTACATCAGCCCCGAACGAAACTGCCAGAGAATTAACAGAAGAATTACCGCTCAGCATTGCTTCTACCACATACTGGGTTATTACTCTCTTGGAAGCACTTACTTTTTCAGCCTCCACACCGTTATCAGCGGCCATAACCAAGACTATTTTTTTATCCGGAGTGTAATTCTCCTTTATTCCTTCCAGCTGTATTGCCAGATCCTCCATTTTTCCCAGACCTCTCGGGGTTTTTAGCAGGGAATTCAGTTCTTTTTCTTTGCTGTTCATACTTTCCCTGTTGATTTTCTCTATACCCTCTATGGTTTTCTTTAATATCTCCATATATGCCTCCTGTTTTTTCCGGCTTATTTCTGTATTAACAAAGATGTAAATCAGAAAGTCGTAAATTTATAATTTTTCAGAGGCGGGGGGACGTTGGTAATACAGTATTTTTACGTACAGTTTCTGACATCAATACAACTAGAGTCCTTATCCTCATTATATCTTAACCGGATAAAAAATAATAAAACTGTTCTTCGTAAAATATATTACCAACGCTCCCCGACCTCTGTCTTTCCATAGTTACAATCTGATTAAATATTTACTGTCTGTTTCTTTATATAAAAAATTACTTCTGTTACTGACTGGATACATATAAAACATACTAACGGCCTGAATTCTGATTTATTGCAATAAAGCTTTTTTCCACTCCCGCAATAAGTTTTTCAAAATCCTCATTATTATGTGCCCATGAAATAAAATGTGCCTCATATTTTGAAGGAGGAACTATTATTCCGTCTTCAAGCATAGAAGAAAAATAAGTATTATATGCCTTATCATCTGTAGCCATTGCATCTTCAAGGTTTTCTACCTTTTTATCAGAGAAAAATATCGTATAAAGACTTCCAATATGATTTACAGTGGCTTTTATATTATATTTTTCTATAAGCTCTTCTATTCTTAACACAAGCTCCTTTGTTCTTTTTTCCAGAGTATTATAAATCTCCCTGTTTTCTTTCAGTATATTTATAGTTTCAAGCCCTGCACTTACAGAAACAGGATTTCCTGACAAAGTTCCCGCATGATACACATTTCCTACAGGAGCCACCATATCCATTATCTCTTTTTTCCCGCCGAATGCCCCCACCGGGAAGCCTCCGCCTATGATTTTACCCAGTACAGTCAGATCAGGAGTAATATTAAATAATTCCTGTGCTCCTCCCAGCGATACTCTGAAACCGCTTATTACCTCATCAAAAATCAAAACTATATTTTTTTCCGTACATTTTTCTCTTAATAACTTCAGAAAACCTTCTTCCGGTATTATCAGTCCCATATTAGCCGGTACCGGCTCAAGAATAATACAAGCGGCCTCTTCTTCTGAATCCAGTATTTCAATAAGCTTTTCACTGTTACCGAAAGGAAGTGTTATAGTATCTTTCATAACACCCTCTGTTATCCCATTGCTGTCCTGATGACCAAAAGTCAGTAGCCCCGAGCCTGCTTTTACCATTAGAGAATCCGAATGTCCGTGATAGCAGCCCTCGAATTTTATTATCTTATTTTTCTGGGTATATGCCCTGGCAAGACGCACTGCTGCCATTGCTGCTTCTGTCCCTGACGTAGTCAGTCTTACTTTATCTATTGACGGATAACATTCTTTTATAAGTTCGGCAAGCTCCACTTCTTTTTCCGTAGGCAGACCAAAGGATGTCCCTTCATCAAGACTCTTTTTTACAGCTTCAAGCACTCTTTCATTATTATGTCCCAGAAGCATTGGTCCCCATGATCCGATACAGTCAGTGTATTCATTGCCGTCCACATCATAAAGCCTGCTTCCTTTAGCTGTTTCTATAAATATGGGGTATTGTCTGTCCACAGATTTGAAGGCTCTCACAGGACTGTTTACTCCTCCCGGTATTGACTTCTGAGATCTTTCAAATATTTCACCCGATTTTTTTATATTCATCTAATCCTCCCTGATAGTGATTTTATTACAGCACTGCGATTATTCTTATCAATTTTTAAAAGATATTTCAAATTTTCCGATCATCTCCAAAAGTCCTTCAGCTGTATAGCTTTTGGCTTCTATATCCACATTTACACCGTATTTTCTGATAGTATCGCTTGTAACAGGTCCTATTGAAGCTATTACTTTTCCTTCAAGAAGCTTTTTATCAGACTTTATGCTTTCCATAAACGCTTCAAATGTTGAAGAACTCAGGAAAGTAAGAATATCACTTTTATTTATATAATCCTCCACTTCTGTTTTATCCCTTATGATCTTTTCCGTATTATATACTTTTAATGCCTGAAAAGTTCTGCTGTGCTTTTCGGAATAAGCCGATTCATCAAAAGGTGAAATATCCGAGGTTACCACAAGTATCCTGTCATTTTCTCCCGTAAATTCCACTGCTATTTCAGCAAGTTTTTCTATTTTATACTCTTTTGGAAAAAAATCCGGTATAATCTTGTTTTTCTCGATCTCTTCAAGAGTTTTTATTCCTACTGCACCGATTTTTATATCTCCTAAAACCCTCAGATCTTTTATCCCGGCGAATAATCCCCTTACAGCATTTGCACTGTTAAACAGCACTGCTTTATAATCCTTAAAATCAGGCAGTTCAAAATCATTATACCTTATATTTATAAAGGGCAGCTCCAAAGCACTCCCGCCTGCTTCATTTATTTTTTCGGAAAGTGAGTGCACCTGTTCCTGATTTCTTGTTACCAAAACAGTTTTCCCGAAAAATTCCTTTTCCTCAAACCATTTCATTTTTTCCCTCAGCTTCACTACTTCACCTATTATAATAACAGCAGGTGATTCTACGTTTCGCTCAATACATATTTTTTCTATGTCCTGCAGTGTTCCCTGTGTTACTCTCTGTTTCGCAGTAGAGCCTTTTTCTATCACAGCGGCAGGTGTACCTTTATCCTTACCGTATTTTATAAGTTCCTGTGATATTCGTCCCAGATTCTTTACACCCATAAGAAATATAAGTGTGCCTTCGAGTCTTGCTGCTGCTTCAAGATTCGGCCAGCTGCCGTCTTTCTGCGTATGTCCTGTGAATATATGAAAAGACGTATTAATCCCTCTGTGGCTCACGGGAATTCCCGCATATTCAGGGACAGCTACCGCCGAAGTAATACCCGGAATAAGCTCGAATTCAATCCCTTCATTTACAAGCTCCAGTATCTCCTCTCCGCCTCTTCCGAAGACAAAAGGATCGCCGCCTTTCAGCCTTACGGTATTTTTTCCTTCTTTAGCCTTTTTCACAAGAATCCTGTTTATCTCTTCCTGTATAAGCCCGCCCTCTGTATTCTCCTTGCCAAAATAAACAAGCTCGGCATTTTTCCCTGCATAATTCAGAACCGCACTTCCTACCAGTCTGTCATACACAATACAGTCAGCATTTTCCAAAGCTTTTTTCAGCTTTACTGTTATCAGCCCAGGATCTCCACATCCTGCTCCTGCTATATATACCTTCCCATTACTCATTTATCTGCCTCCTGATTATTTCCGCCAGTTTTTGTGCTGCTTCCTTAGGTTTTTCTATACTTCCCCCTGCTTCTCCAAAATACATTTTTTCACCGGAGCAAAACATGCCCTTTAAGAATATTTCCTCTTCCTTTATCACTGCAAAACAACCCATCGGAGTATGACATCCCCCGTCAAATATTCTGGAGAATTCTCTTTCTGCCTCACAGATTATACGTGTTTCCCTGTCATCTATCTCCTTTAGTATTTCCAATATTTCCATATTATTTTCCCTGCACTGTACGCATAAAATGCCCTGCGCAGGTGCGGGCGGCATTTTTTCAGGATCTATATATTCACTTATTCTGCTTTCAAGTCCTGTTCTTATAAGCCCTGCAGCCGCAAGTATAATTCCGTCATATTCACCTGAATCCAGCTTTCCCAGTCTTGTATGAATATTTCCTCTTATGGGCTTTATCTCCATTTCAGGATACAGCTCTGTTACTGCAGACTTTCTTCTGAGACTGCTTGTACCTATTACCGAACCGGACGGCATTTCTGAAAAAACAGTATTATTCTTTGATACAAGCACGTCCCTGTTATCCTCCCTTATGGGAAAACAGGCATTTATAAGTCCTTCAGGCGATATCTGCGGCATATCCTTCATCGAATGAACAGCAAAGTCTATCGTTCCCTCAAGAAGCTCTCTCTCTATCTCTTTTACGAACATACTTTTCAGAGAAGAATCTCCTCCCCAGTTTGTAGTTTGATCCCTGTCTCCGCTCGTCACTATTTTTTTTATTTCTACTGTAAGACCGGGAATTTTTTCAATAAGCATTTTCTTTACGGTTTCTGCCTGAGCCACTGCTAGAACACTTCCCCTTGTCCCCATTACTATTTTTCTCATTATACTGCCTTCTTCCTGTATTTTCAAAAATATTAATTTCTCTGGTATCTGCTCATAAGTTTTTTTCCGAGCTTTTCCATCTGTTCCTCGATTATATAGTAATATTCGTCGGCTATATTATTTCTTCTGTCTATATTTTTATTATACTCATCCCATATGTCTTCAAGATGATATAAGGTCACATTATTATATTTTTTCAGTTCGGTATCAATATCTCTCGGTACTGCAAGATCAAGAAAAAATCTTTCTTTCCCGTCGGCAAGTATTTCTTTCATGAAGCTTTCCTTGAGTACCAGATGCGGTGCTGATGTAGCACTAATAATAATATCGCTGTTTTTTACCACTTTATATTTTTCATCAAATTCTGCTGTCATAACTCCGCAAAACAGCTTCTGTACTTCTATTGACTTCTTTCTGCTTCTGTTTGTCATGGTTATTTTGTCATTATTTATCTTGTGAAGTATGGCAAGTATTTCCTGGCTTAGTTCTCCTACCCCGATTATAAAGATATTTTTATCTTCAAGATTGGAAAATTTTGATTTTATAAATTTCACCGCTATAGAATCCAGAGAAAGATTTTTTCTGCTTATTCCGCTTACGCTTCTAAATTTTTTTCCGGTTTCTACTGCTTTATTAAAAATAATATTCAGCAGTGCAGAAGTTTTATTATTTTCCATATATTCAAGATATGTTTTTTTTATCTGTGATAATATCTGATCCTCGCCTTTTATAACAGAATCCAGACCGCAGATAACCGTAAGAAGATACTTTACCGCATCTTTCCCTCTGTAAATCCTCGTATTTGAAGCATTCATTCTCTCCAGAAACATATCAATATCAAAGTTTTCTCCTGTTTCCAGATAAAGCTCCACACGCAGACATGTCTCCAGAGCAGTATATCCTTTTATTTCTTTTCTCTGAAAATACTCTTCCATTATATTTTTATAGCCGGTTCTGACGAACTCTTCCCGTTCCTCAAGATTCAGGCTTTTATAGCTGAAACTTATAATATAAAAATTTTCTGCTTTCATGTTATTCATTCTCATTATCTCCATTAATAACTTCATTTAATTTTTTTATTACTATATTATTATTTTCCCTGTCTTTTACTGCAAGCCTGATGAATGTCTCATCCAGATAGGTAAAATTTGATGCATCTCTTACAAGTATCCCTTTTTTCAGCATCTCCGCCCTTACAAATGCAGCATTTTTCTTATACATTTTCAATAAAATAAAATTAGTTTCTGTTTTATATACTTTTATATTTTTTATTTTACCAAGCTCATTAAACATATATCTTTTTTCTTCTTTTATCCAGCCTTCAGTTTTTTCTATATAATCTGTATCTGAAAACAATGTTTTCCCCGCAAGCTCCGCAAAAGCATTTACACTCCACGGCTCTTTCAGACTGTCAAATATCTCTTTCAGACTGCTGTCAAAAAACAAAGCATACCCGAGACGAAGACCCGGCAGTGCAAAAAACTTAGTTAATGCCCTTATTATAAAAAGATTTTTTTTATTGGCATTTTCCCCGGCAGGACTGCTTTTTATTCCGCCCTCTGCGAATTCTATAAATGCCTCGTCTACAAAAAGTCTTGTATCATATTTATCACATTCAGATAATAATTCCAGTATTTTCTCTTTGGAAAGAAATTTTCCCGTGGGATTATTCGGATTGCAGAGAACCACCAGATCATAGCCTTTTTTTAATTCAGCCTTTAGTTTTTTCATATCAGGAATGAAGTCATCTGCTTCTTCAAGATGAAAATACACTGTTTCACATTGCGGGGCAGCTGATTTTATACCTCTTTCATATTCTGCAAAGGTTGGTGATAAAATAAGTGCTTTTTTTGGCTTAACAGCTTTCATATATAAAAATATAAGCTCTGTTGCCCCGTTTCCTGCCAAAACATTATCTATTTCAGTACCGTTATATTCAGCAATGGTTTTTCTCAAATCATAATAATCAGGATCGGGATATTTTTCCAGAATCTCCATATTTTCCGATATTGCTTTTTTCAAACTTTCAGGCAGTCCGAAAGGATTAATATTTGAGCTGTAATCCAGTATTTTATCCATGTCCTTTTCTCTGAAAATCTTATATATATTTCCGCCGTGCAGATCCATTTGCTTCTCCTTTTTTAATAATCTAAAATATTTTCAAAACAGCTGCATATACTGCCGAGCATATGATCAAGCCCAGAAAACTGGTCATATACAGTATTTTTATATTCTTTTTTATATCCTCAGTCTGAAATTCCCTTTTTTTATCTCCAATTGTCGGTTTATCGTATTCCCTTCCAAAATAGGACGTTTTCCCGCCGAATTGTATGCCCAGAGCTCCTGCTGCTGCTGCTTCAGGATGTGCAGAATTGGGACTCGCATGATTTTTTCTGTCTCTGAAAAATATTTTCCATGCATTTTTATAATCATATCTCAGAAAGAAGCATGACAGCGGAATAAGCAGACCTCCTGTAATTCTTGCCGGGATAAAATTAGCTGCATCATCGAGCTTTGCAGAAAAATAACCAAATTCAGCGTATTTATCATTTTTATACCCAAGCATGGAATCCATGGTATTTATGGCTTTATATACCATAGCCAGCGGCAGGCCGCCGATAAACATATAAATCATCGGTGCTATTACTCCATCTACAGTGTTTTCCGAAATTGTTTCCATCGTACTTCTTATTATATCATTTTTTTCAAGACTTTCCGTATCTCTTGATACCAGATATGAAAGTTCTTTTCTTGCCTTAGCAAGATTTCCTTCTTTTAATATTCTGTATACCTTTCTTCCCTCATCCCCCAGACACTTCACTGAAAATACAGTGTACATAAGATATATTTCCACAATTACGAACTTTTGCAGGAAATAGCATACAGTAAAGGTAACAGCTAAAACTGTAATATTCAGAATCATTCCAAAAAATTTTTTATTTGAAAATCCTATCAGTCTTTTTTCCAGAAAACTTATAAGCTTTCCTATTGCCTGAACAGGATGCGGAATTACATAAGGATCGCCGAATATAAGATCCAGAATATATGCAATATATATTTTCAGAATAAATACCAAGCTATTCACCTTCCATTATTTTGTAAATTTTTTCAATATCCAGATTCTGGCGTATTACATCAGCAAGCTTATTATATTCCTGTTCTTTAAATTCTTTAAAGTCAAAGTATTCCTCCACTTTATCAAGACCCTTCATTTCCCTGATCTTATTTAATAAAAATCCCGTAAAATCCCCGTTATCAAAAATACCATGAACATAAGTCCCTATTATATTTTCCCTGACTGCACCTTTTATATCCTCCGGTGTCCCAAGAATTATTTCCCCGCTTCCGGTACTTATCCCCTGGTGTATCTCATACCCGCTTATTTCCAGTCCGTCTCCGCCGGCAAGTATTCCCTCTGTACCTGATAATTTATCAGTATACTGTGTTGTTGTCTTTTCCCTTGACATTACAGTTTCTATATCCAGAAGACCTATTCCGGGGATTTCCTCTATATTGGATTCTATATTATAAGGATCGGTAATCTTGGCTCCGAGAATCTGAAATCCCCCGCATATACCGAATATCACAGTTCCCTGCTTAGCTGCTCTTGCTATTTTTTCGCTTATTCCCTTATCTGACAGATCTTTCATATCCTCAATAGTATTTTTTGATCCCGGAATAATTATCATATCCTCGTCTCCCAGCTCGGAAGCCTTCGTTACATACTTAATATTCAGGTCGCTGTACTGGTCAAGAGCATTTATATCAGTAAAATTAGATATATGCTTTAATTTTATCACGGAAATATTTATCTTCCCGTCTTTTTTCACATTGAAATTTTTTATTCCAAGACTGTCTTCTTCTTCTATTTCCAGCTTTACATAAGGCAAAACTCCCAAAACAGGTATCTCTATCAATTCCTCCAGCATTTTTATACCCGGCTCCAAAAGGGAAACATCCCCTCTGAATTTATTTATTATAATACCCTTTATTCTTTTTCTTTCACTTTCCTCAAGAAGCATTACAGTACCGTAAAGCGAAGCAAATACCCCTCCCCTGTCAATATCTCCTATGAGAATTACAGGTGCATCTGCCATTTCCGCCATTCCGGTATTTACTATATCATCTTCCTTGAGGTTTATTTCCGCAGGGCTTCCCGCACCCTCCAGTACTGATATTTCAAAGTTTTCCCTTATATAATTATAGGCCTTCATTATTTCATCCTTAAGATTATGCTTAAAGGCAAAATAATCACGGGCATCCATATTTTTAAGAACTTTTCCGTTTACTATTACCTGGGATTTTCTGTCTGTGGTAGGTTTCAGCAAAATAGGATTCATATATACTTCCGGCTCTATTCCGGCAGCTTCTGCCTGCACCACCTGTGCTCTTCCCATTTCTTTACCGTCTTTTGTAATAAAAGAATTCAGTGCCATATTCTGTGACTTGAAAGGAGCCGTTTTATAACCGTCCTGCACGAATATTCTGCATAAACCTGCTGTCACCACGCTTTTCCCTACATTTGATCCTGTTCCCAGTATCATTATATTTTTATGTTTCACATTTTCCCCTTTCCCGGCACTTTATTTCAAAATTAAATTACCTGAATAAAATTATTTCTGCCATTACCGCTCTATCATTATTTATTCTTATATTATGACCGTTAATAATCATATAATATGCAAAATCATCCTCTTCATTATCATTTCTGAATCTTTCAAAGCTGAAAAAATAATTCTCTAATGTTTCATCACAGGAAATTATCTGATTTTTGAATCTTTCCTGCTTTAATGTTTCTTTTTTCCCGTGACTTACAGCCAAAAATGAATACACTGTTTTTTCTGCTTTTTTATTTTCATAAAATAATTTCATTAGTCTTTTTTCCAGATATTCCTGTTCCTTTGGAAGCTCTGCTATTACACACAGAACATTTCTTTTTCTTCCGGATATTTTTCTTCTTTTCAAAACAACGGGATTGCTCAGGTAAAGACTGTGTATTTCATGATATTTCACATCCAGTGCTTTTTTGGAATACAGACTTAAAATTGATATCACAATAACAAAAAATAATATTAGTCCGCTAAATATCAACGGAGTTTTCCAGTTTCCTAACAAAGCATATAATTTCCCTTTATAAATGCCGAAAATAATATCCAGTACAGTTAAAATAATCCATAATCCCAAAGCTGCAGCTGTCGTTCCCGTTAATGCTCTTTTCAAAGTATCTGAAATACATGTCAGTCTGATATTCTTTTTAAAATACTCAAAATCTTTCAAATTATATATAAATTTATTTTCTTTCATAATCTTATCTCTATTCCCTTACCTTATGTTTCGTTCACTTTTGCAACCGGTTACTTTATTTTTACCGGAATTCCCGATACTACCATATATACCTCATCTGATTCAGCAGCGATGATCTGGTTCATGCTTCCTGCAATATCCCTGAAATATCTGCCCAGAGGATTTTCGGGAACAAGTCCCAGACCTACCTCGTTAGAAACCAAGATAATATCTCCCATATATACTTTATTAAAATCAAGAATTTTATTTACCTCTGCCAAAACAGTATTCTGAATTTTTTCAGGAATATAATCAGGTATACTTTCCCAGTTACCGTCATATACCTCAAACATAATATTGCTTATCATATTCGTAAGACAGTCCAGTAAAATAACATCTATGTTCTCCGCAGTTTTTTCAAGTACCTTGCCCAGATCCTTATAAGCCTCTATGGTGATCCAGTCCCCGCCCCTCTGTTTTCTATGTTTTTGCACCCTGCTTTTCATTTCATTATCCAGAGGAACGGAAGTTGCCAGATATATCCTTTTTTCCCTCTTAAAAGCCAGACTTTCTGCAAATTTGCTTTTACCGCTCTTAGCCCCGCCTGTTATAAATATAATTCCCATAAAGAACCTCTCACAATACCTAAATTTCAATTTTTTCAGATACAGATTTTATTTCGTTTACATTTAAACATTCTTCAATATCAAAATATCCGTATCAATTCCTGTTTATCAAATTACAAAAATATATAAAATAATATTAATATTTATACCCTCTCGGAGTAATTATTTTTCCGTTTTTCATAAACGTTTTTGAATTACCTATGATTATTACAGTAAGCATGTCTATTTCATGCTCCAGCATAGTACCCAAAGTTGCCGCCGTTACTCTCTCGTCTTCTCTTCCTGCATTTCTTACTATCGCCACAGGCGTTTCCGGCGACTTATATTTCAGCATTATTTCTGCCGCATCTTCTATCTGTGTTGTTCTTCCCTTGCTTTTGGGGTTATAAAGACTTATTACAAAGTCTCCCTGACTTGCCAGATCCACTCTTTTTTTTATCAGATCCCAGTCAGTCAGCAGATCACTCAGACTTATTGTGGCAAAATCATGCATAAGCGGTGCTCCCGCTGTTGCTGCTGCTGCATTAGAAGCAGTTACTCCCGGAATTATTTCTGTTTCTATGCTTTCCGGCACTATTTCAAGCATTATCCCTGCCATACCATATATTCCGGCATCACCGCTGCTTATTAGGCTCACTGTTTTTCCGCTTTCAGCGATTTCCACCACTTCACGGCATCTGTCCACTTCTTTTTTCATTGGTGAAGAAATTAGTTCCTTTTCCGGAAAATATTCCTTTATCAAATCAATATATGTTTTATATCCTATAATAACATCACTTTTTTCAAGAGCATCATAAGCCCTGAAAGTCATATCCCCTTTTTTCCCCGGACCTATTCCCACTACATAAATTTTTGCCATTATTTTTTACCTCCGCTTTTATTCCTTTTCTGTATATTTTTTAGCTCATAAAGCTTCTTCGTAGATTGATATTGTTATACCGTTATAAACCAGCTTTCTGGCAATAAATCCTCCGTTTTTTTCAGAGGCCAGATAAGCACACGGCTCTGATACCGCACTCACTCCTGTCTGAGCTTTTACAAATTCGGATTCTTTATGTATCTTCCCTTCCAGCTCAAGTATTTCTTCCTTTGAAAAAAACACCAGCTCCTTGCCCAGCTCGTGAAAAGCCTCCAAAAGTCCTTTTTCATCCTCTTTCAGCCATGCAGAAGCACCCTTTTTCACAGAATCAGACTCCAGATTATACCGGCTCAGTGCATCATTTACAGCATGTATTATTTCCGCTTTATCTGTATTTCTTTTACAGCCGATTCCAATGATGATATTTCTTGGAATAATCTTGCTTATCTCTATATTTTTTCTGTTTGATACCACAATTGCCCCGGAAACATTCTCGTCTTTCTGTGTAATATTTTCAGGCAGTATAAGCTTTACCTTTTCACCATTCACTATTAATGCAGTTACCTTTTTGGCACCTTCCAGATCTGAAAGTCCCGCGTTCAGCTTTTGCGACAAAGTATCTACTGCTATTTTACCTCCTGCATCAGAAGCAGTGGTAATTACCGGAATACTGCCCAGCATTTCTGCAAGATAACGGCATTCCTCATTTGCTCCCCCAAGATGTCCCGATAATAAAGAAATAATAAATTTCCCCTGTTCATCTGCTACCAGTACCGCAGGATCTTTAGCCTTGGAATCCGGCAGACCGTCTATTACCCTTACTGCTATTCCGGCCGCAGTAATAAACACGTGCAGATCATATATATTAAATGTCTCTTTTACTGTCTCTTTCAATGTCCCCTGTATTATCACATAATCCTGTTTTTCAGTATACTCTGCTATACGTTTGGATATATACAGATCTGTATCATACCTCTTGTCTGTCTTTATTTTTTCAGCCAGCTTCAGGGCATTTTTACTTACACAATAAACAGCTGTTTTCATTCACCGCTTCCCTTTCTATACTCATGTGTAAAGCTTTTATCATACAGCTTTGATTTGGAATACTTATCTCCCATAAACCATCCTACAAGAATCTGCGCAGTTTTTGTTATATTCTCTTTTTTTACAAGCTCTGCTATATTTTCAAGTGTTCCCTGTACTATTTTTTCATCAGGCCAAGTTGCTTTCTGTATTACTGCTACAGGTGTTTCCTTTTCATAATATCTGCCAAGTCTTTCCACTACACTGTCTATCATTTGAACAGACAGAAATATTGCCATTGAAGCTTTATGACTTGCCAGTGATTCGAGACTTTCCCCCTCAGGTACAGGAGTTCTCCCCTCAAGTCTTGTACATATCACAGTCTGGCTTACATCAGGAAGAGTAAATTCCTTTTTTATCGCTGCAGCCGATGCTACAAACGAACTAACCCCGGGAATTACTTCATATTCTATCCCGTGCTCATCCAGAATATCCATCTGCTCTCTTATTGCACCATATATACTCGGATCTCCCGTATGTACTCTTGCCACCGTTTTATTATCCTTTATTCCTTTTACGGTTACTTCCATTACCTCATCCAGATTCATTACTGCTGAATTATATATTTCGGCTCCGTCCTTATGACAGGCAATAATATCTTTATTTACCAGCGAACCGGCATAGATTATTATATCTGCCTTCTCCACTATTTTCTTCCCTTTTACCGTTATTAAATCAGGATCTCCGGGTCCTGCACCTATGAAATAAACCTTTTCCACTTTTTCAGCCCTCCTTTTTTTAATATTAAAGTGGAAAAATAATGAACCTTTTCAGTATTTGCCACATCTGTGATTATTTCCTCGTTTTCTTTTCCACAATTTGATATTAATATGGAATTTTCAAGGTTTTCTGTATCTTCCAATGCTTTTTTCAGCCTTTCAAAATTCCTGCTTAACTTCATAAAAACAATATTGGTATTGTTTTCTATTTCCTTATGGATATCTGTATTTTTATTTAATGATACTATCTTAAGATCCTCATCTCCTATTACAAGCGGAATATTCAGTCTTGAAGCCATGCTTCCGAATGATGTAATTCCGGGAACTGTCTCTACTACATCAGTTTCCTCTAGGTGTTCCAGAATATATGTGTAAGTGCTGAAAATCATAGGATCGCCGATTGTAAGAAAAACTACAGTTTTCCCCTTTTCCAGTTCTTCCCTGATTGCTTTTGCATTTTCCACCCTGATTTTTTCTTTCTCCTTTACATCTTCAAGCATTGGAAACTCCAGAAAAAGCTTTTCGGCATCTTCTCTCAGATAATTCTTTACTATTTCAAATGCCGTGCTTCCTTCACTTTTCTTAGCCTCAGGCAATACAAGAATATCTGCTTCCTTTAATATTCTCACTGCTTTTAGTGTAAGCTCCTCTTCATCACCCACACCTACGCCTACTCCGTAAAATTTTCCCTTCATTTTGTCACCTTTCTGCTGAAATTATATATATTGGATTTTCTGCAACCATCATATTAAAATCTTTTATTGTTTTATTTCTGCTTATCATCATCTGAGTTATTTCTATATTTTGAAATCCTGTTTTTTTCAAGCTTTCCAGTGCAGTAAAAATATTTTCCAAAACAATAAAATTCAAAACAATTTTTCCGTCTATATTTAAGTATTCATATGAATATCTAATTATCCCGTCTAAATTTCCTCCTGAACCGCCTATAAATATCTTATCTGCTTTTACTTTGTTCAGATCCTCGGGAGCCTTGCCTGTTATAAGTTCAATATTGGAAACACGGAATTTCTTCATATTTTCTTTTATCAGCTCCACTGCTTCCTGCTTTTCTTCTATGGCATAAACCTTTCCCTTTGAGGCAAACCGTGCCATTTCTATAGATACAGAACCTGTTCCCGCACCTATATCCAGACAGATATCAGTATCCTTCATATCCAGCTTCGCTATGCTCACAGCCCTTACTTCCTCTTTTGTCATAGGGACTTTTCCTCTTAAAAATTCACTGTCTTTTATGTGATACATATCTCTCCTTACATTTCACAATTTAATATTTTATTCTTATATCAATGCAGTGTTCCTGAACGGCTAAAATCCGTTCACTTCACTAACACCACTACATTAATCCCAAATTTATAATCAAAATCATATAAATTTTCAGGAAAAAATTCCCATATTTTTTCATTTTCATAGGACAAATTTTCCCCCACAAAGATTTTTACATCATTCTGTTTATTTTTAAAAAGCTCTCCGGCTATTCTCTGCGGCGTAAACTTACTGTCTGTTAATAAACCCATCTTATTATAATCATTCAATTTTTCCGTAAAATTAAACTCCTTACCATGAAGGCTGGAAACAAAAGCATCATACCAATGCATTCCAAGTCTGGCAAACATATACTGCACAGAAGAAATACCGGGTATAACCTCCAGTTCCTCCCTGCCGAAAACATTTTCCAGATAATTCAGCATACTGTAAAATCCCGGATCACCTGATACTATTACAGTTATTTTTTTCATTCTGTTTTGTTTCATATATTCTGCAAGTTCTGCAAGACGGCTGTCTATATATTTTATTTCTTTTCCTTCCAAAAGCTCCTTAATGCTTTCTATATTCCTCCTGCCGCCGATTATTATATCTGAATCCTCCGCCGCTTTTCTCACTGCCGGCAGAATATAATCGGGATTTCCCGGTCCGAGCCCTGCCACCCTTATCTTCTTCATATTATAATTTCCATCCTTTACTCCGCCCCAGCTCTCTTCCTCCTGAAGCAAATATCAGAGTTTCCACGGATATTTCCGCACCGTTTCTTCTTACATATTCCTGACATTTTTCTTTTGCCTTTTCCGCAAGAAGTGTAAATGTTTCCTTTTTTGTCACATAATTAACAGCCTCTTCTGTGGTGTTGGAATTTAATATTTTCAACAGGTTCTTTCTCTCCTCCCCTGCAAGCAGTGCATTTGCTGTTAATATTTCCAGTTTTGCATCGGACATTCTGCTGTGTGTATGAAATATCCCGCCCGCTACCTTTACGAACTTTCCTAGATCTCCGGCAAAAAAGATTTTTCTTACCCCGTATTCACATGCCCTGTCAAGCATAAAGCCCACAAAATTACTTATTACAAGTATTTTCCCCTCGTCTGTATCAAACTTTTCCTTTATAAATTTTTTCCCATGGTTGCCAAATACAAAAATCACTTCTTTTTCAGGATTTTCAGCTAAAAGCATTTTCAGCTCTATGGCAAGTGAATCTTTAAAAGCCTCTTCCGACATGGGCTTTACTATTCCCGTTGTTCCCAGTATTGAAATTCCTCCCAAAACACCAAGCTTAGGGTTCAATGTTCTTTTTGCAATTTCTTCCCCTTCGGGTACGAATATTTCCACATCCACGCCTTTACCAGCCGGAAGTTCCTTCCGCACTTCATTTTCTATCATCTTCATAGGCACCGGATTTATGGAAGACATCCCCACTTTCATGGGAAGACCGGGCTTGGTAACAGTCCCCACTCCTATTCCGCCATATATATTTACCTTATTATCCTCACGGATACTTATTTTTGAAAAAATCTCAATGCCGTGTGTAATATCAGGGTCATCTCCGCCGTCCTTTATTACAGAGGCGATAGTATAGCCCTCCCTTACACGCACGGTATTTATTTCTATTTTCAGAGTTCCTCCTGCCGGAAGATCTATTATAACTTCATCCGGAACTCTTTCTCCGAAAAACGCAGCCATTGCTGCCTGAGCAGCTGCAGCTGCAGCACTTCCCGTAGTAAAACCGCACCTTAACTGCTTCCCCTGATAATATCTATATCCTTCCATTTCACTTACATTCCTTCCCTTTGGTACATCTGGTATAAAATACCGTGAAGAATAGATACAGCTACTGTACTCCCGCCCTTTCTGCCTCTTATTCTTATATACGGAACATCATACTTTGACAGCTCCTCTTTTGATTCACTCGCTCCTACGAAACCTACAGGAACACCCACTATCAGCTTTGGCATATTTTCCTTCATATTTTCCAAAAGTGTGTAAAGAGCTGTAGGTGCATTTCCTATAAGAAATATTTTTGTGTCCTTATCCTTCAGAGCCTTTTCCATTCCTACTATAGACCTTGTAACGCCTCTTTCTTTTGCTTCCTTTATAGTTTCCTCATCTGATACAAGTGAATATGCTTTCACGGAAAACTTTTCAAGTATACCTCTGCTTAGTCCGTTTACTATCATATTAGTGTCACAATAAATCTTACAACCGGATTTTAATGCTTCCATTCCGGAATTTATTGCATCATTTTCTATATCCAGAAGATCTGCATATTCAAAATCCGCTGTGGTATGTATAATTCTTTTTACCACGGGCTTCTCGGCTTCTGTAAAGCTGTTTATTTTTTCCCCGAGCTCCTCTTCTATTATTTCAAAGCTTCTTTTTTCTATATCCATTGGTGCTTTTATATACGACATTTTTCCCTCCTGTTTTCTATGGGACCTGTTCAAATAAAAATTTCAAAAATTCAGGCTCGGAATAAAAAGCAATATGAGGATAACCGGCAAGAGTGTTATTTTTCTTATAGCCGCATTCCCATTCCCTGCCGTTTTCTTTCTTTATATTGTAAAAACATTGTTTTTCATTATTCTCAAATATCTCTGAATAATGAAACTCATGCCCTCTTATTTTAATTCCGTTTTCCATATTTATATTTATGTATCCGAATCTTCCCATATTAAGCTTTTTTCTCATAGCTGTTTTTATATCAAATATTCCGCAGAATTCATAAAATTTTCCATCAGTATTTTTTAGTCCGTCTGTAAGATAAATAAAACCTCCGCACTCTGCATATATAGGTATTCCTGCCTTATGTGCCGCCGTGATGCTTTTTTTCATCTCTGTATTTTCCGCAAGCTCTTTTGCATAAAGCTCGGGATATCCTCCGCCAAGATAGATAAAGTCAACATTTTCAGGAACCTTACTGTCATACACAGGGCTAAACTCCACCAGCTCCAGACCCGCGTATTTCATCATATCAAAATTCGATTCGTAATAAAATGAAAATGCCTTATCTCTGGCTACAGCAGCTCTCTTCCCTCTAAAAATATTTTTAAGTTCCTCAGCAGGATTTTTTATATTATATTCTTCGGAGCTTTCCGCAATTTCATATATTCTTTTTAGATTCAGATATTTTTCCCCTATATCCTTCAAAAATTCTTTTCTTTTAGCCGAATCCTCTACTTCAAATGCCTGCTTCAGTCCAAGATGCCTGCTCTCCACACCGATATTTTCATCCTTGGGTATATATCCCAGACACTCAATACCCGTATATGCTTCCACAGCTTCTTTCAGACTAAGATAAAGCTTTTCCCCGGAAACATTATTCAGAATAACCCCTGCTATATTGACATCTTTGTCAAAGCCTGAAAATCCCAGCACCTCTGCTGCTATGCTTGTAGATATTCCCTTTGCATTTACCACGAGAATTACCGGAACATCGAGAATTCTTGCTGTATGTGCAGTACTGAAATTATCCTTTGTATGGTTTATTCCGTCATAAAGTCCCATTACTCCCTCTATTACCGCTATATCTTTTCCTTTGGAATTTTCCTCGAATATATATTTCAGTGTATTCTCGTCAAACATAAATGAATCCAGATTATATGAGGCATTTCCCGTAAAAAGTCTGTGATATCCGGGATCTATATAGTCCGGCCCGATTTTAAACGGAGCAACATTTGCAAAGGCAGACATAATAATACTGCTTACTGTAGTTTTTCCGCTTCCGCTCATAGTGCCGGCAATTAATATCTTTCTCATCTAAAAATTCTCCTTCAAAAATCTGTTATATCCTGCAAGAAAGCTGTCAAAGTCAGTATTCAAACTGTCTTTTAGATGGCTGTACATTTTCAGAATCACAGGGACATCCAGATTTGCATTTTTCAAAAATTCAAAATCAGAAAAAACTTCTTTTTTATCACCGCTTTTCAAAAGCTGTCCGTCCCTAAGCACAAAAATATAATCAGCAAAATCATAGGCAAAATTTACATCATGTGTGGAAACAATCATTGTCTTTCCCTCTTTTGAAAAATTCAGAAGTATTTCCAGTATTCTCTTCTTATTTTTAGGATCCAGCCAGGCAAGAGGCTCGTCCAATATTAATATTTCCGGCTTCATCGCCGTTATAGATGCTATTGCCACTCTTTTTTTCTGGCCGTAGCTTAGATGATGGCATGGTGTATTACGTAAATTTTCTATCTCCAGAGCTCTCATTGCTTCCAATGCTCTTTCCTCTGTTTCATCCGAAGAGTAACCGAGGTTTTGCAGACCAAAGGCTACCTCCTGCATCACTGTAGGAGCAAATATCTGTATTTCCGGATCTTGAAATACAATACCTACCTTTTCCCTCAGTTTATCCAGTTCTTTTTTCTTATATCCTATCTTTTCACCTTTAAAGTAAAGATTTCCCTTTTCAGGCTTCAGAAGACCGTTCATAAGTAAAAACAATGTTGATTTTCCTGATCCGTTTTCACCCAGAAACACTATCTTCTTTCCCTCTTCTATATTAATATTTATTCCCTTTATTATTTCTGTCCCTTTTTCATATGAAAAAACAACATCTTCCAATTTAAGCATACCATACCACCAAAAATAAATTTATTAATAATATTGTTATTATAAAAACTACTTCTTTACCCGGCTTGTTATATCTTCTTTGATAAAATATAAATTCATTTCCAAGTCTTGCTTCTACAGCCTTTACGGAATTTCTGCTGTAATAATATGTCTTTCTTAATATTGATATCAGCAGAATTCCGAATGATCTCTTTGACGTTCTGTAATTCACATATCCTGACCTGCTTTTCTGTGCCGTAATTATCTGATCTTTTATATCAAATAAAACAAAAATATATCTGTAAATCAGCAAAAACATCTCTCTGAAAATTTTCGGGAATCTCAGCTTTTCAAAAATATAATCCAGATCTGCCGCCGGCGTGGAACACACCAGAAAATATGCAGCAGAAAGAGATGCAAATGCCCTCAGCAGAAGCATTGTTATATCTCCTTTTATTAAAAACATGGGAATAAGTGTAGTCAGTATAAAGACCGCCGGAATCGAATACAGCTTCAAAAGCTTTCCTGCACTTACCTTCATAATAAATAAAATAATAAAATTAAATATAACAAAATTCATTATAAATACTGTTTTTTCTTTTGTCATTAATAGGAATACCAGTACTCCTGCCGATAAAATAAATTTTTCAAGAGGATTAACATCCTTGAGAGAATTAGCATAAGATATTTTATCTATCAGCATTCTTGGCTCTGCCTCTGAAATATCCCAGAACGTAGCAGACTACTCCTGCTCCCAATGCTGCCTGCAAAGCAAACAGAAGACTTTCTGTTTCTCCGCCCGGCGGCTCTATGAGACTTTCCGCCCAAGGCTCATAACCTGGATTTATCTCAGTTATTAATTCCTCGGCCTTCCCGTCTGCACCGCCAAATTCGGAATTTTTTACCAGCATCAGAGGTGCTGCTCCGATAACTATTACAAGGCAGATTAATGCTATATTATTCTTCAAAATTTTCATTTATGCCTTCACCCCTTGCTTTATATTATATTTTTCAAGTAAATTCATTACTACGTTAGTCAGAAGTCCTTCTATTACTGCCAAAGGAATCTGTGTCACGGCAAATATCATGGCAAATTTCACAAATGATGCTGTTATTCCCCCGTCTGCCGATGGATTCGCAAGTGCCAGCTGGAAAGAAGTTATTACATATGTACTCAGGTTTCCCAGTGAAGCCGCAAGAAATACAGCAAGAGATTTATTCTTTTTTTTCAGAAGTCTGTAGATACCATATGACACCAAAGGTCCCGCCACTGCCATGGAAAATGCATTTGCCCCGAGTGTGGTAAGCCCTCCGTGTGCAAGCAGCACTGCCTGAAATATAAGTGCTATAGTTCCCAGTATTGATGTAATAAACGGTCCGAATAATATTGCAGACAGTCCTACACCTGTAGGATGTGACGAGCTTCCTGTTACTGACGGTATTTTTAATGCGGAAAGAACAAAAATAAACGCTCCTGCAAGTGCCAGTGTCAATTTTTCTTCCACGTTACCTTTTGCTTCTTTCTGTAATTTTACAAGTCCGTAAATCCAGAACGGAGCACAAAGAATAAACCAGAATACTGCCCATTTTACCGGCAGATATCCTTCCATAATATGCATTGAATAACTGCTCACTGATAATATTAAAAATGCTGATGCAATTAAATATATTCTACTTTTATTTTTCATTTTTCCTCCTTATTTTTTATTTTGAGTATAATGATCTTTATAATCATTGGTTATCCTGAATATATACTAGAGCATTTCATTTACTCTTGCAGTTAATACCTCTGCTATCATCGGATCTGCTCCAAGCGGTCTTCCGAACGTTATTTTTATATCCGGATATTTTTCCCTGAACTCATCTAATTTTTCAGGAATATCTTTTCTGATATGCATTCCCTCAAACAAAAAAAATGGTACAACAATAATTTCACTGATCCCGCTGTTTTCCTTTACTATTTCGTCAATAGTATCCTCCATCAGCGGTTCTGCTAATTCCATGTTTGTACCATACACCTTTGTATGAGCCAGTTTCTGTTTCATGACCTCGATTATTTTTTTGAATTCTTCCTGTGATTTCAGGGAACGGCTTCCGTGCCCTACTATCATTACTGCTTTCATTCTGATCAATCCTTCTTTCTTATTCAATTGTGTTTTATTTTCTGCTCCCTGCCGGAAAATATCCCCGAAATCTTTGATTTTTAGGCTATAAAAACAAAAAAATCAGCAAGAAGCTGAATTTAATATACAATATTTAAGAAATAAAACTGCTGTATACCGAACCAAAACGATACACAGAAATTAAATCTTCATTGATTTATATATCTCTCTAATAGTATATTAAATTTTCCCTTCCCAGAAAATTTAAATAAATAATAACAGGCAAGTCTCCTGACTAGCTTCACCCTACTCACATCCTTCCCGGAAAAACTTCCAGTGGTAATATGCTTTCGTCAGCTTCACAGTAGTGGGGGCTGTACCGGATTCAAACCGGTTTCCTTATTAAGTTCCTTAAACACCTGATTATTAAAATTATTTATTAAAGTATACCATGAAATAAAAATTTGTCAAACTGGTTTTTACTTAGCAGAAAAATTATTTTCCCTGTTTAAATCTTGATTTTTTCGGCACATTTATATTGAAAAAGAAATATTTTCTTTAAAATTATGCGGAATTTTTACTTTTTTCAAAATTTCGGCAATCATTTCCAGTTCTTTTTTTATTTCAAACTGCAGTGTTTTTTCTATAATAATATAAGTGATTTCTCCCTGACAAAATGTTATTTTATCCAAAGGACTGTTTCTCACTCTCAAAAGACAGATTTCCTCGCCAGTGTCCATATAAAAATCTACTTCAGTTATTTCATTCGGTATTTTCGGTATTATATGAACTGCATTAAATCTAAATCCGTTTATCCAAAAATCATCTTCACCGAAGTGTACCTCATATTTTTCCTTTTGCATTTTTTCCTTTCATTAGCAGGTTATTTACAGAATCATTGCCGGATTAATCAATAATCTTGACCTGATTCTTAGTTTTTTATCAAAATTTCTCTTATTACTTTTATGATTTTTTCTGTTTGAATGCTATACTTGCCAAAATCATTTACAAGTATTTCTTTTAAAACTCTTTCGTCAGATAAATTATAATGCCACCAGTGACTGCATTTTTCTTCATGCTCCACACACTTTAAAGCTTTATAATTACATGTTTCAAACAACTCCCCAAAAAAACTAATTTATATTAATTACAAAGGCAGTACCGGATTTTCTCACCAGTACTGCCTTTTTATCATTAAATATTCATTTTTGCTTTTATCATATTTTCCAGTTCTTTTACTTTTCTATACTGATTCCGCAAAGTCTCGTCAGAATGCCCTTCAAGGTCAATATACTTTTCCAGTGCTTCTCCCAAATAATAAAGCTCATGCACAGCCTCCATGTTCTCGGCAAAATACTCCAAAGGCTGATCAAGTATCTCCTGAAAATCATCTACCACAGCCTGATAACATTTTAGTGCTGTCTCCATTTCACCTATTTTGCTGTTAGCTAGTCCCATATTATAAGTACTTCTTGCTATTTCATAAGAATAATGACGCTTTATTGAAAATACTATTCTTGACTGTATAAGCCTTGAATTATAATAATTTTTATAATCCCTTATTATATCAAAATAATTTGCTAAAAAATCATTCCACACGTCAATACATGCTCCGTCCAGCCATACCATACCGTTAATCGGCTTTTCCGGATATCCGTTTGACTCTTCCTGTACTTTCATTACTCCCGCAATACTCAGCTGCATCAATAAATCAGCATACTTTCTGACATCTTCATTATCTGCACTGTTTTTGTCCAATATGGCCTGAAAATAAAATCCCAGTTCTCCTATATTTTTATATAACTCGGCACCTGTCTGAAAGAGAAGATTAAAATTAATCTTTCTGGGCTCCAGAAAATTTTTCAGCACAGAACTCATTATTATGTATGACTTTCTCTCGCTTGGTATTAATTTATCAAATTCTGAAACTGCCTGCTCGAAGTCCAGATTCTCCACTGCTGCCATAATACTTGGAAAATGGGTATTTTCTCTATAACTTCTGTTCGGAAAGTATAAATCCTGAATTCCTTTTTGCTCTCCCGGCATATTTTCATCTCCTTAATCTTTTATTTTATATTTTTTAAATTTCTATTTGTCTGATCATAAAAATTTTAACATATATAAAAAGGTTTGTATACTAAATTTTTACTGCTGTACAAAATATCAGATATCTGATAATATAAAAACAAATATTATAATTTAGAGGTGCTGACTTTGATAAAACAATTTATTCTGCTTACACAGTTTATGACACGTATTCCTGTTCCCGTGAAAACTGAATATAATGAAAAGGATTTCGGAAAATCAATAAAATATTTTCCCGTTTTGGGCTTGCTGATCGGCGGACTTTTATATCTTACTTATTTTATTGTAACAAAATTTACCGACAGCCGGCTTCTTACTGCGGTTTTTATTGTTATTGCAGAAACTGTTATTACCGGAGCAATACATTTAGACGGACTTGCCGATACATTTGACGGACTTTTCAGCTACCGTCCGAAAGATAAAATACTGGAAATAATGAAGGATTCCAGAATAGGGACTAACGGTGCGATTGTTCTCATCATATACTTTCTTCTGAAAACTTTCCTGCTTGCAGAAGCTGACATAAAGTATATCATCATGATGCCTGTCATCGCCAGACTTGCTACAGTTACGAATGCCGGTCTCGGGACATATGCCAGAAAAAACGGCATGAGCAATGCTATAATGGATTATAATTCAAAGTCTGATATTCTGATTTCACTGCTCATTACCTCTGTAATCTGCTTTTTTTTAGGAGGCTTCAAAGGTATAATCTCTGTTTTTGTGTGTCTGGCGTTTATTATATATTTTTTATTTTATGTCACAAAAAAAATTGACGGAGTTACGGGTGATACCATGGGTGCAAGCCTTGAAATGACCAGTATCCTTGTACTTATCACAGGAGTGATTCTAAAATGAATAAAAATACGGAATTTATATTTATACGTCACGGTATTACAGAATTGAATGTAAAAAAGGTATATTTCGGACAGCTTGACCCGGCGTTAATTAATGAAGGAATTCAGCAGATTCAAAATACAAAAAAAAATCTTATCAATGAAAATATCAGTCTGTTTTATTCCAGTGATCTGAAAAGATGTACTGAATCTGCAAAAATCATAAATGAATCTCTTAATCTTGATATTATAGAAAAAGAAGGATTTCGTGAATTAAATTTCGGAATTTTTGAAGGAATAAGCCATGAAGAGTTAATGAATAAATATCCAGAAGAAGCCGATATTTTTTTTAAAAACTGGGAAACATACCGTATTCCCGGCGGTGAGAGTATTCATGATTTTATGATGAGAGCTGTAAATGAAATTGAGGAAATAAAAAAAGCCTGTAAAGGAGAAAGAATTCTTATAACAACACATTCAGGTGTTATACAGTCAGTTCTTTCATATTATTTCACAGGAAACCTTGAGGCTTACTGGAAATTCAGATTTAATCACGGCTCTATGACTAAGCTGTGTTTTGATAGTTCTGATTTTGCTTTTTTGGAATATGTTAACAGAATATAATAAAACTAAAAAATAGGATTCTTATCCGGATTCCTATTTTTTTATATTCTAATTTTTTATTTTTAAGCTCTTTTAACCAGCAGATTTTTTAATCGGTTATTTCATTCAATATGTTAATTCCGGTCTTTTTCTTTTACTATTTCTTCTCCTGCATAGTAATTATTTCTGTCTTCTGCCATGTATTCGATCCCGTCCTCTGTCCTCTGCCATACTTTATTTTCTGTAAATGTCTCTGAATCAGCATCTTTCATCAATATTTCCCTATAATATACATTGTTTCTGTCTTTTCCGTAATTTTCATAAGCTTCAAATGTTTTCTGATCTGCTTTATTTATTTTTTTATTATTATAATATACATTATTTTTATCTTTTGCATAGTCACTGTTTAAGATGGTAAATGTTTCAGTATCTGCACCTTTTAATTCTTCATCTACATAAAAAACTCTGATTTTATCTTTCGTATAAAAATATGATAATACTTCAAAACTTTCCGCATCCCTCTCTTTAATTTCACTGCACTCAAGGTACACATTATTTTTATCCTTAATATATCTGCTGTCCAGTATTTTTATACTTTCTGTATCCAGTTTATTTATTGCTTTTTTATAATACTTTTCAGCCAAGTCATCGTTCTTGTCTTCTACATAAACAGATGCCAGCGTACAATATGCCCATGTACTTTTTTCACCTAATTCTATTGCTCTTAACAGATATTTCGCATCAGAATTTTTCATTCCTTTAAACGCAAGATAATCTTTATCAAAATAATGTGACCAGTAATCATAATCACCCTCTTCAATAATTTTTACAATACTTATTCCTAAGACTAATACTATTACTATTACTCCAAAAAATAATATTACTTTCTTCATTTTTTTGTATCTCCTTTTTTGTAAAAAATTATAAAAATTAAGAAAAAAACTGTATCAGTAAAGTTTTTTTACAATACAGCCCTTTTCCCGTTATTTTATCTCTTCCTTTTTTTAGCCGAAATAAGAAGCATCATCGGACGTCTTAATTCATCCTGCATTTCCGGAATGTCTCTTAGCATAGACTCTTCAGGCTTCGGCTCCATAAATCCCGTTATTTCAAAGCCTGCCCATATAAGATCATTTATATAAGTGGTAAGCGTCTTATGATATTTCATTACTTCCTCTCCGAGAAAATTTGCTTTTCTAAGTCCTTCAGAAAAATATCTGTCCACCGGCCAGTGAAGACGCTCCCCGTTTTTCCCGTAATACCAGTCCTGTGTTCCATATGCAGTAAATACAGGATGCTCCACAGAAAATACAAAATATCCTCCGTCAGTTAGAAAATTATATATTTTTTTACACATATTCCTGAAGGAATCTATATAATGAAAAGTCAGTGAACTTAGAACTGCATCAAAGCTTTCAGACGGATAGTCAACTTCCTCTACAGGCATTAAAATATATTCAATTACAGGCGACTCTGTCATTTCTTTTGCTTTTTCCAGCATTTTCTCTGATATGTCTATCCCGGTTACTGCTTTTGCCCCGTTATCTGCTGCATATCTGCAATGCCATCCAAAACCGCAGCCCAGATCCAGCACACGTTTCCCCTGAAAATCAGGCATCATTTTTCTGAACTCGTGCCATTCTCCCGCAGCTTCCAATCCGCCTGTTGATCTTGCCATTTTTTTATACTGATTAAAAAATTTTTCATCATCATATTTATTTTCTTTCAATTTTATCCTCACCTCTCTATAAAATCTGAGTTTATTTTCGTCCACAATACTGATATAATTATTTACCGAAATACCTTTTTCCTAATTATTCAGACACTTCATATAAATCATGTACTTTTTTATTCTAACATATTTTCATAAAAATTTCTTTTTAATCAATATCTTTTGAAATACAGATTTCATATATAATTTTTTAAATTACAAAAAATCTGAAAATAAATCTCTAAAACAACAGTCGATTTTTATTCACAGATTTTTTTTATGTTAATTTTTATTAGTCTCTATTTTACAAGTTCCAATTCAATTCTTCTGTTCAAAGCACGTCCTGCCGGATTGTCACTTCCATCCTTGTTTGTATTCGGTGCAATTGGATTTCGTTCACCCATTCCCTCTGTTTTCAGAACTCTGCCCGACTCCAAACCAAACTCTATAAGCTTATCCCTGACTGACTCTGCTCTTCTCTGGGACAGTCTGTTGTTATATTCGTCTGTTCCCTTTGAATCTGTATATCCTCTTATTATTACATCTGAATCCATTGCTTTTATCTCTTCTACCATTTCTCTCAATAATCCGTAATATTCCGGCTTTATTCTGCTGTCATCAAAATCAAAATAAAGCTTATTTTCATTCAGACGTATTATCTTCTTTACTTCTCCGCTTCCATTCTGTTTCACTTCCTGTACCGCAGCCTTCTCCTCCACAAACTCTACTTCCAGGGCATTTATTCTTATTGTATCATTTCGCATCTGCTTTGTCGTAAACGGCCTTGCTGTGCTAAATACTGCCAGCACAAATAATAACAATATTATCTTTTTTTTCATCTGTCCGCCTCCTTTTCCAGAGGCTCTCTTCTTGTCGTTCCCTTTACTTCTCCCTTTGGTACTGTTTTATTTTCTACATTTCTCAGATATTCTTCATTCTTATCCATTCTAACTCTGTTATATTCCACCAAAGCTTTATTTGTTGTACATGATACCAGTAAAAAACTCATTAGTAACAGCAGCTTCTTTTTCATATTTTCTCCTTAGTCTTTTATTTTCTAACCCTTATTCTTTTCAGTGCCTTTAATTCTTCTTCTTCCCTTTGCACACTTCTTACCACTCTTTTATAAAAATCTACTTTTTCTTTCATATAATCCAGCTCTGCTTCTGCCTTTTCCAGTTTTACGTCTGTTTCTGCCTCTTCTATTATTATTTCCTCTGCTGCTAAAGGAGCTATAATAAACAGAAACAATCCTGTCAGAATCATTTTTCTCATTTTTACCTCCTCCAGCTTATTCTTTTACCTGATTTTCCCATAAATACTCTTCTGTTCTGTCTACTCTTTCTTTCGTATCCTCTATTGTTCTTTTTGTCTCACCAGAGGTACATCCCAACAGAAATAATACCGCTACTAACACCAAATATTTCTTCATCACAGTCTCCTTTTATTTCAGTCTCAAATCTGTTACTGTTTCCTCATATTTTACTTCCAGCTCATCCAGTTTTTTTTCATTTTCTTTATAAGCCTCTATATTATTATTAATCTCATTTACTCTTTTTTCTATTCTGTCTATTTCAGCCTGCATTTTCTGACTTTCTGTTTTTTTCCCGCTTTTCAGTTTTGGTGCTGCCAAAAGTCCGTGACTTACAAATAAACACATCAATAAGGGTAATATCATTTTTTTCATAATTTCCTCCTGTTTTCTTCTGACAAACTGCTTAATCTTCCAAAACTGGTTCTTCCTGAATGCCTAGTCCTATATTTACCAGTGCCAGTTCTTTTTCCTTTTTACTTATCTCTTCATTTAAATTATTCTGGACATCGTCATATTTTTTCAGTATCTCCCTGTATTCATCCCTGTACCATCTTACTTCCGAATCCACTCTCAGTTTTTCTGTTATTTCTGCTCTGCTGTCATAATTTTTATATAATTTTTCCAGATCATTCTCTAATTTTTCTTTTCTACGCTGAAGTCTTTCCTGCCTTGCTGTCTCTGCGCTGTTTATCTTCCCGGCTTCCTCGGTAAGTGTTGACATTCTGGTATATCCAAAACATATTGTTCCTAAAAGCAAACATAATAATATTCTTTTCATTTCTCCTCCTGTTCATTTTTATAACAGAAGAAATGAAGAAAGCCTTCATTTCTTCTGTCTGTTACCCTTTAGAATTTCCATGAAAAGTCTAACTGATATTTTGTACCCTTTACACTTCCTTCTTCTCTCTCTACTCTTACTCCTGTTTTAAATCCTCCTGATGTTTCATAGCCTACTCCGACATTTGCCTTAAATATATTATCTATTTTTTCAGGTTCTTCCAGTCTGTAGTACCCTGCATCTGTATTGGCTATTTTTACCTCATTTCCGTCTCCATAGATATCCTGTGTCTCATATTCATAAGCTGCTCCTGCCGTAAGCATAAACTTACTTCCTTTTACCGTTGTATATGACCATTCTCCCTCTACCCCTGCTCCTGGTCTTAATGAGAAGTAATCCTCTGATTTTACATCAAGATACATTCCGTCTCCGTCTTCCTTGAAGCCTTGGAATTTCCCGTATCCTGTATTCAGACTTCCAAATATATCCATCTTAAAATTCTTTGATATTATTGGAAGTTCATAGTTCAGTCTGTTTTTCCATTCTGCTGTTCCAGAGAAGTAATCTCCGTTATTCTTGTATGTTCCGTTGCTTAAGTAAATCTTTCTTTCCATATCATGGTAATTTACCCCAAGCTCTCCTCTTGTCATATATTTGAATCTGCTGCCCTGCTTCAGATACTGTTCATATCCTATTCCCGCTTTCAGACTTGTTATGTCTTCTTTTGATCCCTGATCAAAATCAAACTTACTTTGCAGTATTCCAAGTGAATAATTAAAGTTTGTACCATATTTCAATGTTTCTTTTTCCTTCAGATACATGATTCCCAGTGACTGATAATCATATTCCTCCACTCCCGGATTCTTATCTGTAATATTTCCTCCCGAATAAATCGCTGATACCTTAGTAATATCCTTAGTTGTATTTTCTTCGCTTTTCAGCTGCTTGTATGCTGTATCAAGAACTCCGCTTACATCCATCATTCTCTGCTGGATATTCGCATATACATTACCTCTCAGCTGCATATCAAATGTTTCAGCCAGTTCATCCTTATCAGATACTGATTTCAATGCATCAAACATATCCATTTCACTGCCTGAAGGCCCTTTTGTATAAAGCTCGTCCAGTCCTTTTCCGAATTCTACCGCCTCTGTATTTTTAAGCATCTGTGCATACGGTATTCTTGTAAGTGTCAGTACATAGCTGTTCAGATCCTTGTCAAAATATTTTTCCGCAAGGAAGGATACCGATTGAGATGTCAGCCTTATTGTTTCTGTAGTCGGATTATGCAGTCCTCCGAGAAGCTGTACATGATACATATCATAATTATTTCCAAGTGTTGCTCCCGGACTAAGTATAATATGTCCTGTTCCGGATATTCCGCCTACATTTATCGTTCCTGTTTTTCCCGGTGTTGTTTCCAGAAGAATATTGTCAGTAAAATTAATTGTTCCTGTTACCTCTATTTTTCCGGTATTATTTATTGTAATTCCGTTTACAGTTGCATTAGGTCCGTCTATGACTATATCTCCTATGTTAGCGAGTGTTCCGCCTCCGTCAAGTACTACAGTCCCTCCAGAGCTTATTGTTATTCCCGCAGTATTTACAAAAGAGCTTCCCATTCCTACAAATACTCCGATTCTTCCGGCTCCGCTTACATTAATCTGTCCTGTATTCGTAAGTGTGGCGCCTTTTTCTATATATACTCCCTGAGCATCCTGTCCGTTTACATTTACAGTACCATTATTTATCAAATGTGCTTCATTTGTTCCAACGAGACCTTTTGCACCTGTCCCGTCCACATTTATAATTCCGTTTGAATCATTATATACGGTTGCACCGTTTGTACCGAGCATCCCGTAAGCTTTTAGCCCTGTTACATCTATAGTGCCATAGTTTTCAGCTCTTCCTGAAGGACCGAAAGTCACTGTCCCGTCAGAATGCTTTACTTCTATACCGCTGGCAAACATACCGACTCCGGCTTCATTTCCCACAGTTATCAAAGCACCTGATGAATTTATTATATTTCCTGTTTCAGTTGCCATTCCCACAGAGAATTTCCCAGCTGCTACATCTGATTTTCCCACAGTTATTACACTTTTATTTGTCATTGTTCCTGACTGCCCGTACATTCCCACACTGTAGTCTGTTAATGTCAGAGCCGTATTTGTTTCCCCGTTCCCGGCTTTACTGTAAATATATGTAGTTCCTTCACCAGTGGATATAAGTGTACTGTTATTTATTATATTCCCGCTTTCCGAAGCAAGAATTACAGAATCTGATCCCGCACTTACTGTTCCGGAAATATGATTTATAGCTGCTGTTCCCGAAGTAAATATTCCCGCCGACTTATCATTCCCTACAGTTATATTGCTGTAGTTATTTACTAAGCCGTTATCAGAATAAATACCATTTGATGCATCTCCCATAGCTATATTTCCACGATTTTCCACCATCGAGCCTTTGGCGAATATTCCTGTTCCTTTCTGGCCGCCGTTATTTGTAAGCAGGCTTCCTGCTCTGTTTTCTATACCTGATGTAATATTTTCACCGTAGATTCCCGCAGCTTCATTCCCAAATTCTATTATTCCTTCATTTACAATGCTGTCTGAATTAAGTCCAAAGATTCCTACACCAGATTTACTGTTTATAGTATCCCCGTCTCCGATTTTTATTGTTTTTCCACTGCTGTTTCTTATTTGTGCTATTCCTTCGCCGTACATCCCCACACTTGCTGCACCTGACAGATTTATCATCCCGGAATTTTCTATCCATGTTACTGCAGAATTTTTAGATGCTATTCCTTTGGCTCCATATGCCGCTGAAAGTATACTTCCGTCAAGCTGGATATTTCCTCCGTTTTCCCCGTATATACCTGTTGAACCTGTTCCAAGGTTTATAGTTCTTGATAACGGCGATATTACATTCGTAAAATCTGCAAGATATATTCCTACAGCTTCACTGCCTACTGTTATATCATGCAGTGTAGTATTCAGCTGTCCGCCGTTTTGCAGCATTATTGCTACTGACTTATTGCCTGTTGTTATGTTATTCCCGCCAAAATCAATTATACTTGCCGCTCCGTCTATAAGGGCTCCGTATCTTTCATCTCCGAGATTTATTGCTCCGCTCTGATAATCAATTCTCGCTCCGTCTGCTACTGCAAGCAGCGTCGAGTTTTTACCTATATTGCTTGTTCCGTTAATTATCATTTTACCATTTATTCCGTCGGCATAATAAGCTACAGATTTTTCGCCTACATTAACCTCACCTGTTGTTAATCCGTCGGCATCTCTTACATACATACCGATAGACCCGTCACCGTTCAAATTTATTTTCCCTTTATTTTCAATATAAGCTTTGTCCAGTCCTGTCATTGCCACTGCATTTAGTGTAGATGAATTTATAATACCGCCTGTATCGTTTAATATTGTCGACGGTACCAGCAGTGGGCTTTCACCTGTTGCCTGAAGTCCTGTTTTTCCTGTTGCTATAGTTGTCTGGTTTACAAGACTTCCTCCTGAAGCTACTATTACATTGGCATAATTAATATTAGTTCCTCCGCCGGTAAAAGTCATGCTTCCGCCTTCCAGATAAGCAAATATACCGTCTTCGGTATTAGTTACGGTTCCTCCTGTTACATTAAGGATTCCTCCAGACTCCACATAGAATCCAATATTGTTTGTACCGCCTATTTTGATATCTCCGCCTGAAGCAAGATTAAACTGGCTTCCTGCCTTTGTATAAACCCCTATTCCCTGATCAGCAGCTGTACTTGTTCCTTTTATGTCCAGTTTACCGGTATATGTGATATCAGTTCCATTTTCCTGATAAATCCCTATTCCTCCAGAACCTGTCATATCTATACCTGCAGAAAGTGTTCCAGTACCAAATGACGGTGCTGCAAGAATTCCTATTGCCCTGTATTTATTCAGACTGTCATCATACACTCCGCCTTTCAGCTCCATTGTCCCTGTATAGCTTACTGCATTGTTCAGGTATATTCCTATTCCGCCGTCTATATCAAATTCATAACCGGCTGTTCCCGATATATCCCCGCCTTTTACATATACGCCTATCTTATCATGTTTTCCGTTTATCCCGGCTATTTTGCCTATACCTGTTACAGCTGAGCCTGCCTCTGTTACTATTCCCACAGAATTAGTTCCTGTTAGTGACAGCGTCTTTTTATTTTCTACGCTTGTTGCTAATCCAGGTCCTTTTACAAAAATACCTATTCCGTTTTGTGATACTTCCTGATCTGCATTATTTACAAGTGCTATATCCTGCGCGTAAATATTTATCAGATTATTATTCCCGGCATGCTGTTTTATTGTTACTTTATTTTCCTGAATTCCTCCGTCATAGAATATTCCCACACCTTTGTTTGTACCGTGTGAATATACTGTTTCCAGAGTCCCAGCACTTACTGCTGTATCTTTATCGGCATATACTCCTGTTCCTTTTTCCCCCAATGTAATTAATCCTGTATACCCGCCGGCTATATTAATAATTCCATTCTTAGAATATATTGCAGTTCCTTCTTTACCTACAGTTATATTCCCAGAATTCAGATCCAGAACCGACTTATCGGTGTTTAAAGTACTATTCCCCAATATTATTGCATTTGACTGGTCACCTGTAAGTGATATATTTGTTCCTGCTAATTTTACAGATGCTTTATCATAAGCCATTACTCCGGATAAACCATTTACAGTACCGTTTATTGCTCCGCCTGCATTCAGATTTATCTGTGTTCCTGTATCCTTAGCATATATTCCTATTCCGTTATTTATAGTTATAGTTCCTGTATGATCAGCGATAGTTGAAGAAGATGCCAGACTGCTGTCTTTTTCTGCATACAGCCCCACATAATCAGATGTTATTGTTCCTTTATTATCTGCCAGACCATTTTTTATATAAATTCCTACACTTCCCGGATTAGTTCCTGCAGCTGCTGCTGTAGCATATATATTCCCGGATACATCATTTACAAAATTTCCCTGATTTGTCACATATACACCCATAGAGCCATTTTGTGCTGCATTTCCTCCAGCTGTGGAATTTATTACAGCTGTATTAGTCAGCTTGGCTTTATCATCAAGAATAATTCCCACTGCTTCTTTATTATTAACATTTATTAATCCTGAATTAGAAGAATTTGTTACTGCTGCTCCGTCTGATTTTACATAAAGCCCGTATGCACCATCTGCATTTACAGTTACAGCTCCGCTGTTTATAAGGTTGGTATCTTTAAAATACCCGCCTATACCTTTTGAATTTGCATTTATTGTTATGTTCCCCGTATTTGTAAGGCTGTTATTTTTTTCTGCATACAGCCCGATCGTTTCCTGATTTAGATTTATACCGTCATTTGTCAGGGTAATATTTACACCGTTAGTAAGAGCTCCTGTATTCTCCGCATAAAATATTCCTATTGGTCTTAAAGGATTTCCTGAACTGTCATTTGCAGTTCCTGTACTAATCACATTAATATTTCCAGCCAGTGCCTGAGCTCCGTTTTTCAGATATGCCCCTATTGCCGGCGTAGATAATGCTGCTGATTTTAGTGTAAATCCGCCGTTAAATGCATTAACGGAATTTCCCAGTGTCGAAATACCGTCAATATAAATACCTATCCCATTTTCACTGACTTTTGTAATAGATGAAACTGATGACACATTTATATTCTGCCCCTTTGCATATACTCCCAATGGAATATTTGAATCTGTCAGAGGATCTGAAGCTGTTACATTTATTCTTCCCGAAGACAGATTTATATGTCCAGTATCTCCAGCACTTGCCGTGTCTTTTATTTCAGAATAGATCCCTATATTTTTCAAACCCTTTACTTCAATGGTTCCGCTGTTTGAAATAAGAAAATTATCTGCTGCGGCATCATTTGAAGTTACAGCATATATTCCTATATTTTGTGCTGCTGTAGTATCTTCTACCGACACCAGACCAGCTCCTTTGTTTTCAAATCTGGAATTCAGTGAATATACTCCTATATTGTTTTTATTTACTTTGATTATTCCTGTTGATTCATTGGCAGTATCGGAATTTTTCAGATAAACCCCGGTTTTTCTGAGTATTTCTCCTGGTAAAGCTCCCGGTGTATTAGAATCTGCCATTTCTATTGTTCCTTTATTATCCAGTCTTGCTTTTCCTTCAAGGTATACACCTATACCTTCTTCACCTGTTATTTCAAGCTTGCCGCTCATTCCCGGATTTATCAGCACATCTCTGTTATATGTTCCGCTGACAGCTCCTGCATAAATACCTATTCCCTTGTCACCCGTTACTTTTATTTTATTATCCGCTGTTTCTACACGGCCCTCATCTGATAAAATACCTATACCGTTATCTTTTACCTCGATATTTCCTGTATTTATTGTATAAATATTTTTTCCATAAATTCCATAATCATAATTACCTACGGAAATATTTCCGTTATTATAGAGTTTTGTTATATTGGAAGTATTTGTCTCGGCTCCTGCCGCATAAATACCTACAAGTGCGTTATTATCATCTGATATGAGCCCTGCCGGCTGTAATGCAAGGTTCAGATTATTCGTTACTATTTCTCCGATTTTTCCCGTATAATAAATTCCTGTTCCGTATTTCGGAGCCGTTGTTATCCCCGGATCATTATAATCATAATTAACAGTCAGTACATCAGCTGCACTTGCAGTACTTACAGTACTATTTCCCGTAAGATTCAGCGCTACACTTTCTCTTCCCATTTCCACAGTATAATTTCCGTCAAATTTCACATCAGAGTATTCTGCCGATATTACAAATGAAGTTTCACCTACTTTTATATCCGGTCCGCTCACACCCGTTTTATGCTTTAGTGTAAGAGTTCCGCCCTCGGTAATTCCGCTTGCTGCTTTTACTTTAATTCCCACACTTTCATTCCCGAGAATTATCGCTTCGCTTTCATTGTGTATTTTTACTCTGCTTCTTGCACCGCCTGTATTATTTTCCGCGAATATTCCAGTAGCATTTGAAGCAGGGGTTGTTCCTGCCGAATATATATTTAATGTACCTCTATTTATAATATCTACCAATGGCAGAGACGCCATAGACGGATTTGAAGTATTGTCAGTACCGTAATTCTCTGCGGTATCCACAGTACCGTCAGCTTTTACCTTTCTTGTAACACCGACCAGTCCTATTCCGCCCAGAGTATTGTTTGTCTTAGCAGAAATTTCTATTACTCCGTCGTTTATTATCTGACTGCCGTTTACCCCGTATGCTCCCACACCTTTATCTACTTTTATTAATCCTGTATTTGTATTATTTATATGACCGAAGCTGGTATAAATACCGACATTTTCTTTAGCTCCCGGCCCAGTTACTGTAGGATCCTTTATATTTACTGTCCCTTTTATTGTATAACCAGTTTCCGTATTATTAGCTGCACTTGTATTGGAAGCCATTTTCAGTCCGTTCCCTTTATCGATTGACTCGACAGTTATACCCGGATTCACAATTACCTTTGATCTTTCTATTGTTATATCATTGAATTTATCCGGTGTTCCGCCTGAATCATCAGACGCATAATCCAGATTTACATCTCCGTTTACATTAACAATTGCCCCGTCTAAAGAAGATTTGAACCAGAAGCCGTTATCATTTATGGTAGCATTTCCTACTCTGCTTTTTAGACTGTTCAGATATGTGGAAATATTAGTCCCAGTCCAGTTAATTGTTCTGTCTGCATCGCTCTCGCTTGAGCTGTACTGAAAATACCCCAGATTAATACCATTGTCTCTCAGATTTACAGTTACATTATTCATTCCGAGATATCGTCCCGTAGTTCCGTCAAAATCACTTTTCGATCCGTAAAAAGCTATCCCCTTATACATTTCAAATGTTGTTCCGCCTTTGAAGTCTATGGTAGATACTGTTGCCCCGGCTTTTGCATCAGAATAAAAAGCTACTTTATCAGCAATTTTATGAGTAATAGTTCCGCCGCCGAATTCTACCTTACCGCCCTTCTGAGCAACAAGCCCTCCATTTTCACCTGTATTTACGGTACTGTTTGTTCCCAGAATTTTTATTACGGCTTTGTCACCTTTAGCAAAAGCTCCGACACCGTTTACATTCAGATTTCCTGTAACAGTTACTGCTGTATTTCCTGTTCCTTTAGTTAGCTCGTCATTTGATATGCTTAAGGCTGCTACTCCGACATTACTGTTGCTTCCGTCATTTTTATTAGCTGCTGAACCAAGTCCTGTTGCAGTTACATTTCCCAGAGTAATTGTCGTAGAAGCCTGACTTCCCGCTCCTGTATTGTTAGCCAGTACAGTTTTTGACGAATCAAAGTCATTAGCCCCGTATGCAAAAGCTCCTATAGAACTATGACCTGTCATAGTTACATCATTACCTGTTATCTTTCCTCCGTTTTTAGCAAAGAAAGCTATTGCCTCATAGCTTGACATGGAAACATTGTTACTCACATTTATTGTAGAATTAAAATCTACTATATTTTTCTGACCTGTCTGACTTTCCCCTCTACCGTATGCTTCCTTATTGTATACTCCGCCTGTAAGCACTTTTCTCGGGTTAAACCAGACACCTTCACTGTAAAACATAATTGTTCCTGTTGCTCTGTCTGCACCTGTTCCGGCATTATCCGATATTGCAGTTCCTTTATTTACATTAACCACACTTCCGTTTTTAGAAATAATTCCTATTCCTCTTTCAGAAAATTTACCAAATTCCAGATTAAAATTAGTTACGCTTAAATCTCTTATCGGATCAGCTGTCAGATATTGAAATCCTATTTGTGTTCCGTTATTTATTCCCACAAGATTAGGAGTAACACTTTTATCTACTTTAAAATCCAGTGTAGCAGGAAAATATTCCTGATACGCCGTCCCTACTGTATTATTCATTCCGGCTCTCTGCCCTGATGATACATAAAGTGCTACGTTATCTTCACTTTTTGTATTGCTGTTTCCGCTTATATTTCCAGTTCCGGTCTGTGTTGTCCCGCCTTTACCGTCTATATCCGTTCCCAGTTTTACATTCACATTGATATTTCCCTGAAATATCCCGTTTGCATCTGGTCTTGTATCATGCGACGCAAGATAAAAACCTACGTTTTTATCTCCCTGAAGCTTCACAGTCCCCAGATCAAGGGATGGTGCCAGTCCTGTAGCCCATTTTGTCCTGTCTGGAACATAACCTGCTACCCATATTCCTACGTTTCCACTTCCTGTATATTCTACATCTCCGCCGGTATTTTTTACATTGACATTTCCCATTACAGGAGCATACATATAATACTTTGCAGCATTCACATCATAAACTGTAGGCGAAGTCGTCCCAGGCAGCGGTACCATCTGGGAATATCCGAGCCATCTGTGCATTTCGGCAGGTGCTACATAAACTATAGTATTTTTGCTTCTGTCTGCTACAAGTTTTGTTCCGCCAAAATCTATAGCTGTAGTACTTGCAACATTATCAAGATAACTTGATCCCCATGTAGTTGAGTTTCTCCCGTCACTAGACTGCCAGTATACATGTGTATTGGGATAAAGCTGGGTTGTCAGAAGACTGTTTGAATCCCCTGTTATATTTATATCTACATCTGTAAATTTTACATTATAGGCACCTCTTATGCTGAGCTGCCCTATTATTGTTTTTCCTTTTAGTTCCAGTCCCACTCTGTTCATCTGAATTGAGCCAGTCTGTGCAAATAGTGCCGTAGAATAAGTTGCAGATCCTCCTACTATTATATCCATATCCTGTACTATGGGAGAACCCTGAAAAATCCATGACTGCTGATATCTTGAAGTACTAAAGCCCTGCAGTGTGTCATTATCAACTGCCGAAACCCATTCTCCAGCTAAATTCGACGGAAATGCCGCCGGACTCACCACTACTGTAGGATAAGGAATTGCTCCGTATTGGTTCGTAGGTTTCCCTCCTGCTGCCGCATTGCTTAACCTTATATCAGTATATTGGTTATTTACTACTCCCAGAGGGCTTGTAGTAGCATATATTTTACTTGAAGTATTTTTACCGTGCCCGCTTATTGTCCCGCCTATATTGAACATTGGCTGGCTGTTTATTCCTCTTTGCGACGGTGCCGGCGAACCCTGCTCCCATGCCAGTATTTTTCTGTCAAAATTATTTCTTCCCTGAATAAACGAAAAACCGCCCAGCCAGTCTCCTCTTCCTCTTGTAAAAGCCTCAAAGCTTGGTGCCGGCGGTGAAACCGGTGCCGTCACTGTTGGTGTAGGTACTTTTATTTTCGGAGGCACCTGTGGTGCTACGCTTAAATTCGGCGGTGTAAATGAAATAACCGGCTGATTTACTGTACTTATTACAGGACCGCTTACTTCATCCACAGATACATTTATGTTAGGTGCTATTGTACTTATACTTACATCATTCGGCGAATTCAGCGTTACTGCCGGTATTGCCCCGGTAATGCTCGGAGCTGCCACACTCACGGAAATAGTACCCACATTCACAGGTGTTAAGGTTACTGCCGGTGCTCCGGGAACTACAGGTACATTAATGCTTGGAAGATCAACCTGCGGCGACAGCGGAGTTGTTACTTCAGGCACTTTTATTGTAGGGATTATTGTAAACTGTGCCGTATTATCATATACCGATGTATTCACTGTCCATGCATTTCCTTCTCCGTCTCCTGTATTAGTTTCAGTGATCCATCCAGTGGTTCCTCCGCGCAGACTTGACAGGCCGAGAAAACTTCTCAAAACTGCCCTGTCCATATCCTGCATAGTATCTTTCCTGTCCCCGTATTTCCATTCTTTGCTCTGACTGTCCATATCTTTATATCCAAATAATGTTGAAAATATATAGCTTTCCCATGGAGATTTTATTACCTGATCTCCCTCTTTTTCCAGACGCTCCAGTTCCAATCTGCTGTATCTCAGATTTTTCTTATTTTCATCACGCAGTTTTTTTATCTTTTTTTGTAGATTTTCAGCTACTCTTCCCATAGCGGGTTCTTCACCTGCATTTAAAATATTACCTGTCATCAGAAAAATCAATGGCAGGCTTTTTGAAAATTTTACCCTTTTATTTTTCTTTAGGCATGATTTTAGCTGCCTTTCAGTATATCCAAGTATATTTTTCATCTTTCACCTTCCTGTACACATTTTCTTATTACTTTTTCCGGTCTGTTACCATAAAAATTAATTACATATAATTTAATTAACATCAATGTACAAATCATGGTAAATACACCAAAAAATCCTCAAACTGACCCTATGTTAAATTTAAAAAAATGATTAATTTTAAATTTTTTAGCATAAAATTTGTTTCAAATTTAAGAATACTTATTTATTTATAACTGAATTTCTGTCTATTGTCAAGCAAATATTCCGTCTACATGCTGTTTTCTAAAACTAAAATTCCTGTTATTGTCCGGTTCCTCTTTACCTGTTATCTTTTTCATCATATTTCCCTGTAAAAAACTAATTATTTTAGAATTCTTTCTGTTATTTTTATTCTTTATTTTCACCTCCTTCAAAATTTAATAAAACCAAAATTTTACTTCACGGAATAAAACAGTCGCATTCATTTAATAATGCGACTAAAACAATTATATAAAATTCTTTCTTTTCAGACATCGAGCTAAATGACCGCTGATAATGATCCGCTTTTCATTTTTTCAGAAATATGTATCATTACTATATAATAATCAAATAATAATTTTCGTATTATTAAATTTATACGAATACTATTATATATATTAACTATTTTATAAATTTATTTTTTGATTCTTCATTGATAATCTTCTGACTTCTCATCACAGAAAAAATGCATACACTATAGTTAATTTTCGTTTATTAATACTGATAATAATGAATTCCATAATAACAATACTATCATTTTTTTTGTTAACAGAATTATATCATAATCTTTTTTTAAAAACAATATAAAATATCATACATAATAATAAGATTATTTTTTTAATTTCAGAATATAATATTCCCGGTAATTTTAAAACAGAACCTGTGTATTACTGCTGATTTTATAATAGCAATAACAAAGATTCTGTTTTTTTATATTATTCTTTAATTAAAACACTGCCTTGAATACTACTCCTGCTCTGTAATCATTTTCCTTATTATTTCCTGTTGAGTATTCTCCTGTCAGGAATATTCCGTATCTGTCTTCCACCTCTACTCCTAATGAAGCTCTTGTTCTGAATATTCCCTCTTCATCCTGTGGCTTTGACAGTTTATGATAACCATCCTCTATGGCTATTAATCTTGCCTTTTCTCTTTCGTTCAAATCCGCAAGCTCATATTCATAAGCTACATCCAATGCTCCTTTTAACTGCCATGCTGTCTTGCTTCCTAAAGGTAATGAGCCTTTTAGTTCCACTCCTGCTCTCGGCTTTGCACTCCATGCATCATTCCCTTCCACCTCAAGGGCTTCCAGTCCGCTTTCATTAAATGTCGGTCTTGTCACATACATTGCTCTGAATGCTCCATATGGCATTATACTTGCTCTCTTTCCTAATCCGAATTCTTTTCCAAGTATATTGTCACTTGTTATGCTGTATGTCTCATAAGTTCCGTTCATTTCTGATCTTCCAAGCGGTGATGGCCAGTCTATATTTCTGTCTACATTATGGAAACTTACTCTTCCTGTAAGATCATTTCTCAGCTGCCAGCTGTTCGCATCATATTTATTATGCACTCCAAGCTGGATTGTATCTACCCATTCTTCACTCTCGTTCCCGTCATTGAATTCAAAGCCTGTATGTAAGTACCCAAGTGAGTAACCGAATGTATGTCTGTAAGTTCTTTCCACTTCTCTTAATGCCAGTACCCCTGTTGTTGTATAATCATAACTCGTTACCCCGTCTGTTTCTTCTTTGTTTTTCCCTTTTCCTGCTATTATATTTACTTTTACATTTTCTTTTGTGTTATTTGTTGAATTCTGCATCAAATGTAATGAGTTTTCAAATGCATTTGCTATATCATTCTCTCTCTGATTTATATTGGCATATACATTTCCTGCAAGACTCGCCATTATATGTCTGAAGCTTTCTTCGTCTGCTATATAGCCGGTTTTATTGTATATTTTTACTCCATCTCCTGTGGCAGCAGCATAATTATTTTCCAGTGCTGTCCCGAAGTCTTCAAACCACAGTCCGTCTGTAAAGTCTGTAAATGCTTTTCTTGACATATAAATATCTGCGCCTGTTGATGTTACTTTCGGTGTTGCTTCCCACAGAAGCGATCCGCTTATGAAGTCATATTTTCCTGAATTTGCCTTAATTAATCCTTCCAGTTTATAAACATCTGCATTTGTTCCGTCTGCAAAGCCGGGCATTATTACTATAGGCTTTGTTGTCAGTATTTCATCAGCTGTTATTGAAGTTCCCGATATTACGAAATCATAATTAGGATCTGATGATGCCTGTCTTGTAGATAGATCAGTCTTGATTAATACCTGAATCCCGTCCAGTGCCAATACTCCTGTTGTTTTGATTATTCCTGCATTTATCAGCGTCGGTATCGCATAAGTATTTCCCAATCCCTGAATTACATTATCTGATACTCCATTTATTGTGGCACTTCCGCTGTTTACACTATGAGCAGGATCATCAGGATCCGAAGATACGAATGCCTGACCGTTTCCTGTTATATTTATAGTACCTGTATTTGTTATTATTGTTCCGGGATTAGCATACATTCCTATTGCATCATTACCTGTTATATTTATAGTACCATGATTCGTAATAAATGAGTTTGTTCCTTTTCCTCCCATACCTATTGCATTGTCGCCTGTTACATTAATTACTCCGCCAGATTCATTGGTTACTGTTCCATTTTCTGTATACATTCCTACTGAATAATCTCCGTTTGTTGTTACCGTACCGTAGTTGCTTCCTGTTCCGCCCTTGGCTACTATTCCGTATCCGCCGTAACCTGCTGTTACTGTTGCTCCTGAATGATTTATGATTGCAGCATTTTCTCCGTATAATCCCACTGCATATTTACTCTTATCACTGTCTACCACTCCTTTGGAAATTACAATATCTGAACCTCCTACAGCTACAGTTCCGTAGTTATCAATTGTTCCGCCGTAATTATAGATTCCGACATTATTATTCCCCGCTGTTCCTGTTATAGTTCCGTTATTAGTAATTACAGCTCCGCCGACATAATTTGAATCCTTATCAAGATAGAAACCGACATTATCCGATCCTGTCATTGTAAGATTTCCGTTATTTGTTACTGCTGTTCCCTGCTGACTGTACATAAATACAGAATCTGTACCTATAACGCTGTTTGTTCCCGCATTATTCGTGAATGATCCGCCTGTTAGTATAAAACCATAGTTATGACTTCCTGCATCAAAGCTTAATGAATTAGTTACCGCAGAGCTTTCAGCATATACTCCTACTGCTCCGTTTGTCCCTATATTTATTGTTCCCGAATTTAGATTAATTACTGCATTTGTTCCGTATACTCCCACACCTGCATTTCCGATGTTCATTATTCCGCTGCTGTTAACAGTTCCTGTATTGCTGTATATCCCTATTGAATTATCACCGGCAGTTACAGTTCCCGAATTGGTTACTGTATTTCCAGCTATTCCGCTGTATATCCCTATTGAAGGGTCGGAAACATTTGATGAATTCCCTACTTTTACTGTTCCTGTATTATTTATAGTTACGGCATTTGATCCTGCCGAATATATTCCTATTGATTTATCACCGCTAAGATCAACTGCCCCGGCATTATTTATATTCCCTGTAATATTATCAGCAAATATCCCTACAGTTCCTGCACCGCTGCTTAATATATTTCCTGTTCCTAAGTTATCTATAGTTGTTCCGTTTTTCAGAACCATTCCCTGTGAACCTGCTCCCAGATTTATTGCTCCGCTGTTCATTGCCAGTGAACCTGCTCCTGATGTCATTAAGCCTGCTGATGCATTACCTGCTGTTATTACCCCTTTATTGCTCACTCTTGATCCGTTTTTACCGAATAATCCTACTGAACTATCTCCCAAAGTAATCGTTCCGTTGTTTTCTCCGTCAGTTCCTGCTGTCATACCAGCCGGTACTGTTCCTGTATACTGCCCGTTAAGAACTGCGGCAGCTATATTTGTTGCACCTGCTGCTGAAGTTATAACAGATCCGTTTAGATATATAGCAGAATTTGTTCCCGAAACAAGTGTCCCATTTGTAGCCAGATTACTGATTCCTGTGTATTCAAATGCTCCTCCTGTGATATTTCCCAGAGTATATGTAGAGCCGGGAGCCACATTTGCCACATTAAAATTATTTGAGATTGACCCGCTTGAATTCATATTAAATAAAACTATATTCTGTCCGCTTATATTTATGTTCCCTGTTCCGTTAAAGCTTGTTGTGCCGTCAAGATAAAGTCCCAATGCATTATCACCTAATAAATTAATTGTAGAACCTGCAAGTGTTACACTGCTGTCTTTAGCATAAAGAGCTACACCGTTTTTACCTACAGTTATTGTAGAGCCGGAATCAGTTACAGTTCCTTTATCTACATAAACACCTACTCCACCCTCAGAAGCACTCATATCTACAATTCCGTTTGATAAATTAAGTTTTGAATTACCAATTGCCACTCCTGAGTTATTATTCAGGTAAATCCCTATTGCATTAGTTCCAGTTCCTGATTTTATCAATCCGCTGTTTTTTATATCAAGCTCGCCGTTTCCAAAAACCTGCGCTGTCCCCTGTTTATAGCCCTCTGCAAATATTCCTACTCCATTTTTCCCTATATTTATTTCAGTTCCTGCTGCTGTATCCACTTTAGTACCATTTACTGCATAAATAGCGATTGAATTATCACCTGTTGTGTTTATTTTTCCTGTACCATTATTATAAATTTCCCCGTTGCTTGTGTATATTCCTATTGAATTGGCTCCGCCGAGAGAAATTACTCCGTTGTTATTTGTTAAAGTCACAGTTGATCTGGCTAATGGCGTTGATGTCATATCAAGCCCGTTTTCCTGGGCCATTCCGGCCTGACCCGCTGCAGTCCCTGTTATATTAAATCCGTTGTTTGTTATTTTTGAAGTTACTATTTCCAGATTGTTATAGTCATCTGTGGCTGAATCAAGATTTATTGCTTTATCTATTGTCAAATCACTCTGATACAGCATAAATGTTTTATATGAGCTTCCGTTTATTATCGGTGCATTTAGCACAGACCCCATTGATACATTGGTACTTGACAAGTTCATCGCTACATTGTCCACAATAAACAATCTTGAACCTGGATCCATATTTAATGTCAGATTTCCTAAAGTAGAATTATATCTATTTGTAAAATATGAGGAAATATCACTTGAATTAAATGTTCCATATGCTGTAGGAGATTTATAATAAAATGCTGTTCCTCTGTCTGTGGCATTTGAAGCTCCGGTTACTTTTGCAGTTGCTGGTGATGTTATTCTTATCTCCCCGGTATTATCGAGATAAAACAACAGTGACTTTTGTCCCGCTTCTATATAGTTACCGTCATATTTGATGCTTCCGCCATTGACAGCTGTCATTGCAAAAGCTCCGTCCAATGCTTTTATGCTTGAGCCTGCATTCGTCATAGTTACTACCGAGCTGTCAGCATAAACTGCTATTGATTCCTTACCATGGACATCAGCTGTTATAATTCCGGTACTTGTCAGCATAGATCCGTTCATCACACCTAGCACCACTGAACCGGTTTTTACATTCGCTGAATCCGTATACACTCCTCCGTTGGCAAGTGTTATATTTCCTCCTATTGTTGCCTGAGCACCGCTGTCTATTATTATTCCTTTTACTCCGTTACTGCCGGATATAGTAATATCACCGTTATTTGTTATTACCGCCTTCTTTTCACCAAAAATAGCTGTTGATAAATCAGAATTTGTTATAGTTAACGGAATATAGCTCTCTATTTCTGACTGTGTAGAGCCTGGAGTTCCGGTAGCTCCTGCATATATTGCTATATTATTTATTCCTGTTTTTGAAGTCCCGCCGTCTATTTTCAGTCTGTTTGCCGTATCAGTCCCGTCTAATATTACCTTTCCTCTTACTATTGATACCAATGTTGCTCTTTTAGCATTTTCTAATGCATCAAGCTGTGCATGCATTATTTTATAATCTTTTCTAGTTCCGCTTCCGTTATTAAAATACAGTGCTGTTGCCTCTTCTACCAGAGCTGTAGTACTTCCTGCTATAGAAGTGTCATTTGAATCTGCATTGCTGGGATTTGATTTTTCTCCGATCTTTATATTAAATACTGAATCTTTTACCGGTGAGGTTTCATAGTTTGCATTAAGTACTGGTGCTGCTCCGGCACCATTAGTCGCATTAGTATTAAAGTTATATGTAAATGCAACTCCCACACTCTTATCACCGTTTAAGCTCAGAGCCTCTTCAAATCTAACCCAAGATCTGGTATACTCTCTGGCAAATACTGCCCCCATGGACTTTATTCCGTTCAGTTCAATTGTTCCTCTATTTTCAAAATATGACCCTCCATAATTTGCATTATCTTCAGCTGCAAAGTTAGAAAGAACGTCTTCTTTTCCATTTAGATAAATTTTTCCGCCAGCTTCATTTTTAAAATAAAGATATCTTGAAGTACCTCCGCCGTCAGCAATGGAAACAAAAACAAATCTCTTTTCAGGACTATAATTATATACTGCTCCGTCATACAATGAAGTATAAGATGTAGTATTATCTGCTAATATTGTTCCATTATTAAATACCATACCGGAATCACCGTTAGTCCCATGATATTGAACATCATATAATATTGTTTTTTCACCTTTCATAGTAACATTTGTATTATTCAAATCCCATAGTGAAGTCCCGAAATCATTGTGTGAATCTGTGTGGAAAACTGCCAGATTATTAGCTCCGGCTAATTTCATAGCTGTCAAATTCATGTTATTTATCGGAATATATTCCCCACCTACCAGAAGCATACTTCCAAATGTAGCTGTTCCGCTAAATTTATAATTATTTTCAGGATGTGAAATTCCTGAAGTAGCTGTGTGACCACCTGCATATCCCTGCATTAAAGTATTGTCTATATACTGTCTTATATTATTTGCACCGGTAAACAATGTCTCAAAAGTTCCTGTTCCGCTTATTCCTGTCATTGACTGTTGTTTTATAGGTGCATTATTCGCAGTTAATCCAAACCATGTACTATCCCCGTTACCACTTCCCGGGAATGACAAGCTCAGCGGATTTACCGTAATAGGTGTGGGTGCTGTCAGATCAGGTGCTATCGGCTGAAATTCTATTACATTTATCTGCGGGATTGTTGCTCCTGAAGGTATGTTAAAATTATATCCGGCAGGATTAATATTAATTTCGCTTGCCGGTGTTATGTTTAGATTTAATGGCTCTCTGGTCATTCCCTTCATAGGAATGCTGACCCCTAAATTTATATTTTTAGGCTGCTGTGGCGGCTGATAAGGTTTTCCGTCCACTCCGTTTATTGATCCGCTTGTTGTCACAAAATTTCCGCTGTCATCATAGTATCCTGATACCTGTGAACGATATTTTGCATTTTCTTTGGTATTATCTACACCCTTTCCGTGTTCTTCATAAAATGCACTGGCAAAAATCTGCCATTCCAGATATTCAGGTTTTACAATATAGTCACTCTGTAAATACAGATCTTTTAATTCTTTATTTCGCTGGTTTAATACTTTTTCTATAAGCTTGTAATTTTCTTCGTTTGTTTTCCCCTGTTCCAGATTTTTTATCATATTATTATATAATCTATCACTGTTTAATGCTACAGTTTTCCCCGCACTCACGGCATATCCGGATAGTACAGTATTTAACGCCAGAAATGATAATAATAATTTTTTATCTCTTCTCATTCTTCCTCCTTGATCCACTTATAATACGTTAATATAAAATTATATTTTTTCGTTATTTTTTCTTCTCATTTTTTATTCTATAACAAAAATTTCTGCCGAATAATAGACTTAAATGAGATAAATAACGAAAAATTTGCTTTTATTTACACCTCCTCAATTTATATATAGAAATTAAACATACCGCATTTTTACTAATTGCCAAATTCTGACAAAATCCTGATTTTCTAAATATTTTCATTTATAGCCGAAAATGTTAGAAAAAATTCTCTTTTTCTAATTCAAACCTTACATTTCTGTAAATAAATCAATTTAAATATACTCCTTACAAACTCCTTTACATTTTTTCAATACACAGTAGATAAAATAATAGTTTCTATGAAATTTATACATCTGATTTTATTTAACTAACAGAAATTTTATGTTTAAAATTAAAATATGCAGGTATCTATTATCAGATTTCACTATAATTATACCAATAATATACAAATAATCTAATGTTCATTTTTATTTTTTAATATAAGATTTTATGATATATACATATTTTTATAGAATAAACCGTCTAATTTTATTACATTTTAAAATTTTTGTTATATGTCTCATTTTTGAAAATATTAGATTTATTTTACGATAAATTAATTGAAAAAATCTTTTTTATACTCTCTACAAATGTATATGCAGTTATTTTAAATAACTATATAAAATATTTGATTAAAAAAATATGTTACAAAATATCATATTACAAAATATTTACATTAATAATATTCGTTCTAATTATTTTCATCAGGAATATTATATTTTTTCCCAAATTATAAAAAAGGCAGTTTTGGATTTTCCAAAATGCCTGCCTTTTTATTTTCTTAGTCTAGAATACTGCTTTAAGTGTTACTCCTGCTCTGTAATCATCTTCTTTATCATTCCCTGACAAATATTCACCTGTAATAAACACTCCGTATCTGTCTTCTACTTCCACACCTATTTCTGCTCTTGTTCTGAATGCTCCTTTTTCCTCCTGCGGTTTCGACAGCTCATGATATCCGTCTTCTATTGCTGTTAATCTTGCTTTTTCTCTTTCATTCAGATCTGCCAGTTCATATTCATAAGCAAGATCCAGTGTTCCTTTCAGCTTCCATGCCGACTTTGCCCCGAGCGGTACAGATCCTTTTAGTTCCACACCTGCTCTCGGCTTAGCACTCCATGCATCGTTTCCTTCCACCTCAAGTGCCTCCAGCCCGCTTTCATCGAATGCCGGTCTTGTCACATACATTGCCCTGAATGCCCCATACGGCATTATACTTGCTTTCTTACCAAGTCCGAATTCTTTCCCGAGAATATTATCACTTGTTAGACTATATGTTTCATATGTCCCATTCATTTCCGATCTTACAAGCGGTGACGGCCAGTCTATATTTCTGTCCACATTATGAAAGCTCACTCTTCCCGTAAGGTCATTTCTTACTTCCCAGCCACCCGACTTATACTTATTATGTACTCCGAGCTGGATTGTATCTACCCATTCTTCACTGCTGTTCCCGTCATTAAATTCAAATCCTGTATGCAAGTATCCCACTGAATATCCAAAAGTATGTCTGTATGTTCTTTCCACTTCCCTTAGTGCTAGTACTCCCGTTGTAGCATAGTCATAGCTCACTACCCCGTCAGTTTCTTCTTTATTTTTTCCTTTTCCTGCTATTACACTTATTTTCACATTTTCTTTTGTGTTATTTACTGAATTTTGCAGTAAATGCATTGAATCTTCAAATGTTCTCGCTATATCATTTTCTCTCTGATTTATATTAGCATATACATTTCCTGCAAGACTTGCCATTATATGTCTGAAATCTGTTTCATTCGTTATATAGCCTGTCTTATTGTATATTGTTATTCCATCGCCTGATGCCGTCATATAATTATTTTCCAGTGCTGTTCCAAAATCTTCAAACCAGAGTCCGTCTGTAAATTCTGTAAATGCTTTTCTTGACATATATACATCAGAGCCTGAGCCTGTTGCTTTAGGCGTAGCTTCCCACAGAAGCGATCCGCTTATAAAGTCATACTGCCCTGATGTTGCCTGTATCAGACCTTCCAGCTTTATTACATTGGCAATCAACCCGTCAGAAAATCCGGGAAGAATCACTATAGGTTTTGAGGCAGTTACCTGATCTGCTATTATCGACGTTCCTGATAATTCAAAGTCATAATCCGGATCTGATGACGGCTGTTTTGTTGTAGGATCAGGTTTTATCATTACCTGCATTCCGTCTAATGCCAGTATTCCGCTTGACTTTATTATCCCTGCATTTATCAGCGTCGGAAGTGTGTGTGAACTTCCTATTGATTCTATTACATTAGCTGTTATCGCACCATTTATAAATGCCGATCCGTTCTCTATATTATGTGACGAATTTGCAGGATCAGCCGATACAAAAGCCTGTCCATTTCCAGTTACATTTATGATTCCCGTTGGACTGTTGAAAATTACAGTCCCCACATTACCATACATTCCTATTGCACCGTCACCGTCAATATTAATAGTTCCATGGTTTATCAGCTGCGAGCCTTCTCCTTTTCCTGCCATTCCTATTGCATTCTTACCTGTTACATCTATTACTCCTGCTGCTTCATTTGTTATTATTCCATCCTCTGTATACATTCCAGTAGAGTGATCCCCGTTTGTTATTATAATTCCGAAATTGCTTGCAGTTCCGCCTTTGGCTACTATACCAAATCCGCCGTAGCCTGCTGTTATCAGTCCGCTTCCGTAGTTTGTAACAGCAGCATCTTCACCGTATATTCCTACTGAATATTTACTGCTCTTCACATCTATATCCGAAGTTCCGTCTATCAGCTTCAGCTCTGAGCCGCCTACCATGACCATACCGTAGTTGTCCACTATTCCGCCGTAGTTATAGATTCCTATGTTGTTATCCCCTGCTGTACCTGCTATTACACTTCCAGGACTGTTGACAATAGTTCCTCCGCCTGTTTTGCTTACAGGATCCTTGGCCATATAGAATCCTATATTATCAGAGCCGGTCATGGCAACATTTCCGTTATTAATCACTGTTACAGCTTCTGTACTGTACATGTAAACCGAGTCATTTCCCAAGATACTGTTTGTACCGGCTCCTGTTGTTAATGAACCGCCCTTCAGAATAAATCCGTAATTCTTATCTCCTATATTCAGATCAGATGAATTAGTTACTGCGGAATTAACTCCATACACAGCCACTGCTCCATTTGTCCCCATATTTATTGCAGAACCTGTATTGAGATTCACAATTCCATTTGATGAATATATTCCCACTCCTGAATTACCGACATTGAATATACCGTTATTATCCACTGTACCGCTGCTGCTGTATGCACCTATAGAATTTTCGCCCGAACTTACAGTACCGTGATTTGTTATTATACTTCCAGCTGTTGATCCGTAAATTCCTATTCCGGGATCCGATGTATTCGTAGAATTACCTATACTTATTATTCCCGTTGAATTGTTGTCTATTAAGTAGCTGTTTGTCCCTGTTGTATATATTCCTACAGATTTATCCCCGCTTAGATTAATAATACCGTCATTGCTTATCTGCATTGTTGAAATATTACTGTCTGCATATATTCCTATTGTTCCTGCTCCGGTACCTGATATATTTCCAGCTCCCAGATTCTCTGCACTTATTCCGTCTTTAAGATAAATTCCCTGTGAACCTGTTCCCACAGTTATCATTCCGCTGTTCAGAACCTTTGATCCTGATCCTGACGTCATTAATCCGGCCGATGAACTGCCTACAGTTATCGCACCCTTGTTGCTTATCCGAGAACCGTTCTTTCCGTAAATTCCCGCTGAACCGTCGCCTAAAATAATAGTTCCGTTATTTTCACCGTCAATTCCGGCTGTCATTCCTGCCGGTAAAGGCAGCAAACCTGAATATTGATCATTCAGTGCTATTGCAGCTACATTTACAGAGCCTGCTGCCGAAGTAACAGTTGACCCGTCCAGATATACCGCTGACTCTTTTCCCGTTACAAGTGTTCCGTTTGAAGCAAGTTCACTGTTTCCTGTATATTTGAATACTCCGCCTGTTATATTCCCCAGAGTATATGTTGACCCCGGCGCAATACTTCCTACAGTAAAGTTATTACTGACTGCCCCGCTTGAATTCATATTAAATAAAATTATATCCCGGCCGTCTATATTTATGATATTCGTTCCTGTAGTAGCCAGAGATGATGTCCCGTCCAAAAATATTCCGAGAGCATTATCACCGTTTAAGTCAATTATTATTCCGTTAAGTGAAACATCACTATCTTTTGCATATAATGCAACACTGTTTTTACCTACTGTTATCCTTGATCCAGAATCTACTATTGTTCCTTTATTTACATATACTCCTACAGCATTTTCAGAATTCTTTACATCTATCGTCCCTGTCGAAAGATCTATATCTGCATCAGAAGCTATACCGCCTGTTCTGTTATTATCAGCATATATTCCTATTGCCCCTGTTCCGGCTGATGCTCTTATTACTCCGGTATTTGCTATATCTATAAGTCCTCCGCCGTGTGCAGGAACACTTGCAGGATTTTGATGTGATATTCCGTATATTCCCACACTGCCGTTTCCTATGTTTATTGTCCCGGTATTTGATGTTACCGTTCCATTTTCACTGAATATTCCGAGAGAGCTATCTCCTGAAACATTTATTATATTATTATTAGTTATTTTCCCGTTATTTGTATATATTCCTATTGATGATTTTCCCTGCAGATCAATAGTTCCGTTATTTTCCATTTTTACGTGCAGAACTGCGTCATATGAATTATCATCAGCTAAGGCTGCCTGACCATCCTGTGTTCCTTTGACAGCCACACCGGAATTTACTGTTATTCCCAGTAATGCCTTATCTATATTCAGGTATAATTCCGACGGACTGTCCAGATCCACAAGATTGGAAGCCGGATTTAATACCAGTGTTCCTTTAGTTAAAAAAGCATTTTTCCCGCCTGTATTATTTATCTGATTAAATATTCCCGTTCCTGCTGCCACAGTATTGACATCATCAAGGCTTATTGAACCAAATTCCTGTATTACAAATAAACTTGCATTTGAGCTTAGATTTACTGTCATATTACCGTGACCGCTGTAATTATCATTAAAGTAATTCTGAATATCTGCAGCTGCTACCGATGTATTATTTCCGGTATATATAAATCCTCTGGCTCCGTCAGATAAATTAAGTGTTGTTCCGCCGGTATTCGTAAATTTTATCTGCGGTGCAGATAATTTGTTTTCTATATATGAAAACAATCCTCCGTTTTTCACCGTAAAAATTGAACCGGAAGTTTCTATTGAATTTGCTGCATTTGTAGTTTTATTATAAAATAACACGCTGTTCAGCCCGTCTGCCGTATAAATCCCTGTTCCTGTCCCGGAAGCTCCTAGTTTTACTACTCCCGAAGAATTATATACCCCGACTGCTTTTTCCCCGACTGCTTTCACATTTATCTCAGGAGAATTGCTGAAATCAGCTGTTCCCTGATTTACATATAAGGCTATACTTCCTTTTCCGTTTACCTCAAAGCTGTGATTTAATCCTGCCGCAGCATTATTCAGAACAGATCCGCCCTGTATTATCACTGCATGACTGTTCTCCCCGTATGTCTTTATACTGTTTGAAGCTCCGAAATGTATCTTTCCGTTATTTATACCCAGAATTCCTATGGTTCCGTTAACAGGCTTTGCTTCAGTTCCTATATTCAGATTAGGATTTACTGTCAGATCCGAACTTGATGAATCACTTATAAATACATAGTTGTCTTTTCCGGCAGTTATGTTTATATCTGTAGTTTCTCTGTTGTCGAGATACAGAGTTCCTGCTTTTAAATATACTAATTTCCCGTATCTTGCATAATCTCCGAATTCAAATCCAAAATCCTTTAGTCTGTATGTAAGCCCTGCTTTATCAATATATAATCCCACGGAATCTTCCACATATCCTGCTTCAAAAGGATTTCCCGCTGAATTGAGCCCTGTACTGTTTCCTGCATATTTGTTTTCTTCCTTACCTATAATGACTCTTATTGCAGAAGGACGTGCATCATAAGTATTTGCTCCTCCGCTTGGGTTTTCAGCAACAGGTGTTTCGTAACCGTCATCCATTAATTTTGATATTTCTACCCCGATACTGTTATCCCCGTTTATTTCTATAGGAGTATAAAGTACTATTTTTGACCCTTCCGGATCTCGTGAAGCACCATTTGTAGAAATCCCTATATTTTCACTTCCGTACAAAACTATACGCCCTTCATTAAAAATATTATAATGAGGAGCTTTATTACTTATATAATTATTCGGATCTCCATAATAATATGCGATACTGCTTTTTGCACGAAGCTCCACCAATCCTCCGGGTTTATTATAGAATTCAAATCTTCTGTGATTATAGCTGTTATTTTGTGCAGCGATAAAAGCATGAGCCACATGATTGGTAGGATTAGTTCCCTCATTAAGACCTATCATCTCACCGTAATTCTCATAAACAGCACTTACAACTCCGTTATGAGACTGCAGACCTATCAAAAGACCGTTGCTTCCTTTTAGCTGAAGCAGTCCGTGATTTTCCAGAACATTATAGTAATACTGAACTCTTTTATCAGTATCAGATTCCTGATCCGAAGTATTTGTTCTTCCAGTGGCATTTCCATAGTGATCCTGTATATATGCGGTATATTTTCTGTTAGTATTGGTATGGGGATCGAATTGAATTAAATGCGGCATATCATTTCCCGTAGCTTTGGAATCCAGTGTCATTACCAGATTATCTGCTGTCCCTCCCACAGGATTATTAGGTATTCCCAATATTATTTTTTCGGCCGCTGTTATTTTATATAAAGCTGTCAGACTGTCATAAACAGCTTTTCCTACTCCCGGAGCCGAGCTTACAGTAAGATCATTTATAACAGGATCCGTCGCTCCGTAATTTGCACCGCTGCCTACTCTCCAGTCTATAGCTCCATTCAGATTTTCCACATCATAGCTGGTCAGGCATCCGCCGGAAGTACAGCTCCCTAATCCAGTATATCCGCTTCCTGAAAAATGTGCTGTCATATTTCCGGTTGTAAGATTATACTGTGATATCATGGCTGTATAGCCTCGATAAGTAGTCCCGACATCTGTTGGTCTTAATGCTGTATATGTCTCGTCTCCGTTTCCTGTTCCCGGCGGCTTTACCGAAAACGGTGTCGGAACAGTTGGTGAATTAACAGTAATATTTGGTATATCTATATTAAAAGTATTAGTAGTAACTGTAGGATTGATGGAAAATACCGGAGGTGTTACATTCTGTGAACCCGGATTTATATTTATTTCCCCCGCAGGTGTTAACGATAAGTTCAGCGGCTCTCTAGAAAGTCCTTTCAGCGGAATGCTTACTCCCAGATTTATATCCTTAGGCTGCTGAAGTGCTCTGTATCCCTTTCCTGCGAGACCTTTTATGCTCCCGCTTGTTACCACATAATTTCCGCCGGCATCATAATATCCAGTTACCTTTGAATGATACTCCGCATTTTCCGCACTGTTATCCACACCTTTTCCGTACTCGTCATAAAATCCAGTAAAAAATACCTGCCATTCCAGATATTCAGGTTTTACTATATATTCTCCCTGCAAATACAGATCTTTTAATTCCTTATTTTTTTGATTAAGTATTTTCTGTATTGTTTCATAATTTTTTTCATTAGACTTTCCCTGATTTATATTTTTTACCATATTATTGTACATTCTGTTATACTTTACAGTTACCGGTGCCGCAGTATTATACATTGATAATACTGAATTCAACGCTAGAAATGATACCAATAATTTTTTATTTTTTCTCATTGCTCCTCCTTGTTTATTTTACATTAGCTTCAATTTTGCATTGCTTTGTCCTGAACAATAAATCTTTCATTTTCTATATTTAATTTTCACCTCCTTATTTCAGATATTATTTAAAAATTTCAAAAACTTTATTGCAAATTAAATTTATAATATTAAATTCATTTTTTATTATTTTTATAACAATATTATAATTTTAATTTTGTAAAATTTCCAATTTTAAAATATTTTTTCAAACAAAATAACTTCATAAAATCTCTTCTTTTTAGAACGAATATTCATTTTTAATTATGTGAAAAAAATTTCTTGTATGCTATTTCTATTCTACTAAAAATAGCATTTGAAGTCAATTCTAATTATAAAAAAACACATTTCACAGAAATTGTCAGACCTTTATTTTTGACTAATTTTTATAATTTATCTCTAAAATAATAGTATTAATAACAAAATTTAAACTTTTCAATATAATTATATCATAATTCTTATTTTTGTCTAACATATATAATGCTTTTTAAATTAATATATTTTTACTTATTTTAAATATTAAAGATGAGAAATGTACCTGATCTGCCAGTTTCATTACCTTTGTCTTTTTCAATAATTTTTCTCTGTAAAAATCTGTTATTTGAATTATTATTTTTATTTTATATTTTATTAATTATATTTCTTTACTCCTGTTAGATTTACAATTGTATTAACAATAAAATTTATTTACATTTTAACAATGTATCTCAAAAATTATATAAACTATAGAATATTTCGGGAAATGAATTAAGCACGGAAGAACGGTTTAAGAATTCATATCAGAATTTATTTGTCTGCTATCACTATAAAATTTCTGTTTTTTTATATCAGTCCTAAATTTATGATTATATTATGAAGTTCGCATTCTATAAATAATACGTAATATAAATATATAATTATTTTACTAAAACTGCTTAATAAAGTCAATTTTAATTTTTAAAAAATAAAAATTTAAAAAATGTCAGACCATAATTTTAAAGTTAAAAACACAAAAAAAATGTTCGTATTATTTATAAAATGCGAATATTGTTAAATTATAATAAGAAAGGAGTAAATAAATGAAAAAAAGACCTTTAGATCTTATTCTTTATTTTATCACATTTAAAAATCCGCTGTAATTCTTTTTTCTTTTTAAAATTAACATTTGTCTACCTTACTAGAGACAGCACTTAAGAGGGATTATTAATAAAAAAGTACAAAAAAGGAAAGTATCATTTGAAAAGTATGTCCTTTCTGTTACTGTTCATAAAATCCGGGGTGATATATAATGAAATTATACAGCAAAGAAGAAATAACAAAGCAAATGAGATTACATTACAGTGAAAAGAAAACTATAACCATGAAAAGTTTTAATGAAAACAAAAACGTCTGCTGCTCTACTACAGTGAAAAGATATTTTGGAACCTGGAACAATGCTAAGAAGGAAATAGGACTCTCCTCCGGTATAGAATATAATAAGCTGAAATTATTAGCTGCCATAAAAGAAAAAATAAATTCCGGAGAAATAAAAAGAATTTCAGATATTGATAAAATAGCTGATCTTCCAAGCTATAAATATATAAAAAAATTATGGACTATAGAGGAAATGGAAAAAATATTCGGAATAAAAATAAAAAAATATTCATATACTGCAGAAAGTATAGCACTCCAATATAATAAAGTAAAAAAGAAGCACAATAAAATAACTTTCGAGCTCTTGAAAAAAGAAACCGGCATTAGTGCCGGGACTATCAGAAAATACTTTAAAAGCTGGAATATGTTTCTTAGGTATATGGGTGAAGAACCAAATCATATCATTACCAGCGTAACTCATACAAATGAAGAACTGATAGAGCTGTACAGAAGGATATCCATAAAGATCGGGAAAGAAAAATATGGTGCAACATCAAGAGATCTCAAGGAATATGATTTTCCATATTCAAAATCAGTATTGGCAAGCAGATTTACAAGTCTGAATTACTTAAGAAAAATTGCCGGTTTTGAAATAAAAAGGGAGATCACGCCCAAATACAGCAAGCAGGGAATAAAATTAATGCTTTATAATAAATATAAAAAATACGGTAGGAAACTGACACAGACAGAGATAGCAAAAAATGAATCTCTTCCAAATCCGTCCTCTATATTCTATTATTTTCAGACAACTAAAATATCTGATGTATGGAAAGAAGTTTTAAACGAAAAATAAGTACAAAAATCAATTTTTTAGAATAAAAGTTTTAAATATAAAATATTAAGAAAATCCTTAATACAAGTATAATATCATAATTGTATTAAAAACTTTGATTCTCTATCAGGCTGTTTAAGCCTGATTTTTATATAAAAAAATTCAGAACTGTTTAAAGTTCCGAAGCTTTTTTATTATCAAAATATCATAATCTTTTATAGATATAATATGAAAATTTTTGATATTTTCTGTGATAATCGGCTATTTTTCTGAAAAAATATAATCTGTTAACTCTTTTACACATCTGTCTTCATTATCATTATTAAAAACTCTCTCGTAAGTCTTGCCCTTACTGCTGTATACCTTGTCATAATATTTTATCATCAGATCCTTTATAACATTATCGTAATCTTCATTTTTAACACCGTTTATAAACTCCTGAACCTGTTTTTCATTTATATATTTTTTCAGACGTTCTATGGATTTTATTATCTCTTCCTGTTCCACCCCGTCCTTGAGATATTCTTTTCTTATTATCTCTGTTCTTCTCTCAAGACTGGTTTCTATATACAGTTTTCTGGAATTTATCAGTACTTCATATAAATAAGTCGGCATGACTATATTGCCTATTCTTCTGCTCTCGCCTTCAGTTATCAGAATATCGTTTTTAGCATTCACAAGGCTTTCAAAAACCAGTGATTCGAAGTATTTCTGACTGTATCTGCCGCCCAGACCAATATCCCCCAAAAGAGAACCTCTGTTATTAGCACATGCTTCAAGATCTAATATATCATATCCGTCATTTTTCAATCTTTTCAAAATATCTGTTTTTCCCGACCCTGTTTTACCGTATAATGTTATAAACTGAAATTTTTTCACAAGCAAAGGCAGTTTTTCATTTATATACTGTCTGTAGCCCTTATAGCCGCCTTCCAGTTTTACCAGCGGCAGTGAAAGCTCTTTCATAAGAGCCGTAACTGTAGAAGATCTCATTCCTCCTCTTGCACAATAAACTACCATTCTGTTCTTTCCCTTATGATATTCTTCGAACTGCATATACAGCTCCAGTACCTTCGGTCCGACTATTTTCAGTGCTTCCTTTATAGCATTCCGTTTTCCTTCCTGCTTATATATTGTTCCTATTATTTCACGTTCACTGTTGCTAAAGACCGGAATATTAACCGCGCCGGGTATACGTGCCTCCTCATATTCTTTTGGTGTTCTTACATCTATAAATATTATTTTCCCTTTACTTTCAGACAATTTTTCGTAGCTTTGAGCTGTTACCATTCCTATTCTCCTTTTCCGGCTTTTATATTTATTATATCATAATTTTATCATTTTCTGTTTAATATTTCCTGTAATTTATAACTGTTTGTTTTCTCCTGTAAATTTTTTCTCCAATTGCCACAGCTTTATTCTGAAATTATTACAGAAAAATTGCATAACCTGTGTTATAATGAGCCTATATCTTAAAGGAGGTTATAGTTATGGAAAGAACACTAATGCAGGTTTATGTTAAAGGTAGTGCAGAAGCTGTCGAATTATATCAAAAAGCATTTAACACGACTCTCGGATATAATGTAGTGCATGAGGACGGGACTTTTTATCATTCAGAGCTGAATGTTTACGGTCAGATAATATCTGTAGCAGAAAGAACAGATGACGCTGACAGCATAACAGGAAATACAATGCAGTTTTGTCTGCAGTTTTCCAAGGAAGAAACAGATTTATTAAAAAAAGCCTATGATATTCTTACTGATAATGCTAAAATTCTTTTTCCATTAGGCCCTTGTGATTACACTACACATTTAGCGGACCTTATTGATAAATTCGGTGTCAGATGGTGCCTCTTTGTCGGATAATTATTATCAGTAAAATTTACACATCAGCCTTATTTTACAAAATAAAAGAAACTGCCTGAATATTCTCATTTTCCTTTGGTATTCCGGCAGTTTCTTCTTATATTTGTTTCCTAAAATATTAATTTTACTTTTTAAATATGAACATACCACTATTCCTTATCTAAATTTCAAATTTTTATGACAGTAAAATATTAAAATACTGCTTTTAGTGTTACTCCTGCTCTGTAATCATCTTGATCATCATTTCCCGTCATATATTCCCCTGTAAGGAATAAACCGTATCTATCCTCCACCTCTATGCCAAATAAAGCTTTTGCTCTGAACATACCTTTTTCTTCCTCTGGTTTTGATAATTTATGGTAACTGTCTTCCACTGCTATGAGTTTTGCTCTTTCCCGCTCATTTAAGTCAGCGAGTTCATATTCATAAGCAAAGTCAAGTTTTCCAGTTAGTTTCCATGCTGTTTTGTTACTCAGCGGCATCTCTCCTTTCACCTCCAATCCCGCTCTCGGCTTTGCGCTCCAAGCATCATTTCCCTCTACCTGGAGTCTTTCCGTACCGCTCTCGCTAAATGTCGGTCTTGTCACATACATAGCTCTGAATGCCCCGTAAGGCATTACACTTACTTGTTTCCCAATACTAAATTCTTTTCCCAGTATATTATCAGATGTGAAGCTGTAAGTTTCATAATTTCCGTTCATTTCTTCCCTTTCTGTCCCAAACGGTCTGTTCGGCCAGTCTATATTTCTGTCTATATTATGAAAACTTACTCTTCCTGTCAAATCGTTTCTTAGCTTCCATCCGTTTACTGTATATTTATTATGTACTCCCAGCTGTATTGTATCCACCAGCTCCTCACTCTCATTTCCATCCTTAAATTCAAATCCTGTATGAAGATATCCGAGCGAGTAACCGAATGTATGTCTGTGGGTTCTTTCCACCTCTCTGAGTGCGAGTATTCCGGTTGTTGTGTAATCATAATCTGTTATACCGTCTGTATCATCCTTAGTCTTACCTTTTCCAGCTATTATATTTATTTTTATATTTTCTTTTGTATTATTTTTTGAATTTATGATTACATCCAATGCATTTTCAAAAGTTCTTGCCATATCTTCCTCACGCTGGTTTATATTGGAATATATATTTCCTGCAAGACTTGCCATTACATGTCTAAAATCAGATTCTTTTTCTATGACATCTATTTTATCATAAATAGTAAGTGCATCTCCTGCAGCATTATAGTATTTATCTTCCAAAGCGGCACCGAATTCCTCATACCACAAGCCTCCGGTAAATTCATTGTAGTCTATTTTCTCCATCCAGATATCCACATGTCCTGCTTCATTTACTATCGGAGTTGCCCGCCAGGTCAGTGATCTGCTCACTACAGGAACCATTCCTTCATTTACTCCGTGCCCCGAAGCTGATTTTATTATATCTTCAAGTTTATATTTTTTTACATTTGTTCCTTCTGTGAAATTTCCGCTTATCTGCAGCGGATCTGTTATAGTAAATGAAGGCGCCTCTATACTCACTGCATTTGATATAAGATAGTCCGCTCCTGAATCTGACGGATCATATCCGCCGGCTGCTATCTCTTCCGGTGTGGGCTTTCTTACACTTTCAGGATCTACCTTTATTACTACATTTATTCCGTCTGTCTCAAATTTTTCTGATATTTTTATTACTCCTGAATTTATTATTGTAGGAGTTTCATATATTTCACCGGCACTTGTCCCGTAATTCTCAGTTCTTACACTATTAATTATCATAGTCCCGCTTGCTGTATTATCCAGCTTCGAACCTTGTGAAAGTACTATTCCCGCTGCACCTTCGCCATTTGCTATTACTGTTCCAGAGTTTATTACTGTTGTTGCGAGATTCCCGTATAATCCTATTACATTTTTTCCGGTAACTGTAACCGTACCATTGTTTATAACTACTGATCCTGCTCCGTTTCCTGCCATTCCGATTGCATTATCCCCTGTTATATTTATGATATTATTATTTATTACTGTTCCTTTCTCAGTATACATACCTCTTGTACTTTCACCCGTTCCTGTTATTACTCCATCATTGATTCCGCTTCCGCCCTTTGTGGCTATTCCTATCGAACCCTCACCTACTGTAATATTTCCTGATGCACTGTTTGATATAGCAGAACCTTCCCCGTAAAGTCCAACTGCATATTTACTGTTCTCCGCATCTAGTATTCTGTTTCCGTTAACATCATATATATAGTTTCCCAGGCTGTCTTTTTTATATGCTATATCTGAATCACCTATCGCCACTATACCGTTATTTAGAATTCCGCCTCCGACATTATAAATACCTACATTATTTTTTCCGGCTGTTCCGATAATATCCCCGTCATTTGTTATACTTCCGCCGTTTATCGTATAATAAGCAATGTTGTCTGATCCGCTCATTGCTATGGCAGTACCTGCATTATTTACTATATTTCCTGCCCCTGATCTGTAAACAAACACCGAATCTGTTCCCAGATTAATATTAGGTGCCATATTTATAAAGCTGCTGTCCATTAATATAAATCCGTAATTACTGTTGCCTATATTCATCAAGGCACTGTTGGAAACCTGACTGTTTAAAGCATATACTCCTATAGCATTTATGCTCATAAAATTGAACTGTGCTGCAGTTGTATTAGTTATATTACCATTTGTTATATATGCTCCCACCCCCGTATCTCCCACATTCAATATTCCGTTTTGTATTACCGTATCCCCGTAATTGTACATTCCTATTGAATTTTTTCCGGAAGTTACAGTTCCGTTGTTGGTAAATGTATCTCCGGCAGTTTCGCTGTAGATTCCTATATTCGGGACATTTATGTCAATTGAGTCGCCTATTTCTATTAAACCGTCATTGTTAATTATTTTATTGCTTGCTCCTGTTGCATAAATTCCTATTTCTTTATCACCGGTTAACCTTATTATCCCTTTGTTTGTAATAGTCCCTGTTATAGCATCAGCATATATCCCCACCGAATTATTACCGGCACTTGTTATTATTCCCCCCGTATCATTGGTTATATCAGTACCATTCTGCAGATACATCCCGTGTGAATCACTCCCTATTATTATAGATTTTGTATTTAATAAAAGGGCACCTCCTCCAAAAGATGTCATACCTGCCGAATTATTTCCTACAGTTATGAAACCGTCATTTTTTAATCTTGCATTATTTTTCCCTATTAATCCCGCGGATAAATTCCCCATTATGATTGTTCCTCTGTTTTCCCCCTCTATTCCCGGAGTGAATCCTGAAGGAGTAATTCCTGTATACTGCCCGTCTGCTATAAGAGCAGCAATATTTATTTCTCCCGAATTAGCATTTACTGATGAAAGAGCATTTAATAATATTGTGGAATCTTTTCCGCTAATCAGCGTTCCATCTGATGACAGGTGACTGCTTCCCGCATATTCAAAGCTCGTTCCGGATATATTTCCCAAAGTATATGAAGAACCGGGTGCTACATTATTTACCACAAAATTATTAGTTATTGAACCGCTTGAAACCATATTAAATAACACAACATTTTTTCCTGATATGTTTATCTGGCCATTCCCAATAAGATTGGTATTTCCGTCAGCATACAGCCCCAAAGCATTATCACCAAATAAATTTACTGTTGTCCCTGTTAATGTTATATCGCTGTCTTTTGCATATATTCCTATGCCGTTTTTTCCCACAGTTATCTCAGAGCCTGAGTCTGTGACTGTTCCTTTATCCACATATAAGCCTATTGCTCCTTCTGAATTCTGAAGATTTATTTTTCCATTTGACAAATCTATATGTGAATCCGCAATTCCTCCGCCTGTCCTGTTATTTTCGGCATATATTCCTATAGCGTGCTGTCCCGTATTTGATTGAATTATTCCTGTATTGGTAATATTGATTTTCCCTCCGCCGTATACAGGCACTGAAGCAGGATCCTGATATGATATCCCGTATATTCCTACTCCGTTATCGGCTATGGTTATTAAATTTGTATTTTTAATCACTGTACCATTTTCTCCAAACAACCCTATTCCTCCGTTACCTATAGAGCTGACCGTTCCCTTATTATCAATCTGTCCGTTATTGACATATATTGCTGTTGAATTATTTCCTGTAAGATTTATAGTTCCGTTATTCTCCATTTTTACATATAATGTACTGTCATATGAATTATCATCTACCAATGCAGTCTGTCTGTCGCCGCTTCCTGTTACAGTCACCCCCGAAGGCACCGTTATTCCCGTTAGTGCTCTTTCTATGTTATTATAATCTTCATTTATATCATCAAGGTTAATTACACCCCCTGCAGGATCAAGAACCAGATTACCCCTTACCATAAATGCTTTACTTCCGCCGTTATTCCGCACATCATTAAATAAGCCTGTCGGGGAACTGATTGCTATAATATCCGAAAGATTCATAGATGCATACTTTTCTATTACAAAAAGTCTTGCTCCTTTATTAACTGTTACATTCATATTGCTGATTCCGGTAAAATTATTTGAAAAATAATTCTGAATATCTGAAAGCCCTACCGGATTAATTCCGTCTCCGGTATAGACGAATCCTATACCTCCTGACAGCAGATTCAGATTTGTATTTCCTGTATTATGCGTAAAATTTATCTGCTGATTACCTGCAATTAACGACGGCGTATTTATTCTTACAAATAATGAACCTTCTCCCACAGTAAAGTCAGTTCCCGAAATATTTATTCTTCCGTTTCCGGTACCGTCACTATAAAAGAGAACTCCGTTTTTCCCTATTTCATATGTTCCCGTACCTGTACCTGCTGTTCCCAGTGTTACTGTTCCTCCTTTTGTATATACCCCTATTGATTTTTCTCCTGTTGCTTTTACATCTATATTTGATGAATTGGCTAGATTTACTGAAGCTCCGTTTTCTGTATATATTACTGTACTTTCATTACCCGTCGCTGTAAAAGAATGGTTTGAACCGCCGGATGATGTATCATCCAGAACTGTATTCGAATTGGTTAGTATTATTCCGTGAGAATTTAGTCCGTTTGTTTCGATATTATTTCCGGAATGAAGATGAATTTTTGCTCCGTTTGTCCCGTATAATGCTATTGTTCCGTTTACATTATCCGCCGCAGTTCCTATTTTAATATTTGGTTTTAATGTTAATTCGGAGGCTGATCCTGTTGCAATAATACCAAAATTATCTATCCCCTTATTTATGAATATTTCACTTACTTTATTATCATCCAGAAATAACTTTCCGCTGGAAATATTAATCAAAGTACTTCTTTTGGCATATTCCCCAAACTGAAAATCAAAGGTTCCGAGCCTGTAATCAATAGTTGATTTATTTATATATAAACCTATTGATTCTTCTACTTTTGACTTATCTCCTTTAGAATCTCCGGTGTTACTGTTCGGCTCGTCACCTATTATGACTTTGATCACAGCTTCCATAGGATCATATTTCCCGGCTTCTACATTTCCATATCCGTCATCCATAGTTTTTACCAGTTCTACTCCTATACTCTGATCTCCGTTTATTCTTATAGGTTTATTAAATACCAGTTTTGAATATGGGAGATCAAGATTATTATTTGCTGTTTTCACTCCCACGCTGTTATTCCCGTAAAGAACAACATCTCCGTCATTATATATCAAAAAATGCGGTCTGGTAGCAAGTCCGGGAGAAGCACCAAAATTAAATGCAATACTTTCTCTTGCCTGCAGTTCAATTTTTCCACCGGTCATATTATAAAATTCAAATCTTCTGCCTTGTGTTCCATGCTGCTGCGGTGCCATAAATGAAAAAGCTACATGTCTTCTTCCGCCCTGAGTATACTGATCATCTGCGATCCCTATTATTGTTCCGTAATTTTTTACAGTGGGGCTGAAATTTCCCGTATGCTCCTGAAGACCTATCATTAGAAATGAATCACCTATTCCCTCCAGTCTTCCGTAGTTATTAAGCTCTGCATAATAATCAAATATTCCTGAAGGCGTAATTCCTGTTCCGTAATAATTCGTAAGATATCTGTTATAAGTCCCTCGGCTTCCGTGAGGATCATATTGTATCAAATGCGGAAGTGTACTGGCAGCCGGATATGAATCACCCACATTACTTATTATTCTCATTATAAAAGCATTTGGATCTCCCTGTGTCCCCAGTGTTATTTTTTCAGCTCCCCCTACTTTATACAGTGCCACGGCTCCGTCACCGCTGTTTGAAGAATAAGTATAATTTGTAATATCTGCTCTGCTTCCCATTGTAGTTCCGCCGTAATCGCTTTTCCCGTTTAAATTTACTGCTCTGTAAGCAGACAGACTGGAAGTACTGCTCCATGTTCCTTCCAAAAGTCCTGATGTAAGATTAAACTGAGCTATTTTAGCAGTATATGAATTTGCTACTCCAAGATAACTTCCAGTATCATCTCCATTACCGGTATCAGGAACAGATACGGTAAATGAACCCGGAGTAGTTATAACAGGCAGGACTACTGAAGGAATATTTATTTCAAATCTGAACACATTAATTTCAGGAATTACCAGCCCGGAAGGAGGAGATACATCATAATTTCTCGGATTTATCTCTACAGGACTTCCCGACGGCAAATCAAGGTGTACCTCTCCTCTGGAAAGCCCTTTTATAGGAATGCTTACTCCCAGATTAACGGTTCTTGGTGCCTGAGGATCTCTGTATTCTTTTCCGTAAGCTGCTTTATTTGTTCCTGTTATTATATATCTGCCGTCTTCGTCATAAAACCCTGTTGTCCCATATGTAGGATCTGAATGTCTTTCAGCATTTTCCTCAGTATTATCCCCCTTATCCCTTTCTGCATAAAATCCGCTGAAAAATATCTGCCATTCCAGATATTCAGGCTTTACAATATAATCGCCCTGATTATATAAATCTTTTAATTCTTTATTTTTCTTTTTCAGCATTTGTTCTATTAATTTATATGAAGTATCGCTTGGTCTGCCTCTGTTTATATTTTTTATTATATTTTCGTATATTCTGTCATATTTTCCCGAAGATTGAACTCCCAAAGTTTCACTATAGGATGTTATCATAGAATTCAATGCTAAAAATCCTACTATAAACTTTTTATATTTTTTCATTTCTCCTCCTTTGAAATCATCTGATATTATTTTCAATCTTATATTTTTCTATTTTAAATAATAATTCTTCTATTTCCTGAATTTCATTCACCTTCTTATCTATTTGGCGGTCTACTTTTATCAGCTCTTTTTCGAGCCCTTCCCCGCTACTTAAATGTTTTCTCAGATTTACCCATTTCCCTCTTGCCCCTTCTCTTAATTCTCTTTTGTATTCATATGTTTTTACAGCACTGGATACTGCTGCAGCTGATAAAAAACAAAAATACAGGCAATATTTTTTTCATTTTTATCCTCCTGTTTTATTTTTTCTTCATTCTCGCTTCTACATCAGTATATAGTTCCGCTTCTTCAATTTTGATTTTTTCCAGCATTGTATACCAATAACCTTTTTTTCGGGCAGTGCTACATAAATACTTTCTTGTGCCCTTCTTAAAGCTTTTTCATAGGCCGAATATTTACCGTCCTGATCATAATCTTTAGTTATGCTTTCTTCCAGAAGTCTCATATCTTCATCTGTTTTTCCGTATACTACAAATATTGTACATAATACCAGAAATATCAATACTGCTTTTCTCATAATTTCCTCCTGTTCCTGTGTTTAAAACTGCAGAATTTATTTCAAATAAAATCAAAAAGCATTACAAAAGCCGACAGATAAACAGTATCCCTCCTTTCATGTTTTAATATAAACACCCTTACACTATAAAATTTATATAAACTAAAAAATTATAGACTGAATAAGTTATGGATTTTTTTGGAACAGATAAGAACAGAAAATATAAATGAATCGGAACAGAGTTTTTGAAAAGCATTATAAAAACCTATTTTACATTGTAAAACAGCAAGTTTGTTTTTTTAAATATTTTAATAATAAGAATAAAAAATCGAATTTTTGGAAATTAGATTGTGATTATCGAAAAGATTTTAGGATTACTATCTACCTGTATTTTACTAAAAATTATTATCCTTGTCAATTTTATTCTGCAGCTGCTTTTGGTTAAAAATACTATTTTCTTATTATTTCTTTATATTTTCTGGGATAAAAACTAATTTTAATTTTCAGTTCTTTAGAATATTATTTTGTTACATAAAAAAATAAAAGCTTTGGACAGAAACTTTTATTTTCTCTGGTTTATTCGAAATATCTACTTTTTTATGCAGGCTCTCCGGCATTTGTTTTTATTCTGAAAATAACTGCTGTTTTTATTAATGCAAGACAGAACAAAAAAATCCGTACATGAAAATTATTGACAAAATACCCGCTTGCCAGCAGCATCAGATCCGCTGTAAGCACTATTCTTATCTTTTGCTTTTTTGTAAGTCCGTTTTCTTTGAAATTCAGTATATACTCTCTGTATATTTTGGTTTTTTTAAAACGATTATTTATTCTGTCAGAGCCTTTGGCAAGACAAAAAGAAGCAAGAAGTACAAACGGTGTGGTTGGCAATACAGGAAGTACTATTCCTATAATACCGACACCTAAAAATATTATTCCCAAAATAATATAAATTCCTTTAAATAACTTTTTCAAAATGACCTCCATATATCTATATTACTATAATTATTTCTTTTCAATTTTACCATACTTTGTCTATCAAAGTAAATTTTTATTTTAAAAAATGCAGAGAAAATAAAAATCAGGGTCTTCTGCTCCCTGATTTCTTTAGTACAAAATAACATATTTACTTATTATTCAGCCAATTTGTGTAAATATCCAGCTTTTCGTCATTTTCTTCCTTTAGTACCTTTACATAACGGTTAGTCCTTATATCTTTAAAATAATAATATTTGTAATCTGAATCTTTATACTCCAGATATTGTGATTCCAAAGTAAATTTTGTATGATCCAGTTTTTTAAAACATGTTATTTTGCGAAAAAACTTCATTAAAAATTTCATTTTTCTCCTTTTATCTCCCAGTGTTTATTTATCCCTATCCAATATAGAATTTCAATATTAACAGTATGTTGACAATTTGTAACACGAAATCAAAGAGCTGTAAAGCCCAGACCAATTTTGAAATATATACAGATGTTGTATCTGTTTAGTCACATAATTATTGTTTATTTTTCTGATTTTAGAACATATATTATACCCTAAAAAGCAAAAAAAGTAAATAATTATTTATAGTTAAAACCGTGTCCTATAGTAGAAACCATCAATATTTTTTTATAATAAAACAGGTGATAAAACATTAGTCGATTCTTGTCCTCTTTAATGATAAGCTACATACTATTTTGCATTATTTTTTCTGAAATATTCCCATTCATCCTCTTCACTTCCGTCTTTAAATATGCATACGCCGTAGCTTCCTCCATTTTCTGCTTTTCTAATCTCAGATTTCCCGCCTTGTTCCACACAATATTTAGAAGCCGGGTTAGGCATTCCTATCTTGGTATTCTCGCTGCCTGTACCGCTCTTTACTGAAGTGCATGCTGTCAGTCCGATCAATATCAATAGTCCTGATAGTTTTTTCATTATTTCCCTCCTCATTTTACTCATATCAAAATTCATAATAGCTATATAATAATATTTCATTTTTACTGCTCTAATTATACCATATTCATTTATCAACTAAAAGTAAAATAAATTCTGCTGTTTCTTTATGACAAAAGTACAATATTTCATTTTTAATATAAGAATTAAAGAATATAAAAATATCCTGAAATATAATTTCATTAAGAAACTATTTCTCAGGACAGCTTTTTATTACATCAGTATATCCGGATTTATTCCCTATTAAATAAGCCGTGTATTCGCAGCTCTCAGAAGCAAGATGCTCACGGCACTAACTGTCTGAAACTGTGATTCTGTTTATTAAACGGTATAAAATATGTACAGGAATAATCAATGTCTATTATTTCACTGTATTCATATACCATTCCGTTTTCCAGTATTCCCCTGTTTAATATTTTCATAGCCGGTGTACCTTTTTTACATTTTAGAAGCTCTGCCTGTTCCCTGTTTATTGATACTGCCTCATAAGTAGTTATATAATGGGAAATTTCCAGATTTTTGTCCCTTACATATTTCTGTATGGAACTTTCTATATTTTTCTTCTCCAGATCCCTGAACAAATGAACAGGAAGCTTTGATATTTCTATCTGTGTAATTTTATAATCTACTATTCTTACTCTCTGGAATTCCCATAAGAGTTCATCTTCCTTCAGGTCAAAAATCTGTTTTTCTTCTTTCCCGGGTTTTTTAGGGACAAAATATATGATTTTTGATTTTATCTGATTATATTTTTTTTCGGTTATCGAATTATAAATCAAGGGGCTCTGATGAAATTTACGGTTTATAAATATCCCTGATCCTTGAATTATTTCAATTATTCCGATATTATTCAGTTTTTTCAGTGCTTCTCTTACCGTGTGTCTGGAAACATTATATTTTAATGCCAGCTCTCTTTCTGTGGGAAGCTTATAATCTTTATACAGATTCTGATAGATTTTAGTCAGCAGATCCTGTGCCACAAATTCCTTTTTTTTCATACGAACCCTCCGCACATTTCAGACAATATTAACTAATCAGATTATATAATAGTCTTCTTCCAAAGTAAAGTATTAAGGAGTCATAATAGCTCCGTCCGGCAGTCTGCTTTGTGTCCATTCATGCGGTCTGTATTCCACAGGATATTTTTTTGCTTCCTCTTCGAGGAATTCTACACCTATACCAGCTCTCTCTGCGGGATATAAATATCCGTCTCTTGGTTTTTCCGCTCCTGTGAAAACCGTAAGTACAGCTTCCTGTTCCTCCACGTATTCCTGAATTGCCGAATTATGAAGATATATATTCAGATGTGTATTAACTGCCGACCCGACAGGAGTTATATCAGGCGGTGTATGCCATGCCATTCTTACCCCGAATGTCTGGCATAAAGCTGCGAGCTTTAATGCAGGAGTTATACCGCCAATCTGCGATACATGGCAGCGTAAAAAATCTATTTGTCTGTTTATAATAATATTTTTCCATTCCATAGGATTATTAAACAGCTCTCCTGTTGCCAGCGGAACCGAAGACTGGCTTCTTATCTGTGAAAGCCACTCATTCTGATCCGGAGGAAGTATATCCTCTATAAAGTACGGGTTATACTTCTCAGCTTCCTTTGCAAAACGCAGAGCCTGATTTGGAAACAGACGTTCATGGACATCATGCAGTATGTGAAATCTGTCCCCGTATTTTTCACGCAAAGATTTAAACATAAATAAAGTTGTTTTTATGTACTCATCCTGATCAAAATAGGCCCCCTTGACAGGATTTTCAGTCATATGTATCTCTTTTGAATTTCCTCCGTAAAACCCAAGCTGGCATCGTATATAACGATAACCTTTATTTAAAAAAAATTCTATTTTCTCATATAATTCATTAAGATTTTCTCCGGCTGCATGAGTATAAACAGGAACCGCATTTTTCGATTTACCGCCGAACAGCTGGTATAAAGGCATTCCTGCCAGCTTCCCCTTTATATCCCACAGTGCCATATCTATTCCCGATATTGCATTATTTATTACCGGACCGTTTCTCCAGTAGGAATTTACCATCAGCATCTGCCATATATCTTCTATATTATTAGCATCTCTTCCTGTCAGCAGCGGCTTTATATATTCATCTACCATTGTTTTTACTGCAAGAGGTCTCTGCTGAAAAGTTGCACATCCGTATCCTGTAATATTTTTATCTGTTTCCACTTTTACTACTGTAAGATTATGGCGCCCCGGCTTTGTTACAATACATTCTATATTTTTTATTATTGTAGGAGTCATTATTTCTTCCTCTCTTCTAAAAGATTTATATTTTAACTGTTTCTGATGTTATTAAAACATTAAATAATTTCATTGTCAATTTGGTTTCAAAAAATCATCAATAACAGGAAAATAACATACCAATTTATCATAAAAAATCAACAAAACCCTTTATTTTATTATCATATTTAAAAAAATATATAAAAAATGGTAAGTTTGCTTTTCCAGAAAGATATGGTATATTTAGTATAGAAAATTAGTAGCTGCTAAAATTTTAAAATAATATACACTTTGGAAGGAGAAAAATGGATAAAAGAGAAGTTGTAAAATTAATTATCCAAAATGTTGGTGGAAAAGAAAATATTAATAATGTCTGGCACTGCATGACCAGATTAAGACTGGACTTAAAAGACAATAATAAAATAAATCAGGAAAATATAAACAGACTTGACGGAATAATGGGTTCACAGCTTCAGAGCGACCAGTATCAGATAGTTATCGGAACAAATGTAAAGGATTATTATGATTTATTTTCCAAAGAAATGGAGCTGAGTAATAATACAGAATCCCAGAATGACAGTAAAAATTCTAAAAAAGGGATAATTTCCATATTTATGGACATAGTATCGGGTGTTTTCGGTCCTATTGTTCCGGCTATTGCCGGAGCAGGGATGATAAAAGGGCTTCTTGCAGGATTTATTGCCTTAAAGATTATTTCCAATGAAAGTGATACAGTAAAGATCATAGATATGGCAGCAAGCGGCGTATTCACTTTTCTTCCGTTTTTCCTTGCAGTATCTGCAGCAAAAATATTTAAGACAAACCAGTATCTTGCAGCAGCAATTGCGGCATGTATTATGTCACCTAATATGATTGCCGCGGCAAAGGAAGGTGCTGTTGCTTCGTTCAGCTTCCTTGGTTTTGTCCCTATACCTGTGTTTAATTACAGCGGAAGTGTCATTCCCATTATATTTGCAGTATGGGTTTTGAGTTATGTTTATAAAATGGTAGATAAAGTCATGCCCGAAGTTCTAAAAACTGTTTTTACACCTACAGTTACTCTATTTATCATGTCTTTTCTTACATTAAGTATCATAGGACCTGTGGGTATTTATCTAGGAAAAGGTCTTGCCGTTATCATACAGGCATTATTTAATATATCTCCTGTTCTTGCCGGACTGATCGTAGGAGCAATCCGTCCTGTGGCTATACTAACCGGAATGCATCATGCCATGACGCCTATTGCACTGCAGAATTTTCAGGAACAGGGCTATGATATGCTTATGCCTATGATGTTTATGGCAAATATGGCTATTACAGGTGCTACACTTGCAGTATACTTTAAAGAGAAAGATAAAAAAGAAAAATCTGTAATACTTTCCTCTGCTATATCCGGACTTCTCGGAATTACAGAACCGGCTTTATTCGGAGTACTTACAAAATATAAAAAGGCTTTTCTGGCAGCTACTATAGGAAGCTCGGCAGCATCTGCATTCATTGCATTTTTCGGAGTGCGTATTTACGGATATATATTATCCAGCATATTCAGTCTTCCTGCATATATAGGACCTTACTTTCCTTTTGCAGTAGCAGGAATACTTATTGCTATTATCCTTTCATGTATACTTTCTTATGTATTCGTAGTAAAAGGAAAATAAAACTGCTTTTTGACTTTTTTAAAAATATATCGATGCATTTTACTGCATCGATACTTTTTTTATATGAATTATATTAGTTTTTCTCTTTTTTTAATTTCCGTGTTCATAAAAAAAAGCCGCCTGAATCAATCCAGATCAAGGCAGCTGCTTTTTCATTAAGGGGGTAATGAAAAAATTATTCTTCTTATTAGCTTAAAATAATTCTACCTCTTACAGCTTAGGCTATTCTTTTTTTATTCCTATTATTTGATTTATTTTATCTTTTTTACATATAAGCTGTTTTTACAAAACCTCTCCTGACCTTATAAGTCTTACTGCTGACCATATTATATAAATATACAGCAGATATTTTATAAGATTGTTATGATGAAAAAACATCACTATTAATACAGTACATGCAATAATAACAAAAAGGAAAAAGCCGTGCAGTATTCTTTTAAAAGTTTCTCTTTCTGTCCCGAATACCCTTGGTCTGCATAAGCTGTCCACAGGATTTTTGAATACATTCATAATAAGTATTGAATAAGACAATGTTTCAAATTCAATACGGCTCATCCAGCAAAGAATTACCGATACTCCTATCATACACCCGTAATATATTTTTGCTGCAGGTGTAGTAGTACTCGTAGGCATGTCTGTCGCCATATATATCCCGCCGAGAATCAGACCGCCTAAAGCTATTTTTATATCAAATCCCAAAAATGTAAAAACCGTTATCCCTAAAAATATCACTATAAACATGGAAAACGGAATATGCCATGTTATTCTTTCCCTGTATATAAGATAAATTCCCCCTGCAGCAAGCAGAAATATCGAGTACTCTCCTATGGCACCGCTTGCAGTAAAAAAAATCCTGTCCAGATATTCCGCCCAGCTTCCCGGCTCGGAAGATTTGATTATTTCTATATACTTATATTTTAATAAACTCTCGTTTCCCCATATCATCCCAGAACCCATTGCTGCCGGAAAAAATACAGTCATAAATTCTCTTCCCAGTAAGGCCGGGTTAAATATATTACGTCCGAGCCCTCCAACGGCGATTTTACCGAATATTACAGCAGCTGCACCTCCGAAAGCCGCAATATAAAGCGGTGTAAAAGGAGCCAGAGTAAAAGAAAGAAGTATACCTGTTACTACAGCAGACAGATCATTTACAGAATTTTTCTTTTTCAGGAAAAACATTGAAAAAAGCCATTCAGCCAAAACAGTACTCAAAACACATACTGTACACAAAAGTAAAGGTCTTATCCCGTATGCGGGAAAAGTTACCAGTATACATGGAAACAGAGCTAAAATCACATCCCCCATCACTTTCCCTACATTGTCATTTGTTCTGATATACGGATTAAAAGTTTTTTCGGCATTATCCATTAATTTTTATCCCCTTTCCCTTTAGCAAGCTCTTTTTTACCGGATTTTATGCTTTCTATCAGTGCGACACGAGAAGGACAAATATATTCACAGGCTCCGCATTCTATACAAGAATTCAGATTAAATTCCAAAAGCTTTTTATACTTTCCTTTTCTGTAGAACTCTTCAAATTTCATAGGCATCAGATAAACAGGGCATACCTCAGAGCAATAGCCGCATAAAATACAGTTTTTTCTTTCTATTCTGTCTATTTCTTTTGATAAAAACAAAACTCCTGATGTTCCTTTCATTATGCCTGTTTCTAAATCACTTATTTCATTTCCCATCATAGGACCGCCGAATATCATCCTTACATTTTCTGGCTGATCTTTTAATCCTGATTTTTTTATAATATGACTTAGAGGTGTTCCTATTTTTATAATATAATCCCCGTACTCTCCTGATTTTTCCCCGGATATTGTCACTATTCTCTCTACAAGGGGTCTTCCGTATGAAAAGGCCTCATATACAGCTTTTACTGTCCCTACATTGCTTACTATAATGCCTTCCTCGGCCGGAAGCTTTGATTTTGGTATTTCTTTGTTAAGAATACTGTTTATTAACAGCTGTTCGCTGCCCTGAGGATAAATATCCGAAACTGTTAATATCTTCACATTATCAGTATTGTATTTTTGGAACTCACTTTCCAGAGCAGAGTATTTTTCATCAATTGCCAAAATTATATTTTCCGGTTTAAGTATTTCGCAAATTATCTTTATTCCGTCAAAAAGCTCTCTTGTATATTCTTTCATAAGAGTATAATCACATGTAAGATAAGGCTCACATTCAGCGCCGTTCAAGATCAGATTCTTTATCCTTTTATCTTTTACATCATACTTTATGTGTGCAGGGAACTGTGCTCCTCCTTCACCGGTAATACCAGCATTTTCTATAATTTCTAGAAGCTCTTTTTCAGAATAGCTGCTTAGGTTTCTTATTTCTCTTTTCACAGTCTCCTCTTCAATATATTGAAAATCATTCTCAATTACGACTGTTTTTACATTTGCTCCGTTTGGCATAGCTTTTTCTATTATATCTTTCACATTTCCTGATACAGGCGAATGTATTTTTGCAGAAATATTTCCCTGTGATTCGCCTATCAGCTGGAATCTTTTCACATAATCACCGGTTTTTACAGTTTCTGCAGCCGGATTGCCGATATGCTGTGAAAGTGAAATATAAAAAAACTGCGGCTCCTCCAGCTGACTCATTTTCTTTTTTTTAGTTTCATCCTTCATAGAAGTTATTCTCATTTTTTCGTTAAGTACTTTTTTCAAATTTTCACCCCGCTAAATCTCATACTTAATTATATGTTTTTCAAAACCATCCGAATAGTGAATCTTTCCGGCTTTATCCATTAAAAACCCTTCTATGTACATATCTCTTTTCAGGATTTTCATTAATTGCAAAAATCTTTCCGGCTCACAGTTAAAAAAACCTGTTGATAATATATCCCCAATAAAGCTTTCCTCAGTTATTAACCCAACTGCTTTATTTTCTGACGGATATCCCGTAACCGGATTTATTATGTGACCATATTTTTTATTATTTATCTTTACAAAGCTGCCTCCCATTGCAGATGTAGAATATGCTTTATTTTGCAGCTTCAGATCGAACAAATCTCTCTGTGATTCATCAGGATCAGAAACTGATATTGTCCATTCTTTCTTTATATCATTGTTAAAACATCTTATACTGCTTCCCCCTGCATTAATAACTGCATTATCAATGCCAAGCTCCGCTAGTCTTACAGCAGCCTTATCCACTGCAAATGCTTTTAGAAAGGAGCCTGTTATTATCTCCTGCCCGCTTCCCGATCTTACTTTCAGGTTAACCGGATCAATTTCAATATTTTTATAATCTGTTTTTTTCTTTGCTTTTTCTATTTCATGAAGTGATGGAACTGTCCTGCGTTTTTCTCTGTAAAATCCCCATAATCTTATAAGAGGCATTACTGTAATATCATAAACACCGTCAAAAAAATCAGAATATTTTCTCGCTGCTTCCAGTATTTCTATGGTTATACTGTCCACATCTGTATATTTTCCGGCATTTTTATTTATCAGATCAAAATAAGAGAATTCCGAGTATGAATTGTATTTTTTATCTACCTGTTCCATAATTCCAAATAATTCATCAAAAATTTTGTCTTCGTAATTATCAGGTATTTTTATTTTTATATGTGAATGAAATAAATATTCCGTTCTGGCTTTATACATAAGCCTCTTCATTTGCTTGCCGTTGCTCTTTCTTTTTCATCAGGCTCTGTTGTCACCTTGCCGTTATTGTTCCCGGCTTCCGTGGATTTTTCCTGCTCTAATATCTCTTTATTATTCTTTTCTTTATTTTTGGCTGCAAAATCCGAATTTTTTTTATTTCCTGCTATTACCAGCAATACAGCACTTAGAAATATCAGGATTTTCTTTATCTTTGTCATTTTTATCAGCTCCTTTTTTAGAAGATTTCACTACAGAAAACATTACAGGATATATTTAAAAGACTCCAAAGTATTATGTATATTTTATTATTTATTTTAACATATTTTATTTTCAATTTCCAAATATTTCTGCTGATCTCCTGTTCTGTTATTTTTTTAATATACTTCCAGATAGTTAAGCAAATATATACAGGTTTTCAAAAAAACATTGCAATCTAAAAAAATTTTTATTATAATAGAAAGTAATTCTTTGACAATAATAAATAACAGTAAATAAAAAAAATTATTTTGTCAAAAATTATGAATATTAGGAAGGAGTGCAACAGTAATGGAAAATTTAGTAGGATTTTTGCTATTTATCATCATTATTGGCGGACTTATGCTGCTTTTTAGTGTATATACAAGATTTCTGGCAAAGCTAAGCTCAAAGCAGTTAAAGAAAAGACTTGAGTCCGGAAAAATCGATGATGCTAAACTGGTAAAATTATACAACACATATAAAAAACAGAAAGACAACAAATTAATGGCTTTTCTTCTGTCAGGAATCTTTTACAAATCTTATTTGAAAATACCTGAAGCGGCATATAATTTGTATGAGCAAGAAATGATAAAGAGAAATTTACCTTTACAATAGAGGGACTTTTTTAGACTTGGATTAACAAAAGGAGAAAAGAAAATAAGTATTTCATATAATAATTTTTATTATATTAATTATCTTTTTTATTTAGCAAATTTTTAGGATTTTTTGCTAAAAATCAGTAATCTGATAATTGAAAAGAAATTTATTCATATAAAAATAAACATTACAGGCTGTATTGAAACGGGCAATTTCAATACAGCCTTTTGACTTCCGGTTTTATTATCCATATACAGGTTTATATACCCTGTGAATATCTGTATCTATGACATAATCAGCCTCTGTCTCATCAGAATATACTATTTCTTCATAATCAAATAAATGACAAAATAATGATACAAAATGCTGATCATCCCCGATATGTTCCATTACCTTTTTCATTTGCCACTGCAGTTTTCCTTCTGTACACTTTTTTCCTGAAACAAAAGCTTTTATTTGATAACCTTCAATTTCAATAATCATATTTCTATCTCCGTTTAAAATTTTATATATACATTATACCAATATATAAGAAAAGCCAAAATAAATGTTTTATATATAATTTTAAAAATTCCGTAAAATAAAAAACTGTATCATGATCTATTTTACTTATGATACAGTCTTCTTTACTCAGGAAGAGAATGCGGGAAACACTGAAAAAAATATATTTGTAATAATCTGCTTTTTAGAGAAAGAACCTTATTTAAATATTTTTCAGATGAATTATGCAATTAAAATATTTTAAATTAAAATCCTAAACAAATTTAGAGAAAAAATATTATTTTAAAAAAACTTACAAAAATTTTAACCAGCATTTCCCCTATTCTCCCCCTGAGTATTTTATTGGTTTTTTTGATATTCCTTCACTTCAAAATCAGTCAGTGGGTTTTACACCAGCTCTAATTCAGAAGCGGCATCTTCATCGAGAATTATTGTAATATCAGGATGCAGTCTCAGAAGCGACGACGGAACATCCTCAGTCACTTCTCCCTCAAGTGCTTTTTTTACTATTGATGCTTTATGTTTCCCATTTACTGCAAGTATCAGCTTTTTCACCGCAAATACACTTGCCGGCCCCATTGTTACAAATGAATCAGGAACGTATTTTATATCTCCTACTTCTCCGACCATCAGTTCTTTTAAATCTTCCGCTATAGGAACCATATATGTTTTATTACCGAATTTTGTTAATTTTGGAAGATTTCCGCAGAAATGTCCGTCTGCTCCCATTCCCATCAGTATCGCATCAAGTCCGCCGTCTTTTTCCAGCATTTCATCAAACTCCTTATAATTTTCCATTGTAAGCTTATGTATATTTTCTTCTTTTATCCCCGCAGGCGTAAGATAATCATTTCTGAGATTGCTTATTGTTACTCCTTCTCTGTCTAAGCCCTTAAAAGGTATCTCGTCAAAATTATAATAATGTACATTGTCAAAATAATCTTTTCCTTTTACCTGTGCTATCATCTGTCTGTAAATCTCTTTCGGCGTACTTCCTGCAGTAATTGAAAGGTTTACTCTCTTATTCTGATACATCAGACCCATTAAAATATTTACAGCTATACCGCTCATTTCTTCATAAGTTTTTGTTATAATCAGTTTCATGTCTTCCCCTTTCTATATCTCTTCACCATTAGTTTCAATCACTTTTTTATACCAGTAAAATGATTTTTTAGGAAATCTTTTCCCTGTTCCTTTTCCTTCATCATCTATATCTACATATATAAAACCGTATCTTTTTGCCATTTCTCCCGTTGATGCACTTACGAGATCTATACAGCCCCAGCTTGTATAACCCATAAGATCCACACCGCTTTCTACAGCTTCTGCCATAGCCTCTATATGGTCTCTCATATACTGAATTCTGTAGTCATCATTTATTTTATTGCCTTCTTCCAGAATATCATGTGCCCCCAGTCCGTTTTCCACCACAAACAAAGGAACCTGATATCTATCATAAAGCTCGTTCAATGCTATTTTCAATCCTGTGGGATCTATTTCCCAGCCCCAGTCACTGGCCTTCAAAAATGGATTTTTTATCGCTGAAAGCAGATTTCCGTTAGTTTTTTCCAGATTTCCCGGATCTGCTGCTCTTACTGCCGACATATAATAACTGAATCCTATATAGTCTGCGGGATAATCCCTGATCAGCTCCAAATCTCCAGGCTGTATATCCAGCTTGATATTTTCAGCTTTAAATACTTTTTTTATATATGACGGATATTTACCTCTTACCTGAACATCTGCACAAAAATTATTGAACATTCTGCTTTCTTCCAGATTAGCCCATTGGTTGGCAGGATTACTGTCATATGAGTAACTTGTACCGTAAATAATCATACACCCTACTCTTAGATTCTTATCCAGCTCGTGTCCTTTTTTCACTGCAAGACTGCTTGCCAAGAACTGATGGTGAAGCCCCTGATATATTTCCTGTTCTGATGTTTCAGTATTTTTTCTTACAAACCCCTGACTAAACAAGGGTATAAAAAAGGCACTGTTTATTTCATTAAAGGTCATCCAGTACTTTACTTTTTTATAATATCTTTCCAATACAGTATCTGCATATCTTTTGAAAAATTCTACCAGCTTTCTGTTTTTCCATCCTCCGTATTTAACGGCAAGATTCAAAGGCATCTCGTAATGTGAAATGGTTACTACAGGTTCTATGCCGTATTTCAGACATTCATCAAACACATTATCATAAAACTTCAGCCCTTCCTCATTAGGCTCAGTTTCATCACCCTGCGGAAATATTCTTGACCATGCTATAGACAGTCTGTAGCATTTAAATCCCATTTCGGCAAATAAAGCTATATCTTCTTTATATGTATGGTAAAAATCAATTCCTTCATGATTGGGATAAGTGTATTTATCATCATGTATCTCAAAGTCAAAATCAGGATTTCTTATTATTTCCAGTCTCTTTTTACCTCCCGGTATAACATCCATGATCGAAAGACCTTTCCCGCCTTCTTTATAGGCACCTTCCAGCTGATTCGCCGCTGTAGCCCCTCCCCAAAGAAAATTTTCCGGGAATTTTTTCTGTAAATTCTGCATAAAATACCTCCTTTTCCTATATATTTATACTATAAATTATGGTATGCATTCCATGTCAAGAACTTTTTTATTATATATATATTAAAATTATAAAATCAGTCAAAAAAAGAAACCGTATCAAAAATTTTTCATATTTTGATACAGCTCCTTTAATATAAATATTTAATTTATTATGATTTGCCGTGTTGAAAAAATTCTAACAGCAAGATATCAGATAAAAAACATAAGTATTGCAATAATTTTATAAGAAAGATTTTTTTCGGACTTGAACATACCAGGTTTTTATCCCAAAAAATCATTTTCTTTAATCAAATAATTAAAATACTGCTTTTAATGTCACTCCTGCTCTGTAATCATTTTCCTTATCATTTCCTGTTGAGTATTCTCCTGTCAGGAATATTCCGTATCTGTCTTCTATCTCTACTCCTATTGCTGCTTTTGTTCTGAATGTCCCCTTTTCATCCTGCGGCTTTGCAAGCTTATGATATCCGTCTTCTATGGCTATCAGTCTTGCTTTTTCCCTTTCATTAAGGTCTGCAAGCTCATATTCATAAGCAAAATCAAGAGTTCCTTTTAGCTGCCACGCTGACTTGCTTCCTAAAGGTACTGCACCTTTCAATTCTACACCGGCTCGCGGTTTTGCACTCCATGCATCATTGCCTTCCACCTCAAGAGCTTCCAGTCCGCTTTCATTAAATGCAGGTCTTGTCACATACATTGCCCTGAATGCTCCATACGGCATTACACTCGCATTCTTGCCTAGACCAAATGCCTTTCCAAGTATATTGTCACTTGTGATACTGTATGTTTCATATGTTCCGTTCATTTCTGATCTGCCTAGCGGCGACGGCCAGTCTATATTTCTGTCTATATTATGAATACTTGCCCTTCCCGTAAGGTCATTTCTCAGCTGCCATCCGTCCGATGCATATTTATTATGTACCCCGAGCTGGATTGTATCTACCCATTCTTCACTTTCATTTCCGTCCTTGAATTCAAAGCCTGTGTGTAAATATCCAAGTGAATATCCGAATGTATGTCTATAGGTTCTTTCTACTTCACGTAAAGCCAGTACTCCCGTAGTTGTATAATCATAACCTGTGACTCCGTCAGTTTCCTCTTTATTTTTTCCTTTTCCTGCTATTACACTTATTTTTACATTTTCTTTTGTGTTATTTGAGGAATCCTGAAGTAAATGCAGCGAGTCTTCAAATGCCTTTGCTATATCATATTCTCTCTGATTTATATTAGCGTATACCTCTCCTGCCAGACTCGACATTATCTGTCGGAATTCTTCCTCAGTCTTTATGTATGCTGTTTTATTATAAATCTGCATTGCATCTCCGGAAGCTCCCAGAAAATTTTCTTCAAGGGCAGTTCCAAAATCTTCAAACCATAATCCATCTGTAAAGTCTGTAAATGCTTTTCTTTCCATATATACATCTGCTCCGGTTCCTGTTGCTTCTGGTGTTGCTTCCCATAATAACGAGCCGCTTATAAATTCATAATTTCCTCCGGATGCTATAACTGCATTTTCTATCTTATATACATTTGCATTTGTCCCGTCTGCAAATCCCGGAAGTATTGTTATCGGTTTATCTGTTATCAGCGTATCTGCTACTATTGAAGCTCCGTTTGCCACAAACTGCGGTCCTGAGGTTACTGAAGTCTGATAAACCACACTGTCAGGATTTACTTTTATTGATAAAGATATCCCGTCCACTGCCAGTACTCCGCTTGCCTGAATTATTCCACCGTTTACCATGCTCGGTATTTTGTGAGTGATCCCGGCTGTTCCTGATATTGTCGCATTTGAGCCTAGATTTAATGTCCCGTAATTTTCATATGTTGAACCTGCTCCTAATAAAAATGCTGTACTTTTATCTCCGGTTGCTCCTGTCATATCTATTACATTATTATTTATTGCTGTGGATCCTATATTGGCAAACATCGCAGATACATTATTTCCTGACATTATTATTGTTCCGTTATTAATTATTGTTCCGTTCTTATTTGCCACCATTCCTATGGAATCATCACCTGTCATTGTTATTATCGTTCCAGCTGCATTCTCGGCGATTCCATTATCTACAAATATTCCCGTTGCTCCTTTTCCTGTCCCGGTTATATTCCCTTGGTTTACTACCGGTGTTGTACCATTATCCCTTGTATACAGTCCTATTCCATTTTCACCTATGTTTATATTTCCTGTATTATTTATCTGTGATCCTTCCCCATAGATTCCTACTGCATAACCGCTGTTATCATAATCTACTGTTCCGTCTAAATTATATGCTAATACTGAATCTCCTACACTTATTGTTCCGCTGTTATTTATCACTCCATTTTTAGCATATATTCCTATATTTGATTCTCCGGAAGTGCCGTTTATATCTGCACTGTTTGTTACTGTTCCTCCATTTACCAGATAATAGCCTATATTGTTATCACCTGTCATATTTATATCTGCTCCTGCTATACTGGTAACAGTATTTGTCCCGTCTGAATATACCCCGGTTCCTTTTCCTGTGAGATTTATTGCAGTATTATTATTTAATGCCGAATTTGATTCCAGTACAAACCCGTAACCTCGGTTGCCTACTGAAAAATTAGTACTGTTATTTGTTACTAAAGTTCCATTCGTTCCATATACTCCTACTGCTTCATTTTGTCCTATTGATACTATACTTGCTGCTCCGAGAGTTACAGAACCTCCTTTTGTATATATTCCTGTTCCTGTCTGACCTACTGTTGATGTCCCATTTTGATTTACTGCTGCTCCTTCTGAGTAAATTCCTATTGATTTAATTCCTGTATCTATTATACCACTGTTTGTTACTGTATCTCCTGCCGCTGTTGTATAGATACCTATGCTTGGATCATTCAGATCTGATGAATCTCCGATTTTTATTGTTCCATTGTTTGTTATTATTTTAACTCCACCGGCTGCATAAATACCTATTGATTTATCACCGGTCAAATTTATCAGATTATTATTCAATATAGGATTTGATACATTATCTGTATACATTCCTACAGCCTTAGAACCGGAACTTGTTATCACTCCGCTGTTATCTGCTGTCTGTCCGTCTTTCAGATAAATTCCCTGTGAGTCATTCCCTATTGTTATAGTTCCTGTATTTATTATATTTGCTGTGGCTCCTGATCCGTAAATTCCTGTAGAGCCATTTCCTACAGTTATAGCACCGCTGTTATTCAGGCTTGCTCCGTTTATACCGTATAATCCTGCCGATGAATTGTTTAATGTAATTGTTCCTCTGTTTTCAGCCTCTGTTCCGGGCGTGAACCCTGCAACCGGTAGTCCTGAATAAACATTGTCCACATATATTGCTATATTATTATCACCTGTACTAGTTATATTTGCACCAGTATCAAACAATATTGTAGAGTCTTTTGCAGACACCATGGCGCCATTGCCGCCTAATACTGTCGAACTGTTATAATAATAAGAACCGTTTGCAATACTTCCTAAAGTATATGTTCCTGTTCCGATTGTATTTATAGTAAACAAATTCGTAAATGTCATTCCGGGATTTGTATTCAGATTAAATAATGTTACTCCCTGTCCTGAAATATTTATTGTTGCAGCTGCAGTACTCGTAAAGTTTGTTGCACCCTTCAGATAAAATCCAAGTGCATTATCCCCAGTTATGTTTATTGTTCCCCCGGTGATATTTACAATACTGTCTTCCGCATACATTACAATCCCGTTTTTGCCTATTGTTATATCACCGTCGGAATTTACTGTGGTATTCTTGGCATATACTCCTATCAAATCTCCGATCGCAGCATTTGTCACAGAACTTAGATCTATTGCAGACCCTGCATTTATTGTTATTGCTGACGTACCGCTGTTATCATTATCGGCAATTATTCCATATCCTTTATTTGCCCCATTTGATACTATACTTCCTGAATGTGTTATATTTATATTCTTTGTCCCGTAAGTCGGTGTTGTTGCAGGCGTCACATTGGCACCGTATATTCCTATTCCATTATCACCAAAGGTGATTACCCCGGAATTTGTTGCTGCTGTACCATTTGTCCCATACAATCCCACTCCGTTAAGCGATACATTTATTATTCCTGAACCGCTGTTGTTAAGTACTCCGTAGCTTGTATACAATCCTGTTGAATTCGACCCGCTCAGATTTATTGTACCATTATTAGTAAGGGTGATATCAGTATTTGGAGTCAAAGGAAGTCTGTCATCATTTTCCTGTCCTATACCCACAAGGTTTCCTTCAGTTCCGGTTATTGTATTTCCTGCTAATAAAGTTACTGATGAAGCAGCTACCGGCAGATCTCTGAATTTTATATTTGTTCCGGCTCCGGCATCTATATTTGAATTTTCATCTATTTCCAGATGACCTTTATATATCTTTACTTTATTCGAACCTGTCATAGTCACATTTGACGGTAAAATAGATGAAAAAGTACCGATATTAGATAAAGATATTTTAGCCTTTTGAATTACCATTGCATATGAATTGGGATCCAGATTAAAAGTCAGGCTTTTTCCTGCAGCTACAGGAAACATTGCTGATATATCCGAACTGCTTATTGCGTTGGACAATCCCGAGCCGATATACTGAAATCCTATACTTCCTGCCCCTACACTTACTGTAGTATTATCCAGAATTGAAAATACATTGTTTGACCCGCTTGCATAAAAAGCATAAGTATCAGTTCCGCTTACATTCAAATTTACTGCTCCTGTACTTCCAAGCTTTACTGTTGTCCCAGCATTTGTCGGCGCTGCTGCAAAAACTCCCACTCCGTTATTCCCCGATACTGTGATTGTCCCTGCTTTAATTTCAGTATTCGCAGAACCTTCAAGTGAATAAACACCCACACTGTCATTTCCTGTCACAGATATCCCGGAATCACTTATAAAGGAACCTTCATTGTAAAATCCTACCGAATTATTTCCAACAATTGTAACTGATCCGGTATTTACCCCCTCACTTCCTGATTTTACTACTATTCCTGATTTGCCTTTTGTTGTATTGTCAGTAAAATTAATTGTTCCGGCATTTTCGACTTTTCCTCCGTTTACTGCAAATAATCCTACTACATTATCTCCTGTTCCTGATATTACACCTGTTCCTGTATTTTTTGCTGTAGCAATGTTTATTCCTGATTTGCCGTTTGCTACCATTCCGTAATTGACATAATCTGCTTCTGACAATGTATTAACTCCGTTAATCTTAATGTCCTTTGTATTTATTGCAACAGGATTTTTATCCGGTGCTGTTCCCAAATCTATACTTCCCAGATCAACACGCATTCCCATATTTTTTTTGCCCGCTGTTGAGTCTATTAAAATTGTTCCTTCATTTGTTATATCATTATTTCCTAAAACTTTCAGATACATTCCTGTTGAATTTGTAGTTCCTTCTTCAAACATTATAGTCCCTGTTACAAGATTTTTCATTACACCATTATAAATATTTACTCTCAGCTGTGGCTTTGCCGAATTTATTCCGGGATCTTCTATAGCAGCCATACCTATACTGTTATCCGGTTTATCTGCATTAAATCCTTTAGTAAATTTTATCATTCCTTCATTATATACTGTAGAATCTGCGGTAATTGCATTCCCGATTTTTATTCCGTAGCTTTCACTTCCATGTAAAATTATATCTCCGCCAGATTTGTTGCTCCAAAATACACGGTATCCTGCATCAGTTGCATTATAACCTCCTGCTAAATCTGAATAACCGGGAATATATGAAAGCATCGCTATCGATCTTGGTCCATAAAATTCTATTGTTTCATAATTTTCAAATCTTGAATAATTCGTTGCTGCACTTGATTTATTTCCTTCATCCACATAGGCCATACCGACTTTGTATCCTATATAGCCGTCTGCAGATTTATTAACTGTTATTGATTCTGTCGTTGTTCCTGAATCAGCTCTTAGCATTGAGAAACTCGAGGGAACGCTTTGTACATATGCATTATCTTTTTCTATCTCATCGCTGATAATCCCATGATTTTCTATTATTTGATCTCCGCCTAAAGTTTGTGCTTCAAAACCGATTACATTAAAACCTATCATATTAACCTTGGCATAATTGTTAATCCCAGCAGTCCCGTAATTATTTATTGAACCGACCCTTGAACCTCCGACATAAAAATACTGGTCATTCAAAGTTGAGGTAACACTCCCTCCGAAACTTGACGTATAGGGTGCTTCCGGTATAGAATCTATTGTAATTTCCTGTAATGATGGTGCTACTCCTGAAGATCCAAAATCAGACATTACCCCAGTATCAAGAAATGACTTAAAAATTAATCCTGTCGACGGTGTTGCTCCTGCCCAGCTAAAACTAATTGCCGGTAAAGGATTCGCAATAATATCTGCCTGTGAGAAACTCGAATTCCCTTTTCCGCCACGCTGTATAATCGTAGAACAAAAAGTATTACAATACGATGTAACTCTTATTGTAAAATCTGGCGCTAAGGGTAACCCCGGTGCTACAATTTCCGGATTTGTCGGAACAAACGGAGTAATATTAACCCCTGGTGCTATGCTTGGAGCCGCTATGGTAATCGGACCATAGTTACCTGTTACTCCCGAACCGCTGTTCGGCGTAATATTTAAACTAAGAGGTGGTCTTGTTATTCCGCTTATAGGAACATTTACACCCAGATCTATTTCTTTCGGCTGCTGCAGTTCCTTATAAGGTTTTCCAGATGTCCCGTCTTTAAAACCGCTTGTTACTATATAACTGCCGGTCGTATCATAATATCCCGTTACTTTTGAATGATATAATGAGTTTTCAGAACTATTATCCCTTCCCTCATTGTACTCATCATAAAAACCTGTAAAAAATACCTGCCATTCAAGATATTCAGGCTTTACTACATAGTCATTCTGCAGATATAAATCTTTTAATTCTTTATTTTTTTGTTTAAGTATTCTTTCTATTACCTGATAATTTTTTTCATTTGATTTTCCGGTTTCTATATTTTTTGTAATACTGTTATACATTCTGTCATATTTTGCCGAAGCTGTATTTGCTCCATAAGCATGCATCATTGCATTAAGTGCTAGAAAAGAAACCAATAATTTTTTATTTTTTTTCATTCTTCCTCCTGTGTTAATTATTTTTACTATTATACCAAGCAATGCATTGTCTGCTGGTTTTCACCCTTTCCGAAAATTTTTTTTATCCTTTTTCAAAGAAAGAACGAAGCTTCCCGAACCGAACATACCATATTTTGTTCGAAAAACTTCCATTCCTTCCTTTTATTAATTAAAATACTGCTTTCAAACTCACTCCTGCTCTGTAATCATCTTCTTTATCATTTCCTGTTGAATACTCTCCTGTCAGGAATAAACCATATCTGTCTTCTACTTCTACTCCTATGGCTGCTCTTGTTCTGAATGTTCCCTTTTCATCTTCAGGTTTTGATAATTTGTGATATTCATCCTCTATTGTTACTAATCTTGCTTTCTCTCTTTCATTCAAATCAGCAAGTTCATATTCATACGCTAAATCCAAAGTTCCCTTTAACTGCCATGCTGTGTTAGCTCCTAGAGGCACTGCACCTTTCAGCTCCACTCCTGCTCTCGGTTTTGCACTCCATGCATCATTTCCTTCTACTTCCAGTCTTTCAAGACCTTTCTCTTCAAATGACGGTCTTGTCACATACATTGCCTTAAAGGCCCCGTACGGCATTATACTTGCTTTTTTCCCCAGTTCAAATTCTTTTCCAAGTATATTGTCACTTGTTATACTGTATGTTTCATACGACCCGTTCATTTCTGATCTGCTGTTAGGGCTTGGCCAGTCTATATTTCTGTCCACATTATGGATACTTGCTCTTCCTGTAAGATCATTTCTTAACTGCCATCCGTTTACATTATATTTATTATGTACTCCCAGCTGAATTGTGTCTACCCATTCTTCACTTTCATTTCCGTCCTTGAATTCAAACCCTGTATGCAGATATCCAAGTGAATATCCGAATGTATGTCTGTAAGTTCTTTCTACTTCACGCAGGGCAAGTACTCCTGTTGTTGTATAATCATAACCTGTTACTCCGTCAGTTTCTTCTTTATTTTTTCCTTTTCCTGCTATTACACTTATTTTTACATTTTCTTTTGTGTTATTTGCAGAATCCTGCAATAAATGCAGAGATTCTTCAAATGCCTTTGCCATATCGTATTCTCTTTGGTTTATATTAGCATACACATTTCCTGCCATACTTGCCATTATATGTCTGAAATCTGCTTCATTTGTTATATAGTTTATCTTGTCAAATATTTTTCTTCCTTCACCTGTTGTAACAGCATATTTTTCATTCAGAGCCGCTCCAAAATCTTCATACCACAGACCGTCTGTAAATTCTGTATATGCCTTTCTTGTCATTACCAGATTGCTTCCCTGAGCTGTTGCATCCCATGTCAATGACTGTGATATGTAGTCTCCTTTCCCTGTTGCTCCTTTGAATATATTCTCAAATACATATCTGTCCGCTGCTGTTCCTACTGCAAAATCCGGTGCTACCTCCAGTTTATCCGGTATTACCCCGCCGAATCCTACCTGGCTTGACGAGTTTGTAGTAGGAGTATTTGTAGACGGGTCGACTGTTACTATTACTTTTATTCCGTCATAATTGAAATTTCCGCCTACATTTATATTTATTACACCTGAGTTCACAAGAGTCGGCATATCAGGAAGACTATACTGTTTTGATGTATAACCCTGCGTTGTGCCTGTTGTATCTATTACATCACTTAATTCCACTGTCGGCGTATAAGCTATTCCAAGTCCTGTCCCTGTTATATTTATAGTTCCGTAGTTTACCAGTTTTGTACCGTCGCCTGCCAGATATATCCCTGTTACGTCATTTCCGCTTACATTTATTATCCCGCTGTAGTCGTTATATATCTGAGCTCCGTTCTGTCCTGCTATTCCCATTACATTATCCCCGGTCATATTTATGGTACCGTAGTTTCTCACAGCCGAGTGATCCGCTGCAAATATCCCCTTGGCATCATCCCCGAAACCATTTATAATTCCGTAATTTACTGCTGCATAGCCTGCTCCTTTTACATAAATCCCTATCCCTTCTTTTCCTACCTGAATAGTATTTCCTGCCATATTCATTATATTTGAGTCTTCTCCGTATATTCCCACTGAATAACCGGTCTTATATTTAGCACCGCTGGCATCTGTATGTTCAATAAGATTTGAATCTCCAAGAATAATATTTCCGTTATTTATTATTACTGCATTTTTGGCATACACTCCTATATTAGAGACTCCGGCATTCCCTGTAATATTTGAATTATTTATAAATAATCCTCCGTTTTTCAGGTAATACCCTATGTTATCAGAGCCTGTCATTGTCAGTGCCCCGCTGTTATCTGCTGATAATACTGAATCCGAGAATACAAATATACTGTTATTTCCTATCACAGCTGACTGGTTATTTATAAATGTCGGTGCTGTTGTTCCTGTGAATACAAATCCGTATGATCCGTCTCCTACAGATACTGTCGAGTTATTCGTTACCACGCCTGTCTGATTCACTGCATATACTCCCACAGCATCATTCTGACCGGTTGTTATTGATGAGCCGGCATTTAAAGTTATCGTTCCTCCTTCGGAATATATTCCCGTTCCGCCGTTTCCTGCTGTTATTGCTCCACTGTTTGTTACATTTCCGTTTAGGTTATATATCCCTACCCCGTTATCTCCGACATTTACTGATGCCGAATTTGTAATACTGCTGCCTACATGATCTGCATATATTCCTACACCCGGCTGTGTCTGGCTTGATGAATTACCTATATTTATTATTCCGGTATTTGTTACATTATTTTCTCCTGTTGTATATATTCCTATTGACTGGTCTCCGTTTAAATCTATTTTATTACTGTTTGTTACTGTTGCTGATCCTGCCAAATTATTTTCCGAATATATTCCTACAGCTTTCAACCCTGTACTGTTTATTTCGGCTGTTCCTGTATTGGAAATACTTGCTCCGTCCTTCATAAACAATCCTGTTGATTCCTGACCGATACTAATAATACCGCTGTCATTTTTTACGGAAGAGCCTGCTCCTTCTGCATACATAGCCACAGAATAATTGTTTACTGATATTGTTCCTTTATTCTCTCCTCTTGCACCATTCATAAGATATATTCCGGCTGATGAATCACCAAGACTTATCGTCCCCAGATTTGTTCCCTCTACATTTACAGGTGTTCCAGAAATCGGATAAGGCAGCGGATTATCCGTATATCGTCCGCTTAATACCATACCTGCTACATTTGTTCCTGTCGAATTAACATTTGAAGCTGTTCCAAAAAGTACTGCAGTACCAAGACCATTTATAAGCATACCATTTGAACCTAGTGTTGCTGTAGTATTATTATAAAACTCTCCTCCTGTCATGCTTCCTGCTACATATGTTGATCCGGCTGTTGCTGTTATAGTAAACGGTGTCAGAAAATTTATGCTTGAGCTTGCATCTGATATTGTCAGTACTATATTTTGACCGTCAATATAAATATTTCCCCCGTTATTAGTCAGACTGCTCGAATTAGTCAGATAATATCCTACTGCATTATCTCCTATTAAATTTACTGTTCCGCCAGCTATTGTTCCTGTTGTTCCCTCTGCATATACTCCTATTCCGTTCTTCCCTACAGTTATATTTCCGTCATTTATTGTAAGTGTAGAATTTACCGAATATACTCCTATTCCGTCTTCTGAGCTTGAAACATCTATATTCGAGCCTGTATTCAATACTACTGTTGATCCGGCTCCTGCTGTATTATTTGCATATATTCCAATATTTCTTCCTGTTGTTCCTGTAGAAATTATTGCTCCTGAATTAGTGATATCAATATCATCAGTTCCATATGCCGCACTTGTTACTCCGTCAAAGTAATTTGCCCCGTATATACCCACTCCGTTGTTTGTTAAGTTTATAGCACCTGCATTTGTTACCTGTGAACTATTCGCCGCATATATTCCTATTCCGTCTTCTCCGACATTTATCACTGCTCCTGCCGAATTCTGTACTCGTCCAAAATCTGCGGCGATTCCTGTAGATTTAATCCCTGTCAGATTAATAGTCCCGTCATTTTGTACAAGCAGATTAGCAAGTGTTCCGCCAGTATAATTTCTTTGACCTATTCCCAGAGCATTTGCTGCTGTCCCTGTTATACTCTTGGCTGAATTTAATTTTACAGAAGAGTTTACAAAGTCTGATTTATTATAAGCATCTGAAGCTGCATCAAGGTTTACATCCTGATCTATTTCCAATTCACCTTTTACCAGTGTCAAAAGCCCGTAATCCGAAACACTTCCAGTCGAAATTACTACATCCCCTGCTGTTCCCAAGGTTGTTCCCGGAACTAATGATGAAATCGTACTCAGCTGTGTAACAGAACCAGGACTGTCTAGTACATAAAGATTTGAATTGGAATTATTCATTACAATTTCAAGTTTTCCTGTTCCGCTGTTTGATATCAGATTATCTATGTAAGTATTCAGTGTCATTCCTTTTACATAAAATCCTATTCCGCCGGAATTTATATTTACTGTAGTATTTGTTGCTCCTGTAAGATTTACTTTACCTGTAGTCATAACACCGAGATTATTATAATTATATGCAAAAATACTTTTTCCGTCTGTGTCACCCGAGATATCAAAATTCGTTCCTCCGGCTACATTTATCGTAGAACTGTTTGCATAAAGTGCTATTGCACCTTTTCCTACTTTTATTGTTCCTGAGTTTATACTTGTTGTCGATCCTGCATCTGCATATATACCTGCTCCTGATATGGAATTAACTTCTACTGTCCCGCCAGTCATTGTAAAAGTCCCTTTGTTATAAACTCCTGATGATTTTTGTCCTGTTAATGTTATATTTCCTGCATTTGTTCCTGTTGCCCCGTTTAATACATAAATTCCCAAAGCCTCTGAATCCGATGATGTAATCAGAGCACCTGTATTGTTATTTCCTGTTGATGTTCCGCCGACATACAGACCTGCCGAAGATTCTCCTATAGTAAGTGTTCCGTTATTATTCCCTGTAGAGAGCGCTGCAAGACTTATTCCTATTGATTCTTTCCCTACTGTTATCGTACCGCTGTTTTTTCCTGTAGAGTTTTCCAGAAAGAATCCATAGCCTTTGTCTCCTGTTACTGTTACAGAACCGCCGCTGAAAATTTCCGCATTAGTTCCTTTTATTGCATATATACCTGTACCGTTATTCGTTGCAGTAGAACTGATTTTTACAGAACCTGAATGATTTACAGTACTTTTATCGGAATATATTCCTACTCCTCCCATTGCTGCCAGACTCAGGTCTATTTTTGATCCTGCTGTTGTCGTAACGACTGAATCTGCTGCCGAAACTGAGTATAAAGGAAGATTCTCCACAAATATCCCATATCTTTTCCCTGCTGTGGCAGTAGTCTTTATTTCTCCGCTGTGAGTTATGTTAATCTTCCCGTTTCCATATCCCAAAACTGCCGGTGTATCATCTAATGTATTCCCACCGTATATTCCGAGAGATTCATGCCCGTCTATTATTATAGTTCCGGCATTTGTTGTCTGAGTTCCGTTTGCAGAAATTATTCCTGTTGATTTATCTCCGGATAAATTGATAACTGATGATGAACTGGTATCTATTTGTGCATAATCTCCTACTAAACCTACAGTTTTATCTCCTGTTAAATTTATTGTTCCGTTATTTGTAATTAAAATATCCGAAGGATTTGTACTTCCTGTTTTATTTCTCTGTACTACAGCTATCTGATCATCTTTTGTTCCGGCTACAGTAACCCCGCTGTTTATAGTTACATCAGAACTCAATATCTGCAGCTGGCTGTATATACCTGTATCTAAATTTGAGTCTCCGTCATTATCCAATATCAGATTTAGATCAGATAATGTGTATGTTTTTATTATAGCTCCTGAATCTGGTGTTACAGTAAGCCATGAAGCACTTAACGGTGTTAACGGAAGTGAATTTAAATCCGAAATATTTTTAGTTAATCCCGGTGTTGTTTCAAGATATATTAAACTTGAACCCGCTGCCATTTTTAAATCTAATTTATCAGTTCCAAATAATGTTTTTGCTTCAAATGAATTTAATATATTAGGAATTCCTGCTAAATCAGAAATAGATAATGAACCGCCTTTATAATAGAAAACCATTCCTCCAGCCTCTACTCTTGGTGAAACTACACCATCCAGAACATATTTCCCTGTAAATGTTCCACCAGCATGATTATAAAATAAAAGTCCGCCGGCATTTGCTTTAATACCTGCTGCAGATTTTATATTGATTTTAGACCCGTTACCTGAAAATAAGGCTATTCCTCCGGAACCGGCTTCTATTGTACCGCCGTTTATATTAGTATCAGTATTTCCTGTCGCCCCGTATACCGCTACTGCAGAATCTCCGGTTGCTTCTATTGTTCCGTCTGTCATATTAAATGTACCATCATTGTATATTCCTGTTGCTCCTTTTTTTACCGTTATTGCAGAGCCTGTATGCATAGTTCCCACAGCATTTCCCGTACCGTCATTCTTTAATGCAAAACCTGAAGATCCGCTTCCGTTAACATATATATTCCCGTACAAATCAATAACTGCTTTGTCTTTTCCGAATACTGCCGTTGTATTTTCTACTTCTGTAGTAGCATTCCCTATATTTATATCTGTCTTTATTGTTATTTTAGAATCACTGGTATTACCTGCTATTACTGTATTATTCTTACCTGCAGTTATATCTATTATTCCGGTTCCGCCGGTATCTAAAAGTAAATTACCTTTCTTTACATATATTAATGTACTGTCTTTTGCATAGTCACCGAACTTAAAGTCAAAATTTCTCAGTCTTTCAATATTTGCAGCACTATAGTAGCTTGTTATATTTATATATAAACCGACCGAATTTTCAACAAAGTTCGGATCATTCAAATCACCGGAATATTTATTGCTCTCTGTTCCCAGTGACACTTTAAACACTGCCGTCTGAGGATCATACGCTCCTGGAGTAACACCTCCATATCCATAATCCATATTTCTCGCTATCTCTATTCCGATACTTTCATCTCCATTGACTTCTATCGGTTTATTCAAAATAATTTTGGAACCGCTCAAATCCTGACTTGCCTGATTTGTCTGTATTCCGACATTATTAGCTCCATACATTACAATTCGCCCATTATTTATAACATTATGATGATAAGCTTTTGATGCTACTGTTCCATAAAAATAAGCCACACTTTCAGGTGCTCTCATTTCAATTGATCCGCCGGACATATTATAGAATTCAAATCTTCTTTGTGCATTCCCACCGCCGCCTGCAATAAATGCATTGGCTACCTGTTTACCCTGTCCGTTTGAATAAAGACTGCTGCTGCCATCCCAATGTCCCACCATTGCTCCATAATTTTCAACAACTGCACTATGTGCATCTGCATGTTCCTGTAATCCTACCATCAGTACAAAATTTCCTTCCGCCTGAATCAAACCATGATTTCTAAGAACATTATAATAATTGGGATTTCCATCTCCCGGTGCTGAAACTCCGGTACTTACACCATAATGATTTAATGTATAATTCAGATATCCTGTTCTTGATGAATAAGAATTATGCGGATCAAACTGGATTAAATGCCCCATTGTAGAAGATGAAGTATACGGTGCCTGTCCTATTATCCTCAAAACTGTATTATTTCCGGGATTTCCCACTGTTCCCACAGGCTGCCCTGCTGTTCCCAAAGTTACTACCTGTGCACCGGTAAATTCATACAATGCTGCTTTGGGACTAGTTACAGTTATTGTTCCTGTAGTAGCATTAGTCATCGTATTAGTCCCGCTCTTCCAATTCGAGCTTCCGGTCAAATTTGTATAATAATAAGATTCTAAAGTTCCCGAACTATTCCGCCATGTCCCGCCAAGCTCCCCGCTGCTAAAGCTGTAATTCCCTACAAACGATGTCCCGTCACTCGAACTTACCTGACCTAACCTGTTAAAGTCATCATCTCCGTTTCCTGTACTTGGAACTTTTACCTGAAAGCTTGCTATGGTAGGTATATTAGCTACATAAGGATTCGGAGCCACAGGATTAAAAGCTCTTACCGCTATATTAGGCAAATTCAAATTCACGCTTGCACTTACAGTCGGAACATTGAATACTGCCGGCGGATTTATCTCAAAAGACAAATTTGGCATTAAAGGTATCACTGGTGCATTAATAGCTAACGATACCGGTGCATTCGGAGATATCTTCGGCATTGAAGGCTTTGTCACTCCCAGTGATATCGGCTGTCTGTTTGGTTCCCTTACCTGTATTGATATTCCAAGATCTATTTCTTTCGGCTGCTGTAATGACCGATGCGGTTTTCCTAATAATCCGTTTATGCTTCCGCTTGTCATTACGTAATTTCCGTTTACATCGTAATAACCAGTTACTTTTGAATGATAACTGGCATTTTCTCTGGTATTATCCTGACCCTCACTGTATTCATCATAAAAACCGGTAAAAAATACCTGCCACTCCAAATATTCAGGTTTTACTATATAATCTCCCTGAAGATATAAATCTTTCAATTCTTTATTTTTTTGTTTGAGTATTCGTTCAAGTGTTTGGTAGGCTTTTTCATTAGTATTTCCTTTTTCTATATTCTTTACAATACTGTTGTACATTCTTTCATATCTTGTTGCCTGTACCGTTTCTGCTTTTGCATAAGATATTAATATCGCATTCAGTGCTAGAAATGATATTAATAATTTTTTATTTCTTTTCATTTTCCCTCCTGTTATACTATCTTATATTATTTGCTGCCTTATATTGTTCTATTCTAAATAATAAATCTTCTATTTCCTGAATTTCATTTACTTTCTTATCAATTTGTTTATCTACTTTAGTCAGCTCTTTTTCCAGTCTTGTTCCGCTGTTAAGATGCTGTCTTAAATTAGTCCACTTTCCTCTTGCCCCTTCTCTTAATTCTCTCCTATATTCATAAGTAGGCGCTGAATACAGCATCGTTCCCATAATAAATAAAAGTGCTTTTACTGCTAGTTTTTTCATTTTTCCTCCCAAAAATTATTATTTTCTTCTCATTCTTGCTGTTTCATCCGGCATTAATTCTTCCTCTTCCGCCTTTATTCTGTCAAGCATAGTATACCAGTATCCTCTTTTTTCGGGTAATGTCACATATATCGAACCCTGAGCCCTTCTCAAGGCTTTTTCATATGATGAATACACCCCGTCCTGATCATAATCTTTTGTTACACTTTCTTCCACAGCTCTGTCTGCTTTTGCCTCATTACTGTAAAGAGTCAGTGATACCAAGATTAATAAAAAAATTAACGTGATTTTTCTCATTTTTCCTCCTATTTTTTTGATTTATTAAAATGTTTACATTTCATTTTGTTCAGTATTATGCCATGTTATTTTTTACTTTATAACCTGTTGTTTTCATCTGATGTTTCTTTTCTTGGCTGCTTATGTAAAACAGCTTGCAGTGATCTGCATTCTTAAATATAAGTTTTTTCACCAGACCTCCTTTTCAAAATAATGATATTTCAATGAAATATCATTCGTACTTGTTGATTTCATAAGTAAAGCATCATAAATATTTTACTAAATTTACGTTTTAAAGTCAATTTTAATAAAAAAAATATATATTTATAATAATTTGTCGGACTATCATAGAATATTAAAAAATATTTTTTTTTAGAATTATGACAAGATATTTCTATCTTTTATATAATTATACCACTTTTTCATTCTTATATTTTTATGTATTACAGAATTTTAATAATATTTTTTTATAATCTAATATTAATCATATATATTTATATACTAAAAATTGATATATTACTTTATAAAATTATAAAACAATAATATTTTACTATTTTAAATTTAATCATTATTCTGATTTTTGTTGTATAAACATTTGTTATTACATTTATATTTGTTATACAAGTATTTCTGATTCATATTCTGAATTTATTTTGACAGCTCTTGCTTCAAGAATAAAATTATAATTTTTGTAATCTTATATAGCTGTTTTAATAAATATGAACTAGTAAAATCCAGTCTTTACTCAGCAGTATAAAATCTTTAGAAATATAAAGTTTTTATTGTATTTGCTTCCGGTTTTATGTAAAAATATGATAATATATATATAACTGATTATTTATCTGCAAAGAAAAGGAGGAGCAATGGCTAATATAAAGGATATCGCCAGACTTGCCGGTGTATCAGCTTCCACGGTCTCCAGAGTAATAAACCAAAGCGGTTATGTTAATGAAAAAACCAGAATAACTATAGAAAAAATCATGAAACAGCTGGATTATGTCCCCAACAGAAATGCCGTTTCGTTAAAAACAGGGCGTACCGGCTTTCTCGGAATTGTCGCTCCTTATTTCAATGATTCCATGAATCTTCTGCTCAGTCATTTTACAATGGCTGCACAAAAGGAAGGGTATAATATAAGTCTGTTTATGACACTTAATGATAAAAATAAAGAAATACAGGCATTTGAAATGCTTAGAAGAAAACAGATTGATGCGGTGCTGCTGCTTATCCGTCTGAACGAATGGTCTGTTCTTGAACAGTATGCCAAATACGGCCCTGTTGTCACATGGCAGAGACTGGACTCTGATATTATCCACTCCGTTTATATGAATCAATATGACGGATATACGCTTGCCCTAGAACACCTCTATAAAAAAGGAAGAAGAAAAATAGTAAATCTCTACGGCAATCTGGAAAGTCTGAATACCCGCAGCAGAATGAAGGCATACGAAGACTTCTGTAAAAAATATAATATCCATTATAACGAGAATTTTCACGGCATTGCTTCTGTAAAAAACGGTGAAAATATGGCACAGTGGTGGCTTAAGCAAAAAGAGAAGCCCGACGCATTTGCTACTCTTTCAGATTCAGTGGCGGCAGGATTATTTACCAAGGCTCAGGAATACGGACTGGATATTCCGCGTGATTTTTCAGTAATGGGCTTTGATGATATTGAAATTTCCCGCCTGCTGAAGCTTACTACCATACACTATCCCATAGATTTACAGGCTAAAAATGCCTTTATTATAATAGATAATATATTAAACAATAAAAATACACCTTCATTTCCCCTGAGCTTTCACCTTGTGGAAAGAAAAAGTACCTAAATCAAAATTTCGGGAGGTTTCTTATGTATTATATCTGCCTTGATATTGGCGGAACTTCTGTAAAAACAGCCATTACAGATAAAAATGGAAATATTTATGAACAATCTTCTATAAATATTCCGAAAACTCTTTATGAATTTACCAAATCTATTTTTGAATATATAAAAAATGCAAAAGTACGATATTCTATCATGGGAATAGCTGTAAGTGCACCGGGATCAGTAGATTGCAAAACTGGAATTATAGGCGGAGTCAGTGCAATCCCTTATATTCACGGCCCAAACTGGAAAAAAAATCTGAATACAGAGTTCTCCCTGCCGGTAAGTATAGAAAATGATGCTAACTGTGCCGCCTTTTCTGAGGTATACTTTGGAAAATATAACTTTATAAAAGATATGGCTTTTTTGGTATGCGGAAGCGGTGTCGGCGGTGCCATAGTAAAGGACGGCAGAATTCATCACGGAAAACACCTTCATGGCGGAGAATTCGGCTTTATGTTTCTTGATATCTCATATTCAGAGAAAGACAGATTCAGAAACCTCAGTGAGCTTGGTTCTACACAGGCCCTTGTAAGAAAGGTCAAAAAAATTTATCCAGATAAAGATATGAATGGAAAGATGATTTTTGAGGCAGCTGAGAACGGTGATAAGAATTGTCTGAAAGCTATTGATGAATTTTATTCCGCATTAGCTGCAGGTATAATTAATGTTCAGTATATATACGATCCTGAAATGATCTTTATCGGCGGAGCTATAAGCTGCAATAATACTTTTATAAACGGTCTAAATAAAAAAACTAATGAAATACTGGATAATCTGGAAAATTTTTATAAAATAAGACCTGTTATAAAACCTGCTACATACAGAAAAGATGCCAATATACTCGGTGCTCTGGCTCATCATCTCCAGGAATACAGCTAAAAATCATATTTATGTATAAAGAAGGATATTCCATAAACTGAAAATATCCTTCTTTTTTATATTTCTGCTACTTTGTTATACTTATTATACTATCCTAAAAAACTGCTTTCAGTATTACTCCTGCTCTGTAATCATCTTTGTCATGCTCACTCAGCTTATACTCACCAGTCAGGAATATCCCGTATCTGTCTGCTACCTCAACACCCAAATATGCTTTTGTTCTGAATGTTCCTTTTTCATCTTCCGGCTTTGATAATTTATGATAATTATCTTCAACAGCTACAAGTCTTGCCTTCTCTCTTTCATTCAAATCTGCAAGCTCATATTCATAAGCAAAATCCAAAGTTCCTTTCAGTTGCCACGGTGACTGTGATCCCAAAGGTACAGCTGCGTTAAGCTCCACTCCTGCCCTTGGCTTTACGCTCCAAGCATCGTTTCCGTCCACTTCAAGTCTTTCCAGTCCGCTTTCTTTGAAAGTCGGTCTTGTAACATACATTGCCTTAAATGCTCCGTAAGGTGTTATATTTACTCTTTTTCCAAGCCCGAATTCTTTCCCGAGTATATTGTCACTTGTAATACTGTATGTTTCATATGTTCCATTCATTTCAGATCTGCCAAGATCAGTACCCCACTCGATATTTCTATCTACATTATGTATGCTTGCTCTTCCGGTAAGATCATTTCTCAGCTTCCATCCTCCGGCATTATACTTGCTGTGAACTCCGAGCTGTATTGTATCCACCCATTCTTCACTTTCATTTCCGTCATTAAATTCAAATCCGGTATGCAAATATCCCAGTGAATAACCGAAAGTATGTCTGTATGTTCTTTCTACCTCTCTAAGAGCTAAAACACCCGCAGTAGTATAGTCATAAGGTACAACTCCGTCTGTCTCCTCTTTGTTTTTACCTTTTCCTGCAATTACATTTACCTTTACATTTTCTTTTGTATTATTCGCAGAATCAGATATAAGATTCAATGAATTTTCAAATATTTCCGCTATGTCATTTTCTCTCTGGTTTATATTAGCATATACGTTTCCAGCAAGACTTGCCATTATCTGACGAAAATCTTCCTCTGTTTTTATATAGGCTGTTTTATTGTATATTTTCATTGCATCTCCGGAAGAACCAAGGAACTTTTCTTCCAAGGCATTGCCAAAATCTTCAAACCATAACCCGTCTGTAAAATCAGTAAAGCTTTTTCTCTTCATGTATACATCCGCACCTGTTCCTGTAGCTTCCGGAATTGCTTCCCATAACAGCGATCCGCTTATAAATTCATAAATTCCGCCTGATGCTTTTACCGCGTTTACTATTTTATAAACATTTGCATTAGTCCCGTCAGCAAATCCCGGAAGTATTATTATCGGCTTATCTGTTATCAGAGTGTCTGCTACTATCGAAGCACCGTTTGCTATGAACTGCGGTCCGGTAGTCGGATCACTCTGGTATACTACAGTACTCGGATCCACCTTCAGTGAAATTGATATTCCGTCAAGTGCAAGAACTCCGTCAGACTGGATTATTCCTCCGTTTATTATGCTGGGTATATCATGTGTTATTCCCGCTCTTCCGGATAAAGTTCCGCTAAGTCCCAGATTCAAAGTACTTCCTACATTATTTACATATGTAGAACCTGCTCCGAGAAGAAAGGCCACACTGTTTCCCGTAGCACCCGACATATCTATTACTCCGTTATTTATTGCTGTGGATGTAATATTAGCAAACATTGCCGTTACATCATTACCTGTCATTATTATATTTCCGTTGTTAATTATCGTACCGTTCTTATTGGCCACCATTCCTGTTGTATTATCGCCTGTCATTGAAATAGTAACCCCGGCATCATTCTCAACTATTCCGTTGTCTACGAAAATTCCTGTTGCACCATTTCCTACACCGGTTATATTTCCCTTATTTACTATTTTTACCGGATTATCTCTGGTATAGAGTCCTATACCATTTTCACCGATATTTATCTGTCCGGTATTATTTATATTTGATCCTTCACCATAAATTCCTACTGCATATCCGCTGTTATCATAGTCTACTGTTCCGTCAGAATTATATGCAAGAACAGATGCTCCTACACTTATAGTTCCGCTATTTGTAATTGTACCGTTTTTATTGTATATTCCTATATTTGATTTTCCTGGAGTTCCGTTTATATTTGCATCATTATTTATAGTTCCGCCTGAAACCATGTATATTCCTATATTGTTATCACCGGCCATGTTTATATCGGCTCCTGCAAGATTATTTACAATATTTGCACCATCGGAATATACCCCTGTTCCCTTCCCGTTCAAAGCCAGTATACCATGATTATCCAATACAGAACCTGTTTCCAGTATAAAGCCGTATCCGCCGTTTCCTATATTCACAGGGTTCATACTGCTGTTTACTATATATGTTCCGTTTGTCCCATATACACCTACAGCCTCATTCATTCCCACCTGCATATCGCTTGCAAATCCTAAAACAACAGTTCCGCCTTTTGTATATATACCTGTTCCCGTTTCTCCTACTACAGATGTTCCGTTTTGATTTACTGTTGCCCCTTCAGCATATATTCCTATTGAATTCTTCCCAGAATCAATAACAGAAGAATTGGTTATTATATCTCCCGGCGTTGTAGTATATATTCCTATACTCGGATTATTTAATTCAGTTGAATTACCTACTTTTATTGTTCCTGTATTTACTATGTTCTTAGCAGGTCCTGTCGCATAAATTCCCACTGATTTATCACCAGATAAATCTATTACTCCTCCGTTTATTATGCCACCCGAAATATTATCTGCATAAATTCCCACTGAATTGGTTCCGGCACTTAATATATTCCCTGCTGTATTAGCTGCTAATATACCATCCTTCAGATATATTCCCTGAGAATTGCTTCCTACTGTTATGTTTCCGGTATTCATCGCATTTGATGTACCTCCTGATGCATAAATTCCCGTAGAATCATTTCCTACTGTTATTGTTCCTCCAGCATTATAGACACTTGCCCCGTTCAAGCCATAAAGACCTGCCGATGAATTATTCAGGGTTATTATCCCTCTGTTTTCAGCTTCTATACCTGCTGTGAATCCCGGTACAGCTCCTCCTGTGTAAACACCGTCCACATATATACCTATATTGCTGTCCCCTGTAGTTCCGATATTTGCACCGCTGTCAAATAGCACTGTGGAAGATTTTCCGGAAACCATAGCTCCGTTTCCTCCTAGAGTAGTAGCGTTATTATAGTAATATGATCCGTTGGCTATACTTCCCAGTGTATAAGTTCCCGAGCCAATTGTATTTATAGTAAAGAGATTTGTAAATGCCATACCTGGATTTGTATTCAGATTAAATATTGTGACTCCCTGTCCCGAAACATTGATTGTTCCTGAACCGCTGAAAGTTGTTGCTCCCTTCAGATAAAATCCCAGTACATTATCTCCGGTAATATTTATTGTCCCGCCGCTTATTGTAACATTACTGTCCTCGGCGTACATAACTATTCCATTTTTTCCTATAGTAATATCTCCGCTTGAATTTACCACAGTATTTTTTGCATATATACCTACAAGATCTCCCACTGCTGCATTAGTCACCGAACTTAAATCAATTAATGACCCGGAATTTATAGTAAGGGATGATGACCCGCTTCCGTCATTATCAGCTACTATCCCGTATCCTTTAGTTGTACCTTTAGATTCAATACTTCCTGAATGTGTTATTGATACATCTTTTGTACCATATGTCGGCGTGGTTCCCGGAGTTACATTCGTACCGTATATCCCTATTCCACCGTCACCGAATTCTATTATCCCGGAATTTGCTGTTATTGTCCCGTTCGTACCGTATAATCCTACTCCGCCGCTCGCTGTCTGTATTTTCCCCGTCAATGCATTATCAAGTGATCCGTAGCTTGCATACATACCTGTAGAATTAGCTCCGGTAAGTGTTATTGTCCCGTTATTTGTCAAAAGCATCTGAGCATTTGTTATACCTGCTATATTGTCATTTTCCTGACCTATTCCGGCAAGTCCGCTTTCTGTTCCTGATATTGTTTTTCCGAAATTCAGTGTTATTCTTGAAGAAGCTATCGGTAAATCCCTGTATTTTATATCTGTTGCTGCTGCTGAATCTATATTTGAATTCTCATCTATTTCCAAATGTCCTTTATACAGCTTTACTTTATTTGATCCGGACATTGTCACATGAGAAGGCATTATCGCAGTAAAAGTTCCTATTTCTGATGTTTTTATCTGGGCATTTTCTATTACCATAGCATATGAATTCGGATCAAGATTAAATGTAAGATGACCTCCGCCTGCATTAAACATGGAAGTGATCTGTGTCGGACTTATAGAAGTCGTCAGCCCAGTTCCCACATATTGAAATCCGATACCTCCGGCTCCTACATTTACTGCTGTATTCCCGGTAATATTAAATCCCCCTCCGTTTTTGGCATAAAATGCATATGCATCAGTACCGTTTACATTCAGAGTCAGAGAACCTACACTAAAATTAGAGCTGTTTGTATTATCTGAAAACAGACCTACTGAATTATCACCATTCACCAGAATTTTATTGGTCAAATTTGTTATTGAAGCTGCCCCCTGTGAGTATACCCCTATTCCTTCACTACCGTATACTTCTATTTCTCCATTATTTGTAAATGTTCCCTCGTTATACACCCCTACCGACAATTTGGTTCCGGTATTCTGAAGCAGTAATTTCCCTGTATTTGAATTTGTCCCGATGCTTGAAGAACCTAAAAGAGCCATTCCCAAAGCACCTACGTTAGTAGAGCCTACTGCTCTGTCTCTTGTAGAATTATTTGTCATAACGGCATTATTAGTTATTTCTCCGCCCTGATATGCAACAAGTGTTTTTGCATTTTTTGCATCGCTTGTAACTGTAATATCAGAATTATTAATTATTTTCCCTGCCTGTGCAGCTGTCTGTCCGGTTCCGTTAGCAAGAAATAAAATATTATCATTTCCGTTTTTTACGATTCCGCCTAATGTAACTGTTCCTCCCACATTAGATCCTATATTTGCCCCCAAAGTAGGATCTATAACTGTTGTAAATCTGTCACTACGAACAAGAATACTCTGATTTGAATTATCTCCGTACATCAGTGATTTCAACTGTGAACCTGTAAGAAGAATATTCGCTGTCTGTGTAGCAACATAGTCTCCGCTTCTTAGTATCCCTATTCCTTCATTACCGTCTACCAGTATATTTAGATTACTGACATTATCAACATAACCAGAAGCACCTATTTTTTTTACAAAAGCTATTCCTATGTTTTTAGTTCCCTTTATATGTATTAACCCGTCTCCGCCGGCTCCGTAAATAAGAGGATTGCTCTTCTCACCGTGAACTCTTATATTATCATAATAATTCAGATTCCCGGCATGTACATCATACACTCTGACACCGTAGTTTTCTGTTCCGTCAACTACTATATCCCCTACATAAGCATCAGTATTAAGTGCACCGTTTCCATACTGACCAAAATCTATCCCAATACTCTGGGAGCTGTTTGCTTTTAATTCTATTTTACCTGTATTGTATGTCTGAGACGGTAAAACGAAATCTGTTGTAGCAAACTCACGGTCTATCATTATTCCCAGCATACGTGTACCATTGTCAATATTTATTGTCCCCGAGTTTACCACTACAGGAAAAGCCCCAGCATTAAAAGCACTTCCTCCGCCTCCTCCGCCTGACAATACCTGATGTTCTATTCCTATTAAAGAGCCTGTCCCTGTATTATTAAGATTTAAAGTTCCCGCAAATTCCATAAACTGTGCTCCGGTAGAACCGCCTCTTCCGACTTCATAAGGGTTATAGCTTATGAACATTGTCTGTCCGGCAGTAGCATGCGTTACATTCCATTCACCGCTTATAGTTATTCTCTTATCTGCCGCTGCACTGTAAAATGCCGCCGGTGTTCCGCTTGCTGTACTGGAATTCCAGTTACTCAATGATGATAAGGAATCACCGAAACTTATATCTCCTGAAAAAGTTCCTCCTGTATTCAGGTTTGCTGTAGTATTTGAAATAATATAGCTGTAATTCTCCATTGGTGGATTTCCGCCGGGAGTAAAAGTATTCGATGTTCCCTGACCAAATCCTGTTCCGGTAAAGGTTACAGGTGTTATTACAAAAGGCGCTAAAATGCTTACATTAGGATTAGCAGGCTGGAAATTACTTATGGCAATTCCCGGTGAAACACTCGGAGCTGCTATAGTCACAGGACCGTAATTTCCTGTTACGTTGGAACCGCTGTTCGGACTTATATTTAATTCCAGAGGCGGTCTTGTTATACCGCTTATAGGTACATTTACCCCTAAATCTATTTCTTTCGGCTTCTGCAGCGGCTGGTACGGTTTCCCTGAAGTTGAAGCTCTGTTAGCACTTGTAACTGTATAAGAACCGTCTGTTTCATAATAACCGTTTACTTTTGAATAATACTCGGCATTTTCTCCTGTATTATCTCTTCCCTCATTATGCTCCTCGTAAAATCCGCTGAAAAATATCTGCCATTCGAGATATTCCGGTTTTACTATATAATCACTCTGTAAATACAGATCTTTTAGTTCCTTATTTCTTTGACTCAAGACTTTTTCTATGAGCTTATAGTTTTTCTCATTTGATTTCCCGGCTTCTAGATTTTTTATGACGCTATTATAGAGTCTGTCATACTTTAATGATGCCGAAGACTCTGCTCCTGATGCAGAAATTGGTAGTACTGCATTTAACGCTAAAAATGATAATATTAATTTTTTATTTTTTTTCATTATTCCTCCTTTTGGTTATCATAACAGTATATGCTCCTCTCCTCTCTTAATTATACATTAGTTTAATTTTAATATACTTAATTATATTATATCCTAATTTGTAAGAAATGTCAATTTGACTGCATTCTTTTTATATTTTATAATACCGCTGTTTATATAAAAACTGCCTGATTTTTAAGTTAAGACACAAAAAATCAGGCAGTTTATTTTATATTGGTGTAATTTTTCAATTTCTATTATTATATCCCAAAGAAGAATAAAATTTCCGTTATTTAAAACAGCAGATAAAAATCACACAAGTTTTTTTATGATTCCGTACATTTTTTTTACATCTTCTATTCTTGTAAGACCTGTTCCCTTATCTATTATTGATCCGTATATATGCGGCATTATTCTTGGAATACTGCTGTCAAGACATATCTTCATTATTTCTTCAAAATTTTCCAGATCTATACCGCCTGTCGGCTCTATTAATTCAAGTCCTGCTCTTTCACTGGCCTTCACCACTTCCTTAAGCTCAGCCGCACCTTTTAATCCTTCCATAGGAAAAAACTTTACAGAATGGGCTCTCATATCTTTCAGCATAGCAACAGCTGTATCTATATCCACTGCTGCATCTGCTGCTTTACTGCTCAGCTCTCCCGTATTTATTTTTACTTTACCCGGCTGTCCTGTAGGACTCATTAATACATTTATATAAGTTCTGCTGAACCGGTTTGCTTTGAGAGCTCCTGCAGCATACCCTGCTCCTGTAAATACCTGATTCACATGTCCGGGATCTGTCTGCGCAGCTATTAATGCCGCTTTTTCAAACTGGCTCGGATCTCCTGCTCCCAGCCCTACTGAAACCACTCCTAATTTCCCGAGATACTCCTGTACCTCCTTTACACCTTCTTCTACAGTATTATATTTTTTTGACAAAAGACCTACTACAGCATGTCCTTCCGCTGCTTCATACACAGCAAGTGCATTTTCCAGATCTTTTGCCAAAACATTTAATGCAACCCGTCCGTTATAAAATTTTATTTTTGTATCTAACATTTTTACCTCCTGATGTGTTTCTTATATTAAAAGTCCGAGCCCTGCGAAAGCCATAGAACCTAATATTGCTCCTCCTGCTATCGGCTTGTCTATTTTATAAAATAAGGCTGCCCCGATTATTGAACCTAATCCCGCAGGTACGTTATACTGTACTGCCGATAATATAATAAGCGGTCCGAGGAATCTTCCCGTTGCATTCCCTGCACCCATCATTATTCCTGTTCCGGCTGCCGAGACATTTTCCGGCATAAGCTTTCTTATACCTATGATTATATATCCTATAACTAATCCTATTGCTCCCCCGATTATGAGACTTAATGCAAAACTATTCAGACTTTTTCCGTAGCCGGCCGACAGTAAAACCGCAGGAATTCCTATTCCTACTCCCGTCATCAACGATCCCCCGACATCTAACAGACCTACCAGAGGCCCTTCCAATATTCTTGCAAGCAGGAATCCGAATGCAAATCCCGCTGCCGCTGCATAATCACCTGTTTGTAGTCCCTGATCCAGCAGCTGTATTACGAATATTTCATTTAAAGCACCTGTTCCATGCTTAATATACATATGAGTTCCCCCGACCATAGCCGCACAGGCTAATGCTACCAGTATGGGGAAGGTTTTATCACTTAACCAGAATTTTTCCTTTGTTGATTTCATTTTTTCCTCCTTAATCTAAACTTTTAGAAGCCAAGCTTTGCAAAGAATCCTCTTGCATATGCTATTACCAAGAATAGTACTACTACTACAGATATCATTATTTTTACAGATTTAGTAACTCCTTTTTCCTCGATTGACTGACCAATTAAGATACCAAGCACAAGTCCCGGAAGTGAATTACCCATTACCATATGTCCTAATCCTCCTAAGACAGTAGACCACATACCTGTAAGCTTCCCTGCATCCATTGCCGCAAGCCAGAAAATGATAGGCATGACAGGATTTATCATAAGATTTGATGCTGGTGTAAGTATTTCCTTTGCTACCTTTGCCAGTTCTATTGGTACGAAAGCTGCCATTGTATTCAGCATTACCACTACTACTGCCCCTATAATACCGCCTGCTATTCCCATTTTATACGGATCATACAGAGTTTCTTCAACCTTTTTATTTTTAAATAAAAGACTTGCCGCTGCGAAGTTCGGAACTATTCTGTGAAATACATCCTGTGTAAGTGCCCCTGCTCCTATTGATGATGCTGCCGAGTTAAATAAAAAACCTAATCCAAATGAAAAATGTGAAATGGGGTCTCCCTGACAGGCATTTAATTCCCCAAGTGTTCTAAAAGCTCCCATTGACTGATGCGTAGGTGTATGAAACATCCTTGCGGCTCCTGCAGTAAGTCCGAATCCGCCAAGGAAGCCGACAACCAATGATTTTAGCAAAATTATTAACATAAAACCTCCTATATTTTTACATATTTTACACTAACTACTATTTTAAGCTCTATTTCTATTTCCTGTTTTTTTCTCGGCATAAAAAACCACAAAAAAGTTTCTGTATACTCTTCTGTTTTTTTGCTTATCTCGTATACATTAACAGGCTCAAGCTTTATTACTATTCCCTCAATATCCGAAGTAACAGTTTTTTTCAAAATAGTAAATATTTTCCCTATTACCTCTTCCTCATTTTTGCCCTTTGCTTTAATAGTATAATCTTTCTCTTCATGATACATTATTTCGTTCATCTGATTCTCCTTATACACATTTTTGTGCAGTTTATACCGAATACTTTTCTTTATATGTCTCTACTATTCTTCTGCCCAATTCCTCCACATCAAGAAAACCAAAACCTAATACTGTATAACCTTCTTTTATTGCTGTTACTCCGGCATCTACAGATCTCAAATGATGCTTTGCCTTATAACCGTACTTTGTCTGTGCCATTATAGCTCCTGCTCCGCCGCTTCCGCAAAATGAAATTCCTATATCCGCGTTATTTTCCTTCATTACGTCGCCAAGCTTGGTATCAGCACCCATGCCTTTTATTACTATTGCTTTTCCTCCTGCTTCTTCCACACCCTTGGCTACCTTGTCTCCCTGCCCGAGACGATGTCCTATTACTACTACAATTTCCTTTTCCATGATTTTCCTCCTGTTTTTTTATTGATTTTGAAATTCCAGTGCAAGCTGTATCTGAATTGCTGCCAGTATTATTTCCAGATCATCTGCTTCTGTTCCATATTTTTCCGACAGCATTGTTATTATCTTTGAAGATATTCCATAAGCCTCTTTGCTGACTTCTTCCTCAAATCCTGAATTAGTAACATTTAGTTTTTCTTTTGCTTCGAGTCTTTGACAAAAGCTGACAATATGGGAATAAAATACCAGCTTGAATTCATAAGTAAATATTACATTATTTTCTTCCAGTATTTTTTCTACTTCCGCAGCATTTTCAGTATACTTGGAAAAATCTGCTTCTGACAGTCCCAAATGCTGTCTTACGTCTTCCAGAAAATTTTGTTCCATGATTTTCCTCCTCTCAAACTGTTCTATACATATATATTTAAGATAAAAATCTTTTCACTATATAAGTTACCACAAAATACACGAATGTCAAATTTTACATATTCGTCGCTAATTTTCCATTTTTCTTTGATTTTTTTCTTTTTTTATGTTATATATAAAAGTGATTTTACATGTTAACGAAAAAATAAATTATATAAATTCGCAAAAAAATCATATTTTTTATATAATTTTGACGAAATTAGGTGAAAAAATGGAAAAAAATAGTAAAAAAAACCAGTTTTTTTTTCAGGAATACGATATTTTTATTGATTTTCATAAAAAAATTAATAAGCGGGAAAAATTTTTCCTGGAATTTTTAATAGAAAAAATAAAAAATAATTTTGAAAATCCAAATGAAAAAACTCTTGTTTTTGAGATTGAGGTACTTTTTAAAGTGCTTAATATTACTGAAAAAGAGGAATTTGAAAGGTTTATGAATAGTTTTTCAGAAAAGAGAATAATCTACAAATGTAAAAAATTCAATCTTCTTACATTTGAAGGTTCCCTGTATCCTGTAGCTTCCTTTGAATTCAATGATGAAAAATTTTATATTGATATTTCCGAAAAATTTTACAGCATTTTTTCTGCTGAAGAAAATAATTTTAAGGAGCTTTACTTTGACATTCTGCTTCAATTCGACAGTATGATTGTAAAAAAACTTTTTTTGTTTCTTATTAATAATAAAAGTATAAATGATACACTTGAAGTTTCTGAGGAATATCTTAAAGAATATCTTGAACTATCCAATACCTATGACCGTTTTTATGATTTTGAAAAAAATGTTCTGAAAAAATCTATTGCACAGATTGAAAAATATACTCCTCTAAAAATAAAATATGAAAAGATAAAGAATAAATCTTATCTGAATAGTAAAATAGTGGGAATAAAATTTTACATCATTGATAATGTAAGAAGTAATTTAAGCAAGCAAACCAACGAACTGCTGAAAGGATACGAAGATTTATTTGTAAAGTATAACAAGATATGGGACTATACACTAAGCATGCTGTCTAAAAAGGGATACGAATATGTGAAAAAAAATATAAGCTATACTATTTTGCATAGAAAAGACAATATGGACAGATACATTGTAGAGGCTCTCAAATATAACCATTACGACAACAGACTGAAAAACAGAGTGGCAAAATTCAGCGAAACTCATAAGCTGGTTTTTGATGAGGAAAAACATTATGCTTCACTTGCAGATCTGCATACGGAATTTTTTAAGATCATCGCCAATCTGAATTTATTTTATCTTACACAGGTGGATACTTTTTACAGGGAGCTTTATAAACTGAAAAAATATAACGAACTGGAATATATCGATAATCAAATTGCCGTATTTATAGAATATAACGGGGAGTATCAAAGCCGAATGTTTGTTTTTGAAAAGTAAATCTCAGGTTTAGTAATTTTATGACTGCAGCTGACAAGAAAAATGCCGTTCCTCATCAGCTGCAGTTTCTATTTATTATTATATATCCAAAGCCGAATGAATACAATCATAAAATATAACATAATCATTCAAAGAAAATCCGACTGTATTTAATTCTGTACTTTGAGAAATTTTTTCCTTAATAATTTCAATAAGCTCATTATCAGGATCCTCCATAGAGCTTACCTGCTTAAAATATTTCCCGTCACTTTGCAGAGCACGCTCCAAAACACAGTTTCCATGAAAAAGAAAGTCCACAATCAGCTGATTATTCGGTCTTAATGATATTTTATCACATATCTGCCTTAACAGACGGTATAAAATTTCATTTGTTCTCGGAATATCCATGTTCGGGAAAAGCTCCGTCATAAGCTTGAGATTACTGTCATTATTACGTACTATTTTATCATTTAAGGTAAAGTCAGCCAGATAGTCCTTATGATTGTTTTTCTTTCTTATTATGGCAGCAGAAAACGAAACTATGCTCATCCCTGAATTCATCAGCTCAAATACACTGTTTATATGAACTATTGAAGCAGGATATGTACTAAAAGTCAAAATACGTGTTTTCAGAAATAACTTGCTGTCTAGCTTATTCAGCGGATCATGATCCACGACCAGAAGAACTCCCTGTCCCCGGCTCACTGTACTGATATATTTTGAAATTCTTTTTACAAAATAATCAATTTCATTCTTTTGCTGTTCAATCGAGTAATTCAATGAGTAAAAAACTCTTCTTCCCTGAATTTTGTTAAAGCTTAATGCAAAATTATCTGCAAGCTCCGATCCGTGTGTAATTATAATAACAGGAATCTGTACCTGATTCACCAGATCAAACGCTGAAAAAATTACCTGTTTCAAAAAATTCTTCTTCTCGTTTTCTATTCCGCCTATGTTCATATCCAAAAATCTCATAAGCTTTCTGTAAACAGACTGAGCCGGCTTTGACCCCTTACTGGTTTTTGAAAAATAATAATTATTTATGTCAATCTGCTTAAATACTACCTGATCTACTACACTTAAGACATATTCAAACAATACAGGGTCTTTTCCCAGAACAGTTCCTTCAAAAATAGAGGAAATACTGTATTTAAAAGAAAGATCATGAAATGAAAAGCTGTAATTGTGCAAATCTGTAGGCAGATTAGTCATAAGCATTTCCATCATATTGATCTTCGATTCTCTTTTATCCTTAATCAGTTTTGCCCTAGAAACATTATTTTCCCTTATTATTTTTGTCAAATCAACAGTCAGACCGGGTACCAGTACAATTCTTTCCGGAAGCTCCGCAAGTAGAGAATCTTTTATATCTGCTTTGTTATTCTGCTTTTGGAGTATACCGTCCGATAAGCAGTGAAGCTCTAACACAAGAGGCGTATTTGTTTTTCCGGAATAATTAAAACGGGAATGCGACAAAGCGTATATAATCTCATTTCTAAGCTGAAATATATTTGAAGTATAATTTTCCAGCGCAAGAGCCACGATAAAATCTTTTGATATCTGAACCTCCTGTGATAATCTGTCTGCTTCGTTCTGAATTATTGATAAAATTAATTCTACTGTTTCACCAAGCGGTCTTTTTGACAGCGGGGGAAAATACGAATTATACGGAGTCAGATCATAATACTGCAGATATTCCTTTACCTTTGAATCTATCATTAATGCTATCACAGGCTGGGCTGTATTGCTGTTTCTGTAATAGTATGAAATCTGATTTATAAAAGACAGCATACTGTTTATTTGTGTGTCATTATTTATTGCAACTGCGATAATTGCATAACTGCTGTTTTCAAGCTTTTTTAGTTCAAAAACAGGAGCAACTGCAATTATGTCAAGGTCTGTATAAAAAATTCCCTGTTTTCTGTTAAATTTTCCTATTTCCTGACCTCTTTTCAAAAACTGTGACAGAAAATGCTTTTTTCCGGTTCCCTTTTCACCGCGAAGAGTTATAATTTTTACTTCTTCATATGGATAATAAAGAATCGGCAGTATCCTCAAAATACTCTCATAAAGCGAACCGTTTATGTCACTGCCTACCATATCAAGCTTTGCCCCTATTACTACAGGTCCGGCTGCCGATGCCTGATGTATATAATTATTTATCTCATCATCTTTATTAATTATATTTGGCAGCGAAACATAAGGAAAATTATTTGCCATAACCTTCATGGATATATACAGTGTAGGTCTCCCGTTTATCTTAATAAATTTCCCCTCTTTATGAAGCTGGTTTAAAAGCCGCGATATATTTGTGCGGTCTATTTTCAGATCAACTGAAATATTATGTGCATTACAGTCTCCAAAGTCCAGTGATCCGTTCAAAATCTGCTGTTGAGTATAGTTTTCAATTAACTTTATTATAGAATCCCTACGGTTTGACATAAATAATTCCTCCTGAAATTTGTTGTAATATTCAACTTTTTCTCTGCACTAATCTACATTTCATTATAACACACTATAAACACTAAAACAATAAACCGTGTATCTTTTTAAAAAAAATATAAAATAAAAGGCTTTTTCAGTGTTACATTCTAAAAAAATAATGTGTTCCTTGGAAATTTGACAAAACATAATTCCCCTGTTATACCTTGTAGTGTGATCAAGTTAATTTTCATTTTCAATTTTGAAAATCAGTTAATGAGATATTATCTCCAAAAAAGAAACTAATGGACATAAAAAATCTTTTTAAATGTTATGTCTTGTCCATCTTTAGTTAAACAGCACTGAATATTTTATCATTCTGCAAAGCAGAAGAAGGGAAACAATCCGTTATGAAGCAATAAAACAGGCAGTATTGTTTGCTAATTATGAATGAGACATAACTATACCGAAATAAAATACACAGAATAGTAACACTAAAACAGGCATTGAATTTTAGAAGTACCAAAATACTTATAAAATCGTTCTGTAAAATTAACAAAAATCACAATTCTATATGATGAAATAAGAAAGGAGTAAGAAATGGATAACTTAAAATTGGTAAGAATCGACTTTAGATTAATTCACGGACAGGTTATGACAAGATGGGTAAAAAAATATGACATTACAAATATTGTAGTAATTGATGATAAATCTTCAAAAAGCCCTATACTAAAAAAGATTCTGCTTAATGCAGCACCTGCGGGAATAAAGGTGGAAATCGAATCTGTGGAAAGTGCTGTTGTTCGTTGGAAAGAAGGAAACTTTCCTAAGGGAAACCTGTTAATTTTATTCAAAGATCCCGAAACTACAGGAAGAGCATGGAAAGCAGGCATTGACTTCAAATCTCTACAGATAGGAGGAATAGAAGGCTCTGCATTGAAGAAAAATATATGCCGTAATATCGTAATGTCAAAAGAGGATATTGATCATTTGAAGCCGATTCATGACGGTGGTGTAAAAGTTTTCTGTCAGCCTATACCTGATGATTCGGAAGTGCCGTTTAAAACTGCACTGGATAAATTCTAACATATTAAACACAGCAGAGAGACTGCATAATTTCCGGACTGTTATTATATCTGCTGGTATTACCGATAAACATTATCACACGGTTAAAACAATCTGTATGTAATAAAAACTCGTGCGGAAATATAGAAATATACTATTTCCAAATAAGTTTTATATATAAAGGAGGAAAGAAAAATATGGTACAAGCTTTATTAATGGCTTTTTTAGCCCTGTTAAACGGAATGCAGTGGCCGGTATCCTGGTGGCTTTTCAGAGAACCGGTTATGGCAGGTTTCTGGGTAGGGTTAATTTATGGAAATCCTGTACAGGGAGTAATGATAGGTGCTACTATTAATGCTTCATATCTGGGCTGGATAAGTGCCGGAGGCGCTAATGCCTCTGATTTATACTGGGCAGGATTACTCGGGGCATTCGTTGCCATCAAGGGAGGTATGAATATAGAGCAGTCAGTAGCATTTGCGGTGCCTATAGGATTACTGGGCAATTATGTACACGTCACATATATGACTCTTGCATCATTCTGGCCTACAAAAATGGATAAACTAGCTGAAAACGGCAACTGGCGCGCTATAAGAAAAATTCAGTTTTTCGGAGGCCCTGCAATTGTACTTGTGCTAAGAGCACTGCCGGTATTCCTGATAGCTTTATTAGGTAGCGAATATATACAGATCATGATTAATCTGCTGCCGCTTTGGGCAATGAGAGGATTAAGTGCTGTAGGAAAAATTCTTCCTGCATTAGGTATGTCGATGCTGTTTAAATTTATGTATAAGAAAGAACTGCTTCCTTTCTTTGCTATTGGATTTGCAATTGCCGCATATACAGGAATGAAGGACTTAATGATGTATGCAATTATTTCTGTTTGTATAGCATTTGTTTTAATCAAACTTGGATTCACTGATGTAAAGGAGGAGTCATAAAATGGCAAAACACTTGGATAAAAAAGATATAAGAAAGGCTGCGGTTACATGGTGGGTATCTTCACATCTTACTTATAACTACCAGCGTCTGCAGGCAGGTGCCATGACAACAGTAATGGGACCGCTGCTGGATAAAATGTATGAAGGCGACAAGGAGGAAGTGACAAAGGGATTAAAAAGACACATGCTTTACTTTAATACCGAGCCTCGTTTGGGAGCTGTTCTTCCGGGAATGACTGTTGCCTTAGAAGAAGGACTTGCCAATAATCCTTCTGATGATGTAGATGATTCTATGATTACAGAAATTAAAACAGCTCTTATGGGTCCTCTGGCAGGAATCGGAGATACTGTGTTTGCAGGACTGCTTAAGCCGATTTTCCTGAGTATTACACTGGGATGGGCTGCTCAGGGATATATATGGGGTGCATTTGCTTTTGGAATCGGATTTACGCTTATAGATTTTGCTTTGACATATGGTATGTTTACACAGGGATATAAACTAGGTATGGATTCAATTGATAAATTTCTTGAAAGCGGATTTATTAATAAGATAACCTCTTTTCTGGGAATAGTCGGTCTCTTCTGTCTCGGAGCCATGATTGTAAAATATGTATCAATCAACGCTGTATTAGAACTGGAATTATCAACAGGAAAAATGTCTATAGGAACGCTTATTAATAAAATTGTACCGTCTTTACTGCCGTTAGGATTTACTTTATTTTCATTCTGGCTGCAGCTCAAAGGAAAAAGTATTACTACAATTCTGTTAATTTTATTTGCCATAGGCTTTCTGGGAGGAGCCATCGGATTATTAGGGTAATATCTTAATTATTTTCATACTTAAAAACTGAAAATATACTTAAGATACGGGTATTTTTATATCAGCATTATAAAAATACCGGTTCTGCCCTGCTATTAAAGCGGAACCTCAAATAAATTCCGCTTTATTTACAGACTGGAGGACAAAAATGATTAAAATTTTAATAGTAACACACGGCCCGCTTGCCGGTGCTTTACGTGAAAGTGCCGCTATGTTTTTCGGAGATCAGGCTGACGACATATGTACAATAGGATTATTTCCCACGGAAAATCCAGAGGATTTGAAAGATAAAATATGCAGTGAAATAAAAAATAAAGATGACGGCGATGGTTTTCTGATATTTATAGATATTTTCGGTGGTTCACCGTTTAATATGGCAGCACTGGCAGTGGAAGAACTAAAAGAAAACCATAAAATCGAATGCTTTACAGGAGTTAATATGCCTGTACTTATGGAGGCATTAACAGAAAGAGAATCTATGACTATAGAAGAGTTAACAGCATATCTTGAAGAGACATCACAGGGTACAGTTGCCAACCTGAGAAAATCTCTGGATATCTGATATTCTTGATTCATATATTAAAAATTACAGGTGTTTTGTCACAGCTACAGGCAAAGCACCGGAAAGAAATGAGGGAACAACATGATTTTCGGATTTCAGACCAGAATAGTTGAAAATACAAAAAATAACAGATTTTTATTTATCAGGGGAAAGAATGAATATTATCAGATTTCTTCCAGTAAACAGGAAGCGCAGATCAAGCTGCTGCAGAATAATATTCTGAATGCACTGACAGCAGGTATGATTCTCAGATTGTTTTTTAATCTTGAATACTATTTCTGCATTATAGCTGCACTTATAATTTACAGTGTTTATTTATTTTTGTTTAATACTAAATTACTGCCGTCATTTGATCAAGCAGCAGCTAAAAATATCAAAATAAAAAAGAAGCCCACATCAAATTCTACTGCACCCCTTGTACAGGGTATCGGATTTATTATAATTGCAGCCGGGCTGGTATATTGTGTTCTGACTAATCAGGCCGGAGATCCTTCAATGAAAATCATGGTATATGCTGTAATTGTTATTGCAGTATTTCTGGGAACAAAACAGGTTTTAAACAGCTTAGCAAACGGGCGGTTATGAGAATCAAATAATAAATACCAGTGTAATACTCTGCTTGTAATTAATCAAATGATACAGAAAACAAATAATAGTTTTTGGTTAATTATGAGCAGAACCCTGCACCGGATTGTACAATTTAGCAGAAATATAATCTTTAGCAGTCAAAATAGATAACATTTCCAAAAGTGTCCGACATATTTTATTTGATTACAAAATCATCTGACTTAAAAGATTTATATTTTTATAAAATAAAAAATAATACCAGTGTTATGTCTCTCTTACCTTTAGTTAAAATTTTATCATTTTTTACAAATGAGACATGACACCAAAAAATCAGGAGGAAAACATTATGGTGAAATCAGAAACAGCTCTTAGAATCAGCAAAACAGGAATTATGGCAATTGTACGTGTGGAAACAATAGAACGTGGAATTGAAATCGCTCAGGGATGTCTTGACGGCGGTGTCGATGTGCTGGAAATCAGCTACACTAACAATAATGCAGGCGATGTCATTAAAGCAATCAAACAAAAATTCGGAAGCAAAATCCTTGTCGGAGCAGGAACAGTACTGGATCCTGTAACTGCAAGACTGTCAATATTAGACGGAGCACAATTTGTTATAGCTCCTACATATGATCAGGGAGTACAGGAAATATGTAATTTATATCAGGTTCCTTACGCTCCGGGATGTACTTCATACAGTGAAATGATGGATGCTCTGAAAGCAGGGGCATCATTTATCAAAGCATTTCCTATCTCTAATTATTATGGTCCGGATCTTGCAAAAGTAATCAAGGTCCCTGTCCCTCACACTCCGCTGCTGGCTTCAGGCGGTGCTACATTTGATAATCTTCATACATGGTTTGAAAATGGTATTGACTGTGTTGGTATAGGCGGACTTCTGACAAAAGGAACAAGCGAAGAAATAGCTCAGAATGCAAAGCGTCTGAGAGAAATAGCCGACAAAACAAGAAACAGCTGATATTATAAATTATCACCCGCTCTTGGTCAAATGGTGCTAAATGGTTATCAGTCTGCAAAAAAGCATAACAGTGACTATGCTTCTTACAGCGTTTCAGATGATAAAATATCAGGTACTGTTTGACTAATTGCGAGTGAAACATGGCGTAAATACAATTATTTTGACATTATAGAAAAAATGGAAGGAGAGAAAATGAAAAAAACAGCAATAGTAAATGCAAACAGTTTCGGCAGATATTTCCCGGAATTTCTTGATGATCTGTCAAAAAATGTAGGTGAGGTGGAACGATTTAAATTTCCTGCAGATATAGATCAAAAACAACTGGCAAAAGAACTAAGCGGTTTTTCGTTTATAGTAATCGGAACAGAACCGCAGCTTACAAAGGATTTTTTTCAGGAAGCCGACAGTCTGAAGCTTGTAGCACGTTTTGGAATAGGCTATAACAATGTTGATGTAATAGCTGCTAATGAAAACGGAGTTATGGTTTCCAATATTCCTGCTTTTATGGAAAAGGATGATGTCGCAGAGCATGCAGCAGCTCTTACACTTTCTATGGCAAAGCTTCTTGTTTTTTCCAGCACAGCTGTCAAAAATGGTGAATGGGCAGTTAACCGTGAACGTTACCTTGGTCAGAGAGTAAACGGAAAAACTGTAGGAATATGCGGTTTTGGAAATATAGGGGTACGTTACGGTGAAATAATGAAAAGTGCATTTAATTGTGAAATTATCTGCTATGATCCTTATTTGAGCGAAGAAGAAGTAAAAAACAGAGGTGGAAAAAAGGTAACATTTGAACAGCTGCTTGCTGATTCTGATATCATTTCGCTTCACATGAATGTAAGTGCTGAAAATAAAGGAATTTTTAATGAGAAAAGTTTTTCTCAGATGAAAAACAGTGCTGTTTTAATCAACAGTGCAAGAGGAGGGCTTGTTATCGAAGATGATATAATAAAAGCTCTTGATGCCGGGCAAATTGGCGGATATGCTACAGATGTACTGGAATTCGAGCCTCCGAAAGCAGATCATCCGTTTTTACATCATGAAAAAATCATTGCAACACCGCATATAGGTGCTTATAACCGTGAATGCAATCATATGATGTGTTCAAGTGTAGTCAGCGATATAAAAAATGTTCTTGCCGGTAAAGAACCTACAAACCGTTTATATAAATAATATTCTAATATAAGATAAGCAGTCATCTCTCAAAAGCATATATATCCGCATGTTTTCAGCATGTGAATATATGCTTTTTTATTATTCATAAAAAAATTATTTCATAAATTTTTTTTCCTGCTATTGCATTTTTTAAAAATCCGGTTATAATAAAGTAATACGTATTACCTATTTTTTAAAATTAGATTATGGAGGTTACTATGAGTAAGAAAAGTCATGAATTTTATTTGGAAAGAGCCATTGAGGTTTCAAAAGAGGCAAGAGAATCGGGAAATACTCCTTTCGGAGCAATACTGGTAGATAAAGAAGGAAATATTATTATGGAACAGGGAAATATTGAAATTACTGCAAAAAAATGTACCGGGCATGCTGAGGCGTCTCTCGCCGAAAGAGCTTCTCACGAATATTCAAAAGAATTTTTGTGGGACTGTACTTTATATACCACAGCTGAACCGTGCTGTATGTGTGCCGGTGCTATTTACTGGGCAAACATCGGTACTGTGGCGTATGCTATGACAGAAAAAAGACTTCTGGAATTAACAGGAAGCGATGAGCAAAACCCTACCTTTGATCTTCCGTGCAGAGATGTATTCAGCAAAGGACAGAAAGATATTACAGTAATAGGCCCATTTCCCGAACTGGAAGCTAAAGCGGCAAAAGTACATGAAGGTTACTGGAAATAAAAAAATTATCTGTCCGGATACATTATCCGTTTTATAATCAGGAGGTAAATATGACTAATAATGAAGCAGGTACTTATTCTTCAAAAAATAAGGCTTCACTATCCACAAATATTACAATGGGTATACAACATCTGCTTACAATGGTTCCTGGTTCCATTGCAGTTCCGCTTATTCTGGGAAATGCAATGGGGCTGGATGCCGCTACAACCTCATTTTTAGTTGCTGCCAATCTTTTTACAAGTGCAGTGGCAATTCTTATTCAGGTCTACGGACTTGGAAAATTTATAGGTTCCAGACTTCCCATAGTTCTGGGATCAGCTTTCGCCCCATTAGGACCCATGATACTTATCGGCAATCAGTACGGGCTCCCTACACTTTTCGGTTCTGTAATAGTTTCAGGAATTGTTATGTTTATTATCTGCTTTTATATAAATAAAATAATAAAATTCTTCCCTGCTGTAGTGGTAGGATCATTTGTCACCCTCATAGGTGTCAGCCTCGCTCCCACAGCTTTTAATGATCTGGCAGGGGGATACGGAAGCGAAACCTTCGGAAGCATAAGCAATATTCTGCTTGGTCTGACTGTCCTAATGATTATTGTGCTTCTTAACAGATTTGGAAAAGGTGTTATCCAGTCTGTTTCTCTTTTGCTCGGACTGGCAATCGGGACTGTTATCTCTGTTCCCTTAAATATGCTGGATCTCTCTCCTGTAAAAAGTGCCGGCTACTTTGAACTTATTACCCCTTTTAAATTCGGCATTCCTGAATTTAGGGCAGATGCAGTATTTATTATGGTCCTTTTCTGTGTAATAAACATGATTCAGTGTATTGGTGTTTATGCCTTTCTGGATGATGTATGCAATACAGAAACTGATACGGGAACTAAAATAAACGGTATGAGGGGTCAGGCTTTCGCACAGATTTTCAGCGGAATCTTCAACTCAGTTCCTTCCACTATGTTTAATGAAAATGTCGGAGTCATTAAATTAAGCGGAATAAAAGAACGTTCAACAGTGGGGGCTTCTGCAGTAATGCTTCTGATAATAAGCATGATACCGAAACTCTCTGTATTTATCACATGCATTCCAAAACCGGTTATAGGCGGAGCTACTCTTGCCCTGTTCGGGACTATTACCGCTGCCGGAATATCAATATTGTCTTCAGTTGATTATTCAAATAATAATAATTCCCTTGTTTTGGGAACCGGACTGGCTTTAGGAGTAAGCGTTACATTTACTCCGAATGTTTTTGATAAATTTCCGCTTATACTTTCTATGTTATTCAGCAACGGTTTATTTGTGGTAGGTTTAGTCACCATAACCCTGAATCTTCTGTTAAATCATGTGAAAGTAAAAAAATAAATAAGTAAGTAATATTTAAATCATATAAATAAAAAAGACGGAATTTTTGGCAGATTTCGTCTTTTTTATTCTTGTTGTTTATTATATTATTTTTTTCTGATACTGTTAAAACATATATAATTAGTATCAATATATTCCTTTGCAAAAATAACAGGTCTGTCCTCCTGGTCAAAATTTATTCCTTCCAGCAAAAGAAAAGACTTTAATTTATCTTCACAATGAAAATAAGTATTTAAATCTTTTTTGTCATGATTAGTCACTGTAAGAATTTCCACTCTGTCCCACGATATTTTTCTTCCGCTGTAAGTATAGATAAAATCAAAAATAGATTCCTTATAATCTTTCAGATATACAAGATCACTGTCTTTTCTGAAAATTTCTTTCGAAAAATAATCTTCACAGTAAACACAGGGCTTCTTATCTGCATAAAAAACTTTTTTTGCCATGATAATATTATCATTTTCATTTATTCCAAGCTTTCCGGCAGTTTCCTTGTCAGGCTTTATCTCTTCATACCCCAGAATATCCACTGACGGTGTATAACCAGACTGCATTATCATTTCCTTAAAAAGAACTACCGGATTAAACTGTACTTTCATAGTTACAGCCTGTGGGTTTATAAATGTTCCCCTGCCCTGCTTCCTGAAAATAATGCCGTCAGAAGCAAGTTCGTTTAGCGCGGTTCTTATTGTTACCCTGCTGACACCCAGAATATCTGCAAATTCATCCTCTGTGGGCAGTTTTATATTTGTTCCGTCAAAATTTTTCTTTATATAATTATATATCTCTGTTTTTACTTCACTGCTTAAAGATTTTATTTTTATTTTTTTCATAAAAATCCTTCCTCACTATTATTTTTTAAAAGTAAAATTCTATTTATGTCCCAGATTTTTTTATTCAGCTTATTATACTATATTAAATACGCTTTTTCAATTTTCACTATTTGTTTTTCATTGACTTTTATAAATTTTCAAGGTATCCTTATATAAATAGTTTGGAGTTGTTACTCTTTTTAGAGGCAAAATCTAAAATTTATCAAGTTTCTTTGATATTTTTTGATTTTGTCTTTTTTAGTGTAAAGATAATCTGTAAACTACCATAGTACCAACACTTAAAAAATTTATTATTTTAGAAAGGATGAGATTTTAGAATGAAAAAAAGATTTTTTGGAATTTTTGGGGTTTTCTTTTTGTTTCTGGCTGTTAGTATTACTTCGTATTCTGCTGCCAAGGACAATGAAGTTGTTTTGTATATTGTAAGACACGGGAAAACTATGCTTAATACTACTGACAGAGTGCAGGGATGGTCTGATGCAGTTCTGACTCCTGCCGGAATAGAAGTGGCAGAATATCTCGGAGCCGGATTAAAGGAAAAAAAGATTAAATTTAGTGCCGCTTACAGCAGTGACAGCGGGCGGAGCATACAAACAGCCGATATTGTTCTGGAAAAAACCGGACAAAAGGCTGTTCCTCTAAAAACCGACTGGCGTTTGAGAGAATTCAATTTCGGGACTTATGAAGGAGATCTTAATCATACAATGTGGACTGATATAGCTAAAAGTCAGGGGAAGACACTGGAAGAATGGCAGGCAGCTGGAATTTCGCCGAAAGACTTTGCAAACAGTGTAGCAGCACTGGATAAGGGACGTGATCCTGAGGGTCTTAACTGGCCTGCCGAGGATTATGAAACTATCACAAAAAGGCTCAAAGCCGGGATTGATGAAATTGCAAAGGAATCTGCCAGAAAAGGCGGAGGCAATGTTTTAATTGTTTCACACGGTTTGAGCATAACGGCTCTTGTGAATACTCTTGATCCTGAGCTTAATGTGCCTGCCGGGCTTAAAAATGCCAGTGTTACCAAAGTTATTTACAAGAACGGAAAATACGAAATTAAAGAAGTCGGGGATATGAGCTTCGTAGAGCTGGGGCAGAAGCTCGGCGGAAAATAATCCTCCGGTCTCTTATTCAGTATCTTCAAATATTTGTATCATTTTTTACCTTGACATAATGTATTTCTCAAATTACAAAATTTCAAGGAAACATCCCGTTATAAATAAAAATATCTGTTTAAGAACTTTTATACAGATATTTTTATTTTCAATATTATTTTTTTGTGTTATAAAACTTCTCATTTACATATTCCATTTCAGTTGCAGTTTTTACAAATCCGAATTTTTTATATACAGGCTCTCCGTCCTTACTCGCATGAAGTGTCAGCTTGGAACAGTTTCTGTCAAGTCCCTCATTTACTGCCAGTTCAAAAAGTTTTTTTGCTATTCCCTGTTTTCTGTATTCGGGAAAAACAAAGACGTTAGAAATATATCCTAGTTTTCCGTTCATATAAAGTGCCGCCGGAAGAATATCATAAAAAGCTATCGCACTTGTCCCCACTATTTTATCATCTTTTTCTGCTACAAAGCCTGTAAATATTTCTGTATCCATAAATTTCTGCAGATATTTTTCCACTTCTTTATCTACATTTTCCTTATTATTCAAATGATTTTCCCTGTCATATTCCTCAAGAAAAATACTTCTTATTCTTACTAATTCATCTATGTCAGATTTCCCTGCTTTTCTGTAAGATATCATCTATATTTCTCCTTTCAAATTCAATATTAAGAACAGTTACTGCTATTTTTTTTGAGTTTATAAAAAACTTGTGAATTTACTATTACAGGTAAATACTCCATAGGAGAGTTTTTCTTTTGCATTATTTTAAAATATTTCTTAAATAAAAGTTCTAGTTTTTTATAATTAAAACCTAAGTGAGTTCCTATATATCCTTCCTCATTTCGTATTTCAGGAATGTTCATAGCGAACAATGCTTTCAATATATTTTTTATATATTGAAAATCCAATTTAGTATATTTTATCCTTATGATGTTCTTTATAAAACTTGGAAAGTAAATTTCTATTGGAACAGAAATAATTACCACTCCATCATCACTTAAAAGATTATATATATTTTCCAGTATTTCATTCTGAGCGTTTGAATTGAAATGTTCCAAAACTTCAAAACATGTAATTACATCATATTTCTGATCCTTGATATCTGACACATCTGAATAATACTTTATTTTCTCTGAATCAGTATTGTCCATAATCGGTTCAAAACCAACCAGCTCTATATCTGTTTTTATTTTTGATACTTCTTTTAAAAAATGCCCGTCCCCTGCTCCATAATCTAAAAGATTTTTAAAATTTTCTTTTAAAATAAAATTCAATGCAGTTAAAAATCTTTTTCTATGTGAAAATCTTACTAATGGATTTCTACTATTGTAAGTATAATCTGAATATACATACTCTTTTGACATTTTAAACCTCCTCGTCTTAACATTCTAATATAGAGTTCTTATTTTGTCAATTTTATATTTTTTTATATTATAATAAAATTATGAATTGTACAATAACAGCCAAATAATTTTTAAAATTAAAAGGAACCTGAATTATTCAGGCCCTTTATCATTTTGTTCAAGCTTATCGATTCTTATATTCAGTTCCTTTAGTTCATCCACTATTTCTCTCATAGATTCCTTAAATGTTTCAAAGGTTTTTATATCTTTCCAGATAAAATAGGTCAGAACTATTCCCATTATACCGTAATCTGCCAATTTAGTAAGATCCATTATACCACCTTATAAATTTTTATGGTTATTTTGCTTCTATAGTTTCTTTGTTTGCATTAAATATTGTATTTATAACCCATTTTACTATTTTTGCAGGTATAAATTTTAATATAGTGTTTTTAAAAAAGTCTTGTTTCATAAGCCATTCCAAAGCAAAATTCAGTTTCTGCTCTCCTTTTAGATAAGCTTTTAATTCTGCTTTTATACTTGCTGCTAAAGCCATTACTTTCAGCTTTCTGTATGTCCACAAAAACCAGCACAGAATTGCTGCTGCTATTAATATTACTGTATTTAGCAGTGTGTTTTGTGTGTAGAATGATATTAGGTTTTTTATGAAATTCATAATTCCTCCTTTTTTATCTTTACAATTTTTTTAACTGCTCTTCCAGTTCTTTTATTTCTGTCTCTTTTTCTTTTAGCTGTTCTTTCAGATATGCTGTGTCTTCTTCAAACTCTTCAAAATCTGCTATGTCTTTTTTCAACTGTATTTTCTCTCTCTTTAGCTTTAGAAGTGTGTCATTGTTATATTGTTTTTCTGCTTCTATATTTTTCTCTATTTTGCCGTTTTCATTTATGAATTCGAATTGATTAAGTTTAACTGACTCCACCTGATTTTTTACTTTATTCCATAGCAAGCTATAGCCATTTGATTGTAATTCTATAAACTTTTTGTGCTCTTCATCAGATATTTCTTGATTCTCATATTCCTCTTTTTCTTTTAAACTAAAACCCATTAAAGTTTTAGTTTCTTTATCTAATAATATATTCATTAAACCTCCTTAAAATCCTATTGCTATCCATGGAACATGACCCTGTACCAAATTCCCGTTTGATAAACGACAGCTCAAAAGAAATCTTGATCTATCAACTTTTTGAAAAGCTGTTCCCATTCCTAAAGACTCCAAAGTACTATATGACGAAAGCCCAACAAATACTTCATTGTCAAATGCTACAGGAAAATATTTATAATCTGTACTACTAACAGAAGAAGTTATTTGTCCCCATTGCATTGTTAGACCATTTGCTAATTTAGCATATCCAGGATTAGCCATGCTAAATTTATCCCACCCAACATTTGTTACCCAAAATCCTGCTATTTCATAACTTGTATTTAATTCTAAATCCATAGAAGCTTCCCTATTCCAGAAATGTAACATAGTTGAACTTACTCCAGCCCTATAATTATGTGGTATATACTCCAAGGTAGTCTGTTTCGTTGCTATTTGATCCTCTAATATTTCAAATGTTTTTTTCCTTAATATTCCCCAATCATGCATTCCCCTGTCACTCTTTGGAATATTCAAGCACTTAAAATATTTAGCTCCTTCTACAGAATAAACTCCATCTCTTAAAGCCATAACTTCTCTATACGTCAAGATTTTATTTTCATAGGGAAGAATACCTCTAAAAGGCATTCCAGCTTCATAAACCTCATTCAAAGTAATGATTCCAGGTTTTTCCTCCAATGCCAGCTGAGTCTGTTTAACAAACTTCTCATTAGCCTCTTCTTTTGTAAGATAAGTAAAATTTTCATCAATAATAGCTGTTACATCCTCAATCTGAGCAATTGTTATATAATTTTGATATTCCAGTTCCACAAGATTTATTCCATTATAAACAGGTAAATAATCCGGCTTCATAGCTTTATTATAAGCATATAAAACTTCCTTACCGTCATCACATTTGGCAAAAACACCTATTTCTTTTATATAATAGCCTGTATCAATATCTTTGTTATCTATGATAACTCTTAACATTACCTGACCGTTTCCATTGTTTTCTATCTGATTAATAGTCGTTTCCTTACTCATATTAACTAATTCTGTTACTTCCTTAGGATCCTCTGTTGTTTCCCCATCACCAAACTGAAATTTAGTAAACACAAGTCTTTTCCCCGTTAATGCTTCTTCCAATAGTTTCTTTCCATTATTTGTTAAAATAAAACCATTAAAACTTCCCATTTTACCTCCTCTTACACTAATCGTGTTATATAATAACCCCATTCAGAGCCTATGCTTGTTTGCCCTGTAGTTAAGAATCTTATTGTTTTCCCTGCTGCTACTGCATTTGTTACTACTGGCAATGTCAACATCTCTGTTCCAGCAGTCATAATTCCATTTCTTGTATCTCCTGCTAATGCATTATCATTATAAACAGCTATATTTGCTCTTGAATTTGCATTCATATAAACGAAAGCCTTCGCACTAAACATATATATGCCCCACTCTTTTACTCTGATATGAAATTCATCTTTTGAATCTGCTTTTATAACCTCATAATTTGAATCTATATAACGTCCGCCCTGACTCCAGTTTGCTATCTGTCCATATTTTGAAATTCTGTATTCAATATTATTAACTCTCTCATTTAAGATGTTATTACTTATGTTTACAAAATTTTCATCTGTGGGAGTTAAAAACCCTGCTGTATTTGCGTTATTCTGTTTAGCTTTATAAATGTAGCCGTCTCCATTATCATCTATATATAAATAACTTTTTCCGTTTACTATTTTTTTCAAATCCGATCCAAATATACCATCATATTGTGCATGTGCTAAATATCCAATCTCTTTTCTGATTTTAGCCAAGTTAACTATCCCAGATTTTTTTTCATCTGCCACCTGCGTCTGCGGAACATAAATCTCCTCTGCCTCCTCCTTAGTCAAATAAGTAGCACTAGGATCTATAATAGCCGTCACCTTTTCAGCCTGATCAATTACAATATAATTCTGATACTCAAGCTCTATAAGGTTATTCCCGTTAAACGGCGGAAGATAATCTGCTTCCACAGCTGTATTATAAGCATAAAGAACCTCCTCCTCATTCCCGCAGACAGCATATATTCCTATTTCCTTTATATGATAACCCGTTTCCACTGCCCTGTTGGTAATAACAGCTCTCAAAGAAACCTGCCCGACACCTGTTTTCTTTATCTGATTAATAAAAAATACATTTCTCAGACCTGCCAATTCCTGTATCTCTTTTTTATCCCCTTCATAGAGTCCGTCTCCAAAACTGATTTTTGTAAATGTCAGAGTTTCTCCTGCCACTGCTTTTGCCAGTAATTCCCTTCCCTTATTGGTAAGGATAAATCCGCTGAATTCTGCCATTTTTCCTCCTTTTTCCAAAAATTTATTTTCAGATTTATAAATTAATTACCTTATCTCCATTTTCCTGTGCTCAAATGTTGCAATCCCTGTATGATTTTTTGTATTTTCCACAGGAAATTCAAGCTCTATCATATTCAGAACAGTCTTTACTTTCTTCTGCGATAAATGTGCCTCAAAAAGCTCCATATCGTCTGTCCTGTTAAAAATAATACTTTCCAGCCATGAACGGGCATTTTTATAAATCTCTATTGCCTGAATTGTCTGATCATAATCATCCTGATTTTTCAGGTCGCTTTGTGTGCTTATTTTGAATTTATAGGGGTCTCCGTCATAATCAAACCATTCCATGACCTTTCCGTTCTTGAAAAGAATATCCGTAATGATCTTAAGAGCAAACGGAGTCCCTTTTGTTCTGTGAGTAAGAAGGGAAGTTTTGATAAGTTCTCTTTTCTGTTCTATAGAAACATTTTTGTTATAATAGTCCACATGAAATTCTGCAAAAAGCTCGTTTACCTTCCAGTCCTCCAGCTGTTCTACCCTGTCCAGCAGTATAACCTCGGGTATCTGCTTTATAAATCTTTCTCTCAGCAGATAATCGATTGTTTCTATTATATATTCTGTTTCCTTATCACCTTTAAAATTAAACGGTATAAAATCAAATAAACTTACATCATATATCCGCTTCATATTTCTGTTCCTTTATTTACAATATTTGCATCACTTTCTATGATAGCAACTTCATGCTCGTCTATTTTTGTAAATACCGGACTTAAGATTTTTACTCTTTTTACTCCTATTTTTTTCAGACGATAAATCAGTTCATCAGTATTTATATCTCTTCCCAGCTTTTCCTGCTGCCAGCTTACCCACTCGGCAACCATACTTCTTACATTTTTTTCTATTTCATCTGCATAAAGTTCATTTTCTTTATCAATATAATACTCAAGATCAACAGAATAATAAACCTTTTCAGGAACCTTTACAGTTACCAGATCTGTAAGCGGTCTTACTTCTGCATCGCTGACCTTCTCCTGAACCTGATGTATGAGCTCTACCGTAGGCTCTCCATATTTTGTCCAGATATAAATATCCACACAGCCCGGTGTCGGAGATATTGCCCTTACATTAGTTATTAGAGGGCTTGTTGATTTCGCCCAGAATTCATAAGCCCCTGACGGACCGGCCACCGAAAAGCTTTCAGGTACGGCCATAAGTCTTTCCCTGTACTGATCATCAGCTTCCACAGTTGTTCCGCCTTTACTTTCGGTAATGTTCTTTACAGATTTATAATACGGAAAAACATCAACTATTTTATCTATCTGCCCCGGCAGAAACCCGTTTCCTGTCTCGCCGTTTTCAGTACATACAGCCTGAACATCTACTGTAGTTTCGCCTTTTTTTATACGCCCCTCTTCCTCAGTTTTGAATATCAGCTTATTAACTGTAGTCTTTGTTCCAAGAGGTATAACCACATCACTCTGCTGGGGAGCACTTATCTCAAACTGCAGTGTTGTTCTTGCAGGCTCGGAATCCAGTCTTTTCCCGCGGGTTCCATACAGCTCCCCTTTTGCATCAAGCCTGTTGTCTCTTGCAAATCTTAGAAAATTCTGTTTTGCAGTATCATTCATTACTTCCTGAGCCAGTGCCAGCATATATGACACGGATTTAAATATAATTCTTCTCGGATCAGCTTCTGTCAGCTGAACGCCTGTTAACTCCGCATATTTATTTACTGCTGCCGTTTCATTATCTTTTGCCGTAGTATCAATAAAGTCAAAATCTTCATTATTCACGCAATCACCTCCACATAACACTTTATATAAAATGTTCCTGTTATTCCTGTTTTTCTGTTCATATCTATATCAAGACTCTTAAGTCTTATTCTTGGCTCATATTTCTTAAATAAAGGTATTAATCTGGATAACAGAATATTGGAAACTGCTATTGAATTCTGATCTATTAGTGAAAAATCCTGTGCAAATTCACGCATCAAAGGAACTGTTCCTGAAAAAGTACCGAGAATTGTTCTTCCGTTCTGAAGAATTTCTTCAATGATCGTGTCAGGCATATAGTTTACTTTGAAATCTTCGTTGCTTAACTCATACATTTCTGCTCACCTCAGTCTGTTCAGCCATTATTGTTCCTTCAGAAACCTGTTCGGTATTCTGTTTTTTATTTCTTTCTTCCCTTATCTGTTTCAAGCTTTTCTGATTGTCCCTATATTCTTTCAAGGTTATTGATAACTCTACATGCTGAAACTGCTCCTGATGTTTTTCAAATTTTTCCGACATGCTCTCCAGTACAAACGGAAATTCCCCTATCAGTGTATTTCCGAGAATCAGTTCGTGATTCTCGCCGTTTTCCAGCATATTATTTAATGTATTAAGCGTATCTACTATTTTCATTTTGGAAGTTTCTATTAGCTGTATATCCAGACTGACTGTCGTCAGATCCCTTCCGCGGAATTCCAAAAATGACAAATCGTTTAGTATCTGGGCTTCTTCCCATCTGGATTTTTTCTCCCTGCTCATTGCCTTTATTGTCAGTATATTTTCTTCTTCTACACGAAATATAACATCTCCAAAAGATCCAATCTGCATATGTTACCTCCTTTCGCTTATTACGGATGAATATACAGTGCCCCGCCTTTCTTTACACCGCCTGATGCATCCACACTTTCTGCTTTTACGTCTTTTAATTTTGAAGAGCCTGAAACTTCCAGATTTTCAGAAACTTTTACATTTCCGTTCAGAGTAATATTTCCCGCTGTTATTTCCACTTCAGGCGCTTTTATTTCTACTTTGCTTATGGCATTTATAAGCAGATTTCCTGCTGCCCTGTCATATTCTATTATTCCTCCGTCTGAAAAATACCAGGCAGCTTTATTCGGGTCAGAAACAGGCACAGTATCCTCCTGATTATAAAAAGCTCCCAAAACAAAGCCTTCCTCCTGAGTGCCGGGCAGAAATACACATAATACTATCTCATTGATTTCAGGTATAAAATATGATTTATCCTGATGTGTCTTATGATAAATTACCTTAAGCTCCTTTGACACCTTATCGTCTCTGTCGGGAAATCTTACTCTTACAGTGCCGTTCTGGGCATTTATGCTGTCTACATTTCCCACTCTGATAATATCTTCTATATTCATTCTTTTATCCTCTTTAATTCAATATCTGTCGTATAAGCTCCGCTCAAACTGTGAGTTGATTTTTCTATGGCATATTTTCCGCTGAATTTCCCGAAATCTGTAAGTTCTACATTTTGTCCTGCCAAAAGACTGAAATTCCCGCGGAGTGTCATACTTGCCGTTTCTTTTTCTTTATTTTTTTCGTCCATTGCGGCTTTGGCTTTTTTGCTTCCGCCGGTTCCGTTTATCTTTTTTGTAGGACCTGAACCTTTGCTGCTTTTCTGATTTTTACTCTGACCTCTTTGCGAAGCTTTTGAACTTTCCTTTTTTTTCTCAGCTTCTCTTTCTTTATTTCTCTTTTCTTCAAGCTCGTCTTTGGTATAAGTTTCCCTCACCAGCTTTTTCTTCTCAGGATCATAATAACTGACTTCTACTTTGTCATAAATTTCTTTAGTAGTATGAGAAAATTTATAATCTATTATCATATCAGTATCTAAACTAGATACTGATATGACTGCTTCCTTTTCATAAAATTCTTCTTTATCAAATACAACAACTTTGTTTTCCGTAGCTTTTAGATTTAGCCCCTGATCTGTGCATATCCGAGTCAAAAATGCCAGATCTGTTTCTTTATCCTGATCTATCCTTTCAAAAGTCTCATCTTTTTCAGAATAAAATTCAAGCTTCATGCTATGTTTATTACAAATATCCATTGCTATATTCTTAAGAGAAATTTTTTCCCAGCCTTTGCTGTTTTCCTGTTTAGTCAGATTTCCCGCAGAAGGTATGGCAAGAGCTTTTATGCTCACAGAGCCCGGATAAAAATCAATCTGGTCTACATAAAATTTTCCACAGGGAAGCGTCTCTTCTATGAGCTCGTCATCCCATCTTCTTTTTACAATAGATGCTGTTATACTGTCACCGTCTTCAGGAAACCATTCTTCTCCAAACCATCTTTTATCAATATTTTCCAGAGATAAATCTATATCATCGATTTCAAGCTTGGAATTGTCATGATAGCTGAATGACTGAATATACGGCTGAATATCTGTACTTATATCCTTGCCGTTATAAGTAATAACAAGCAGTGTTTCCCTTGATTCCATATACTCCTCCTATTGCTTCCAAGGCGGCAGGTTTGCATTGTTTGTCGGTTTTATGTCAGGGCATATCACGGGAATATTTGCATCAAATACTGCTATATCAATAAGCAGAACATTTGCCAGCATAAGATCGATATACAGAAGTTCGTCATTATAAACGTTATAAGCAATTTTATCCCATGTATCTCCTTCTTTCGTATAATACACATCCAGTTTCTTATCCAATACTTACCCTCCTTTTCCTGTCTTCCTTCTGAAATAATACTTCATTTATTTTTCTGACCAAATCATTGTTTGTATCTTTTATTTGTGCCGGTGACTGATTTCCATATGTATTTGTTATATTAACTGTGATATTATCGGCTTTAACACTTGAATAATTAATGCCTCCGCCAAATTTAGAATCGGTATAATCTGATAAACCATTAAATCCACCTAATTTCTTTAACTGATTGTTTTCATCTGCTGTCATCATATTATTTCCGGAAAATCCATTATTCATTATTCTTTCTGTCATGGAATTTCTGAATATTTTGGTACCTTTCGGCAGATTCATAAGCATCTTTGCTTCTGCCATAAAACGTTCTCCTGTAGGATACTGGATTAATTCACGCCCTCTTTCTCCTACATATGTTAATCCACCTTTCCAGAAACCTGTACCTGTATATTTGTGTCCGGGTGCTCCGCCTCCAGAAGACGGCGGATTTATGCTAACTGAAGACAATTCCAACATTTTCTGCTTTATTTCAGATATTGCCGCAGTAAATTTTGATTTCAGGTTTGATAAAAATATATCTGCACCAGATAATATCTGCTGCCATACTCCTTCGAGCATCGGCGGTAAAGTCATCCATGTCAGGTATAGATTTAGTATTGTTAACAATGTGTTCATTGTCATTAACATATGTTTCATGCTTATTGTCAGCAGAATCATATCGTAGACTTGGCTTACTTTCTGCAGATAAGTATCCCAGAGTAATGCTAAGGCATTCATGTTTTCTGTTGATGATGCCTGCATTAAAGCTAGTTTTTCTTCGATTCCTGTACCTTGGGAGGGATCAGGTGTGTTAGTTGAGGGATTAAAAGCTGCGTTTGGTTGCATATTTACTGTTGTTTCATTTAACCTGTTATCCATATTTGATTTTGCTATGCCTTCTTCAAGTTTTTTTAATTTTTCTAGACTTTTAGCTGACTGATTATTTGTTGTTCCCTTCTCCACGTTAGAATTATATAGTTCAAAACCTGATGGTGACGAAACAGTTATTGCTGTATTAGGATTTTTTATTTCTCCTAGAGGAACAAGTTTATTTCTAAAGTTATCTCCTAATTCTGGGTTATATTGTACTGCTGTTGTTTTAAATATTTTCTTAAAAAGAGAAGTTTCAGTTACTATTTTTCCAGTTTTAAAGCCTGCATCTGCGACCGTTGCTACTACAGCTACTTTTATTAAAAATGGATTTTTGCTCTTATCTAGTGTAACAAAATATCTTGATGTTGTAGCAAATACATCCAAAAAATTTCCCAGTACATCTACAGTTGATTTTTGTTCTGCTTCTTCAGATCTTGTTTTATTCTCTACAAGCATTTTTCCAGAGTTTTCATTGCATTTACTAAGCTCATCACGTAAAGAAACCAGTTCAGAATTATTCACCAATAGAGCACTGTGAATACTACTTAACATAACATTATTAAGTGAATTCCAAGCAACATTATTAGCATTATTCATTTGTAATAAACTACAAATTGTAGCTAAATATATTTCTAAATTCATTGATGTTGCCTGTACAGCCCCCATTTGCGGTATAGTTTCTGCAAATTTCATAGTCACTTCCTGAATAATATACGACATAGGCGTTTTATCTTCTTTACCTTGATTAGACTTTTTAGCACTCTTTTTATCTTGTATAGCTAGTTCTGCTTCAGCCTTAATAAAAATTGATTTAGGAATATTTTCTATTAGTTTTATATTTTTTTCTATATTTTCCAACTTTTTATACACTTGTTCATAAGCTTTTTTTTCAGAATTCAACTTAGAAATTATTTTTTCATATTCTTCCCTTTGCCGTTTTAATTCATCATTCCCTGTGATTTTTTCAGCCATTCTTCACCTCCTTTTCCAATTCAGATATTAAGTCCACATATTTAATCAGATCAAATACGCTGGAATTGTTTAAGTCCTCGTAATTCAGATTCATTTGAAGATTATTATTTCCCCTGACTACAATTCTTGCTATTTGTTTGGATAATATATCTGAATAGGTGTAATTTAACGGATCAAACGGCTTTATGAATTCAAAAAAACGGTTACCTCTGTTGTTACTGTAGTAAAGTCTTTCCCGGAAAAATCAAGAATATCATCTTCCTTCACTCCCGCACAAAAAGCTGCTACCTTAGCTGCAAAAGCATTATTCGCCACTAATATTAACTCCCCTTTGTTTTCCTTCTTAAATTCTTTTTCCAGCTGTATAAGCTGTCTTCCTGTGAGCTTATCAAAATCCAGCTCGATAGTATCTGTCATTTCCCCGTTAATGTCATATGCTTTTTCCAATTTAATTTCCATATATATTATCCTCCTGATTTTAATTATGTTTTATCTGACTAAATTTTAAATATAAATAAGGCAACTCTAGCTTAACAGACTCTGGAATCTCTTAGCCTGATCCACACCGTTTATACTGCTCTTAAATCCTAATTTATCTATATTTATGATCTCTTTTCCGTCCAAAGTTACTTTATATGCAAGACAAGAAATAACTATTTCAGTTTCAGTTTTTTCTCCGGCTTTTACGGTTCCGCCTTTGAATTCCTTTACTTTTCCTTTTATATCTACTTTAAGACCTTTTAAAACGGCATTTCCCGTAGCAGAATCAATATGCTGCTGAGCTGCTCTCAAATGAAATGTATGTGCCTGCTGATCATTTATATTTGAAATATCCCCGTTTATAGCTGAAAATTTCATTACAAGATCCATTACATCTGTAGACCCTATTATAGGCTCTTCTATTTTACCGGCTATATCAAAGCCCTCTATTTCAGCCACCATAAATTTTAATTCAGGAAGTGTAACCTCTGCTATTCCTGTTACTTCGTTGCTTCCGTCTACGTATACTTTTGCAGCATTAATCGCTGCAGGTACATTTGTACTCATATTTTATTCCTCCTATTTAAAATAATAATTTGTAATATCGTTCAAGTTATATTCCAATTCATAAACTCCGGCCTGGAACGGCAGAATCGGACTAAAATCTATATGCCATGTAAATTTACCTTTCTGCATATCAGTAAGAGAATTGCTTTCCTCTCTTAATTCTATCTTTGCATCATACAGGTGATTTCCTGTTAATGTTTTCAGCCAGTCTTCCACTGTCATATTAATAGAATCTCTTAATACATTTGTAAATTTTCTGTCTATAAACTGCCATGTACTTAATATCAATGTATTTGCAGCCCATTTGAACATTCTTTTTACAGGAACATAAGAATCCTTTATATCTGTTCTTGAAGGATAGCATGTATTGTAGTTCCCCCATGAAGTCCATCCGTTTACGAAGTTTAATGCAGTTACAATACCGTTTTCATTCAGATAATTTGCCTGTGTAAGGTCAAGATTTATTTTTTCAAAACCATCAGCTGTTTTTATAAATAATCCATCCATTTTATAGTTTTTATTTGACGGTGATTCAGAAGGAACTCCGCCTGCTTTATTATCCACAGAAGCCATCAGGGCACCTAAGTGAAGCGACTGGTAATAATACTCGTCACCAAGTCTTACAAGTCCGTAAGTCCCTATTATATCTTCATCTACGATGTTCAGGCTGTTTTTCCACTCAGGAATTTCTTTGTATTTTTTATCAGCAGGACAATCAATAATCGCATGAGCCTGAAAAGCACCGCTTATATTCTTTGTCTTTGTTTCCATTACTGCAATTACATCAGAAAGATGCGAATATCCCGGAGCCATTACTACACCTACAGTTTTTCTGTATTTTACAAATGCCTCATGAATTAATTCCAGACCTTTTCTGTCATAAGTCACAGGATCAACCCCGCCGATTATATCCTCTTTTGTTACCTTTGAAGGATCAAGCTTTTTGTATTCCACTTTTATATCTGCTTCATTTACAAGATAAATTTCTACATATCCGTCTTCATCATAAGAAACATAATAGTCAGTTCCTTTTACAAGCTCTGCAGAACTCGCTTTATTTGTTACTTTTAATGTATTCTGCAGTATCCCTTCTGTTTCAATTACAGCTTTCTTGTCAGTAACTGCCACTTCCTCAGTTATTACAGCAGAAGCATGCTTTTTCGGGTCAAGTACATTTACCATAAATACCGGCCCTACACCATAAAGTGTAAAATATACCTTCGCAGCCTGTACTAGTGTGTAATCCATAAGATTATTCGATGACCCGAATGCTTCTGTAAATTCTGCAAGGTTATTGCAGAATACTACATTATTTACATTCTTTGTATCTTTCATATTAATAGGGGCAGTCCCCACTATAAACGGAATGGCTGTATCAACAGAAACCATTGAAAAGCCTGCCGTATCTATCTCTCTCGTATAAATTCCATGTTCTAACGCCATTAATCAACACTCCCTTTTCTCTTTTTTGATTCTGCTATTTCATCATAGATAAAATGCAGATAATTTGATTTTTCTCTCAGCTTCAAAGTTTCTTCCTTCAGAGACTCCAATGGAATAAATAATTTTTCAATACTTTCATATTCTTTGTAATTTTCCAATTCAGGCATATAGTCAAATACTGTACCGCTTAACAGTCCCTCAATATTAGGGCCTATATAAACCATTTTACCGGCTCTGCCGATTTTGATTTCTGTTTCCTGCAAATTTTCAATCATAAAAATTTTCCTCCTCTAAATTTGTGGTAAGAACGGCATCAGTGATTTGCACACTCATATCCATCCATATAAACGGATTCTGACCGTTTTCCGATAAAGTTCCTTTCATATTTCTTCTGTCCGCAATGACATTGCCTATTCGTCCGTTATTTACAACAGTGCTTTTAATGATTTCGTACATTTTTACTGTTTCTTCATAGGACTTTTCCTTATTGGAAATATCTGTTGCGATAAAAAAATGATATTTCAGGCTTTTATCTTCTTTTTCCTTTGTCACAAGATGTGTATCTTCATCAAGCTTTACCAGAATACAGGGATAACTTATACTGTCCTTGTCTATATTCTCAAGTGATGAATATGCTCTTGCAATAACAGGAGTTTTACTTCCGTTTTCTGTTTCAAAAACGTTTTCCTTAAATAAATTCCGTAAAGCGTCAAACAGAGTATTCTCTACTTCTAAAATCATATTTTTTACCCTTTCTGTAAATTATTGCGAAAATTATTTACTTCATTATGAAATCAGCCCCTTTCCGTTTATTTATGAAAACATAAATATATCAATGCCGTACCTGGTTTTTACGGAGAATAAGTTAAAAAACAACTGATTTTTGTACCCTGATTGATATATTTATTATTTCCACAAATTTTAACCTGAGTTTCAAAACAATGCTGTCTGTCTTGTATTAATCCTTACTGAATATGGTTTTATGCATATTTTTTCAAATAATGAATTTTGAAATATACAAAACTTTCAAAGCACTAAATTCAATTTTTCTAAATATCTGAATTTTTAAAACAAAAAAACCCCGGCATATATCTCTATATACCAGGGCTGCTTGAGCCGCATGCCGGTTAAGAATTTACATATAGTAAATCCAACTATTCGTCCGGCTGTTTAATTGTCATTTATAATGAGTAAGGTTTTTCACTTCATTGCCTTATTGCAATATATGGATCAAAAAAATATTTTTATTCCTATTGTCATTTCTTTTTTAAAAACTCTTAACTTCAAAATATTTTGATTAATTTTCTTTTACACCTTTTTTTCTTTAATTATGTACTTCATTTATTGTTATGATTAATTATACAACATTCATTGCTTTTTGTCAAGATTTTTTTTGAAAAAATTTTTTATGTAAATTCTCCATACTTTTTTCTCTTTTAAAAATTTTATCAGATAAATATTACTTCACAAATCCAAATTAGAATTCAAAATTATAAATTCTTCCAGTGTTAATCCTGCCTGAGCTTCTTCTCAAGTAATTTTCTCAAGCTTTTCTTTTATATAAATTTCCTAAATAATGACCATTACCTCATTTTATATAATTAAAACGAGCTGTACCAAAATTAAATTTTAATACAGCCCGCTATTTTCTATTATTTTTATATACTTTTTCTATTTTACCAGAATATAATCAGGCTGCTTAAATGCACTTTCGTAGCATGCAGCAGGATTAATAAGACAGGATACATTATACCCTATACTTAGTCCCAATGATGTTTTATTAGCTTTTGTTTCACCATCATAGTAATCATATTTATCATCCTGTTTAAACTCTGCATTAATTCCTCTATACATCAATTCAACAGTAAATCCGTACAGTTCTACTCCTATACCAACACCATAATAAAGTCCGCCTTTCATATCCCCGTCTACACGTCCTCCCTGTGAATTATAGACATTATCTGAAAGAGAATTTATCGAATAACCCAGATGACCTTTTACATACGGCATAATACTGTCATTAATATTTATTATGTTATATCTTACCACACCGTAAAGCGGTATAGACGAATAATCATTTACTGTATGTCTTGTTCCGTTATCATACATAAATGAACCTCCGACACCTAATTCTAAATTTTCAAGACTTCCTATTCCGGCTTTTCTAAACTCTACCCCGCCTTCTGCAAATTCCATTCCTTTTGAATCAGTATCGTAATCATTGTCATAATTTTTGTTAAAGCTCCAGCCTACCCTTCCTTCAATCTGCGGCCCGCTTCTTTCATTTGCAAAAGAAAAACTGCCTAATGCTAAAATGCTAAAAGCTAATAATAATTTTTTCATGAATTTTACCTCCGTATAATTTGTTCAAAAATTATATCACACCTGTTTTTTAATGTCAACGTTAATTATATTATTATTTATTTCAATAATATTCCAATACTTATCTTTATATCTATTAATCAAATAACGCACAGTAAAACCCAAACAAATTAATTGAAAGAACAGTAATTTAAACAAATATAATGTTTTATATGATGATAATTTTTCCATTACAAATTTATTCAAAACACAGGAGAAAATTTTGACATACCAATTTCTTATATATTATTTTCTAAATCAAAAATTATTCTCCAAAATCAGGCTTACTTCCATTTTAAAAGTAAAAATCGGATCATATTAAAAACAAAACTTTGGTATGCTTCTATTCTTCATCTTAATAACTAACTGTATAAGTATCAATAAAAAATTGCAAAAACGGTTTTGCTATTCCTGCCTTTTCTAATTTTTTGAATGCTGCTGTTTCTACTACAAGTCTGTATGCTCCCTTTCCAGTATCTTCTTTTAAAAAATAAGTAATATTGTCATCCCAATTATATTCATCATATAAAACATATAAAATCTGAAATTCTCTCTTTCTTTCATTTAAGGTATGTACTTGACCATAGAGACAATTTCCGTCACCTACTGCAAAGTAAAAATCATTATCTGGTACTGAATTTTTATCCCTGATAATTTCCGGAATATCCTGATATGTATAAAACTTTAAAATTTGTTCCTTTGGTACATTATTCCTAATTGCATACCTGACATTATTTATTAAATAATTTTTTATTTTGTTTGTGTAAACATACAAGCTGCCTCTGCTCATTGCATCACAACCGTAAAAAGACAAAAAATCCTGATTTATATTAGTATTTTTTCGTGCTATATCCTGTAATTTTTTATCAGGTAAACCAAATAACTATATCAAAGAGAAAAATTTTTCTGAATGCGATCTATTTTCGGCTCTGATGTAATAATCCAGACATCTTGAAGAAGTAAATTGAAAATAAATCGAGGGTACCAAGCCTTTTTTCAAATTATACAATATGATATTAGTACTGTCAGAAGCCAAAATTTTCGTTTTTATAACCCAGTTTGATGTTTGTAAATCTAAATTATCTGACAACCTTCCCTGTCTTTTTACAAAATTATTACTCATAAAATCCCCCATACTAGATTAGCTGTCATATATCTCACAAATAAGCATAAAATTACAAAATTATAAATTAAAAAGAATTTTTTTTCTTTTTTTAATAAACAAAAAAATTACTATTCCCATAACAGCAATATCTATTCTTGTATAAGACAAAACAGTGCTTGGTATTGAAAATAAAAGAGAAATTGTATATATGATACCAATTTCAAAAATATTTTCAATAATTACTAAAATAAAAAATATACTATAAACATATTTTTTTAATAATTTATTTTCATTTCTAATACATAAATATATAAAAGTAAGTATAAATACTAATATAAACAATACTTTCACATATCCATAGTTATCAAATATCCTTTCCGGCACCTCTCTCCATTTAAAATTTGCTCTGCGCTCAAGATAAAAAACTGAAGCTGCCTGAAAAATAAAAATTTCTACATCAATACTGATTTTTTTATTTTTTATAATAAACGAATTAATAAATGAGAATACCAATAAGGTCATTGTAATAACTAAAATATTTATTTTCAGCTTGTAAAAGCTAAATAAAACAAAGATTGCCAAAAGAATCAGCTTTATCAAAATATTTAATATCAAATCTATTTTTTTCAACCCTTACCTCCTTTTCTATTACTGTGCCTTTCTATTTTGGAAATAAACAAAATAATGAATATCCGAAACAAAATCATTGTATGACCTTATTTATCTTAATAACTAACTGTGTAAGTATCAATAAAAAATTGTAAAAACGGTTTTGCCAAACCTGATTTCTCCAATTTTTTGAAAGCTGCAGTTTCAAGAACTAAATAATATGGACCTTCTTTTGGCTCAACCTTTATAAAATAAGTAACATTGTCATCCCAATTGTACTCATCATATAAAACATACAAAATCTGAAATTCTCTTTTTCTCTCATTTAATGTATGAACCTGTCCATAAAGATAATTTCCGTCTCCAACAGCAAAATAAAAATCATTATCTGCAGGAGATTTTTTATTTCTGATAATTTCAGGAATTTTTTGATAATTATAAAACTTTAGAATATCTTTTTTGGGAACATTATTTTTAATAGCATATTGAACGTTACTTATTAGATAATTCTTGATCTTACTTGCGTATGTATATAAATCACCTCTTCCTATTGCATCATAACCATAAAAACATAAAAAATCCTGATTAGTATTAATGTTTGCTATACTCCCTCTGGCAATATCCACTAATCTTTTATAGGGTAAATTCAAAAATTCAGTTAAGCTAAACATATTAAGAGGTGATGCACGAGTTTTAGCATCAATGTAATAACTCATACAAACTGAAGAAGTTGATTGAAATATTATTCCAAGGTTTAAAAATGTATTTAATTTTGCCAAAATAGAAAATTCGCTGTCAGAAGCCAGTATTTTAATTTTAATTGTATCAGAAAGCTTTAAATCACTGTTATCAGATAGTTTTCCGCTTCTTTTAATAAAATTATTACTCATAAGATCCCCCACACTAAATTAACAGTCATATATCTCACAAATAAGCATAAAATTATAAAATTATAAATAAAGAAAAAAACATTATCTTTCCTACCCAGAAAAAAAAGAAATATGCCAACTAAAATAATATCAATTTTCAAATGAGTTAAAGCAATATTTCCTATTGAAAAACCAAGCCATAATTCCCCGCCAAGTGGAATCAAAGAAAAAATATTTACTTTAAAAATATCTCCCATAATTAATAAAAGAAAAAATATAAAATAAATATATTTTTTTAAATATTTATTCTCACTTTTAAAATATAAAAATATTGAAATGATTACTAAAAATAACAAAAATAATAATTTAACATAATCAAAATTATCATATATTTTTTCAGGAACTTCTCTCCAATAAAAATTAGCTCTCCTTTCAAAATAAAAAACTGTAGCAGCCTGAAAAGAAAAAACTTCCATATTAAAAAGAAATTTTTTATCTTTAATAAAAAAGGAATTAATAAAAGAAAATAATAATAACTCAGCTGTTATATAAAAAATATTTATTCTCATTTTATAATAACTAAACAAAATAAACAAAGTCAAAATGACTAACTTAACAAAAATATTCACTGTAACATCAGTCTTTTTCAAATATTTCCTCCTGTTATCTGAATTTTTCTATTACTGTATCTTTTCTGTTTCAGAAGAAATTCATAAAATCCGCTTCCGCTTGAAACATTCACGCTTTCATGATATTTCACTGCAAACATATCCGGCAGTATATATGTTTTGGAAACAGATTCATTAATAATTGTTTCTATTACTACATCCCTGTAATCTGTACTTTCTCCATATTCTAAGGCCCATTTAGCTAACTCTATTGTATTTTTTAAATTATTATTATAAAGGCTGTTTAAATTAAAGCTCCCCTGTGAAAGGCTTCCAAGCATTCCAGTTAAAGTAGAACTTAAGCTCGACCCAAAAGTATTCCCTAAATAATCTATCCCCTGGCTTAGTCCTTGTGTTACTCCGTTAAGTTTTTTACCTGCATAAGAAGAAAGAAGGCTCTCTATTCCCAATACTGAATTGCCTGATTCTTCAAGATGCGCCAGCATAAGTCCGCATACTCTTACAGTCACGTCTGATTCAGTATTAGAAACAACACTATCTCCAAAATCTGAAATATTAAAGTCAACCATTGTAATTTCTTCAGGAGCAATAATAATTCCGTCACCGCTGTAATTTTTGAATAATTTATCAGTTTTTACAGAATTGCCAAAAAAATTATTTGTACTTGAAAATGCATTCTTAACAGATTTTATATCACTGCTTACATCAGTACTCCCCTGTGACTGCATTATCGTAATCCTAAACTTCATAAAACCACCATTTTTTTAATATAATAATATCATTTTATTATTTTAAAATCAATAAATTTTATTCAATATTATTATTTATAATATTTCTCTGACTGTTTAAAACCTTTAGTATTTGTTGCTTATTTATACATATATTTCTATTTATATATATCATATTATAATCAAAAATTATAAAAATAAAATTAAATGAACAGACAGATAAAATACTGTACTTTTATATTTTTTCAAGCTCTGTCGTAATTATGATCTTATCGGAGTTTTTCATAAAGTACTCTTTTTCATTTATAGTCATTTCTTCATCCAAAATAACCTTTAAGTGCGGTTCTGTTATTCGTATAGATGCATGAAGTGTATATTTTTCTCCTGATTCTCTGAATCTGCCATCTTGGAGTCTCAATTTCTGTAAAACATCTGTTACATTTTCTTATATAATCTATACTTTTTATTCTGTATTTTTTTATAATATTCACAGTTCTCCTTTCATGTTAAAATAAATTTGCGGTAAAAAATAATAAGGAATCCTATATCTCAAGGATTCCTTATTATATAAATATATTTTCCCGTTAATCCAAAGGGACATACTGCACAGGAATCCAACGATATCCTTTGCCGTCAGCATTTGGAGCTACATGTCCCAGTCCCGGAAAAGGAAGATGAGAACCTGCTGTCATTGTTCCCTCATCCGAAACCTTTTTCATAAGGGCCTTTCTTGTTTCTTTTGCCTGATTCTGATCATAGTCATAAGCTGTTGTTACATCAGGATTTGCAAACTGGACTTCATAACCATGTGTAATATCTCCCCAGATAAGGAGTTTTTGCCCGCCTGAAGTTATCTCATATCCCATATGACCTATTGTATGCCCGGGTAATAAAACTCCCTTTATTCCGGCTGCAATTTCTGCACCATCTTTCAAAGCCTTATATTTTTTATTATTTTTATAAGTATTCAGAATATCTTTAAATTCCTTGTTAAAATCGGAATTATTCATCCAAAAATCCATTTCTTTCTCATTTGCATAGATAACTGCATTGGGGTAGACCTGTTTTCCGCCTTCCGACAGTCCTCCTACATGGTCAGGATGAAGATGTGTAAATATGATTTTGGTAATATCCTCCGGTTTATATCCCGCCATTTCTATATTTTTCTTAACTGCTCCTGTTGCAGGACCCATAGAATTTCCGGAACCTGTATCTACTAATATCAGTTCCTTTCCTGTATTAATAAGAAACGTATTTACAGATACCTTAAAACTAAAGTTTTTTCCGCTGCCTGAAATATGAGAATATTCTTTTTTTATAATTGCCTCGGCATTTGCCGCATCTATTCCCTTATATGTATCTAACGGCAGATTTGAGTACCCGTCATAAATCGATGTTACTTCATAACTCCCCACCATAAACCTGTAATATCCCGGAACCTGTGTTTTCTGTATTTTTACAGTGTCAGCATGTAAAACAGAAATAAACAAAATACTCAATAATAATATGATTTTTTTCATTATTCCTCCTTATAAAAATATGATTTTTAAATTACATTTCTACACTTTCATTTTACTGTTTCATTTTTCCTTAGATATTTTATGCCTTTCTATTAAAAATTTTAACATTTTTGTACATTCTTTGTCAAAATTAAAACTATAAATCACAGGATGGTTTTATTCAGCCCGTTTTTCCTCTTCGAAAATTTCTCTGTCTGTCTGGCAGTCCCTCCTGAAATTCTTATAAAGCCTTTTTTGTTAAAGTAATCCTCCAAATATACCATTACTTATTATACCTAACTAATATTCAAAAATATCCTGTAAAATACAGCTTTTCCCATACTAACTGCTCGCACTCTTGTAATTCCTAAGTCCGGTTTTCCAGAACCACAGCATAAATAAAGTAAAACAGCAGGTCAGCACTGCACCATAAACCATTCCAAGCCATGATAAAGTTCCCGTAAGATACTGCGTAGGAAATGTCGCCATTATCCCGTACGGAAATACAAAATAAAATAAAAATCTGAATATTCCTTTATATGCCACACCCGGAAGCTTCATATTAAGCGGCAGCAGATTTTCTTCCAGCTGTTCCATAGCAGCACTTGAAAATGTAAAAAATGAAACTGTTCTTAATATAATTGATATATCATACCAAAGAAGTGTCATCATCAATACCCATATCATATAAACAGCCATACCGACTGCACTGATTTTCAAATCAAGAACCGAAATCCCGTAAAATATTATAAATCCGCTTGCAATAATCAAAGGAAATGATCCGGGATTTATATTTTCAAAAGTCATTCTGAATAATGGATTTACAGGTTTTGTAATATAATAATCAAGCTCCCCCTCTCTTATTTTTCTTGGAATATCATAAGTTCCAAAGAAAAATATTGTCATATTAATTGCATTTATCAGTGAGAAAGTCCCTATAAATATAATCATGTCGCCTCGCCGAAAGCCTCCTATAGAATCCACGCTGGAATAAATTGCCTCAAACATAAGCAGCTGAAGTATAAATAAAGAACTATCCACAAAAAATGCCCCGAAAAAATCAAATCTGAATACCATCATTCTTGAAAATTTCAGTTTTAATAATGTAAATATAAATCGTAAATTTTTTATAATCATATCCCTACTCCTTCAAATAATACTCTTAATCTTTTATACAAAAGATTATTTATAATAAAAAATACCAATACCCATGCAAAAATTATAATAAGCCCTGATAATGCCTCATTACCGTTTCTTCCTATAGCAAGCATGGAAGGAAGATAAATAATATAATAAAACGGAAAGATCCGCATAACTGCCGTTACTGCTTCCGGCAGCAGTGAAAGTGGAATTGCCGCACCAGTTATAAAAACCATTATATTATCTACTATTATTCTAAACATCGATATTTCCAGAAATTTAAATGATAAAATTCCTATAAAAAACTGAAACTCCGTCATAAATATAAGACCCAGCAGTGCCATTACTGCTGCTGTCCCAAGATAATACATATTATTTGTAAAAGAAAAGCTTATCTGCAAAATAAAAATCCATGTAAATAATGAAATCATGTTTAGCAGCAGATAAAAAATCAGTCTTCCGAAATTCTGTGCCATAAAATATATCTGAATATTAACAGGAATTATAATATATTTTGAAAAAGTTCCGCTTATAACCCTTGTACATATCTCAGTGCTTATTTTCTTTGACATATCAGCTCCGGATAAAAATGCTCCTGTTACATAATATGTAAGCATAGAATAAAAAGTAAACCCGCCTATCACATCATTTTCGCCAAAAACTGCTTTCCATAAAATATATGCAAATGTAATCTTTGTAACAGTCAGTAAAAGATTTGCCAAAATATCAAATCTCCATATTATACAGCCCTTAAAATTAATTTTTGCTACTTCACAGTATTTTTTTATTTCATATATAAATTTATTAATTAGTAAAAATCCATTTTCATTTTTTTCAGTAATTTTATTATTCATAATAGCTCCCGCTTCCTTCCTTATAAATACGCTCTACAACGTTTCCTATGTCTTCTTCTTCTATTGCTATATCTTTTACCTTATAATTTTCAAAAAATTCTTTTATAATTCCCCGGGCTTTTTCTTTTGGCATTATAAATGACATTTTATAAGGTGTTTTTTCCAAAATTTCAAAATCTTCCGGCAGCTTTACATCAGTTTCCTCTTCAAAAGAAACCGTTATCTTCTTATACAGCTGAAATTTTTCAAATAAAATATCTGTTTTTCCGTCATAAATTTTTCTGCTGTTTTCTATTACAACACATCTTTTACAAAGACTTTTTATATCCTCCATATAATGTGATGTCAGAATAATTGTGGTTCCTTTTGTTCTGTTTATCTCTTTCAGAAAATAACGTATCTGCTTTTGTGCCACAGCATCAAGCCCTATTGTAGGCTCATCAAGAAACAGAATTTCGGGATTATGCAAAAGAGCAGTTATTAACTCCATTTTCATTCTTTCTCCCAGCGAAAGAGTCCTTACCTGAACATTCATATATTTTGCTGCATCAAATAATTCCGTAAAATATTCTATGTTCTTTCTGTACTCTTCATCAGGAATATCATATAATTCCTTAAATAAAATAAATGTATCGGCAGGAGTAAGCTCAAAAAACAGCTGGCTTTTCTGCCCCATAACCACAGCATATCTTTTCTTAAATTCATTTTCAAGCTTATTAGGCGAATATCCCAATACTGAAAGATTCCCCGAGCTTGGCGCTATAATCCCTGTAAGCATTTTTATTAGTGTAGTTTTTCCTGCACCGTTCCGGCCGATCAGCCCTATAAATTCTCCTTTTTCCACAGTCAGATCAAACTCTGACACTGCTTTTTTCTCTGTATATTTTCTATTAAAGAGTGATTTCAAGCTGCCTCTGAAACCTGCTTCTTTTTCAAAAAGCTTATATATTTTTGTTAATTGTTTTATTTCTATAATATTCATTTGTTTCTCCTCTCAAAACTTCATTTTTTTTATACCGACTAACAGCCGTATATCAAAATATCCACAGAAAATTCCCGCCCGTTTCCAAAGATAAAAAAGCTATCTTACAGAAGCAGAAAAACCCTGTGGATATTCACACCAAAAAATAATGTCCTAAGAAAGACTGTATTTATAATAGTTATAAAAATAATTTCGCACAAAAAAAGTGTAGTAGAAAATCCGCTACACTTTATACTATATCATAAATATAAACTTATAATTTATTATAAATGTCATATATCGGCTGTTCTGCTCGGGCCGAAGACAAAAAATATCAAAAACTGCAAATCAAAATTACCGTTTTACAAAACAGCTTCTTTTCTTTTTTATGCCTTCAAACTATATTCAGTTTATAGTTTCCGTCACAATATCCGACATCCAAACATTCCCTTCTTTAATAATTTTAGCCAGTATACCATAAGAATATATAATTTGTCAAATTGGATATTCATTTGCTGTAAGTATATACATCTCCAAATTCCCTTATATTACTGTCTTCAATAATAAGACCGCCTTTATCTCCCATAGCAATGACCTTTTTATATTTTTCTTTCAATGCTTTTTTTAGTGCCTTCATCTGTACTTCATTTTTAGGATCAAAATGCACTTCAAAATAGCATCCGGCATCAATACGTCCGATTCCTTCCCCGAATTTCAATTCAGGATAATCCGAATCAGGGGAAAGATAAAAATAAGGCGTCTGCGTGAGAGCACCGGAACTTTTTCCTATAACAAGCCCTTTATATTCCTGTATAGTCTTAATAATATCCAGTTCCTTCATTCTTTCCATCTGAAAATCCGGCAGTCCTCCGGGAAGTATAAGAATATCTGCTTCTGCTATCTTCCTTCTGAAAGTCTCTCCGCTGTCAGAAAAATAATTCAGCCATATAACAGAAAATTCCTTATCGCCTATATATCCGAATTTTCTGAGCGGTGCTGTTATTTCTTCATAATACCAGCAGCCGTGACTGTAAAACTCTGTCCAGTCTCCGCTGTTTTTTATAATTGCCGGAGAGAAAGCCAGCGGACAGACTGCCACTTTCTCATTGCCGGTAATATACTGCTTTACACTGTCATATATCCACTCTTCATCAAAATTAAACTGACTAAGCAATATTGATCTCATAAAATTTCTCCTGATGTACTTTATTAATTTATCCTAAGCTATCCCAAATACATTATCTACAGGAAGCGAAAAAACAACTGCCTTATTTTCCCCGTCACAAAACTGGTTTATAGCTTTCATTATACTTTCTTTATTTTCACGCTTTGTAATTATAGCAACAATATCCTTTTTTTGCTGGACTGAAATACCAAAGAACTTTTCAGCTTCACCCACACCCATTTTTAAGGCATGAAACATAGTCCCTCCTCTTGCACCTGCTGTCCTTGCAGCTGTCATTAATTTCTCACTGTCTCCCTGATTTATAACTGCCACTATCAAATCATGACTTATATTTATATTCATCTGCTCCACCTCTTTTTCCATCTCATTCTGCCATTTTTTCCATTTACCCTCATTTATTTTCTGCAGCTCAGGAGCTCCTGCACCTGACAGCGGAATGGCAAATACTATTCCTTTTCCCGGCTTTTCCAGCTTCAGCTTATCGCTTAATGAAGATGCCAGTTCACCTACCATATTGTCCGGTAAAATATTCAGCATTACTGCTTTATCTACTGATCCAAGACCCAATAGATCCAATATTTCCGACTTTGCTGTTCCCTCCGCAAACCAGAGAAACTGTGATTTTATACTTTTCTCCGCAAGCACCTCGTTTACTTTTTTTGCCCTGTCTCTGTCTACTATAGTTACTAATAAATAAAGCTTAAACTTTCCTATTTTCTCGAGAATCATTTTTTTCTTTTCATCAAATTTGTCCATTACTGATCCTCCTCCCCGTCATAATTAATAAATTCCGTAAAATTATCATCAGATGAACTTTCTGTTGCCATTTCAGCCATTTTCTTTTTATAAATAAGTCCCATTACCTGAATGGCTATAAGCGGAGTCATAGCAACCATGGCTACAATTCCGAACGCATCTGTAAGTACATTTCCATTCAGTGTTTCACAGGCACCCATTGCAAATGGAAGCAGAAATGTTGTTGTCATAGGTCCGCTTGCTACGCCTCCACTGTCAAATGCTATTCCTGTAAAAATTTTGGGAACATAAAATGTCAGTGCTATGGCTATTACATAGCCCGGTATAAGAAACCAGTAAATCGATATGCTTGTTAATACTCTTATCATAGCTATTCCCACTGATGTTGCCACTCCCAATGAAAGACAGAGATTCATTGCCTTTGACGGGATAGCACCGCCGGAAACTTCCTCTACCTGTTTATTAAGTACGTGAATAGCCGGCTCGGCAGCAACTATAAAATATCCTATAAGCATTCCTATCGGAATCAAGAACCATTTAAAGGCTGAATCGGCAAGCTGTCCTCCGAGCAGACTTCCCACAGGAATAAACCCTACATTTACGCCGGTAAGAAATAACACAAGACCAATAAGTGTATAAACAACACCTATTCCAATTCTTCCAAGCTGATGTTTATTGAATTTTCTTGACACAAGCTGAAATATTGCAAAAAAAGCACATATAGGAAGCATTGCCAGTGATACTTCTTTTGTATATACCGGTAATTCTACCGTAAACTGCTTTACTACATCCTGCATTGTTTCTACTGCAGGTATCACTACCTGCCCGTATTCGGCATCACTTGGATTATAGCTTATTCCCAGCAGCATAACTGCGAGAATAGGCCCTATACTACATAATGCCACAAAACCGAAACTGTCATCCTGCGAGTCCTTATCACTACGAATCGATGCAAGACCGGTTCCCATAGCAAGAATAAAAGGAACAGTTATAGGGCCTGTCGTTACTCCGCCCGAATCGAATGCCACTGCTATAAAATTATTAGGAACAAATATTGATAATACAAACATTATCAGATAAAAAATTATCAGCAGCAAAGACAAATTCACCCTGAATAATACACGAAGAAGGGCAATAACAAGAAATACCCCTACACCTGCTGCTATTGTAAGAATTAATACATTATTCGGAATAGCCGGTACCTGTCTTGCCAGTACCTGTAAATCCGGCTCGGCAATAGTGATAATGAACCCCATTGTAAAACAGAGTATCACAGATAACAATAATTTTTTTGTTTTAGTAAGCTGGATTCCTGTTGCTTCACCTATAGGAATCATAGCCATATCGGCTCCCAATGAGAAAAATCCCATACCGATGATAAGCAGGGAAGCTCCTGCTATAAACATAACAATGGTACCTATGGATATCGGCACCATCAGCGTACTCAGAATCAGTACAATTGCAGTAATCGGCAATACTGATGCAAACGCTTCTTGAATCTTTTCCTTGAGTTTCTGGTTCAACTTTATCACCTCGATTTTCTTCTAAGTTTGAGACCTTGGATAATTCTGTAATATCCATATAAGACTGAAATCAATTGATTTTGTACATATTACAGCCGCATTTATTGAAATGAAAATCTACAGATTCATAGTGTTTTATCAGGCAGTTTTTCTTTGAAAATCTTTAATCTATAAAATAACTTTTTGAAATATTCCAACAGTCAGCTTTTGGAAAAATTAAATTCCGGTATTGCTTCACAAAAGTTGACTTGCCATTCAGTCTATTGCCAAAAAAAATAGATTACTTTAATCTATATTTTTTTGATACTTTATTTTCTGTCTTATGATAATAATTATATTTTAGATTACGATTGTACTTAGAATTGTAAAAATATTAAAAACTACTCCATATTTAAAACCTGGTTCTCCCTGTTATTATAATATATTAGGAACTACATTACAAGATTTTTCTTTTTATTATGTATTTTATTATTTATATTTTATATTCAGATTACTGCTCTAGAGAAACCATGATATGTTATTTAAAAAATGTGTCTGTTTTGGTACAGTGAAAGTCTACGGCTCTTCTCTTTATATTTTTCCCGTCTTTGCAAATATCAGCAGAAAATTAATTTTAATATTCATAAAAAAGTGCACTTAGGGTAATAAAAACCTAAATGCACTGATTCATTAATTTATTTGAGCTGCTGCTTTTTCCAGCTTATGTCCCTTTCCCCTTACTGCTGCCTTTATAATTTCAGAAAGCAGAATCAAAATAAAACAGTATAAAAATATTTTTATCCATATTATAAGCCGCAGCGGGTGAGTCTCGAATACTTTTCCTCCATACTGTGTTATCAGTATCTGTAATATAAATGTCAGTGTGAAAACACCTAACATTATTTTATTTTGTTTAAAATTTTTCGTGATACTTTCATATCCCAGTTCTCTGCAGTTAAAAGCGTTCAAAAGCTGAAACAGCACAAACATAGTAAATAAAGTACTTCTTTGCTCCTCGGGATATACTCCAAGTACATTAAATAAATTTTGCAGCATAAATAAAACAGTAATTGTAATTCCGCCGTAAATTATTTTTATCCACATTCTCTTGGTTATTATCTGTGCATCTCTTTCCACAGGCTTTTCTTTCATAAGATCCTCTCTCAGCGGTTCAAGCCCCAGTGTCAACGCAGGAGGACCGTCCATAATAATATTTATCCACAAAAGCTGAAGGGCCTCAAAAGGTGACGGCAGTCCGGACAAAATGGAAAGTATCACAGTTAAAACTGCTGAAAGATTCACTGTAAGCTGAAAGATCATAAAACGCTGAAAATTTTGATATATTCCTCTTCCCCATTGAATTGCTTTCGTAATAACCGCAAAGGAATCATTTAGCAGCACTATGTCCGAAGCTTCCTTGGATACCTCTGTTCCTGATATTCCCATGGCAATTCCCACATCAGCATATTTTATTGCCGGAGCGTCATTAACTCCGTCTCCGGTAACTGCCACTACACTGCCTCTGGCTTTTAACAGTTTTACTATACGCAGTTTTAATGCTGGAGTACTCCGTGCAATAACAGATATTTTATCTAGCATTTCATTTAACTCGGAATCTGGCATTTTTTCTATTTCATGTGCTGATACTACAAAAGAATTCTCATTTATTATATTCAGCTGTTTTGCTATAGCCCTTGCAGTTACCAGATGATCTCCCGTTAATATTTTTAATGATATCCCTGCTTCCCTGCATGTTTCTACAGCCTTAAAAACCTCAGAACGTATAGGATCTGTTATAGTAACAAAGCCGTCAAAATTCATATGTTCTTCGAGCTTGTCATGCTCCTCTTCTGCACCGTAGTCTATCTTTTCTTCAAGAATTTTATGTGCAAAGGCTATTACCCGCATTGCCTGATCCTGAGCATCATATATAAGTCTGTTGATTTCTTCCAGCTTTTCATCAGATATATCACACATTTTCAAAATTAATTCCGGACTTCCTTTTACATAAGATACTATCTTTGAATCAACATTAGAAACAGTAGTCATATGTTTAAGCTCTGAAGAAAACGGAAAAACATGTATGATTTCATGATCGCTCCGTTCATCTGTATATGACTTTCCCGAACTTTCACGCAGATTTGAATTTTCATAAGCTGCTAAAATAGATCCTTCTGTGGGATTCCCCACAAATTTATAATTCCCGTTCTCCATATATAAATTTGAATTGGTATTCAGGCAGATATTATGAATCATATATCCCGAATCGAGCTCTCTCGGATCATCATGCCATTCACCGTCATAAAAACCGGTTACAGTCATACGGTTTTCAGTGAGAGTCCCTGTTTTATCCGAGCATATTACATTTACAGAGCCTATAGTTTCACAGGCTACTATTTTTTTCACAAGGGCATTTTCCTTTGCCATCTTTATCACATTTACTGCAAGTGATACTGCTACTATTGTAGGAAGTCCTTCCGGAACTGCAGCAACAATAAGTACTATACTGTTAATAAATATTTCCGATACAGAACTGTGCACTGTATTTCCAAATGCATAATACTGTATTATTTGTATTGAAAAAATCACAAGAGCTGCCAAAACTCCAAAAATTGTAACAATTTTCCCCAGTCTGTCCAGCTTTTCTTCAAGCGGAGTTTTGGTATGCTTCTTTTCCCTAAGCTCAAATGCAATTTTTCCCAGCTCTGTACTATCTCCCACGGCTGTAACCACAGCAGCGCATGAACCCTCGGTTATATAACATCCGCAGTATAACATATTATATCGCTCGGCAAGAGGTATATCTTCTTTATCAAATATTACTGCCGCATCCTTTTTTACAGGTTTGCTTTCCCCTGTAAGTGAAGACTCATCCGCTGCAAGACTGACAGAATCAAGCAGACGGCAGTCAGCAGGGACCTTATCCCCTGTTTCAAGTAAAATAATATCTCCTGCGGCTATTTTCTGCTGCGGTATAAGCATAACCTCATTATTTCTTCTTACTTTTACGGCTATATTTTCTTTAAGCTTGTTTAATGTCTCGAATGCCTTCTGCGAGCGTCCCTCCATTACCAGTGTAATAGCAACGGAAAGCACTATTGCTGCCAGAATTCCTGCATACTCAATAAAATCTGGTTTCCCTCCTTTATACATTATATAAAGATTTACAAATAATGTAATAAATGAAGCAAATATAAGAATAAAAATCATAGGTTCCTTCAGTGCAGCCATTATCTGCACTATAAGACTTTCTTTTTTCCCCTGGCTAAACTGATTTACACCGTATTTCAGTTTATTTTCTTCCGCCTCTTCATTAGTTAACCCGCTTTTCTGACTGCTTCCCAGTTTTTTTAATACATTTTCTCTGTTTCCACTATAAAACTCCATATCTTTCTCTCCCAAATTAATTTATAAAAATAAAAAGACTCCCAGCTTGAATTATTCAAACTAAAAGTCTCATTACCATATGAAATGGCCACATTACCAGATATTTATAATATCAGCATGTTGATATATGTGCTTAGAATTACTCCCTTTTAATTACAGTTTCTCAATTATACATATTTTCATTTCCAAAGTCAAGGGATCATTAGTTTATTCAATTAATTGATTTTCAAAGCTTTGACGTATATCAAAATTGTATTTTTTATAAATTTACATGAGTTATTAAATTTTTTTATAATAAAAAAAGCCGAAATCTTTGAAAAATTATTATTCAAAGATACACGGCCTGTAAGTCTATTTAAATATAAATCCTAATACTCCATAAGTCCCTAATGTTATAATTGTTCCGGCTATTGTTACACCAAGCAGAATTGAAAGAAATGAATCTCTTCTGTTCATTTTCAATAATGCTGCTATTAATGCACCTGTCCATGCGCCTGTTCCCGGAAGCGGAATTGCTACAAAAAGCATTAATCCCCAAAATTCTCCTTTGGAAACTTTTTCACTTCTGTTCATTGCTTTTTGTTCCATTTTATTTACAAATTTTGTTAATATATTATGTTTTTTCATAAATTCAAACACTTTTACCACAAATAACAGAATAACGGGTACCGGAAGCATATTTCCTATTATGGAACATACCAGACTCGCATACCATGGAAGACCCATAACAAATCCTACCGGAATACTTCCACGTAATTCAATAATCGGTATCATGGAAATAAATGTAATTCCTATTATCTTTCCTGCGCTTACCCCAAAAATCCCTATTATAAAAGCCACTATTGACTGTGCTGCTTTTTGCATGACTAAACTCCCTTACTATTAATTTTGAACTATCAGGCTATTATAACATATCACAGTATCTTTAACCAGATTATTTTTACTCAGATTATCTGACTTTTCCCGGATATCATAATTTATATGCTGCCTATTTTTCAAATATAAATTTATTAATTCAGTAATTTTATAAAAGTCTTATTTATAAATGAAAATATTTGAATAAATATTTTATCTGTCCTATATAACTTAGTTTATTAGCTGACAAAGCTCAGATATATTTATCAATAATTTCCAGTACCCCGTTTTCATTATTTGACGGAGCGGTAAACCTTGCAGTTTTCTTTACCTCTTCGCTTCCATTTTCCATTGCATAGCTGTAATATGCATGAGCCAGCATTTCTATATCATTGCCGCTGTCACCGAAGGCAAGAATTTCATCCTTTGAAATCCCCCATTTTTCCTGAAGAACAGTCAATCCATGTGCTTTATTAATACCAGGCAGAATCAGGTCAATGTCTCCATGTCCGCTCGCAGTAGGGATAAGAATATGTCCTATCAGATTATTCAGCTCTTTCTGAACCTCCTTTACCATTTCTACAGGACAATTCAGTGCAAATTTAAAAATCTGATCATCTGCACTTTTTATATCTGCAGTTCTTAAGAGTTTATGGTAATAACGGTTTGCATAATTAAAAAATTCATCACTTGTTTCCATTTTTACATAAGCGCTTTTTTTCCCGCATACAACCATATTTACAGCAGACATTTCTGATATTTTATCTATTATGGCCTCTGTCTCTTTTCTGGGAATCTCTGCTGCAAAGAGCTCTATTCCTTTCGATACTATATAAGCTCCGTTTTCCGCCACATAAGTCAATTCGTCGGCGAATTCCGGGAAAAACGAATGAAGCTGATAATACTGATTACCGCTTGCTACTACAAATTTTATATCTTTTTCTTTCATCTTTATATACTGCTTTTTAAATCTTTCACGATCATAATTACCTGCTTCTGATAAAAATGTTCCATCCATGTCAACTGCAATTAATTTAATTCCCATACCATCCTCCCGCTATAATAGTTTATAAATTAATTATAGTGAGAAAAATTATAAAAGTAAATAAAAATAACTTTTTCAATTCCTTATATATCTAAAAATTATATTATATCAATGTTTAAATTTATAATTGCTCTTATTTTTCTTGACTCTCTGCAAAATCAATGTTAAAATTTTTGAAAAAATAAAAGAGGGAATTTTTCATGAAAAAGATTTTATTTATAATTTTAATACTTTTAGCAGCAGGCTGCATTAATAAATCTCCGCAATCAGAAAAAGCATTCATATCCTATATGAATATTCTACAGGAAAAAGGGGAATTTTTACAATTTTTAGGACATAAAGGAAATGATGGAAAAATAACTGAATTTGCTCCGTATTTTGTTGACAGTGCTAAAAAAATTGAATTTCAAATTATAGAAACCAAAGAAGATAAAGACCGCAGTGTTATAACTATACTTATCAAAAGCCCGGATTTGGGTTATTATGATAGTTTGCCCAATGACCCTGAAATAGATTTTGAAAAACGTGTTAACAGTAAAATTGCCCTAATGAAAGAAGCTCTTAAGCAAAAAGATCTGAAATTTCAGGAAAAAACTATTTCTGTATATATGATATTATCCAAAGACAAACAGTGGGTATTGGATTCTATTGATAAAAATGAAGAATTTATAGATATCATCAATCATAAAATATTTTGATAACAAATAAATTTATATTTTTTAAAAAATCTATATAAAAAAGAGATGAAACAGGTTTTTACTCCTGAAAACATCTCTTTTTTATTTTCTAATAATTTATCCGATTTTTAAATTATTATTTTATCTTATAAGTTTCTGTTCTGTTTTCCCAGCCTTTCAGCCATTGCTTTTCATTTCTTTTCGGATCTGAATTCTGAACTCTTCTTTCAAGAACAAATTTTGCACTGGCACTGAATTCATCCATAGCTGCTTTTCCTGTTTCTTTTCCTTTCATATTTTCCAATATCTGCAATAATCCCCAGCCCTGTCCGTTATATCTTTCTGTTTCCGATGTACCTTCCCCTTTGAAATTAACATAATCAATCAAAGCATACAGCCCGTTTGGAGAATTTGATACTCTGTAAAACTGATATTTTACATTCTCTTTGTTGTCAGCCTGCAAGAGCATTTTATCAAGTGAAGCTTCAAGTCTTTTATAAATAAACACTACCTGTGTATCTCTTGTTTCATATAAAAAATCCCTTAGTTCATCCAGTTTTCCTGCTTCCTTATCCGCAAGAAAAGCACTTCTTGCTGTCCAGGGTGCATATTTATTATCCTGAAGAATTTTTGGAAGCTTTATATTATTTTCTTTATAAAAATCAACCAGCTTTGGAAAGCTTTCATCAAAAATTTCCTTCTGTCCGTTTCTATACCATATAAAATGTCCAATTCCCAATGATGGAAAATCCTCTCCTGTGTTCCAGTATACAAGATTTTCCTTTTTTCCGGCTGCCTCATTTTTAAAAATCTTGTCTCCGATTACTTTGAGATCACTGCTCGAAAGCTTTGGCATCTGATATATACTTTTTACAGAGCCTGTATTATCCTTTCCATTTCCTGCCGATGCTGCCGAAATAGGAATAAAAGCTGCTATTTGTAAAGCCGTGAAAACCCATATTATCTTTTTATTTATTTTCATATAGCTGACTTCCTTTCAATATATTTAATCCGTTATTCTTTTACTATATTTCTTTGGTCATTACAGTAATAATTATAACAAAAAAAGCATTTCTTGTATAGTTAACATAAACTTCAAATTTCTGAAAATATGCATACAGAAGAATTTTAGAAGATAAAAATGAAGAAGATAAAATTATCTTCTCCATATAGTTTTACTATCTCATTAAAACACAGCTTTTAAAGTTATCCCTGCTCTGTAGCCGTCCTGTTCATCATTACCCAGATTATATTCCCCGGTTAGGAATATTCCATATCTGTCTGCCACTTCCACTCCGAGTACTGCTCTTGTTCTGAATGTTCCTTTTTCATCTTCCGGCTTTGACAGCTTGTGATAACCGTCTTCTACTGCTATCAATCTTGCTTTTTCCCTTTCATTCAAGTCAGCCAGCTCGTATTCATATGCAAAATCAAGCGAGCCTTTCAGCTGCCATGCTGTCTTAGCACCCAGCGGCAATGTAGTTTTTAGTTCCAGACCTGCTCTGGGCTTAGCACTCCATGCATCATTTCCTTCTATCTGAAGTGCTTCAAGACCGCTTTCGCTGAATGTGGGTCTTGTCACATACATCGCTTTAAATGCTCCATATGGTGTAACACTAAATTTTTTGCCTATACTAAATTCTTTTCCCAGAATATTGTCAGAAGTAATGGAATAAGTTTCATATGTACCATTCATTTCTGATCTTTCCACACCTTTTGACTGATCAGGCCAGTCAATATTTCTGTCTATATTATGGAAGCTTACCCTTCCCGTAAGATCATTACGCAGACTCCATCCCTGAACACTGTATTTATTATGCAGTCCAAGCTGAATTGTATCTACCCATTCCTCACTTTTATTATGGTCTTCAAACTCAAAGCCTGTATGAAGGTATCCAAGTGAATAACCAAAGGTATGTTTATATGTTCTTTCTACTTCTCTCAATGCAAGAATTCCTGTTGCACTGTATTTATACGGTACTACGCCGTCAGTATCCTCTTCTGTCTTACCTTTCACGCCGATTATGCTGATTTTCACATTTTCTTTTGTATTATTATCTGAATTTTGCAATGTATGTAATGATTCTTCAAGCATTCCTGCCATGTCTTCTTCACGCTGATTTATATTGGCATATACATTTCCTGCAAGACTGGCTACAGCATGTCTGAAATGCGGTTCTGTCTGTATCATATCTATTTTATCATAGATTTTCAACGCATTTCCTGTCTGATTGGCATATCTGTCATTCAATGTCTGACCGAATTCCTCATACCAAAAACCGCTTGTAAAATCCATATAAGGTATTCTTGTCATTACTATATCTGTACCCTGACCTGTGGCATCCCAAGTTAATGACTGGCTTATGTACTCCCCAGTTCCGTCCATTCCCCGGAATATATTCTTAAATGTATATCTGTCTGCTGATGTTCCCTGTGAAAAGTCCGGTGATATTTCCAGCTTTTCAGGAATTGTTGTCCCTCCGAATCCTATCGTATCGGAAAAACTTGTTGTTGCTTCATTTGTTGTCGGATCCAGCTTCACTATTACCTTCATATTTTCATATGAGAACTTACTTCCCAGATCTATAGTTATCTCTCCGGAATTTATCAGTGACGGCATTTCAGGAAGCTTATATACTGTCGTCGTATAGCCTTGGTCTATATAACCAGTTCCTGTTATACTTCCTACTCCGCCTATTATATTATCCTCATCAAAGCTTGCTGCATATTTCAGTCCGACTCCCTGATCCTCCAGAGGATCTCCGGTATTCTTTATTATAATCTGTCCTTTGTTCTCTACCTTGGTATCAGCTCCTGCGAGATATATACCTGTTACATTTTTCCCGGTAACTTCTATTACCCCAGAAGGTGCATTATAGATATATGCTCCGTTTCTTCCTGCCATTCCCACTACTTCATCGCCTGTAAGCTTAATCAGTCCATGATTTTCTGCCCTTGTATTATCTGCAAACATTCCGATGATTTTATCGCCGGTTCCGGTTATCGTTCCGTAATTATACGAAGGTGCTGCAGCATCTCTTGCATACATTCCTACACCGTCTTTTCCCACGGTTATTGTTCTTGTAGCTTTATTAACCGCACTTGACCCTTCGGCATAAATCCCTACTGAATATCCGGTCTTTACACCGTGGGCATTTGTTACTAAAAATGAATCTCCCAATGTTATATCTGCGTCATTTTCTATATAACCCGCTGTAATAAGTCCTTCCAGTTTCATTGTCCCGTCAGGCTGCTGCACTTCAGTTACATAATGTCCTCTGTTATACAAAGCTATATTCCCTGTACCTGCTGTCCCTGTTATATTTCCAGTATTAAAAATATTTCCGGCCTTAATTGTATAAAATGCCGTATTGTCAGAGCCGGTCATATTAATCTGTCCGCTGTTTGTAATAGCAGAGGCTCCGTTACCATACACAAAAATATTACTGTCACTGAGTGTTATTGCCGATTGGTTGTTTAAACTGGAACCTGACTCAGCTATTACGCCGTAGCTGCCCGATCCCAGCTGAAAATTTACTCCCGGAGCTATATTTATGCTGGAACCGTTTATACCATATAATCCCACTGCTTCATTATTTCCTATTTGTACAGCAGAACCGGTGTGAATGTTTAATATACCTGTATCCTTATATATTCCTGTTCCTTCGTCTCCTACCTTCAAAGTTCCCATATGATCTACCTGTGGCCCCAGACTGTAAACTCCCAGTGATCTTTTTCCTGCTTCTATCATTCCGGAAGTACTGTTTACTATTGTATCTGAGATACCCTTAGTATAAATTCCTATGCTGGGATCATCCATTGAAGCGGAGTCATATACTTTTATAGTTCCGTTATTAATTATATTCTGCGGACTTCCTGCGGCATAAATTCCTATTGCCCTGTCTCCCGAAAGCTCTATCAGTCCGTTATTAGCTGTAAGTCCTGTATTGCTGTCCATATACATTCCTATAGCACCGATTCCGGCTCCATTTATTGTATTATTATTGACTATATTTATTCCGCCTTTTTGATAAAGACCCACAGAACTATTTCCCAAAGTTATAAGCCCTGTATTTTCAGTCTCTGCACCTGCACCTAAGGAATAGAGTCCCACAGAATTAGCTCCCAGTCCGATTATTCCGCTGTTTTTCAGTCTCGCACTATTTTTACCATATACAGCTGCTGAATTATCTCCAAGGACTATGGTTCCTGCATTTTCTCCTTCTACTGTATAAGGAGGAGCAAATGGTGATAAATACTGACCGTCTACTGATACTCCCACTACTCCTGTTCCAGATGAACTTATATTTGAACTGCTGCCTACAAGTATTGCAGAATTAGTCCCATTTAGAAGTACACTGTCGGAAAAAAGAGTATTAGTTCCTAAGTGGGTATATGCGGCATTTGAAAGATTTCCCACTACATATGTAGATCCCGGTGCTGCGTTTATTGACAGATTATTATTAAATGTTGAATTTATTATATTAAAAAGTACCACATTCTGTCCGTTTATATTTATTGTCCCTGAATTACCGTTAAATGCACTGCCGTTAATCAGGTAAAATCCTATTGCATTATCTCCGTTTAGATTTATATCTCCGCTGTTTATATTTATTTCGGAATTATCTGCATATACTGCTATACCATTTTTACCCACGGTTATTTTACCGTTACTTGTTAATGTTGATTTTACAGCACTTACACCAACACCGCCGTCCTGCGGTGACATATTTATCTCCGACCCTGAATTAAGTCTTATTAATGAGTCAGCTCTAGTCAGAAAAGCTTCTGTATTATTGGCATAAATACCGTAGCTTGTTCCTCCTGCTGATGCTGCTGTTGTTATCAGTCCGTTATTTTCAATCTCTATAAAGCCGTTGCCGTATGAGCTGTTTACTTTATTTTCTCCATATATACCTGCTCCGCTTTCACCAACTTTTATTATATTATTGTTTTGTGTAAGTGTTCCGTTGTATGATACCACTCCTATTGAGTTTGCCCCGGTTGCCGATATCTGTCCGTTATTAATAACTGTCCCGAAATTTGCTATAATACCTGCCGAACCTGCTCCGGTCATATTTATAGCAGCACCGTTATTTACAGTTATTAGTATATCATTTCTATTTACACTTCCGAGGAAGCTTTCCTGCCCGATACCGTATTTTCCTGCTCCCACACCGGATATAGTTTTACCTGAAAGCACTGTAACCTTAGATGACAAAAATTCCGATCTGTTATAAGCATCATTCGGGTCATCCACATTTACATCCAGATCTACATTCAGACCGCCCTTAAATACCGAGTACGGTTTATAATTAGAAACACTCGAAGGATCGATTGTTACTGTCAGCGGCAGACTTCCTATAATTCCGATAGATGTAGTATCACTGAGATTTATAGTACTTCCCGGATTATCAAGTACAAAAAGACTAGAATCAGAACTTGTCAGTTTTACATTCAGGTTTCCGCTTCCTGTTACCATATTTGTCAAAAATGTATTAATTCCTGACGGAACACCTTTAAAATAAAATGCTGTTCCTCCGGCATTAATATCTGTATTTACTGTTCCTGTCACATTAAATTTTCCTACAGGATTTCCGCTTGTTCCCGAATAGTTATAAAGCATAAGTCCGCCGCTATTTACTTCCAGCTTAGCACCGCCTGTGAGATTTATTGTTGCCCCGTTTCCAAGATTTCCTTTATCATCGGCATATAGTCCTATAGCTCCGTTTGAAACCCTGATTATTCCTCCAGTTACAGCAGTAACTGCCGAATTATTTTTGGCATATATTCCGATTCCCTTTGGCGAGGCTACATCTACAAGACCGCCTGTCATACTGAATGTTCCTTCATTATAAACACCAACTGAACTTTCACCTAAAGTCCCGGAATTTATTATAATATTTCCTGTGTTTAATCCTTCTGAACTTGCAAGAATTGCCATTCCCTGAGAAGTTTTTATATCATTCAGCATCTGGATAGTTCCGTTATTTTCTATGTAACCACCGCTTGTGGCTGAAACTGCTGCTTTTATAGAAACCATTCCCACTATATTTTCTATAAATGTTCCCGGCAGCCCTTTATTTTCTATAGTTATAGTTCCGTTATTCACTGCTTCCGCCCTGTTTGACGCATTTCCGTCAGCAGCTATAGCTCCGAAGTTCTCTCCGGAATTTATGTTTATTATCCCGGAACCTGAATTGATTATTCGAGGATTTCCGGCAGCATCAGTAGCAACTACTCCGTTATCTACTCTCATTGCCGAGTTTTTCTCTCCGATTACATTTATTATACCGTCATTTGTAATATTATCTGCAGCTGCTACTTTCAGGAAGACTCCTGTATTTCCCTTCCCGCCCGAAACATTTATTATTCCTGTTGTTGAATTTCTCGCTACTCCGGTATATCCTCTTACAGAACTTCCCCCGGTCAATGTAGGATCTTCTATTACCCCTATTCCCGAAGACCGTGATCCGCTCAAGTCACTTGTAGAACCGCTTATATTTATTGTTCCGTTATTTGCGAATGTAGATGTCGAACTTATTCTAGAAGATAATTTCAAGCCGTAGCTTTCTATTCCGCCCATAGAAATTTCCCCGCCGCTTACATTGTCTACATTTACATTGGTATTCAAAGACTGAGGAGCATAAACCTGTATTCCTACTGATTTTTCACTGTTAAATTTTATTTTCCCTGCTGCTTCATTCCGTAAAATATAATTATGCCCTGTAACACTATCATCATTTTCATAAGTAAGTATTATTCCTACCTTGTATCCTGTATAACCGCTTCCGTCTCTTCTTACTGTAATAGGTGTTCCGCCTGCAAAAGGAGCTAAATTTATTGTTGTACTGCTGTTCAGAGCTAACACACCATTTAAGTCAACGCTTGTAGTTTCTGCCTCGTCAGTTATAGTCCCTTCATTAGAAAGCCTTCTTGTCCCCTGATTTCCATAACCCTGACTTGACCAGTTCGTATCAGTCTGCACTTCAAAGCCAACAACTAAAGGACCCACAAGATTTACAACAGCCTGATTTACTAATGCTCCGTTCATTACGTTATCAACTGTGGCAATTCTTGAACCGCCCACCAGAAACTGCTGACGGTTAAAGGCTGCCAAAGAAGCATCACCCTGTATGACAGAATTGGAAATAGAATCTATTGTCAGATTTTCTTTTAACGTTGCTATTGAATTATGGGTAAGTGAACTTCCATAATCAAAATAAACTTTTAACAGTGCAGCATTAAAAGGTCCTGATGTAAGCCAGGCATGTCTTATAGCCGGATTTCCCGGAGTAAGAACCGTAGTTGCCCCGAAATTACTTTGCGTACCTGCAGTTATATCATAAATCCCCACGCTTTCATATGATACTGCATTACTTACCATACCTGCATAGGGACCTCCGTCTGTTCCCCGCGTTTCACAGTTTGGATTCATATAGTTACAAAACGATCCCAGTTTTATATTAAAATCAGGAGCCTCTCCAAGAGTCGGCTGATCCACATTAGGACTGACAGGATTAAAAGTCTTTATTGTCAGTGACGGTACTGCCGGAGCTGCCGGTGTCGAAGGCGTGAATACAGGCACATTCATACTGGGTTCCTGCGGCAGTGTCGGATTCGGATTTAACGGCTGTCTGTTAATCACTTTTGGTATTATATTTATTCCAAGGTCTATCTCTTTTGGTTTCTGGGGTGCCTTATAAATTCTGAATCCGTCTGTCTGTGTAATAGATGAAAGCCTTTCGTCAAGAATATTTCTAATTATTTTTTGATCATTTACATTTAAAGAATTTATCACATTATAATGACCGGCCATAATAGAAGCCAGCTGGCTTTCAGTAAGCAGACCCGAAGCCCGGAGTGCATCTGCCATTTCATTATAGGCATTCTGATTAAACTTCTTCTTCCCGCTGTAAGTAGTTGACACTGAATAATATTTTGCATTTTCCAGTGTATTGTCTCCCTTCCTTCTCTCGGTATAATAAGTATTCAAAAACACCTGCCATTCCAGATATTCAGGTTTCACTATATAATCACTCTGTAAATACAGATCTTTTAATTCTCTGTTTCTTTGATTTAATACTTTCTCCAATAAACGGTAAGAGTCATCATTAGATTTCCCGAGTTCTATGTTTTTAGTTATTTTATTATAGAGCTTATCATATTTTAGCGAGAGCGGGGTTTCGGCTCCCTTCAAATATGTCGGTATTAATGCATTTAGTGCTAGAAATGACATTAATAATTTTTTATTTTTTTTCATTGTCCCTCCTTGATAATTAGTTTAAAAATACTTTTACTTATGATCTTCAATTTGAACAACATTTTTGTTTTTTTCTTTACCCTCCTTTCATTAAAACTTTTCATAAGATATTTTAAATAAATGATATAGAATTGCTTTTTAAATTGGTATATTTCTAAGTTTGTACAATAGCTACCAATATTTTACTAGAATATTCTTCTAAAGTCAATTTTAATCATAAAAAAATTTAAAATTAAAATATGTCGGACGATTTTCTCTGTTTCTAAAAAATATTTTTTAAAGAATGGGTTTATTTTCATATATCAGACTTCTGTAATTTCATTGCTAAATATTACTTTTATTACATAAAGAGTTCTTCATTTTACAATTCTCATATTTTATTTCGCTCCCAAAGAAAATTCAAAGAATAAACTAACTGGGAAATAAGTTAATAATTATACGATGAATGTGCTAGAGAAAATAATAATAATTTTTTATTTAAGAAATCGGGTTTTAAGCACCCGGTTTTTTTTATTTAGCCGGAAATGCTTTTTAATCAGCTCAGACTTCGTGTGCATTTGAATCTTATCACTATATATGCTAAACTTTTCTAAAGCTTTATTTTTTTTATATAGACAGGAGAATAATGATGGAAAACTTAAATGTATCTGCTAAAAATATAAATATTATTAGTGATTTTTTATCAAGGCGGGATGTTCCCGCATTAACAAGAGAAGCATTGAAAAATAAATATGGAATTGAAAAAGCTGATGTTCTGATACTTTTCGGCGGAAGTATAATTTACGGCTGGGATATTGCTGCAAAGGCAGTAACGGATAATCTTGCTGACAGACTTCTTATTTCAGGGGGAATAGGACATACTACCAGTGAATTATGGAAAATTGTCTCTGAAAATTTTCCTGCCATAAAAGCTGAAAACCATTCAGAGGCCGATATTATCGCTGACTATCTTATGCAAAAATACAATATTAACAATCCTCTGATCGAAAATCAATCTACAAACTGCGGTAATAATGTAACCTTTGCCTTAAATACACTAAAAGAAAATTTCATTTCCCCGAAAAATATAATAATTATTCAGGATTCCACAATGCAGCAGAGAATGGATGCTACATTTAAACTGCTTTTTAAAGACAACAGCATAAATGTAATTAATTTTGCTCCTTATATTGCCAAAGTTAAAGCCGGCGGAGACAGACTGGTTTTCGAAGATTCAGATATAACCGGAATGTGGGATATGGAAAAATATATTAATCTTTTGATGGGTGAGATTCCGAGATTATGCGATAATGAAGATGGTTACGGACCTAAAGGAAAAAACTTTATAGCTTCTGTAAATATTCCAAATGAAGTTTTAGAAGCATTTGATTATTTGAAAAAGTATTACGGTTCTTATGTAAGAGTAGCTGATGAAAGGTTCAAATCATAAAAAAACAAGACTTTTTTAGTCTTGTTTTTTTTATATATTCAATTTATAATTTACAGATTTTTCTATAAATCTATAATATTCTTCCAGCGCTATATCCACTTCTACTTCCCCATATCCGCTTTCTATCAATTCCTGCATTATCATACTTTCGGAATATTTTTGTCTCTTACAGTTTTCTATAGCCAAAAAAAGTTTATTTCTGGGATACCGTTTTAATTCTTCAATTTTTTCTTCATAACTTTCAGGATTTTGCGCCAATATTTTCAAATTAAAATATCTCATAATTTACCTCCTTAATTGTTATCAACTTCGATATTTTAACATACAAATAAAATGAAATCAAGAGATATTTTTCTAATTCCCATATTTCATTCATCAAAAAATCTATCTCTAATTTTATCGCATGCAGGGATTTAGATAAAGCATTCCTTATCTTTAAATGTCTCTCTTGCGGGCATTCTCATAAAATTCCTCTTACATGTAAATCCAGACTCTGCCCCTCATGCGGCTTCAAATATTCTGATACATGGACTGAGAGAATTTCAAAGGATATTCTCAACTGTCCTCACAGACATGTCCTTTTTACTATTCCTAAACAATGCAGAGAATTTTTCTTCTATGACAGAACTCTTCTTTCTAAACTTCCTTTGGCTGTTAACCATATCTTTAAATATCAATTTCATAATATTCATCGTAAAAATCTAAGAGTTAACAAAATTCCTAAATCTTCCTATCAATACTTTACTCCCTCTGATGTCATTCATTACGGACTTATTACTGTTATTCATTCCTTTGGCAGGGACCTCAAGTGGAATCCTCATATTCATGCTATTCTCTCTCTTGGCGGTTTTAATAAATTTTTTCACTTTGTTAACTTTCGATATTTTCACGCTGAATCGATCGCTAGACAATGGAAATTCCTTCTTCTTGATATTATTTCAAATGGTAAATATCCTAACGAACATATTCGTTTAAAAGCTAAAAATACTGTCAGTCTAATGTACAAAATTGATAAAAGATTCTTCTTTGATGTTGCTAACGGGAATATTAACAACAACAAGGGAATCATTAAATATCTTGGCCGGTATCTTGCTAGAGCTCCTATTGCTGAATACAAAATCTCTAATATTTCCCATGATTCTGTTTCTTTCTTTTTTTATGATCTTAAACTAGGTAAAAAGAAAACTTTAGTTACCATGCCTTTGTCCAAATTTATTACTCAAATCCTTATTCACCTGCCTCCTAAAAACTTTAAAATGATCAGCAGATTTGGGTTTTACGCCAGAAGAAAATCACATAAACTCACTAACGCTATTCAAGCATTTAAAACTTCTGCTGTTTCTTCAAATTTTCCATGGTATGAAAGACAAATATTCAATACCTTTGGTATCAATCCTTTTGTTTGCCCTAAATGTAATATTAAAATGAAAGTCTCAGAATTTTATCATTACTTATATCCACCAACCAGAATATATATTTGATTTTTTTTAATCTAACTCTGTTAGATTATTTTGTGATGTTTTTTTTTAATAGATAAGGAGCTTACGCTCCTTATTCATATCTCATATATATCAAAATTTCTTGTTTTATCTATTTTTCTTGATTTCAATACATTAACTTTCCTTACTATTTAAAAAAAGCTGAATTCAAAATCCGGCTGATTTCTTGTATAATTGTTTTATGACTAATAAAATAACTATACAGAATAAACTGAAAATATATTTTCAACAATAATATTCATTGATCTTCTTTTCAAGGAGACTTATTTTTCTTATTCTGATATTTCATTCATCAAAAAATCTATCTCTAACTTTATTGCCTGCAGGGATTTAGATAAAGAATGCCTTCTCCTCAAATGCTTCTCTTGCGGTCATTCCCATAAAATCCCTCTTACATGTAAATCCTGACTTTGTCCTTCTTGTGGTTTCAAATATTCTGCTACATGGACTGAGAGAATTTCAAAAGATATTATCAACTGTCCTCACAGACATGTCCTTTTTACTATTCCTAAACAATGCAGAGAATTTTTCTTCTATGACAGAACCCTTCTTTCTAAACTTGCTTTGGCTGTTAATGATATCTTTAAATATCAATTCCATAATATTTACCGTAAAAATTAAAGAGTGGATCGGTCCCCAAATTTGAATTTTTGGAGTTAATACAGTATAATATGCTTGTAACGGTATATTATTATACTGAATTGCTCCTGTAGACTGTAAAAAGTTTATGGGAGTTTTTTCTATCTCTTTTTTATTATAAGCTGGTTATTTTCTTCATCCAAAATTAGCTCTATATCTTTTTCATTTTCTGTTATATCTAATTTTCGAAGCCACGGAATCGGTAAAATAATCCTTGCACCTTTTCCAGTCCCAGCCTTATAAAAAGAAATTTTTAAATCTCTTTTTTCCATATTATTCTTTTCTATCAGTCACCTATATTTCACATAATAAGTGACTAATTGCCAATTATTTTTATTCTACTCTACAAACTCCAAAAATTCTAGGAAGGCTTTCCCTCAATATTCAATTGTCATTGTCCAGTTTTGTTTCCAATAAAAAAACAAGACTGTTTATATTTAGTCTTGTTTTACTACATTATTCTATTCTGCTAAAGTATCTCCAAAAATTTCTGAAATTTCTAGAATTGGAAAAAATGTATAAAATAACTCATTATTAGTTTCTTCTTCAAAGCCTATTATATCCCACAATCCATTCTTTTTATTCATATGCACTTTTATTATTTTCGTCTTTTTTGTGCTTTTTCTTTATATTTTTCATATAAAACATTCAATAATACTTTCACATACTCATCTTCAAGCTCTTCTTCTGTTTTACCACTTTCATCTACAACTTCCTGAAACTTATTAAAAATTTCTATCTGTAGCTCTTCCAATGGCTCATCTTGAAGTACATCTAAAAATGAACAATAAGTTACTAGTACAGTTAGTTCACTTTTATATTTATTCTCTTTCACATCCGTAACTTTGTATTGGTTATTTTTGTAACTTAGTAAAACTTCTTCCGACATCTTAGTTTCAGACTTTTTATCAATTTCTCCTAAAGCTCTTACCATCTCAGGATCATCTTTATATTTATCATAGTTCCCTGTTAAAAGTACTTCTATATTTTTATCAAAAACCCTCTTAGACTCATACTTATCTAAATTATTACTAAAGCTTAAACTTGTTAATATTATTAGCATTCCCAATATAATTTTCTTCATTCTCTCTCCTCTAATTTTAATTCCCCATCACTAATATCTTCTATTCCATATTCTCCATTTTTGTCTCTAAATCTTTCAATATATCTAAATTTACAACTCATTCCCCAAACTGGGTGTGGAACTGGCTCATACCAAGATACTACCTTAAAAGTCTCTAAATCAAGGTTTTTCAAATTTTTTCCTCTATAATAAATATTATTTTTATCTTTCGCTAAATTAATATCTAATTTCTTAAAAGAACTTTTATCAACTCCTTTAACAGAAATCCCTGAATATAATATATCATTTTCCTTTATTTCATATCTTCTTGGCATTGAACAACTCAGTGAAAACCCAAATTGAAACATCATAAATAACCCTGCTAAAATCATTAACTTTCTTATCACTTATAACCTCCTAAAATTATTTTATATATTATAACTTAATTTTTAATTCAAGACTAAATACTCAATTGCCATTATCTAGTTTTAGTTTCAATAAAAACAAGACTGCTTTATCCTTGTTCACTCGACACTCCATCCATCTTTACAATTATATTCAAGTTTTTTATTCTTATCTTCTACTTTTAAACACCATGCTCCTATTGTATAGTGTGAAGTTTTCATATCCATATTTAACTTTTTTCCCTCATAATAAAAATCATTTTTATCTTTTAAAAATAAAGGAGTTAATATTTCTAAAGTTTCTATATCTAAATCTTTTATTTTATCACCTTTATAATATACATATCTTTTATCTTTTGATAGTGAATTTTCTATTACTCCAAAAGTTTCTATGTCTACATCTTCCAATCTTTTATCTTCAAAGTAAATATTTTTTCCATCTCTTGAGTATAAAGAATATTCTAAAACTTCAAAAGTTTCGGGGTTTGCACTATTTAATAATTTCTCATTATAATAAACATGTTTTTTATCTTTCGCAAAACTCCAGTTTATTAATTCAAATGTAGTGGGATCAGCAAAAGGTAGACGTTTTCCATTATAGTATACATCTTTTTTATCTTTCACATACATCCTTAACTTATCTATTTGTTCAATTGTTCTAACATCTGCCTCTTTTATAATTTTTCCATTATAGTATACATAATTTTTATCTTTTGCATAACTTGAAAAGAAGTCAAGAGTTTGAAATGTTTCACTATCTGCTTCTTCTATTTTTTTACAAGCAAACTCCACTGAATCCTGCCGTATATCGTAATAATAACACCCCATAGTTATAGAAGTATTTATAGTAAATATTGTCATAAAAAATAAAACAACTTTTTTCATCTTTCTCCTTAAGTATTTTTTCACATTTATCATTATAAAAAACAAGACTGTTTTATTTAGTCTCGTTCCATTTTCTGTTTCTAAAATTTAAAATAAACATTCTTTATTTTAAAACTCCAAAAATCGTTTTTGTTATTTCATCACTATTATAAAATTTATCTCTTGATATATACATATCATCCAACACACCATTTTTATAGGTTTCTTCAACTAATTCCCCGTCTTTATTTATGTATTTTTTAAATTCCATACCCCAATCCGGTCTCTCTCCAAAACCATCTTTAAAAGCGATAGTTTCTCCTACACTCACTGCTTCTTCTGTTCCATTTACTCTTCCTTCTTCGTCAAAACTAAAATCTGTTATCATAAGTTCAGTTTCAGTAAAAAACTTTCTGATTTTTCCGTCTTTATATTCAGATAACATTTCAAAATTGTCATTTGTATCTTTAATTGCAAATTTACCATCTAATTTTCCTTCTTTTATATTATATTCCAATAAATACACATCTCCTATTTTATAAAAGCCACCTCCTTCTAACTTACCATCTTTTAAATTTATTTCTCCTGTAACATTTTTTCCCTCATCTTCTATTGATATTTTACCTGTGTATTTCTTATTTTTATATAAAACCATATTATTTTCAATTTTTAAATTCTCATTAGGATACTCTACCTCTTTTGGCATTCCGCAAGATAGTATTCCAATAATTAGCACTATTACCAATAAAATTTGCTTCATAACTAACCTCCACATTTAGTATTTTTCATAAGTATAACATTAACTATTTTAATTTACAAGACTAACATTCAATTCCCATTGTCCAAAATTCTTTTATCCCTTAAAAGCTTTAAAATGATTAGTATAAATCTCTTTAAGCTCTATAACCAATTTCTCATTCAAATACACACCCTCAATATGATACTTATTCTTAAAACTTTCCACTCCCACACCGTGAAATTCCTGATGGTGCTCTGTACACAATGATATAAAAGGTGTACTAAGCCCGTCGTCATTTTCATAAGTTCCTACAGCTGAAGCAACCGACTTCCAGTGATGTAATTCTACAGTATTATATTCATCATGCCTTTTCCCACATATTGCACATACCCGGTTTCTAAGACAGGTTATCACATATTTCTGAATATCCGGAACTATAGTCCTGATATGTTTATAGTTTTGATTTTTGTCCCTTATATACAATACTCTGTTCTCCTCAATACCAAGCTCAATGATAAACTGAATAAACTGTGTTGCGGTTTCCATATCCAAGGTATTTTCCTTATATGGACTTGTAGAAAATCCCGGGATCTCATATTTACTACAAAACTCTCCTATCAGAACATCTTTTATATATAAATAATCTCCTCCTGCTTCTTCTTCGGCCCATTGATGAAACAGAACATAAATAAGTCTCATCTGTTCAATTGACATCATTTTTTTAGGAATTACTTCAATTGGATAATTATTTAGGACTTCTTCAAGTTCTGTTTTAATACCAGGAGTAACTTCCTGAACCGGTACAGTTAAAAGTATTTTATTTTTTGTTATTTCTGCTAAAGCCATGTCTTTTCCTTTCTGAACTAAAAAACCCTCAACTTAATATCGAGGGTTTGTTGTTAATATTCTATGTTTAATCCGTCTAATATATCCTGCGCTTCTTTACTTCCCATTTCTGCCGCTTTCTTTAGATATTTTTCTCCTGCCTTATGATTATTCAGGAAAAAGTACTGTATCCTTCCCAAATTACCTATAGAGTTGACATCTTCTTTATCTGCTCCTATTCTATAGTATTTTTCGGCTTCTTCATATTTTTTTTGCATTTCATACGTCGCTCCCAGAGCATTTATAGAATGTAAACTATTTCTTGCAACTCCTATTTTATAATATTTTTCAGCTTCTTTATAATTTTTTTCTTCATAATAAAAATTCCCTAAACTCTCTATAGCAATTATGCTATTATGCTTTTCTGCTGCTATTTTCAAATATTTAATAGCATCTTTAGAATTTCCTGTTTGAAAGTACAATATTGCTAGATTATGAATTGAATTTTCATTTCCTTCATCCGCTGCTATTTTCAGGTATTTTTCTGCCTCATTAAAATTTTTATTCTTTAAATAAAAATATCCCAAATAACTTGTACATTCTACATTTCCTTTATCAACTGACATTTTATAATATTTTTCAGCTTTTACAATATCATTTTTTTCTTCATCATATAAAAGTCCCAAATTACACATTGAATCTGTTTCACCTTTATCCGCTGCTATTCTATAATATTTCTCCGCTTCTTTGTAGTCTCCTTGCTCGTAATACATAATTCCTAAAAGCCTTGCTCCTTCTACCTCTCCACTATCAGCTAATACTTTATAATAGCTGATAAGATCCGTGAACCTTTTTTGTTCTTTATATAGAAGTGCGAGATTATACATTGCGTCTTTATTCTTATCCTTTTCAATTGCTAATTTATAATACTTTATAGCATTTTCATAATCTTCCTTTTCTTCATATTCAACTGCAGTTTTAAAATTAGTCTTTTCTTTAATTGTATCTTTTGAACATGAAAATAATGATATAATAATTATAAATAAAACCAATAAATTTTTCTTCATAAAAACCTCCCATATTTTCTTCTTATTATAAAGAAAATACTTTTAGAAATCAAGATAAACCCTCAATATTCAGTTGTTATTGTCCATTTTTTAGTTTTCTATATCAATAAATCTAATATCTGTCTAAATAAACCCTTCTTATTCAAAAGTTTGTGCATCTCCAAGATAAATTCTTCCGCTTCTTCATCTGATCCCAGTGTTAATTCATTTGACCAGCTATTATAAAATACTTTTATTTCATTGCCTTCTCTGGTTATATAGTTTATTTTTTCCACACTATAAATTCTGTCACATTCTCTTTTTATATCAGATATTTTATAAAACATCAGGCCCTCCTATAGAAATATTATTAATCCGGATCCAATTATGATTAATACAAGACATACCCCTAATACATAATTCTATTTATGAGATCTTAAGTATTTTTCCGAAAATTTAGCTACAGTATCGGATAAAGTTTCATTTCTTTCGTCTGTCATTGCTATTATATTTTCAAGATTCTTTCTTTCCTGATTTCCTTTTTCTATAATTCGTTTTAATTCCTTTATTTCCGCTTCTTTTGCTTTGGCAGCTTCTACTGTCTCCAGCTCTTTCAGATAAAATATCTTTTTCTTAATTTCTGCGTATCCTGACATCTCTTACAATCTGTCCTTAGTCCGTCTTTTATTCCTGTAGTCTGATAGAAATATTCTTTAATATTCGGGAATTCTATTCCACATTTGCTGCATTTCTTTACTCCGTATGTTCCTACTTTATCTATTAATATTTCATTGTTCATAATTATTTCCTCCTATTATTTTATTTTTTAATTTTTTTAATTTACTCTCTATAAAATTCATGTTATAATCTGATATTAAATTTTATTGGAGGTTATATGAAAAAAATTATTCTTTTATTGTGTCTTTTAATGTTTATGTGTGTTAATGCCAAACATAATAAGTTAAATGATGACAATCCTAATGCAACAGTTACAGTTCAACTTAATTTTATTAAACAAAAGGAAAACAACGTTAAATCTAGTAATACTGGTATATTAAGCATTGATAATGTGTCAATTCATAAAGGACTCACTTTCCATACTTCATACTTTCACAGTATAAAAATCGAACCAGGTATCCATACAATCGGGATTTATTATCGTTCTGGGAAGAAATATGCCACTGTACCTGTTAAATATGATTTCAAACCTAATCAAACATATTATATTGACATTTTTAATGACTATAAAAAATATATACTAAAGTTCGTAATGCTGAAGAAACAGACTAGTCTCTTTTTCTTTATATTTTTTAATCAATTTAATATAATGATTAACTATCAAATTTTATGGAGGTTATATGAAAAAATTATTCTTACTTACAATTATAATTTTAAATATTTTTGTTACAGTCTCTGCTAAGAAAGTTACTACTAATAAAGTAGTCATGCATACAAGTGCTGTTGAATTATCTGAAGGTGAGTACGCTGTTATTAAAGTTCCTGCTAATATTACAGTTACAGAAATTAATTCTCTTAAATTTAAAGTAAATGAAGCTAGAATTTTTATAGCTCCTGGAAATTATACTTTTAAAACCAGATTACTTGGTGGCTTTATGGATGCTGCTAAAACTTTCGATACAGAATTAGAAGCCGGTAAATTTTATATTATTAAAAGTGAAATGAAACCTGGACTTTTTGGTGGTAAAACTGCATATTCCATTATTGAAACAACTAAAGAAGATGCAGAATACCCTTATTAAAGAGCCTGTGAGAAAAAGTCTGTAAATAAAAAAAGCTTTCTATGATAAAATTAAAATATCATAGGGGGCGATTTTTATGTCTAAAAGAAATAATGAGGAGAAATCAAGAAAAAGAAATGTAATCACAGAATTAATAGTGCTGTATGATATAAAATCAGCAGAAGATATACAGGACGCTCTAAAAGATCTATTAGGAGAAACAATAGAATACATGCTTACCAGTGAGTTATCAGAACATTTAGGGTACAATGAATACGTAAAAAGTACAAAGACAAATTCAAGAAATGGTAAAAAAACAAAAATGATCCGCAGTAAATATGGAGAAATACCAATATCAGTACCCCAGGACAGAGAATCAAGCTTTGAACCAAAGATAGTATCTAAAAGGACAAAAGACATATCAGAAATAGAAGAAAAAATAATTTCAATGTATGCAAGAGGTTTATCAACAAGACAGATATCAGAACAGATAGAAGATATTTACGGATTTAGTGTAGGAGAAACAATGGTATCGGATATAACAAATAAACTGCTTCCAAAGATAGAAGGCTGGCAGAACAGACCATTATCTACAGTATATCCGATAGTATTCATAGATGCGGTGCATTTTTCAGTAAGAGAGAATAATAATAGTTAAGAAATTAGCATCTTACATAATATTAGGAATAAATGAATCAGGAAGAAAAGAAGTATTGAGTATAGACATAGGAGAAAATAAAAGCAGTAAATACTGGCTGTCGGTACTGAATAATTTAAAAGGTCGTGGAGTAAAGGATATATTAATATTATGTACAGAGATGGATTAAGTGGGATAAAGGAATCAATATCAGTAGCCTTTCCTCATACAGAATATCAGAGATGTATAGTCCATCAGGTAAGAAACACACTAAAATATGTATCAAATAAAGATAAGAAAGAAATGTCCAAAGACCTGAAAACAATCTATCATGCACCATCAGAAAGTCAGGTACAAGAAAATATATTGGAGATAAGTGAGAAATGGTCAAAGAAATATCCTCATGCAATGAAAAGCTGGGAGGCAAACTGGGATGTGATAAGTCCGTTGTTTAAATTTTCAGAGGAAGTAAGAAAATTAATATATACAACAAATGCAATAGAAAGCTTAAATAGTACTTACAGAAGATTAAACAGATTGAGAAGTGTATTTCCAAATAAAAACTCCTTACTAAAAACTTTGTATTTATCGACATTTGAAGCGACAAAAAAATGGAGTATGCCCCAGAGAAACTGGGGTCAGGTATATGGAGAATTTAGCATAATGTATGAAACAGACTACCATAAAACTGAGAAAAAATATCAAAAAAACATCCTGAATAAGGATGTTTCCTTGACATGCTGTTATTTAAGAGGTATATTATACCAGAGCAAAAAACAGTACATGGATTAAATTATTTATTATAGAAAGATTGATTTACAGAGAATTTCACGCACTCCCATTAAGATAGCTTCTTTGGCTGCCTTAACTAAAACCTATCTCTTATAAATCTTTCGTTAATCTTTCGTTATACTCTTCTTCTGATTCATTTTTTTGTTTCTTCAGTTCTTCTTGTTTATATTTTCTATAATTAATTTGAATTGAAACTTGGTTATTTGGCAACGGTAATCTCATTTCCCATATTTTTATTAACCCTGTTTTTCCTTCAATTGTTGTTATAGTAAATTCTTTCACTACCTCTTTGTAAATTGATCTCTCTCCATATTTATTTTTATAAGCTTCAATTAAATCTGATAGTTGTCTTTTAGTAGTTAATGCTGTTGAATCCCAAGCAGTCAAATCGTCCCCATCAAAAATAAAAGTCAAACTTGATAAATCTAAAGCAGAAAACTCAACATTTTTATACACAAGTGCATTTTGCTTTTTGTCGACCTTATACCCTTTACCCATTTTTTGAATAACTTCTTCTTTAGAAGCTCCCCATTTCAAATCTTTAAACCCTTCCGCAGTAAAACACAATGAACTTAAACTTAAAACTAATATAACTAATATTTTTTTCACTCTGAACCCTCCTAAAATGTTTTTTAATATTTTACCTTGATTTTAATATTTTATCAAGCATTAAAAAAAGTAACCCTGTAAGGTCACTTATATTTTATCATATGTTTGTTTCTCCTGCTGTTCTTTTTTCAATTTTTCTTCTTTCCGTTCCTGTTCTTTCCTATCAAACTCTTTTGGTGAAGTATAACGAAATTCAACTTTTGCCGGTTTCTTATCCATATAAAAATATATTGACATGTCATTCTCTCTTTCAGAATTCATAAAATGATACATCTCACCTGTACCCCAATTCGTTCCTTTGGGATATTTTCTCATATACATACGTAATAACTCGAAATTATCTGAACTAGTTGTTTCGGCATCGCCTCTCCATTGATACAATTCTCCATCTTTAAAATAAAAATCAACTTCAACATTTAATCCTATAAATTCCAAATTTTCATAAGTCAATATCTTATCGAAGTTAAACTTAGGTTCTCCTAACTTATTGATAACTTCATCTTTACTCATTCCCCAGATAAGCTTTTCAAACCCAGGAACCGTATCTACTTTTTTGGCTACTTCCCTGCTTGTCTTACTTGCTGAAAAGCTTAATACTCCTAAACATAAAACCAATAAAATTAATATTTTTCTCACTTTGAACCCTCCTAAATGTTTTTTAATATTCTACCTTGATTTTAGTAATTTATCAAGTATTAAAAAAAAGAGCTCTCCTGTCGCTCTTTCTTTAAGAAAAGTATCCCCCACTAATCCTTTTTAAATTTAAATTTTTCTCTGTTATGAATGTATGAAATTATTCTGTAATCTATTTTCCCAATATTTTCTTTATCTTCCTTCTTCTCTTTTTCTGCCTGTTCTTCACTCAACGGAACCACATCTCCTTTTATGAAAATAATAGCCTGTTTATTTCTTTTAATATATGATAACACATTTATTGACAAAAGGCGATACAATGATTATATTCATATAATATATTGTTTTAAAGCAAAGTGATGTAAAAAAGAAAAGACAGATTAACCGTCTTTATCTTCTGTAAAGAAATTAAATAACATCTCTATTTCTTCTACATCTTTCTCATGAGCAGATTTTGTTAAACCATCAAAATTTACATCTAACAGTCCTGTTTCTCCAATATATTCTTTTAGATAACCACTAGTAGTGGTTCCAGTATTTCAATTCTTCTCCTAAATAATTTTGCTGGATTATTAATATCAAATGATCCTCCCATTTCATTTACAATATTAGAAAATCTCACTTTTGATATTTTAGTTACTCTCTCAGTCTTAAATAGATCAGTCTGGGGGAAAAAAAGTTCTGTCATCCGATGAATAAGAACCTTCACATTGGAAATAATATTTTTCCTTACTTCTATCTTTTAAAACTGGTATATTAAAAGTTGTATCTTTCAATTCTATGAGTCTGATATCATTTTTATTTCCTTCTTCTAAATCATATTTCCTTAAAAAATGTAGTGGCAAATGTTTCATTTTATAGAATGTATCAATTTTATCAATATTTATTATCAAGCCATAATATCTAAACATTTTCTCTATCACTCTTAATGAAAAATTGGATGGGTTACACTAAACTGGACAGAAAAAATAAGTTAATATAAAATAATTATGATAAAAAGAAGGAGATAGCAAATAGCAGCTAAAAAAAGAAAGAGAAGAAATTACGCATCCACTTTTAAGAAACAAATAGTCCAGTTATACCAAAATGGGAAAAGTAAGGCAGATATAGCAAAAGAATACGATATTCATGTATCAGTAATAGGGAGATGGCTTAGTCAATATGACAATAGCGGATACTTTAAAGAAAAAGAAAACAGAAGTGAACTGGAACTTGAAAATATTCAACCAAAAAAGAGAAATAAAGATTTAGAAATGGAGAATGATATCCTAAAGCAAGCGGGGCTGATCTTAGGACGAAAATAAGTATAATAAAAGCAAATATACATAAATATTCAGTATCAGCAATATATCGTGTCCTCAAAATATCTAGAAGTACTTACTATTATAAAGCAGTAAAAAAAGAAGATACAGATATTTTGGAACAGACAATAAAAAAAATATTCAAAGATAGTAGAAATAATTATGAGACTAGAAAGATAAAAATTGAACTTTCTAAATTAAAATATATAGTTTCAAGAAGAAAAATCAGTAGAATAATGAAAAAATCAGGTCTTGTTTCAAGCTATACAAAAGCCAGTTACAAACCTGTTAATATCAAAATATCGGAAAATAAGACCGGTAATCTTTTGAATAGAGAATTTAAAAGTAAAAATCCTCTAGAAATATTGGTAAGTGATCTCACATATGTAAGGGTGAATAGCAAATGGAACTACATTTGTCTTTTTGTTGATATTTTTAATAGACAGATAGTTGGGTACAGTGTAGGAAGAAAAAAGAGTGCAGAATAAGTATACAGAGCCTTGGCAGGAATAAAAGTAAATTTGAAAAAGATAAAAATATTTCATAGTGACAGAGGAAGTGAATTTAATAATTACATTATTGATGAAGCCCTTGGTTCCTTTGGAATATCACAGTCTTTGAGTAGAAAAGGAAATCCATATGATAATGCAGTAGCAGAGTCTACTTTTAACAGAATTTATCAATACAATAATAGTATATTCAATACATTTAATGAATTAGAAGTGAAATTAGCAGACTACATTAATTGGTTTAACAATTATAGAATACATTCTACATTAGGATATTTAAACCCTGTAGAATTTTTGAAAAACTGTCTAAATTTTTGTTGCCATTCCAGATTCAATAATAACAAAAGAAGAATATAATGTAAAAAACCAAGAGCTGGAAAAGAATCTGCATGATCTGCAGCTTGAATTGAATTTATTAAATAATACAGATGTTATATCTCGGAAAGATATAAAAGCATACTTGAAAGATTTAGCAGAAAAATTTGAACAAAAAAATGATGATTTTAAGAGAAATGTTGTTGAAACATTCGTGGATAAAGTCATCATATATAAGGATAGAGTCGAGGTGAAACTCCAATTTATAAATTTTTAGTTCGGGATACTATTGGTGGAAGTGGGGATAAACTTTTTTTATCACTAACCAAAAAATATACCCGTGCAACAGCATCTAAATGCACAAAGGAAGCCTCTCACAGCTCCCTTTTTAAAGTGACAAAATCACTCCATGCAAGTTGATTTTATCATTTATTAATGAATAAATCAAATAGAAAGTAGGAATAATTATGAAAAAAAGAGCAGGAAAAACTTTTATGATTATCATTATCATAAGTTTCTTTGCTATTATAGCTATTATATTTAGTAAGTACGATACTAAAATAGATGAGTTTGTTGATGAAGATACTGGAGTTATATACTTAAGATCTGGAACTTCCCTAACTCCTAAACTAGATAAAACAGGAAAAGTTATTGTAAAAAAATAAGCAGTCATTAAGGCTGCTTTTTTATCTGGTTTCTAATTTTTCTTTGCATTTTAATATGCTTTCTTGCGTATGATTTGAAATTTCTCTTTTTGTTTCACCCTTCTTTGCTTCTCCTTCCAGCAAACTTTCACGATACTTGAAAAAAGCATCTTTAATTTTTTCAGAGTAATTCAAGAAAATAGGTTTTAATTCTGATAATATTAGTTTAGATAGTTCTGAGTTCCCCGAAAGCTTTATATTATTTTCAAGTTCATTCTGCTTTTCTTCTATTCTTATATCAATTTCTTTCATAATATCATCATAATTTTGTTGCACATTGTTCTTTTCCACGGTCGAATAGAATAGCAGTTGGAGTTCTTTAAACTTCAGACTTACAGAATCGGAAAAATTTTGAGGACTTATATATTTCCCCTGCATTGTATCTGTTAAATTGTCAATTGCCTGTGTCATTCTCTGAAATGTTTTCTGTGTTTCTTCGTGTCTCATCTGATTTTTTTCTTCTATTTCCTTATTTGTAATATCGTCATCTTTTAAAACATATTTTACAAGCCCCCATATCGCAAATCCTACAAATCCTATGAGACCACCAAGTGACATTATAAAACCTGCAGTCATAACTGATCCTCGCTAACCTCACAAGCCACACCATTATTGTCTCTATCTAATGATTTTCTATATAATTTGCTCTCTTTTGGAATGTTGTAATAACCTTTCAATTTTGCTTGAGTACAGTTATAGAATGTCTCTTTTTCTTTTATATAATATCCATACCCAGCCGTAATAAGAATTAATCCTATTACGGCTATTAATAATATAATTCTCTTCATCTTCCTCATGCTGCCCTCCTGTTATATTATTTTGCTTTTATTTCATCCTTATTTTTCTGATATAATTTTTCAAAGAAATCATATAATTTTTCAATTGGAATTAGCTTTAAAATAGCTGATTTTTGAACAAACTTCATACTTTTGAATATCTGTATAGCCTTTTGTTTTCTTTCAGCACCAGTAGCACCGAAATACTTTATTTGAGCTTGCTTCATAGCTTCTAATCCCATTTGTTTTACAGCATCGAAATTTTTATAACATGCATATCCAACCCCTACTACGGCTACCCCTATCAATATCCAGTCAAAAATTGTTATTGTTCCTAAAAAAATCTTTATCATATTTAATATATTTCCCATATTTCCTCCTAATAATATTTTATTTCTCCTATTTTTTGTCCATTTTTTACTATATAAATAGTTTCATCCAGATCTGGAACCGGATCAGGATTTGGCTGCACTGTTTCATCTCCTAAAAATTCATGTATGCTTTTAACAATTGCATCTGCATAATCGTTCATTTTATTTAATCCGGCACTTAAATCATTATCATTATCAATGAAAAAGCCTTCACTGATAATGCAAGGTGCTTTCGTTCTCGATAATAATCCATTCCCCCTTCCTTGCCACGGCTCCTTTGCCCCTCTATTTTTAAGTCCTAAAGCTGCTGAAACATTTTTAGAAACTATTGTTGCCAATCCTTTTCCCTTTACACTTCCGGGATAATAGATAGCCTCAGTTCCTGTTGCCGTATCATTTTCCGAGTCATTACAATGAAATGAAATTATAAGCTCTGGATTAAAAGCATTTATTTTACTTGTATCTTCAATGCTGTTATTACCTCTATTTTCAATCAAGACTTCATATTGTCCTTTAAGTTTTTCAGATATTTTAGGCACTAATTCGCTGTTATATTGAAACTCAGTATATTTGTTGTGTGGATTAGTCGCTCCCGGTTCTCTGTATGTTTGTCCATTTTTATCTTTTTTATATTGTCCGTGCCCTATTATCAAACATATTTTTTTCATTTTTCCTCCTCTCCTGTTAATTCTTCATATCTCTTTAGTTTTTCCTGATATGTTTTATCGAGTTCTATATTTTCCTTTTCCAACTTCTTTGCTGCAAAAGTTTTTCCAGCTTCTTTAAGATTTTTTATTTCTTTTTGTATATTAGTTATTTCCAATTCCAAACTTCCTAGTTCCTCTTCAAGTACTGAAATTTCTAACTCTTTTTTATAATTCCATTCTTTACTTTCTGTATTCCAAATATGAAACAAATCAGGCTTTGGACTTCTCTCAACTACCTCATCATTTTCAAGGTAGTAAGTATATCCTTTCATATTTGTTTTTTCTATATAGGTTTTATGTTCCTCATCTGTGATTTCTTTTATATTGAAACCATCTTCTTTCTCTTTATCAGTTAAATTTCCGTATGAAAATCCTGAAAATTCACCCTGCTTATTAAATAATAAATACATTTTTCCACCTAATATCCTTTCACAAAGATTCTTACTGTTGTATCAATATAACCTGTAGTACCCGGAAGCTTCCCCCAAACAATACATTGTGTCTTGCTTAATATCCTTATTCCTACAGAATGTGCCCCACTCCCGCCATCTCCGCCACGTATATCCAACACAGAATTTTCATAAGGATAAGGGAAATTTACAATTGTTCCTGCTTCACCATTTGAAGAGAGTGCTTGAGCTAAAAACCACTGTTCCATTATCCCGTTCGGTCTTTTTTCATACCCCGGAATACTTGCTTTTAATTCAAATGAGTTTTCTATTTCACTTTTAATTTGTTCGAGTGTTATTATTCCGGCTGTTTTTTCTGTAGCTTGTAATGATGAACTATCTATAATAAATCCTGCTCCATCAAAATAAACACTATAAACTTTGTCGGCTTTTAAATCCAACTGATTTAACTCAACAACAGTACCCTCTTCTTTTTTTTGTAAATCATAGCTATCTCCGTTAATAATTAATTTACTGACACCATTTATATTTTCTTCTGTTGTCTTAATTGAAAAGTGTAAATTTTCTGTAAGTTCGTATCCATCAGAATTAGAAGTAGTCGTTTTAAGACCATCTATAGCAACAGTATAATGATCTTCACTATTTACTACAGTATGATTAGAATCTACTAAAAAATTCAACCCCATTTGTAAATTATTCATTATCTCTGCTTTTAGAGTCGTTCCTATCTGTTGTACGTTATATTTATCTCCTTGCCATTCATGACGGATTAAGCCTTCACCAATATCACTAGCTGGTGTTTCTTTAAAAACATTTAAAGCTCCCCCTGCCCAATCTTTCCATTTCAAGAATCCCATTAATATATTCCCTCCATTCCTATTACTCCTGATTTAGATATATTTGTTTCATACCCTTTATTTTGGAATATATCATCTATCAGTATTTCTTCTATATATAATTGTATCTCAGTTCCAGCTTGAGATATTCCACATATATAACTACCTACTTGCATTTTATATTGAAAAAATAAGTTTAAGTTTACGCCGGCTGCTTTTATATCCAGCAAAGATTTTTCAATTGTGTTTTTTATCTCTGCCCTTAGCTTTTTATTCAAAATAATTGTTATTTCCCCAATTCCATTTTCATATTTAAATAAATTTGTTTCGTCTTCTATTGCCGACATTAGAAATTTTATTATGATTTCTGTAGTTGCATTTCTACTTACTGTCAGCCAATAAGCTAAAATTCTAATACGGTAACTTTCGTCATCTTCACCTGTTTCTCTTACAACATTAAATATTCTACCAATATTATCAAGCCAGACACCATTTGCATTTTCTACATCAATTACTTTACTTAAATCATATATTGCTTGATTTAAGCTTCTTATTTCTTCATAAATTGAGTTTATGAGAAATTCGTTGTTACTTCCTATATCAATATTATACATATGAGGAAATCTTTCTAATATCTCATTTAATTTATCTTCTCTATACATAAATCACCTCTATATCATTTCTGGTTAATCTGAATTTTTGTGTTGGTGATATTGTGAATTTATGATTTAAATCGTATGTTTTATATTCATCATCTGTCTTGTCATAAACATAAACTTTGGCATATCTTATTTCATCTATACCATTTACTTCAGAATGAAGTTCATTATACAGAATAGATTCTCCTAATTTTAAAGAATCTACATATTTAATCAGTTCATCTTGAATAGGCTCAGTCCACCGATTATCTTTTTCTCCATTTACTTCAAGAACCTCTACTCTTATTTTTAAAGTTTCAAATTGTAAAATATTATAAGTTACTTTTGTCGTTATATTTCCAGCTATTGTGAATTCCTCTGATTTACTTTCAAGTTTTTTATCTTCAAGAGTCATTATTCCAACCGCAAGAGTATCTTTTATTGCTTCTGCTATTTTCCTATCCGGAGTTCCATCAACTATAATCTCCACAGTTCCATTTTCTGTAGAAGGATTAGTCTTTGGATCAAGAATGATAACATCATTTACAACATCTAATTCTAATAAAGCTGTTGTTATAGCTTCATATGTAGCTGTCGAAGCTATATTTTTTGAATTTTTAAGTCTGTATCTGAAGTCTGAATCACTTTCCAGATCTTCGCCGTTTGTAAAAGGATATGGATTATATATTTCATTTACTGTATATCCTTCAATACTATTAATTTCTCGCTCTCCGATATTATATTCTGTCCCTGTTTCAACTGCTCTTACATAAAGTTCCTTATTTACTGTATCAATATTCGTGTCTGCTATAACTTGAAATTCAAGACTACCAGCTTTAATAATTGTATCTTTCAGGATTGTTACAGGAGTATCTACTATTACATAGACCAAACCGCTTGCATATTTCCCCGTATATCTTGGCTCTACCGGAAGAAGTTTCTGAATATAATCAAGAAATATACCTTTTGCTCCATCTATATTAAACATATTTGATAATTCCAGTATTTGTTCATCTAAGTTTGTTATCTCATAAGTTAATGCTTCATTGTGAATTCCTTCCGGAGCGTTGAAATCAAATGTAAATTCATTGTCATTCAATCTGGCTTTCCATCTTTTTTCAATATTAGTCAAATGCTCTGAAAATGTTTCTTTCTTATATCCTATATTTGTTAATTGCCCCATATTTCCTCCTAGAAGTATATTTCTTCACTATTCTTTGTCAATATCCCTATATCTATTTTATAATCACCTTTATCAGTGAAATTTGTTTTATATTCAGTTATCCTTTCAACATCTTTGTCATTTTCAATATATTCTTTTATCTGCGTATCAAGATTTATTTCAGCAACTTCACGTCCGAATACTCCAGGTAAATCATTTACTGAAAACCATCTTACACCCTCTTGATTATGTAAAAACCATTCCCCATATTGTAAAGCTATTTTATTCTGAATTCTCTGTGCTATTGTCTTGTCATAATCCGCTAAAGTGATGCCTTTCCCAATCACAACATCACCAGACTCATCTAATAGCCAACTATTTTTACTGTCCATTATGATTTAGGCACCTCCGTATCTGAACTTCCGGTAGTTACTCCACCATGTTTATGATCTTTTCCGCTTATTCCAGAACTGATATGATCTGCTGCTTGACTATTACCACTCATGTTTAAATCACCGTTTATATTGACATTACCCTGTATCTCTATTCCACCGCCAGAACCTATTTTTATGTAATTACCAGATTTTTTATGAACTATTGAAAATCCATCTGTGTGACTATTTGAATACCTTGCGGTTATATTTCCTAGTATAAATGCATCATTCTCAGAATATCTGTCATAACTGTTTGGCTCCACTGGTTCGCTTTGATCCAAAGTTCCTTCAAGTGAGTGTTGAAAGAAACCTACTACTACTAAATCTCCTACATTATAAGGAGCATTAATAAAGAAAGCAGACGAATTAAATATTGGCATTATTGGAACATTTTCTACAGGCTCGTCATCATCAAACTCTCCATTAAATTCTGTCATAGCTATTTTTTTTATAGTGGCAAATAAACCTTCATTATTAACTTCTATTATTTTAGCCAATGCTAATGTATTTAAATTATTGAGCTCATCAAAAGAATCCCCTATCTTTTTTTGTATTCCTTCTTCAATTTTATTAATCATACTTCCACCTATTATTTCTTCTTTGTTTTTCTTTTTTTCTGTCCATTTATCTTTATTTCCTGAGCTTTTTCTTCTTCTTTTATTTTAGTCAGTATTTCTATTTCAGTTTTATGATCCCCTTGTTTGGCATTAATTCTGTGATTAACTTTGACAACTTCAAACTTACCCTTTATATCTTGCCTTAAACTCTCGTTTTGATAACCAATTATTACCCAAACGCCTTCTTCTATTCTGTGATCTAAAACTGTATTTATTTTCCATCCCTCGTCTGTTTCTTCGACTGTTAATATACTTCCAGTTATTAATTGTATTTCTTCTTTTTTTACCTCTCCAATTGGATAAAAATAAACTGTTCTATTAGAAATGAAAAATCTACTTTGTGTAGTTCTTGCCATAGTTGAAAATATTTTTTTTACATTGCCATTTAAGGTTTTTCCTCTTTCATATACTGTATCTTTACCTAGTTTTATTTCGCCGTTTTTAAGGTCTGTCTTTTTGATAACAGTACTTATAATTGAGCTAGCTTTAGAATTTTTAGGAAAAGAAAGCTTTATCTTATTTTCTTTCATCTCGTCATTTGCAGTAGTACAAGTTATTTCTGTTTTTATATCCTCATTATTACGTGAATCTTTATATTTTTCTATGACTCCAAAGAATACAGTTCCTGAACAATTCTCTCCTTCGTATCCTGCTGTAATTGTCACTTTAGTATTCTTTTTAAGAAGGTTCTTAATGTTAGCAGGCAAATTATATATACTTATAGTTGCTTTATTTGAATTATTTGTATTATCTAATTGTACATTACATTCAAATGTTGCCTGTTCATTAGTTAGACTTATTATCTGTGATTCAACAGCCGGAGTATCTCCACTTGCTTCACTAGGCGGTGTTTCAAATCTTAAAGATGCTACTCTGCCAAATAATATACAATTCTCCATTATACGTCCTCCTGTAATAAATATATTTCTTGTAATACTCCTGGAAGATCTTCTACAAAATTTTTGTTAATACCTTGAATATTGGAAGGCAAAGCCATGAGTTTTAAATCAGGAAAATCTTTATAATAAATTTTAAGCAGCTCAAACAAATCTACCCATGTATTTATTATTTTTCCATATAACAAATAATTTTCATTATCAGATATGTCAACATACCACGAGCCTAAGACATAATAGACTGATAATCTTATTATTCTTTGATTTGTTCCGTCATCTATAATGAATTTAGTATTATTTGAACTTTCTTTATCATATGTTAATCGAATTTTTGACAGCATTTTCTATCTCCTTGAATTTATCTGTTCTTGATAACTCATCAAACCAGTTTTGTGGCATCCCTTCTGCTAATAATTGTTGATCTTGGAAAAAATTATTTGCACCCAAAGTTTCTGTTGTTATTACTCCATCTTCATTAGTTACAAATTTCCTTACTTCCACAAACTTCAAATCAATATCAATTAATTGTATAAAAGTATCTTTGCTTGTATTTGTGAAATTCATATTAGTTATAACCACAGGACCATAAAGTTGTTTGAATTTATTATAATAAAATGCCATTAATCCTTTTTGTCCGTTACTATTCCTTGCTGTTTTTTGATGAAGTTCTATTACATCTATATAAAAATCTGTAAACGCAACAATTTTAATTTTTGCTCCATATGGATTGACAGAAACATTATCGGCTATTTCAGTTCCTTCAAAAGTGATGTTTGATGTAACGTTTGTTGATGTCTGCCATTCAAAAGAAGATATAAATACAGGAGTATCTCCCAGCATTCCGTTAGGATAAATATAAGCACCTGTAAACTTAGCAAATCCATCATAAAACTGTTGCCATAGTTTATTTGCTTTTTCCATGTCGAAGTTCTGAATTAAATCTGTCAATATTCCTGCCATAGTTCCTCCTTAACTTAATGCTAAATTTTCTAATGTTCTTTTTATTTCTGTAATGTCATCATCACTTCTAACACTGCCTATATTAAGAGTTATGTTATTTACTGAACCTTGTGATTCTCCCATTCTGAATCTCATTTGTGATGTTTGTGATTCTAAATTACTTAATTTACTCATGATATTCATTGTAGATGGGTTATTAGCCACAATCATTCCAGATGGTCCCATAATTAATTCGTCACCTTTTTCATTAATAGTAGTCAGTCCACCGCTGAAATAGTTTGTTCCTGTGTATTCTTGTTGTACACCTCTTAAAAGATTACCTGCATTCTCTGTATTTTTCTTACCAGCTTCAATTACATCATTTGTAATGCCTTTAATTGTACCTTTTTGTAGAAAATTCAATGTTATTGTTATTACTTTACCTGAAAAATTCATAATTTCTCGCAGTAATCCTTTAGCTACTTCCAAAGCATTATGAAATGCATTCAATCCCTGTGCCAATAATGGAAATCTTTCTTTTAATTCTGATATTTTCCCAAACATCCACTGAACAAAACTATCCCATTTACTTTTCGCAATGTTTACAACACTATCCCAAAGACCGCTCCAATTTATTGACCTTATTTTTTCCCCTACTTTTGTTCCTAAGTCTGAAGCTAGTCCGCCAAAAAAAACATAATTCAAAGAGTCATATATCTTTTTTGCAAGTCCTGTCCAATCAATTTCTTTAAACTTGTTATAAATCATTTCCGCTGGTGAAACCGGTAGTTTTGAATATAATAGACTTCCGGCTATAGTTGTTTTACTGTTTTGTTTGGTTATATTCTGTTTTCTTTCCGGAGATAAATTTTTATAATTATCGTATGCTTCAAGAAAACCCGGATTTCTTGCTGTAAGTGTTCCTGTATATAATAAAAGTTTTTTCCATTCTTTTTCAAAAAAGGCTCCTAAATCACCATCTTCTTTCAGTTTTTTTGCTGAATCTTTAGTCTCATCAAGAGCTTTATTCAGTTTGTCTAAAGCACCTATTGCAAGTGGAACAGCAATAGGAATCAACCATAAAGGATTTAAAATTAGAAATAGTGCTATTCCTGATCCTAATATAGCAGGTCCCCAATCTTTAAAAAATTTACCGAGTTTCTTAAATGTTTCTTTATGTTTTTCTATCCAGTCTCTAAATTCTTCAAGCTTTGCCTGTGTTTTTCTCAGAGCTTCCCTCACATCATTTAAAAATAATGCAAGATCGCTACTTGGATTTTTATTTGGCCCGTCTCCTATAAGTTTGTTTTTTTCCTCACTAAATCCAAACATTGCTTTTATTACATCCAGTATTATATTTGCCAACTCTTTCAATACACCTTTAGCATTTTCAATAACTTTTTGCCACTGTGCTGCCGCTTCTTTATCCTTTTCAAGAGCTTCTTTAAATCTTTTTATACCTTGATAAACTATAAATAATGCTGCTGCTAAGGCTAACATTTTTAGTGTCATTGCTCCGCTGAGTGCCGCCTTAACCATTCCTATCTGCTTAGCCATTAACTTAAATACTGCTTTTCCTATTACAAGTCCTGCTATTGTTCCTATTGCCTGTGCAAGCTCAGGAAAATTCTTGTTTAACTGTATAATCACATCACCTATTGAAGTTAAGCCAACAAAAATAGGCATCAATAGTGGTTCAAGTGCCTGAAATACTGATTGAAATGCTGTCTCCCATGTAGAGCCTAATTCTTCTATTGCTCCTCCGATTCCCTGCATCATAAATCTAGCCATCTCATTTACTGTTCCATCACTGTTTTTTATTTGTGCTTCTAACTCTTTTAATCCTTCTACACCTTGATTCAGGAATGTTAAGATATTTTTACCACCACGAATACCGAATAAATCAAATAATACCGCACTTCTTGTAGTATCATCTAAATTCTTTACTTTATCTGCTACTTTCTGAAAAATATCTGGCAATGATTTTAATTTACCGTTTTTGTCCGTTAACTTATCCCCTATTAATTTTTCAATATCAGGGGCATTCTTAGCCATCTGAACCAAGAAATTATTTAAGGCAGTTCCAGCACTACTTCCATAAATACCTGAATCATTTAGCTTTCCAAGAACGGCAAATGTAGATTCTAACGGAATATTCATAGATTTAGCAGTACTTCCTACATATTGAAATCCAGCTTGCAGTCTATCAAGATCCGCTGCAGATTTTTTGGAAACCATTGCAACCATATCATTTACTCTAACTGCTTCGCTTGTTTCCATATTGTATGTTTTAATATATGCGATTGTGGATTCTAAGGTTTTATTTAAGTCACTGTTAAATGCTTGTGCTAAATCAGCAGTAGAGGGTAACAGTTCTTTTATTTCTTTATCCATTAACCCTAATGTAGCTGCACTATTAATAGCAAGGGCAGCGTCAAGGTTATTGAACTTTGTTTTTCCTCCTACTTCATTAGCAAGCGACAACATTTCTTTATAGCCTTGAGCCATTGTTCCAGTTTTTGCTACAGCACCACGAATATTAAAATCTACATCAGCTACACCTTTAAATCCTTCTTGCATTCCTTGAACAGCCATAGCTCCGACTTTATATGCAGCACCACGTGCTATATTGTTTATTCCTTTTTGCAAGTTATTAGTTAAGTTTACTGATTGCTTTGCTTTTTTATTAAAATCGTCGAGAGGTTTATCTATTTTTGTTCCATTTACTTTATTAAAGCTTTTGTTTATATCGCTTGCCGTCTTATTCATAGTTTGTGCTGTTTTAGAAACATCTTTATTTATTTTTTTAAAAACTTCGCCAGCTCTATAGCCAGATTTCTGTATATTTTTTTGTACATTTTGAAAATCTGCACCTAAGCTTTTTAAAGCTTTTTTTGCATTATTAATACCTTGCATTAGTGATTCATTTTTGAACTTAAAATCTATTTCAACATATAAACCTTGTACTGCTGCCACTGATAAACCTCCTTCCTATTTTTTTGTAAAGCCTTTTGCTATTCCTACTATATATTGATTAGTTACTAATGATGTATTCGCATCTCTTTTTTTCAAAAATCTTGAATAAGAAATCTGTTTTAAAAATACATCAAACTCATAATCTGAAATTTCATTGTTGTTATATCTCTTTAGAAAGTCTAATGCATTAAAATTATTGAAAAAACTATCTGTTTCTAATTCAAATGCCAGACTTTCTATATAAGTTATATTTCCTACAATAATTTCATCATTTAAATTAACAGTATTATTTAGATAAGTTTTGTATAAATTTTCTGGGATTTCTTAATATACTCATTAAGAAACCACCAAATCCTTCCAACTCCTCCTGACAGAAGTCATTAACATCAAATTTTCCAACAAATAGTTTATTTTGTTCTAAAACTTCAATAGCTTTAGTTAAATCTAAATATAATCTTCCGTCCCCAGATACTCCATATTCCGCTAGATTCATTATTACTTTTGTTGCCGGAAACTTAAAAGCTACTTCCCTTACTCTGTCATCATTATCTACCATGAAATAGTTTACTCTATCACCTGATTTTATTCTTTTAAGGTTCTTTAGTCTTTCCAGTTCTTTTTCATTTCTCATGCCTGCCAGTTCCTCGGGATCTACACCTTCTGTAATTGATTCATCTGAATCAATAATACCTTTTTCTAATTTACCTTCTTTTATTAATTCTTCTTGTGCTTTTTTTATTTCATCATCCATATTGAAATCTTGATTTGGATTTTTCTTTTCCATTATTTCACCCTTTCTATTAGTAATAAACTATACTTCTGCTTTCTGCTTTAAACTCCCATGTTCTAGCATCTAATGCACCATCTTTTTTATGTGTTACTGAAGATGGCTTTGTTATCACTACTCCTGGATAAGTTGTAATTGAACTATCGTTATCATCCTTTATTATCACTGTTAAGCTATAGTTTGGTTGTAACATTCCAACAGTTTGGTAAAATACTACCATTGCTTTTTCTTCACTTGTTCCATAACCCAGAGCTAATGTAAAAGTAAATTCATTATTTGTATTTACTGCGTTTATAGTTTGACCACAGCTTAAACTAACAGATTGTGAAGATTCCTCTTTTTTTTCATCTTGAAATCCATCTTCGTGGAAACAATCAAACTTCAGTACTCCTCCAGGAAAATCATTGGATAACATTGTTATATGTACATTTCTCCAATTATAATTAATCATTACTGTGTACCTCCTATTATTAATTCTCCTGTTTGGGAAATATATCCAGATACATCCACGTGTCTTATCCCGTCAAGCAAAGTATGAAAGTATCTGAACTTAAAATCAGCGTTTCTTATATCTTCTTCTGACGGAAATTGGAGTTCTACTTTTCCTAATAAGTAATCAAGAGAATTTCCGTTATCATCTGTTCTTCTTTCAATAGCCAACGGATCACCATTTACTGTTTTAGCTATTCCCATATTCACAGCTGTAAATATTACTCCTTTAATAGTTCCCTCTATCATTTCATATCCACTTTCATTGATAGGGATTTTATCTGTTTCTATCTGTAGCCTTGTTAATCTCTCTCTCAGTGTTTTTATTTCCCATAACCTATACAAATGTACCTCTATTGGCAATTCGCTTGTTGTAAGTCCGTTTTGAATGTGGAATTTCCCTCTTATTGGATTCGAGATAAAATTCAATCCCATATCTTTTAAATTTTGTTGTTCTGTCTTTGTCCAATTAGGCTTTGTTACATTTCTTACTTCAGTTGAGTGAACTATATACGATCCTAGATCTCTGTTTCTTACTCTTGCCCATGTGATAGAATCAAGATTATTTGTGTATGTATCATTATCTATTACAAATACACTTGCATTATCAAGATTATTTGTTGTTTTAAATGTATTTATTTCTGCTATAGTGTTTGTTACAGTGTCAAACTGTAAGAATAGATGCTTATCATCAATAAGTGGTTTAAAAGCAGTCGCCCATAACTGAGCTTTAGCCATGTCCACTACATCTAAAATCAAGATTGTATAGTCAGTAGCAAGCACATGATTATCATAAGCTTCCATAACACTTTCAGGTGTCATTGAAGTTGCTGTTACCATATCAACACCATAAATTAATATGTTATCTATTCCGCCTTGTCCAAATGCATCAGCTACTTTTTTATAAATAGGATCAGATGTTGTGAAACCTAATGTTATTAAATCTGTAACCTCTGTTATTACAGTAGGTTCTACATCTTTTACAGTTGATAAAAATAATGCATCTCTTACATCTGTTAAATAACTTTTTGAATATTTAGTATCAACATTAATTGTATTCAAAAAATTCAATGTAGGCTTATATATCGCCATTGTATTCCTCCTCGTACATAATATTGAATGTCATTACCTCTTTATGAAATGTTTCGTTGTTATGTGTGAAATTAGAGCTTTGAAGTAATGCAACATCCTTTATATTTATTTTTAATTTATTATTTGTTCCTTTGAATCTTTTTACTATTTCCCTATCATTTGACAGGAATAATAATAATTCTGCTATTGTTTTATGTTCTTTGGTTTGTAGATGTAAATTAATGTCAAACTTCAAATCATAAATATAACTTCCATTTATTTCCGGTGAAAAAGGAGAAATCAGATCTACTTTATAGAATAATGTTGTTGGTTTATCTAACTCTTCATTATCATACTCATTCAAATAATCATCATTATTTATTTCTTCTTTTGTTATCTCTGTTTTTTCATAAATGATTTCACATAATACAGTTTTCACTTCCTCATGTATCTCTTTTAGTCTATTTGCTAAGCTCAACAATCTCTCCTTTCCAGAAGTCAGAAGTTATTCTATTATCTTCTAATTTATTAATTTGATATTTTTTACCATTCCACAAAACTATATCTTTTACTTTTGGTTCTATTTCCAGATCTTCATGAAAGTAAATATCCATTGTTAAATCAGTGTTTTGTCTTTCATTATCTAGTGCTAAAGAATTAAGTTTATATCCAGTTTTCTGATTTAAAATTGCTGCTTTGATATTATATTCTGTAATTGTTGGTTGAGGTTCTCCAATAAAGCTTTTTGTGATTGTTCTTGTTTGTAAAATAACATCTCTTTCAAATAACCTTTTTATCCTTTGATATATTCTAAATTTCCCAGCCATTATCCTAATTTACCTTTCCCAAAAGTTCCAACACCATTCACTTTTCCAGAAGCAGCCTTTTTGAATTTACCACTATCAACCATAGGATTATCAAATCCTTTTTTCTTGATTGTAGATTCTTTATTGCCCGGACTTTTTATTCCTTCAATGGTTTCTTTTAATATCCCTGCACCTTCTAAAGCTACCTTTTTTAAAGTATTATCTTTCCCGTTTATAATCATTTGAGCGGCTTCTTGCTTAACTATATTCACAGCAGCTTCCAATATCTTAGGTGCTGCTGTTTCTAGTGGCGACCAATCAGGCACACTCCCCCAACGTCCACCCCCATCTTCAAATATATTAGCTAACATTGTCAGTTCCCCATCTCCAAAGATACCGACTTGTACCTTATTAGATCCCATTACCTTCTTTAGCGGATTTTTTACCGTTTCCTTTGTCTTTATTCCCATTATCCACACCTTCTTCAGGTAGAACTTCAATTTTTATAGGAAGTTTTCTATCTTCTATTTCTTTTTTATAATTTTCCAGATCCTGAGCGCCTAATATCATTTCATACTCTCCTTTATATACAATCAAGTTTCTTCTTGTATAAAGAGTAGCTTCAAGTTCTGAAATTATCTTTACTTTCATTTTCCCTCCTCAATAAACTACAACAGTAGTTTCATTTTCTGTATCATCGTCTAAACCTAAAGCTCCTAACAGCCTTTTATACATTACCCAATATGGATTTCCATTATCACCAGTTATCTGTTCTATCTTAGTATTTGAAATTTCAATCTTACTTGCTAAGTATGTAGGATCGTCACTAGTTAACAGAAACCCAAAAAAATAATATCTAAGTAACTTATGTTCTTCGTCAGGATATAAGGCATAAACCACATCATATATAGCTTGTATAACCTCGTCAGGATAATTCTTTATTTCTGGAACAAATATTTTTAGATCTTCAGGTATTTCCATATTTATACCTCTTCTATATATTCTTCTTTTAGAAGTGCCTCAGCATCTTCATCTGTCAGTTCTATTTCTCCGCCTTTTCTTATTTTCCCTACCATTCCTATTAATACTTTATATTTTTTGGTACTTTTATTTACTACTTTTTCTTTTATATTTTCCGTATCATTCTTATCGTCTTCATTTCGATTCTCTTTAAGGATTTCAGCACTATCATCTTTTTTTACAGCTTCTTGATTTTTTTCTTTTTTCACATTACCTTTTTTTTCAGACTTTGTTTCTTCTTTTTCTAGATCATCTATTTTTATATCTGCTTCTTTCATTTTTCCTCCTTATGCTGTCTTAGCTATAATTAAATTTGACATATCAGGTTCGTCAGGTGCCATTGTAGACTCTATTTCAAATATCATTTGTCTTATCTTGCTAGCTTGTCCACTTTTCTCAAATGTAACTGTTAAAGTAGCGTATGTTTTAGGAATTACAGACATATTATCTTCAACTTCTAATCCTAGTTCTGTATCTATTCCACTTATTGTCGGACCGTAAGATATATACCCAAGTTTTCTTGGCAATAATGCCACAACACTATCAGGAAAAATTACTTTTTTTGCTTCTGTTTCTTTTGCTTTAGCTTCATACTCATATATAATAATTTGAAGCCCAGTTTTTCTTTGTACTGCTGTTATAAATTCTTCATCTGAAGCAAGAGTTATTTTGAACTCTTCTTTCATATAATTTTTTACTTCATCCGTCTTAATCATATCTTCAAATGTTTTTCTATTCATAATTGCATATTCTGTATTAGCTTTATTAAACTTCTTCCATCTTAATAAATCAGAAATTGGGGTTGCTGTTGTTGGGGCTGTCCACAATTCCCCACCTGTTAATGCAATTTTATTATCAGCTGGGTGCAAGTAATCAATTTCTTTTTCCACAGCCTTTTCTTTTATTGCATTTTTTCCGCTTGTAATAAGTTGGATAAACATTATTTCAGCTCTAATTCTAACAGAATCTAACCAGCCATCTTCACCAGCCATTTCTTTAAATCTTTGCTTCACAAATATCTCCAAAGCTTTATTGCTCTCCATTTTAAGTAATTCAAATAATCTCTTTCTATTTTCCTCATTAAGTTTATGAGCCTCTTTAAAATATATTTTATCCTCATCATAAGTCGCTACTTCTTTAAATTCTCTCAGTATTGGATCAGCATCAAAATTTGATGGATTAATTGCAATTCCCTCATTTTTCCCGTTAACTTTTGTAGATATTTTAAAATTGTCAGTATATCTTACTTCCATAAAAAATTCATGTAAAAACATTGGTTTCCCCAAAGTTTTATTATAATTTGTTATCTTTTCTGCTTTAAACATTTCTTGTAATTTCATTTATTTCCTCCTTATCTGTCTATAGAAACAGCTTGAATTAAGCCATTTCCCAAGTAATCATTATAGTCTACTGTTGTTGGCGGGTTTGTTATTCTTTCAGCAAATATTATTCCTTTTACTAATGCTGTTCCGATAGCATCACCAAATGTAATATCTACATCATCCATTAGGATTCCTTTTCCTGCCGTATTATCTGTTAAAACCTTAACCTGATTTGGTTCAGTTAAATTCTTTGTTGAACTAACAATAGTTCCAGCTCTCACAATTTTATTATTTCCAACCATTTCAAATTCTGTAGCTGCAGCATCTATTGTGACCGGCACAGCATAATCAACTTTATAAATTGGTTGTTTTTGACTTGTGTCTATTACTGTTTTTCTCATTATTTCCTCCTTATTTATCTAAAAAATTTTGGCATTTCTTTTTCTTTATATTTTTCGCTTTCTTCTTTAATCATTTCATCATGAAAATCATCTGTCTTTTTCTTATCCCCAATTTTAAAAGCTGGATTTTTATCTTGATTAACTGTAACCAAATCCTGTTTTATTTTTTCTTGAATTTCCTGTGCTTTTTTTACGAGGTTATCTATATCCTCTGTTTTCATTTCCGGAGTTATTGTAATTAGTTCAGCGAATCCATTATTTATTTTTTCACTTTCTAATGCTTTAGACTTATACATTTCCAATTTCAATATCATATTTTCATTTTTTGAAGCTGTAAGTTCATTTTTTATCTTTTCTAATCCGGATTTAGCTTCTCCATCTTCAAGTTTATCAATTTGTTCCTGCAAACTCTTTAATGTCGCATCATTCCCACCAGATCCATCCATAAGTTTTTTTATGTCTGCTTTAATATTTTCAAGGTCTTTTTTTATATCGTTATCCGCCTGCTTATCTTTTTCATCCTCTTTTTCATCCTTTTCGTCTTCTTTACCACCCCCTCCTTCTCCTCCATTTTGATCATTAGCATCATAAAATCTCTGTCTTATTTTAAAAAATCTCATGTTTCCTCCTTATTTATTTTCTTATTTCTTTTTTTAAATACACCTCTACCCAACATCTACACATAATATCTTCTCCAGGTAACAAATCTGCATCTTTCCATGTGAAGAATTCTTGATCTCTATCTTCATGTTCCGGTCTTACTCTGTCGTCTCCAACTGTATTCCATACAAATCCAACCGAATCTTTTGAAACAATATCTTTCAAAAAAGCAGCATAAGCATTTCCTTTTATATCTCTACCTTTTAATTCTGAATGTCTTAATGCTTTCTTTTTCAATTCCTTATTGTCCCTATTTTTTTCTATCCACTTTGTTTGAGCGTTGATATATCTCTTTATTTTAATTAATTGTTCCCTTACAATTTCGAGATGCTTTTCCTTATCTCTTTCAGCATCAAAAGATTTATATTTCTCCTGACTCTTAATTGTGAAATCCAGTAAAACTTTACTGACTTCCTTACTTATTTCCTGAAAATCATTTTCTTTATGATTTAAAAGGCTTAATGTCATTGACTGTAATATCTTAGATAATCTATATTCATGATCTAAGCTGTACTTCAAATCAACTTTATTCATTGCTCATTCCTTCCAGTATTCCTTCAGAAAGATCATTAACAATTTTTAGTATTCTGTCATCAGACTGAATTCTATTAACTTTTTCTAATGCATCTAATTTTTTATTTAATATCTCTACATTTGCCTCTTCCTCCATTTGTTCAAATATATCTGAATATGAATATTTTTTTATATCTATTTCTTTTCCTGTTGAATAACTATCCACTTTCCTAATCTTCTCTATAAAACTATCTCTTATTGTAGATATTTTTGATCGTAAGCCTTGCATTGTCATCAAATATGTTCTTATAGCTACATTACCACTTTCTACTTTTAAATCTATTTCTGGAAACTCTTCTTTAAAATCATTCATCACCTGTTCCATTTTTGGTAATATGTCACTATTTACCCATGTATTATTCATTTCAATATATTTAATGTCTGCCGTTCTTTCTTCTTTCTCATCTACAACAATCATTCTTTGCTTTCTGAATCTATTTTCACTCAATGCCCTTAATAGTTTTTGAAAAATATTTATGTTATTATTTGGCTGTTCCTCCTTAGGTTTTTTAATTCCTAAGTTTCTTCCTAATTTTTCAGGTGAGGAATGAAGGTTTATTATTGTTCTTGACTCAGATTCCAGCTCATTATATGTATCTATGTAATACAAAGCTCTAAATAGATCTAATCCAAAATTAAATTCAAATATTGGCATTGTATCGCCTATGTACAATGGACTTTCATCATTTATAATAAGAAAAACTTTTTCATCTATTTTGAAATAAGTTTTTTCTATCTCATTTTCCTCTATTTCACCATCTTCATTAACTATTTTCGCCACGCCTGTGAAACTAAATTTAAGTATTTCACCAAAATCTTTTTCTACTTCTACATCATCTACTTTATGAAAGATATATTTTGTAGCATTACTGCTTTTTATAACTTCTAAATAAGATTCTCCTGTTAATATAGCTTCTGAAATTAATTTCTTTTTACTTACTTCAAAGTTATTCAATTCCCATATTTCCTTCACTGATTTTTCAGAACAATCAAAATTCTTGAAGGCTAGAGAATAAAGATTGTCAATTATTCTTTTAAGAGGATTAAAAACAGGTTGTAATAATACATCTGTTGCTCCATCTGCTGAAACAGGCTGCAGTATATTTTCTTGTTCTTCATACATTTCATCAGAATAATATAGTCTTAGTTTTTCTATTTTTTCATCTTTTTCCATATTCCCTTCCTTTTAATAAAGATCTTCTGTACTCATTCTGTAACTTGTATTTCTTGTTTCAGCTTCATAATTACATAAAGCCAATGCATCTGATTTATCTGGAGAATGTCCCAGCATCTCCTTTATCTTATCTTTGCTTATCAGCTTAAATCTTCCGTTATTATCAAATTCGTATATTTGTATTAATAGTTCTCTCTTTAATTCCTGATCCTCTTCCAAATCTAACTTATCCAGATTCCTTGATAATTCAAAGTACATTTCCGTTCTTTTATTGTTAAATTCTTTCTTATTTTTAGCTTTACCAGCAAACTGAATATCATTTACAACAAGGTTTTCTATTTCCCCTTCTTCCAACTCTTGTACTAACCCTGTTCCTAAACCTGTTCCATCAATATTTGCTATTATCAATTTGTCTCTATTTTTATAGCAATACTGAATTATTTCTCTTTTTACATCTGGAAGTGTAAAATCTTTTCTATCTAATTTCTTTCTTACTCTATTATCTTTTTTTTCATAAATAGTACTTGAATCTCCGCCGCTACCTTTACCAACATCAACACCTAACTTAATAGTTTCATATTCCGACAAAGATAATGATCTCTGAAAAGCAGAATCTATTTTATTGCTACTAAATATAGAGTTCTCATTTCCATCGGGTGCTTCACCTTTAAGTCTCACTCTTACAACATTACTATCAGGACCATATGTTTCTTCTAGATCATGTATCTGTTCTTTTTTCATAAATGGGCTGTTATAGCTACTCATTGTAACCTTATAAAACTTACTTTTAGGATTATATACACTCTCATAGAAATAGCCTGTATTTTTTGTCATGTTTCCAAACAATACAAGTTTGTCATAATCTGTTCCCTCTAAGACTTCAAATATTTCATTCTTAACTCCGGAAGATTCATCTACCATTACAAGTAATTTTTCTTTATCCTCCTTTGTTAATCCTTCAATTTGTTTTTCCCCTCTCAGTATCTGACTCACTATTTCAATTGTTTCATCATCACCTATTTCTTCTATCCCTAAATGTTTCATTATCTGTTCTATTACTTCTGTTTTATCTCCATGCTGCCCTTGCATTCCCTCTGGTGTGCTTGCTGTTACTGGTAATGCAAACCACTCACGCTTTAAATCCTTATCATTAATCCTCATAATCTTGTCATTGATTTCAAATAGATTTAATTGCTTTAATTTACTTCTGTTATATATTTTGTTAACTTCTGCCCAATATATAGTTTTTAATTGTCTATAAGTTGGTGCTGTTACTATTACTCTGCTTTTCGGTCTTGTTATAAGCCAATATGTAGTTAACCCACCTGCCAGACTTGATTTTCCCGTTGAATGCCCTGCCGGCACACTTAGCCTTCTATATTCATTAAATGCTTGCAATACTCTTGTTTGATCCTCTGATAAAAAATGAAAATTCAATATATCTTTGAAAAAATTTACTGGATCTCTTCTATAATATTCAAAAGCTTCTTTAAGAGTTGTTATTCTTTGCATTTAAATCAGCCTTTCCTATTATTTCTGTTATAATATTTTTTGAGTTATTCTCATTTTCAACTTCTATTGCTTTCTCATCATTGTATTTTTCTTTATCATGTTCAAATCTTTCTTTCGCAAGTTTATCCGGATAATCCATATATTTCGCCAAGAACTCAAGAGCCTTTTCCTTGCTTACAAGCTTAACCTTTATTCCATCTTTACCGACCGATACTTCATTGATGAGCTGCCCGTCTACTTCTTCTATATCTTTGAAATTGATATAATTTTTTTTATATTTTTCACCACTACTATTTTCTTTCTCTTCTGATCCAAATTCTACAAAATCTCCTATATCTGCAAATGCAACTCTTTTCATAAGATCTATTACATTTCCCATGTTCACAATTACATTCTGCCTTATCTCATCCTGAAGTTCATTTATGTATTTTTTGATCTTATCTTTTTGTAGCAATGTATATGCATACCGTTCAGGATATTTTGTAGTGTACCCTGCTTTCTTTACCGCTAAAGCTCCATTAAAAGTCTTTATATAAATATGACAAAAATCTTTTTCAGAGTCATTTAAATGTCTATCTCTTTCTATTTTTTTATCAATAGATTTTATTATTTCTTTTTCACTCCTACCAACCTCTTTAATCTGGTTGGTTGGATAAGTTGTTTTTTCTATTTCGGTTGGTTGGTTAACGGTTGGCTGGTTCTGTTTTTTTTTCTTCCATCCATTATTTGTAGACCAATACTTTATAGTTCCACTTGATACCTTATATTTTTTAGATAAATGATTTATTGAGCTTCCGGCTTCATATTCTTTTCTAATTTCCTTTATCAATAAATCACTGTGTTTTTTAGCCATATCCCCTCATTCACTCACCAACCTAACTTATTAACTTGCATTCTATTTTTTCAAGCTGCAATAAATCTTTGTATTGTTCACATTTACCTTTACATATTTGATATATGTCTTTGTAATAAACTTTGCTTAACATATTTTCTTTTACTGTATTGATTATTAAGTTCTCAAGATTAGCTATATGGTTCAATGTTGTTATGCTTACCTTATCCCGCATATCTTTTCCTATACCGACCTGTTTATTAACCAACTTTGAGAAATTAATATAATACTTTTCCGGAGTTTTACTTCCTTGTTCTCTGGCATATATAATAAATTCAGCCAAACAATCTGTTTCATTTCTTCTTACTAATTTTCCTTGTTTTCTAGTTATAAGCCATTCTGTATTTTCTTTATAAATATTCGCCTTTTCTAATTTTCTTAATTCATTATCCCTATCTATAAAATACTGTCTGGCTTCTCTTCCTCTTGGACTTCTCGCCAACATGCATAATTCCTTGCCCATATCCAAAGTTAGCCAATAGTCTTTTATTTTTTGATTATTTTGAGGGTGTACTATTAGGTACGGGGTATAGTCTTTACCATTTTTATATCCAAAATCAAGCATTCTTGAAAACCATCTGCTAAATCTTTCTTTTATTTCCAAAAATTCATATAAATCTCTTGAACTTACTATACTGACATTATTTGAAACTACCACTCTTATTAACTCTTTCACTCACTCACCAACCTTTTCAAATATATTCTTTTTATTATCATATATAACTTGCATTACTCCGTTAGCAACACAATCTACCAGCTCTTCGTTTTCAAACCATTCCTGTTTTCCAGAATGTTCAAATATCCCGTGTATTACTTCATGAATTAAAACTTGTTGCTGTACTTTTTTTGATAAAGATTCTTCTATTTGAATTATTAAACTGTCAGAATCAATAGAACCATTTACTACTTTCTTATCCATTCGTGGTTTTTTCTTTTTAAGTATTCTGTATTTCTTCCATCCTATTTTTAATTTCATTATTCCCTCCCATGCCCTGCACCTAAATCAATCTACTGTGCCATAACCATATTATTTAAATTTTTATAAAATTATTATGTTTACAATTAGTTCTAGCGCTCACATGCGGGCTGATTATTTTCATTTTCTATTACTTCAATCGCTTTTAGTAAATTTTGCAACTGTTCTTTTATATCAGTAAAATCTAATTTTATAGTAATTTCACTTTCTACTTTACTTTTAGCCATGCCTTACCTCCATCACTAAACATTTAATTTTGATTAAGTTTTGAAAATAAAAAAAAGGAACCCAACACACATTGCTATGTGTCAGGTCCCGTTAGGACTCGCGCGAATTAAAGACATTGTCCGTAGATTATCTATACTAAATGCTCCGCAATATTCAATTTTCACTTAATTATACTACAAAAGTTCGTGTTTGTCAACATTACTACTTACTTTTAGCTCATTTGCTTATGATTTATTTAATATAAAAACAACCCTGCTGGTACAGGGTTGAAAATTTCAAAACTCTTACTTTAGCTTATCGATAATCTTATATATGGCTAGAGCAAGAACTAATATTGTAATCTCCGACATTACATATTCTCCTTTTTTTATTTTCGTTAACATATCATATTTTCCCTAATGAAAAAGTATCTTTTGAGTTTCAGAACTTAACTGCTTGGTTCGGCATGTGACAAGGTGTACCCTCTGAATTTAAATATTAACAAATAAAAAGGCGGATTTCTCCACCCAAATAAAGGAGTCCTGCATGACTCGATTACAATTTAAAATCTTTTTTTATTTTTTTATTTTTTATACTAGCCTACCAGAGCTAGTTGAAATTGAAACTGAAAAAGAGATGATGTTGCTTTTTCAGTATATAAATTATATCAAAATAATATACTAAAGTAAACAATATTTTTTATCACAAATTATTCAATTCATCCATCATTGATATTCCTGAATATATTTTAGGTAATGTCAGCATAGGGTGATCATTCAGTTTACGATTCACTTCTTCCACAGTGCTATCTTCAATCCACCAAGTAAATGTTGTTATAACTTCATTCATTTGGCTTATTACAGGTCTACTGCTTGTAGGCAAATAAATAATCTGGTTTATCTTATCAAAATACTTTTCTACCATTTCATCAGTCGCACCATCTAACAAAAGATTTTCTCTTATTGCTTCTAAAACTATTCTTTCATAATCTTTAAAATCTTTGCTTTTAAGTCCGACTAATATAAAATTATATCTTGTCAAAGTATTCATAATTACTACACATTTCATTCTGCCGTACTTAAATAAATGTGAATGCCATGAATAAAGCGGATCTACATTATATAGTTCTTTATCTTCAAACTCTATTTTCAGTTCATCTTTTAGTTTCTTTGTACATTGAATTGCCAACATTTGAATATCTCTCCTTAAATTTAGTCCCTTTATTGTCATCTTCCGTTTAACTTGTCAATATCTTCTGTTGTAAGTTCTTTTCCATTATCAATAAAACGTTTTTGTTTAGCTTTTCTGATATTTCCGATATATTCATCTCTTTTGACTTCTGATCTATTCTTTATCCAGTTGTAGTGATATACTAATTCGTCATATAATTTTGTAAGTTCCGCTTCTATGCCCCTGATGATTGAAGACCTGTCGTCAATATCATTTAAGTGAGGATTCAATTTTTCATCATTGTGTCCGGGTAATAATAGTTCTCTTTTTCCAAAAAATTCATCAGTTAAAATTTCTTGACAATGAAGCTGATAATCAATAAGTTTCTCTTTTAGCTCCTCGGAAAATCTTGCTGGATTTATTTTAAATAACCAACCTGTAAGGAACTCTAACTCAATAAACATCTGTTCTCGAACCTGACCGTCAATTTTGACGGTGAGCTCTTTAGCCCCTAATTTCAATGTTCCATCATTTTTTATTTTTTTAACCTGCGTGTCTCTTTGATTCTCTGACATGCCAAGACTATTACATATCATTGTAACAGCTACATAAATTTTGCCAGTTTCTTGATCTTGAAATGTCAAAATTTCATCTTCATGAAACACAATCTTTTTCTCTAAATAATTCATAAAAATACCTCCTAAATTTGTATTTTATATTGATATTTAGAGCTTTTTTTGATATAATACTCTTGTGAGGAAGTATTAAACTTCAAAAGCTCTTTATCTTTTTTAGATGAAGGGCTGTTTTTATTTATCACTGTCTTTTTCCATATCTTTTTTTATCAAATCTATGATATATTCTTTTATACCTTTCCCCTCTTTTGTAGCTTTTATTTTGAGTTTCTTATGGAATTCATCTTCAACAGTGAAGCCAATATTTTTTATAAAACTCACCTCCTAACTCATTTACAAATTAACACATTTACACATTGAAGTCAAGAAATATTTTTCAAAATAAAAATAGCCCTTTATTTAGGCTATTATTCATACAGTTCAGAATAAGCTTGCTGTATCACAGGATGAATGAATGTAGACTTTATATCTGAACCTGATTTTGTTATTCTGAATATTTTTTCATTGCTCACTTTCCCGTCTGGAGCTCTCAAATCAAAAAAGAATTCTATTGTAACTTCTTGATATGAATTTGCTCCATGCTTCTTTGATATTTTTTCTAATTTTTCAAGTATTTGTCCTGAATCTCTCACCATTCCCTTTACTACCATTTTTCTATCAATACCATCTTGAGCTTCAACTTGTACTATTGCCCCATCATCAAAAATAGTTATTTTTTTAGCTCTATGACCAATTTCACCTCGTAATTCTTTTCCAATTTCATCATCTTCATAAACGGTTTTAGAGTCTGGCGAAACAGAACTCGTCGCTTTTTGGACTTTATTAGCCTGTTTTTCCTTTGACCGTTCCTCTTGTTTTCTCCTCTCTTCCAAATTTGCAGCATCTATTTTTGCTTTTTCTTCTGGTGACAATTTCGCTGTTTTTTCAGCATATTCTTTTATTTCACGTTCTTTTTCTTCTTTGTCAGAATCTGTACTCCCCACTGCTAGAAAAATAAAAATTATTATACCTATTCCTAATAAAAATTGTTTTTTCATCTTCCCTCCTAAATATATATTATTTTGTTTTAACCTTTTTCATCTTCCTGAACTCCCAAGGCGGAATATTTCCTTTATTTCTCCACATTCCCCGCTTTTTCTCTTGAGCTTGCTCCTGTAACTCTTTATATTTGTATTCCTTTTTAGCATAAGCTTCATACCACCACGCCCAGCCTTCTTTTAACAACAGTTCATTCATGCTTCTATCATTTAAATAAACAATTGCCACAAGCCTTTTATATCTATCTGTGTCTTTTACTTCTATTTCTACATCTCTATTAAGGATTTGATCTGATAAGAATTGCTTTGCTTCTGTTCCGAATGACTGATTGATTTCTGGTGTGTCAACCCCATATAAACGTATTTTCTGTTTTTCACCATTCATCATTATTGTTATAGTATCTCCATCACTCACACTAATAACTCTATAACTAAATAATAAATTTGAAACAACCAAAAATACCAAGAATATTTTTCTCATGTTATACCTCGATTTTTTAATACATTTTAACATTTTGATTGTGCATTTTCAATATTTTTATCAAAAACAGATATATTATTGTCTCTGCCACACTTTTTACATTTCCAATTGCCTTTTACTTGCCCTTCTATTTCAAGTCCTATTACATGTCTTCCACAAAACTTACATCTCACTCTAACTTTCTTCATATTCAGTATTAATCCTTTCTTATCCTGCTGGATGGTAATTACAACATCTTGTGTTTTGTATTGTATTTTATCGGAAAATTATCCCACTTAAAACTATATATTGTGTTTTTCTTTTTCTAAATTATTAACCCTGTCTCTACATTCCGTGACTAAACAACTAAGTTGATCAATTGCTCCTTGCGTTATATTCAAATCATCTATTGATACTTTATTTTTTATTAAATCATGTATGCGTTTATCTAATTCGCTCAATATTTCATATATATCTTCTTTATCAGCCTGTCTCTTTTCTATATGGCCTAATATCAAAGCAGCCATCAGAAACAAAAATATACATATTACAATTGTTATTGCTAGCATTACTTCACCCCTAATTCTTTAGCTGTAATCACATTAAACCAATTTCCTACTTCATTTACATCTTGGCTTATGATTTTTATTATTTCAGCTTTAACTTCTTTATTTTCACTCAAGCTTATTATATTAACTAAATATCCAACCTTTAATGGCTCAGCCGTCCATAATTGTAAGATTTGTTCCATATTTCCTCCTTAAACCCTTTACTATGCCTATATTTTTACAACTGCATCTTTTACACTTAAAGTCATATTTTACTCTACCCTCTACTTCTATCTCCATAGCTAGCTTTCCACATTTTTTGCAACGGATTTCTATTTTATTTTTCATTATAGCCTCCTATCTTCTACACAAGAGTCTTCCTAGCACTTTTCCAAATAAATCAACTTATTATTTTTTTTTATTGTTTCTATCTTCGCAAGATTAAAAGTATAGTTTTTTACGACTTTATTATTGTATTTAAACACTGATGCTGCTTTTACAATAAACGAACAATATTCTTGCAACATAATTGTAGATTTAACATCATGTACTACTAACAGATCTTTATTTTTAAATTTTATTTCTAAAACATCTAAACTCATTGTTCCTCCTATGCATACGCTATCCCTTGACGGAATAACTTCCCTTTATTTTTTTGAACAAACTCCTGAACTTCTAATCTGACATGCGGTCTATGCTTTTCAATATCAAAAGCTTTGAATTGTTCAGGATATAGTTTTTGTCCTATTGCTACTAAAGTAGGACTTAATTTAATTGGTGCTATGTGCCAGTATTCCATAAAATCCAATAGCGGAGTGGCTTCTCTTTGCTGGTGATGCTTCCTGCATAATGTCCACCCTCTTAATTGTAATCCGTCATCATATTTTCTTGCTCCTAGAGTTCCTACCTTATCCGCATGGTCAAAATCAACTATATACCCTTGTTCATATTCATGTCTTTGACCACATACCACACATTTTTTATTTAAATAGCATGCTACAACATAACTATAGAAGTCACTTACATATTCTCTACACGGAATCGCTCTTTTTTCTTTTTTGTCAATTACATATAAATATATATTATTGACTATAATTGCATGATTAATAATAAAATCTATAAATTTAGTAGCCACTTCCAATGTACAAGCCTCTGTTTTGTATGGTGATGTACTAAACCATTCAAACTCATATAATTCACAAAATTCATCCCTTAAAATTTCTTGCATTTCAGGTTGTTCATAACCTAATATAGCCCCATATTCACTTGTCAGAACTTTTATTAATCTCATTTGATCTAAACTTAATCTCAACTGAGGAATTAATTTAATTGGTGTATTTGTGAGTATTTCAGTTTGTAGCTTCAAGTCACTTGGTTTTGGTATACTTTGAACATTCCAGTATAATTTCAGCTCATTACTCTCTCCATCATACTGAAATATCCCTGTTTTTAATTTATCCATATAAGACCTTCTTTAATTAGCTTTTATTTTCATATATATTCCCTACAATTTTTATTTCTTTTTCAATATCATTTTCTGTCCTATCATCATTTTCAGCCCTCCAAAGTACTTTTTTATCTTCATCAGATACTTCAAAGTAAAAACCCCACATTTTTACTTTTTTAAGTGTTTGATTATATTTCGACAATACCATATGTTCTAGTTCACCATATTTTACTATCATTCTTCCGGCGTTTCCGTCATTATCATGAAACTGAATAATATCACCCTCAAATATATCTTTGCCTGTTATATCTTTTTTCATTAATGGCTTCATAAAGATTGCATCTTCTGAACGGAATCCACCCCATTGACCTACTACCCAGACTATTTTATCAATATAATTTACCTCTCTTACTTCACCTAATAATTTTTTCTTTTCTATCCAAACTCTTAATTTATCCATGAATCCTCCTAGCTTTTATTTTCAGTATATATTTTCCAACCATTTTCATTTAAGTATTTGGCAAGCGTTTTTTCCTGCTTGAAATATTTTGTATAATTTTTACTGGTTTGAATGGAGTAAGTCTTTGATTTTATTTTAAATTTAGTAAGAAAAACTCCTTTTTCATTTTTATTCTTTTTCCTAATCTGATTATTTATTTTATCTTCAAGTACTTCTACTTTAGTTTTTACTGCTTTTACTTCATTAGCTTGCATTATGATCATGTCTTCAACTGTCAAAGCTTCGATTTTTTTCAATGTAAAGTATGTTTTTATCAAAGATTTTTGTATTTTCCAACTTAGATCATCATTAAGTGTTCTCACCAACATCAGATACCCTGTTTCTGTAAAAAGTATTATTTCCCGGACATTATTTGGCAAAAATTCCTGAATCATCTGATTTGATTCAGCAAAATCTCTGGAAACCACATAATAATCTTCACCATATTTGAGTCTATCTTTTATATGTTTAAAATTTTGATTTATTTCCCTTATTTCTCTTTTGTGAAGTTTTGCAATATCCCATGCAGTTATAACTCTTTCTTCCGAATATTCTTTTGCTATTATTGATGTATTGTTTATAAGTATCATCTTGTTCATATAATCACCTCTTTAATAATTATCCATCATTTTCTTCACCGGACATATTATGAAACCTATAATTATTAAGATTTCTAATACAAAACAAATTATCTTTGAAGTCAATGAAGTTTCAATTACAATATATTCCTCATAATCCTTCATTTCTTTTCTTACAAAATTTTCTTTGATTAAATATTCCACATTTTCCAAGTATTTATCAAAATTTTTCATATCCAGTCTTTTATGCAAAGTCATAGTTGTTATTTTAGTATTAAGAATTTCGGCTTCTGTCCAAGATATTATCAACATATCCTGAACATAATCACCATTCATATTCAAAGCTATTATATAATCATTTTTCTTCCCGTTCTTCCAGTAATCTCTTAACGCATATAGATGATCATTAGTTACATTATCAAATTTCACTAAAATAAAATTTACTTGTTTTTTATCCCTTATATTCAAATTAGTATTTATTTTCATAATTTTATTATTTAATTCCACATGATTTTCAAAATCACCAATTAATCTATTTATTTTCACATAAGATTTAAATTCATTTGGATATTCAGGTAATTTATAATCTTTAACATTACCATCAAATTTATATAAGCTACTACTTGCTTTCAATAAGTTTTTATACTCATGCTTAGATGCTGTCGTAGTTCCTAAAGGCCATAATTTAATCAATTCTTCTTTTTTATTTGGAAACCTATCATTGAGTTTGACTTTTCCATCTAAAGACCAATTAACCTTAATTTTTCCACCATCAGTTGTATATATATAATTTTCTGCTGAATGGTGAACCCAATAACCCGGCCTTGTTGTACATTTAGTTGTTTTTCCACTTCTGGTACATATTCTTTGTGGTGGTATCCACTGATCCCATTCTTCAATATGTTTTACATCATAAGCATATCCAGACCATATTTCTTCATCATAAGTCTGTATACTCCTATCAATACAAGAAACGAAACCGGAGATAATTAAGAATAAAATTCCTAAGATGATAACATCTAAAATTGTATGTTCTTTGGAGTACCACGCAAAAATACAAAACAGTACCAATAATATTAATGATCCTATTACCACTTAATCACCTACTTTATTTTTAATTCATCATCTTTTTTGTTTTTAAAAGCTTCATCTGTCTTCTCAGAAGTTACTACAAGACTCTTTAAATCTTTCTCTTGATAGTTGAAAAATTTATTCCAGATAAAGTGTTTTTTTATGTAGTAGTTGTATTGATTTCCTTTATCAACCACTTTTTTCTGTTCATTGTTAAAACTATTTCTATCTGCTGCCAACTGCTGTTGAATAATTGAATAAGTATCTATCATTTTAGGATTGTCTTCCCTTATTAATTTGAATAGAACCTGTGTATCATTTTCATATCTTCCTGAAATTAGGCCTGTATAAACTTCTTTTACTTGTTCAGCCTGTAGATCTGAAACCTGTGCTAATTCCCTGAATTTTTTCCACATAGCATCATAACTGGATTGATTTGCTACATATTGAACTTCAAACGATTTCTCCAGCTTAATAGCTGTATTTCTGAAATTTAAAGCACTTACTACTAATACAAATACTATTAATAATATAACTCCGATCAAACTTAATCCAAATATTGTCTTTTTCATTTTCATCTCCTTAAAATTCTATAGAATTTATTATTTTTTTATATGCATTTTGTAAATTTGCTTCATAAACTTTTCTTTTATTACCCGAAAATTCGATTTGTTTATTTATAAGCTGCTGTTCTGATTCTAATTTCTTAATTTTTTCTCTGTATTCATTTTTTTCAATTTCCAAAGCACTGCTCTTTCTTTTTAATTGCGTTAATTCTTCTGACCATTTCAATTCAAATTCTTCTTTTTCTACTTTTGTATTAGAAATAAAATTAAGAAATATCGCTAACATTTGAGAATTTTCCTCTTCCGTCATCCCAAAATCAATAAAATAAACAGTTACTATGTTTTGCTGTTTTTTATCATAAACAAAACATACCCTTTCTTCTTCTACAATATAAAAGCTTGATATTTTCCCGTTTTTATCATACTTTCCTTCCGTCAAGAATTTTGCTGATTGAAATAAAATTCTTAATGCTTTCTCATATTTTTCCACTTTATCAATATTGCTTTTCTTCCATTCTCTGAATACACTATCACTTGATATTTGTTCGCCTTCAAATCTTTGTGCATATCGCATTAACGCATGATCTGTTATATTCAAATACATTCCTCCTTTATAATCTCCACTTTTGTGAAAAGATCATTTATATTCTTTTCTGCTAGTTCCACATATTTGCTATTTATTTCTATTCCTATACCATGCCTGTTAAGTTGTTTCGCAACTTTTAAGGTTGTTCCCGATCCACTAAATGGATCTAATACTGTATCTTTTTCATCTGTTGAACATAATATTAATCTTCTGGCCAACTCAGCTGGAAAGGTTGCATAATGATTATTATTACTTGAACACACATTATTTATGCTCCATACTGATCTCATATTTCTTGTATATTCAGTTTTCTTATTTTCTTCATTTCGTCGACCAGATTGTTTTGTAGTCCCATTACTTCCACGTGGATTTGATAAATCCTCTGTTTTCATATCTTCTTTCAATTGATTAAATTTATAATTTTCTGATTTACTGAACATAAATATTGCTTCATAATCTCTTGTAAATCTTGAAGTTGTACTTTCAGGCATACAGTTTGGTTTTTGCCATATTATCTGCTGCCTGAATATCCAACCTGATTCAATCATTTTTATTATTAATTTTTGTGGAACTGCCATCAAACTACTTTTTCGATATTCATTATGTTTTTTTATGCCCGGTCGTTTATCCCCATTTGCATTCATTCCCCAGATTTTTGTTTCACCTGGTCTCGGATAATAATATGTATCATCTATATTGATAAATAATAATCCATCATCTTTTAGTTTATTTTTTGCTGTGTTCCAGATCTGGATCAATTTAGTTAAATAGTCTTCGACTTGATCCTCTAGTCCTATTTGTTGAGGATATTCATAATCCCGAAGACAAAAATAAGGCGGACTTGTTATGATTGATTGAATACTATTATCTTTAATTTTATCTATCAAACTTACAGCATTTCCATGATATAATTTCATTTAACCTCCTTAAAATAGTCTATATTCATTCTCTTCTTCATGTATTGTTAAAAATAAACTTCTGAATATTTCTTCTAGTACATCAATTACTATACTGTTTCCAGCTTTTTCTATAAGCTGTTTATCGCTAAAATGTATAACTTTATCTATTTGTTCATCTTTCCATCCCATTAACCGCCAGCATTCCCGTGGTGTCAGTCTTCTTATTCTGAAATTATCATCTTGAATTAATTGTCTTCTTCCTTTTTTAAAATATCCTTTTAAGTTAGTGCCTTTGTGATAGCTTGCAGTTATACAGTATGAAATGTCATCGTCTATTATCTTTTCATTTGGCACGAGATAAAGTCCTGTTTTCGCACCACCACCACCACCTAAGGCACTTATGGTACAAGCTACATCATCTGTATATACTCTATTTCCCTGACTATTTGTATTTATATAGCCAACTTGTATCAGATTATTTCTATTATTTTTAGATGTTAATGCATTTGCCACTTCTCCACTTATAAAATATCCCTGTTTTTTATTCATATTTACATGAAATTTATTATTATCAATATCTTTCAAATAATATTTTTCTGGCACTTCTTTTTCAAGCATATCTCTTAATCTAAGTTTCAATTCTACAGGTTTAGGGAAGACATATTTTTCATTTCCAAAAATGCTTACACAGAAGACTCTCTTTCTTCTTTGCGGTATTCTGTAATCTTTAGCATTTAAAATTTTATAGTAATTTTTATATCCAAGCTTTTCAAGTACTACCAACCAATCCATAAACTGTTTTATATGTCTTTTACTCAATAGATTGTCCACATTTTCCATAAGTAAATATTTTGGTTTATGGTATTCTATTATCTTCTTGCACTCCCACAGTAAACTACTCCTAGTCCCTGAATTTTTTTCAAGACCTGCCTGATGTCCAGCTGTTGAAATATCTTGACACGGGAAAGTATAAGTAAATAAATCGTGTTCCGGCACTTCTTTAGGATCAACTTTAGATATATCTCCTAGATTATTGACATTTCCATGTAGTAGTTTAGCCATTTCTATGGCCCATTTATCTATTTCAAAAGTTGCTACTACTTCATGATCTATCCCAAGATTTTTTAAGGCCTGTGTTTGTGATCTTATCCCTGAAAAAGCTTCCACTACTCTAGGCATTTTTCCTCCTATCTATTAACATTCCCACCTTTTTTGCTATTTCTTTCCCATTTTTCAGCTATTAATGCATCCAGTATAAATTTTGCTTTCTCAACCCTTAATTCTTGGGATAAAATGAGTTTTTCTATTCTCTCAATATCCATCTTTGATATTTTGACTTTTATCTCATCCTTTTCCGTTTTAGTCATCATATTATTCACCAAAATATTTTTTGAATTTGTCTTTTTTTATTTCCGATCGTCTGCTTTTCCAATCAAAATACAGATGTTTGCAATCTTCTATCAATCTATCAAGTAATTTATCACTTTTTTTTATTTCAAGAAATTTATTCAACTGACTAAAAGTCAAGTTTGTATTTATAATTACTGGAATTTCATTTTCATATATCTCCTGAAACAAATTAAACATTCTTTCCTGTCGCCAGCTTATTGTATTTTCATCATTCTGATTTTTTTTATATTCCGTTTCAAGCATTTCGTTTCCTAAATCATCTATTATAACGAGATCCGCATTTTTAACTAGGTTTAGCCTTTCCATTTCATTAAAATTCTGCTTTAGAGTCTCAATATAAAAACTGAAGTTAAACCTGTAAACTTTATATTTATTTTGAAGTTCATTATAAATACAACTCGTAACAAATGATTTTCCTGTTCCCGGATTTCCAGTTATCAGTATTCCAATAACATCTTCTCTCACTTCATCAAAGTGTTTGCAATAATTTCTGAAATAATTAAAATATTTCCGTTCTTTATCATTTTTAAAAGTTGCAATTTCAAAACTTGCTTTCTGAACTTTTTTTGTTATTTGTGAATTACTTTTATATTTTTTTATTTCTGCTTCCTTTAATAATTCTTCTTGTAATTTCTTATTTTTTTCTTCTCTTTTCTGGAAAGCTTCATAATTTTTTTGACCTTCTTTTTTGCTTTCTTCTATAAATTTTATTTTTATATCGTCATTAGTTAAATCTGTTAAAGCCTGATCCTTCATCTCTCTCAAAATTGCCACTGCCATTACATGCTCCTTTTCTTGCCATTTTTAAATATCCCGGAAAATAATCCATTTTGAATAATGTTTTTGGTCTTAAATATTGTTCCCGGTCGGTGCCTTCCCATTCTTTAGCCTTAAATTCTATTACCAGTTTGATATCTTCTACAGTAAAACCGCTTTCTAAAAGCTTGTTCATTAATTGTTTTGATGCGACTGTGTCTGACTTGAAAGCTGATTTTGTTACCGTATTTAGATGATCTATTATTTCAATATGTTCTTTTTCAAATTTTGCTGGTCTCTTTTTTTCTTCTTTAGCAGCTGGAATTTCATCTTTTATTCGAGTATCTGCCTTTAATAAAGCAATATAATTTTCTCCTATAGCAAAATATGTTGCTCTGGCTCCATTTTTACTTCCGAGGTATTTTTTTATTATCTTTTTCTCAATTAATCTATTAAGCGATCTTTTTACTGTTGATTCTGACCGGAATATAAACGGAAGATCCTGTAATATTTTTGAGTAAGAAATCCAATAATATTTATCTTCTGCATGAATAATGCTTTCACTACTCATACCACCTGTATCTTTCCAGAAAATAAACCATTCCAAAAAGTCCAGATCCTCTCTCATTAATTCAAATTCCATTGCTTTTCTTTGTGAAAAGTATGAATTTAACGTTTCTTTCATTACTATCCCTCCGGCATATATTATCTTTTAGTATTAATATATATAATAATATAAATACTATAGATAATATTATTATTATAGGTCATTTTGAACTTTGGAAGTTCCCAAAGGTCATTTTGAACTGTTGCTAAAGTTCATTTTGAACTTTGCTATTTATAACTATTGAACATCCTCATACCGCCTTTGTATTGCTGTGTTGCCAAAGAGTGCAGCAATATCTCTTTTTTTATGTTATAAGGATTTTTCTTACATTTCTTGACTTGTATTATGTTTTCACCATCAAATTCTAATATTCCAATCGGTGAACCTTTCAAATCCTGTCCATTCCATCCGGCCGGAATTTTCAATCCTTTTCCTACCGGAACAACAATATAAGATTTATGACTTATATGCAAATTCTTCAAAGCCTGATACCATACTTTTTTTGAATTTGTTAATTTCAATTCATAAACCCAGATATTATTTAAATTTCTATACATCACAATATCCGGCCTACACCAATTAGTATTTACTTCTTCAAATAAATGAAAAAAATGGTCGTATTTCCTAGCTAATGCTTTTATAAATAAATCTTGCATTTCACGCTCAGTTTTAAACATATTGTCCTCTTTAAATTTTATTTTTATTAATAATTTGTCTGATTTCTTTTATCAAAATTAAGCTTATGTTATAATATCCTTATTGAAGTGAAAGGAGGCATACTATGAAATTAAATCCTGATTGTATCAGAGATATCTTGCTTTGGGTTGAGGATGTTATAACACCTAGAAACTCTATTGTCGTTTACAAAAATTCTATTCCTGAACGTTTAAATAAATACTCGGAAGATGAATTCATTTATCATATACGGCAATGTTTTTATCATAAGTTCCTTGTTCCGACTCAAATGAAACTTACATCTTCACTCTTCCAAATAAAAGATTTATCGCCAGAAGGTCATAAATTTTTAGCTAATATAAGGGAAAATACCAACTGGAACAAAACTAAAAAAATCGCTAACACAATAGGCACCAATTCCTTAGATGCTTTAAAAGATATAGCATCAAACGTCATATCGGAATTAATCATCAAAAATTTCAAGTGACTTTATGAAACCAATCTCAACTACTATAGATGTATCGTCTTCTTCATTTGTAGTTGAGTTTTTTATTTTTATAGATGTTACACCTTTTATTTCTTTTTCATCTATAAATATCCTTTCGGATTTACCGTTATTTCTTAATATTTTTATTTTTGGTAGTTCTTCCATATCTTATCCTTTCTTCCTCTTTAAAAATTGGCAGCCAGTGGGTGGACTTTAACCACCCCGGATTTTATACATAACATTGACTAGTATGATATGAACCGTGCCATCATGAAAACACTGGCATAATTGATACAGAGTTTCTCTGTATCTATAAATATTTCAAGGGGGTATAGTTTATAGTCTTTGCGGACTTGTCTGAGTTCTTTCATTAATATTAAATTTGTGTTACAATACCTCTGAAAGGAGGTGTACAAATGATTACAGCTCGTATGATCAAAAAACAACTACAACCAATTCGTAAAATGGCTAATGATTTTGAAATCATAAGAAATAATCAATCAATTGGTTTTGTGAAAGCTTTTGTCTGTGGGAAAGATTATCCTAATACTATTCAAACTGTTGAAGAAACTGAAATCTTAGATAATGATTGCCTAGTTTTTCAATCAAAAAAATATTATGTTACTAATGCTCAACCAAAAGCATTTGATAATGAAGTTTGTTATTATATGCTTGAATATTCAACAGATCCAAAAGTAAGCGAATCCAATAATCGTAATGAGGTTAATAACGTTTTTCACTTCAATGCTCCATTAAATGGAACAAATGTTATTGGATCACATGATTTTACCTTAAATATTGATAATTCAATTAAAAATATTCAGGAAATTATCAACAACAAAACAGAAGATAAAGAAGCTTTACAAAAACTTTTAGATGAAATCAAAGAGGCATCTGTGAATAATAAACCATTAACTAAGGGTATATTTTCTAAATTTTCCGATTTATTAGCCAAGCATTCTGATGTAGCTATTGCTGTCGGAAAATTTTTTGTTAAGTTGTTTTTTTAAATAATTTTTCTTTTGGTACAACTTCTACTAATAACTCATTTATTGAATTCTGAATTGGATTTAAAATACCAAAAACAGCAACTCTATAGTCTTGAAGCTCTTTTTCAAGGCTATTTATTTTTTCTTTTAAACATTCATTTTCTGTTCTTAATTTATTTAATTCTTCCATCCCTCCTCCTCTCCGCGCTCTGTGCTGGTTATTTGTCTTGATTGGTTATACTATCTCAGTTTCCATAACTAAAAAAAGGTTATGTTAAGTTGCAAAAAAAATCACCAACATCTACCCCTATGACATCTGCCCATTTGCATAAAGTGGCATTATTAACATTCTTTCCGTTTTTTAGTTTTCTGAATATGAAAGAGACAGATTTTTCTTGAATATCTAATTTTCTTGCCAAATCTGTCTTACTCATATCTTTATCTATTAGAGATTTTTCAATATTCTTAGCTATAATTTTATTCATTTCTTCTAGCTTCATTCTTATCACCTCATATTTATGATAACTTATTTTTAGTTATAAGTCAATAGAAAAAATATTAGTGTACTTGTTCTCTATAAATACACTAATAATCATTTATTTCTTAAATTTGTATCTAAATAATTTTTCTATAAACTCAAAACCGACAGAATTTTTATTATTTAAATAAAAATATTCTTCTGTAGTTTCATCTGAAAAAAGTAATTCAGCTGCAAACATATTTGCTTCTCTTTCTAATATTTCATTATAAAAACGGAAATTTCCCTTCATAAAACCTATATCTATATTACTATGTAAAATACCATGCCCCAGTTCGTGAGATAAAACAGAAATTTCTGAACCTTTATCTAAATCTTCATTTAACACAATATATTTAACCCTCAATATCTTTTTGTAAAACCCTTTAATACCTTTAAAAGATTTATATACTATGTTTATGTTTAATTTTTGGCACAAGATATAGGGGTCTCTAGTTCCATACTTTTTAACAAGTTTATCAACTATTTTCTTTATGTCTTCCCGCTTTTTCACCTTAATCACCCATTTTATTTTTTTGTTTTATTCTTATTCTTAGCATCAATAAACAATTCGTGTAAAGTTAAAATCAGTTTTTCCTTGTCTTCAAAATCAACAGTTTCGTCATTAAAAAAATAATTTGCACTACCAATCACTTCATTTAATTGCATCCTCTCCCTCTTAGATAATTTTTTCCCGTTTGGGCTTACCATTTCTACACTTGATAAAACTTCTTGTTTTTTCTTTTCTATTTTCTCTAACTTCTCCATATTTTTGTCATTTTCCAACATTTCAAGCAATTTCTCTTTCTTCGCTTCTAATGACGGATATGTGCTCACTAACTTTTCGATAAATTTTTTAGAAGCTGTTTTAGTTCCATTCTTTACATAAGAAACATAAGCCTGACTAATGTCTAATTTTTTAGCTAGCTCCGTCACACTTATTCCTATTCGCTCTAAAAATTCATTCAAAAAATGAGAAATTTGATATCCCATAACCGAATTCTCCTTATACTTTATTTATTATAATACCATATTTCAAAGCATTTTTCCAAACATTACTAATATTTTTATTATTTCTTATTGACATATAACCAAAAATAAGTTATAATATTTTTAGATGGCAGAAGAACACCATAGGTAATTTTTTTTGCAATATTCCATAACTAAAAATAGGTTATACAATTATAAGGAGCTGATAACATGACACCAGAAGAAATAAAAGAACTAATATATAACGCAGACTTAGATTATTCATCTTTGAACATAAAAGACGGCAGAGTAAAAGGCTATGTCACTGTATTAGTAGATGAGGAAGAATTACAGGAACTTTCAGATATACCCTACTTCTACCTAGACAGTTACGAAATAGATAAGAAAAAATATTATAAGGAATCTCTTGGTGTCACATTAGCTAGTGAAGATGAAAATTATACTTTTTATGATGTAGAGTTCCAATTTAAATTAGAAAATAGAAAGGAAGTGGCGTAAATGAATTTTGAAATTGAAGACATTGTAGTATGTGCAATGTTTTTACAAAGAGAATTTTCAGATGAAATATTATCTTATACCGCTGAAGAAATTGTAAAAATATGTGAATCTATTATTGTTGAATATGAACCATATATGAATTCTTTAGATGAGTATTTAGAATCTGAAGAAACAAGAAAATTCATAGAAAAAATTATTTAGAGAGGAGAATATAAAATGTTTGAAAAAATCAAAAAGAAATATGCTTTGAATAATAGTTATTTTAAATTAAGAAATCCACAATTTCCACAAACACCGGAAGAATGTTTTGAATATTTAAAAGAGCACAATGAGTTGCCTTTCAGATATGAAGGATATGAAAATTCTGAAAATGAATATGAAGGTGACTGGTGGCTTTATGACTGCTATGTGGAATACCAAAAAAGAGCTGGGGTGTACAATTCACAGTTTTTCACTCCAAGAAAGACAGCGGAAAGAATGGGAGAATTGGCTGAAAGATTTTTTGAAGGGACTAAAGTTTTAGATGCTTGTTGTGGATTCGGAAGTTTAACAAAAGCATTAATGTATAACAAAAATTTTGAAGTAAGAGGGCTTGAAATAGATGCAGGTCTAATTCAATTATATGACGAATGGACTGAGGGAGTTGCCGAAAGAAATTTGTTCCAAGACTATAAAGAAAAGGAAAAAAATATTATTTCAAATCCACCATATGAAATACCTGTATTAACTGAATTTCTTGAATGGTTATATGAAACTTTAACGGACGACGGAACAGCAATTTTATTAATTCCAAAGGGATTTATTGACAAAGAAAGACCCAAAAAATTAGTTCAGATTTTAGAAAAATTTCAAGTTGTTGATAGAGAAGATATGCAAGAAGAATTTGCAAGAACTAAAATAAAAGCTGAAATAGTTGTTTTAAGAAAAAATATTTAACAAGCAAGATATATTCTTGCTCAGGTATATGACACCTCTGCTCGTCGTATACCTCGGTAAGAATAAATTTAAGGGAGTGATGAAAATGTGGGAAGAAGAAAGAACTTTCTGGGAAAATGCAATCAATCAAATAAAAGGAATGCAGGACGATATAAAAGAATCTGAAATAAGGCTGGAGGAAAATAGGAAGGTGGTGTTGGAGTGAATGAATTAATGAGAATTGAGAATAAAGAAACTATAACAAGTCTAGAAGTAGCCGAGTTAACGAATAAAGAACATAAAAATATTTTAGCTGATATTAGAGATGAGGTCAGTAAATTAGGGGAAGATAGAAGTCGGCTAATTTTTCAGCCGATTGAATATCTGGACAATAGAAATAGAAAACAACCTGCATTTAACATAACTTTAGACGGGGTTTTACAATTAGGTGCAAGATATGATGCGATAATTAGATTTAACTTAATACAAAAAGTCAATGAACTACAAAATAAAATAAAAGCTCCTGTTACCATGAAAGAAGCTTTGTTATTAGCATTAGAACAACAAGAGAAAATTGAAGCACTTGAATTAAAAGTCATTGAAGATATGCCCAAAGTTGAATTTTACGACGAAGTAACTGGAAGCAAAACTACTTTCACTATGGATAAAGTAGCTAAAATACTGAATTTTAAAAAAATCGGTCGAAACACTTTGTTTGATATCTTGAGAAAAAACGAGATATTAAGAAGTGATAACACTCCTTATCAGTCGTATGTTGATCGTGGTTGGTTCAGATTAATAGAAAGTAAGTTTACAAAACTTGACGGAGAAACTTGTATAACTTATAAAACTGTAGTTTACCAAAAGGGAGTTGATGGTATCTTGAAATTATTACTGAACTTAGGATACAAGAAAAATTCTCCAGAAAATACTTTTACTGTATCAAATATAGCTAATTAAACAATCCCTCAACTGTGCTGTCTATTAAGGGGGTTAGAAAAAAAGACAGCACGGTTCAGGGATCAATATTAAGCATTAAGTGGAATAACTCAATTTTTCAGATTATTGGGTAATAGAAGAATGAGTTATTCCACAAGAAACTTAATTTTACATCTGCACTGTCTTTTGGAGAGATTTCAGAGAATTAAAATCAGGCAGTGCAGAAAGGTATTAAACCTTTGACGGAGCAACTCAATAGGACTAGCCTCCTATTTACTCTCTCTAAAACTTGGGTTGTTCCATTAAAGGCTTAATTCTCATCAGGGATATACTCTATTAAGTCTTGGATCGTGCAGTTGAATAATTTACAAAAAGCATTTAAATGTTCTCTATTTATTCTAACAATAGTGTCATTATAATACTTGTTCATTACAGAGGGTTGAATTCCTGTAGCAATAGAAACATCTTTTTGTGACATTCTATGCTCTGCCATTAAAATATGTATTTTTAATTTAATCATAAATGCTTCCTCCTTTGTATAAAGAAATTATATCACTTTAAAGTTCTTTATTCAAGAGTTTTAAAAATAAAATTCTTTTTAAATGAATTATTTTCTTGACAAATAAATTTAAATGGTATATTATTTTTTTAGAGAGAATAAAATTTATTTAGGAGGTATCGAAATGCTTAAAAAAGAAATAGTGTTCCATGAGGACAAAATTTTGACAATTAAGGAAAATGGAAAAATCTATGTAAGTGTGAAACATATATGCAATGGCTTAGGCATGACTGAATCACAATGTAAAAATCAAAGAGACAAAGTCAACAATGACTATACTTTGAAAGGTGGGAGAATTTTCGCCCCCCTTGAAACAAACGGCGGAATACAACAGGTTTTAATGCTTGAACTGGACTACTTGCCAATATGGTTAGCCAAAATAAACCCTTCAAGATTCAACGAGGAACTTAAACAGAAACTGTTAGATTATCAGCTCCATTGTAAAGACATACTCGCTGATGAATTTTTCGGGAAAAGGGAAATGGTATTACCGGGCAAAGATGATACAAAAGTAAACCCACACTTAAATGATATTGACGACAGGTCTTTAATCATTAGAGGTATAGAAGCAGAACTTACAAGACTATACGATGAATTAGTGTATCACTACAACTGGATAAGGAACAGATCAGAAACTAAAAGAGATGAATATATCGGAAATATCAGAAAAGCTAAACAAAAACATTTTATTGATAACGGAAAAGAGCTTACTACTAAGGATATTGACAAGTTAAACGGAAGATAGCAAAGAAACTTAATATAAAAGAGAGGCTTAATTGCCTCTCAAAGAAAAAATTTTTATTAGTTATTGCAAAAAAAAATATAACAAATTTCAAAATAAATATCAAGGAGGAATAGATATGTCAATTTATGAAAAGTTATCTAATATACAGCAGGAATTAATAGTACCGAAAAATCAAAGAAATGATTTTGGTGGATATAATTTCAGAAGTGCTGAAGATATACTAACTGCATTAAAACCACACTTAAAAGAACAAAAAGTTACTATATTCTTTAGTGATAGTGTTATTGAAAAAGGAAATAGAATATATGTTGAAACTACACTAAACTTTGTAGATATAGAAAACGGTGAAAAAATAGAAACAAAAGCCGCAGCACGTGAAGATGAAGAAAAGAAGAAATATGACGGTTCACAATTAACAGGTTCAAGTTCATCTTATGCAAGAAAATATGCTCTTAATGGATTATTTGCAATTGATGATGTAAAAGATAGCGATTTTACGAATACTGGCGAAAACAACAAAGCAAGCGAAAAATCAGCAAAAAATCCTAAACGAGATGGACAAATCAAATTTATTAAGCAGCATCAAAAGGAATACCAATCATATATAACAGAATGTCTAAGCAAAGCCGGAAAGGAAACTATTGAGGAATTAGACGATAAACAAATAGACTACTTAAAAAATAACATTGCCAAGAAATTAGGAAGTCGAAATAAGGAAGGAGTGGCATAATGAATTTAGTTACTTTAATGGGAAGATTAACAAGGGATCCGGAACTGAAATATTCTCAATCAGGAAAAGCTTTCACAAAATTCAGTATTGCAGTAACAAGGGAATTTAACAGAGATGAAGCAGATTTTATAAACTGTATAGCTTGGGACAAAAGAGCAGAAACTATCTGCGAGTATTTAAGAAAAGGCAGAAGAATAGCACTACAAGGTAGATTAAGTGTGAGAAACTATGAAAAAGACGGAGAAACTAAATGGATTACAGAAGTTATTGTTGATAAGTTTGACTTTATTGATTACCAAAAATCTGATACTGAAGAAAATGATAATTATGAGCATAATGATGCTCCAGAATCAGATCCGGAGGAATTTCCATTTTGAATAAATAAAAATAGAGTGTAGCGACCGCTGCACTCTTAGGAGGAACTATGAATGATACTCAGATAGAAAAAGTTAAGTTTTTCAAAAAAGAACGTGACCGTTTAAACGCCCGTAGCAGAGCTTTATCTATGTCAAAGGTTAATTGTGTAAGGATAACATTAGGAAGTCGAACAGAGGGCAAATATGACTATGAAGAAGCATTTTTTGATGATGAAATAACTGTATCAGTCATAAAAGAATTTGTAAAACTTTTACAAGAAAATGACGAAATAAATTTTGAAAAATTGAAAGCAAAATTAAAGCACGTAAAAATAAAATTCTAGGAGGTAATATGAAAAAAGCATACAAAGTATTCGAACCAGATTGGATATGTAGGGATTATGACTATAAAAGAAATGGAAATGTAATAGGCGAAATATATGAAATGGATGGAGAAATTGAAATATGTGAAAGAGGTTTCCATTACTGCCCTAAATTAGTTAATTGTTTTAATTACTATGGTTTTAATAGCAATAATAAAGTAGCAGAAATAGAAATTTTAGGTGACATAAAAAATGATGGTGACGATAAAGAAGTTACTAATAAATTTAAGATTATAAGAGAATTATCATGGCATGAGGTACTTGAATTAGTTAATGTAGGTTCTGGCAATACAGGAAACAGGAACTCAGGAGACTGGAACTCAGGAGACTGGAACTCAGGAGACGGGAACTCAGGAGACTGGAACTCAGGAGACTGGAACTCAGGAAACTGGAACTCAGGAAACAGGAACTCAGGAAACAGGAACTCAGGAGACTGGAACTCAGGAAACTGGAACTCAGGATATCTAAATACTATTACACCTGATACTATACTAGTTTTCAATAAAGAGTGTAGCCGAGAAACATGGAATAAAGCTATTAAACCTGATTTCATGTATTTCGATGTTTTAAATAAGTTCATTTATACTTGTGACATGACAGATGAAGAAAAAGAAAATAATCCTGATTATGAAGCTTTAGGCGGATGTTTAAGAAAAATGACATATAAAGAAGCATGGAAATATAGCTGGAATAATGCTAATAAAGAAAATAGAAAACTTATATTAAAGCTGCCAAACTTTGACAATGAAATTTTCAAAGAAATAACAGGAATAGATGTTTGCAAAGAGCTTGAAATAGATAAATAATTCTGAGGGGATCACTCCCCTCTTGATTGGAGGAATGATGAATTTTAGAGAACATAAAGAAGAAATAAGAAACTGGATAAAAAATAACATTGAGAAAGATGATTATATTTTAATAGGTAAAAACTCAATAAATTTAACAGGATATTTTGATTCTGGCAGAGTTAATCATGCTGAAATATCTGAAATATCTGAAAAATTTGAATTTAGAATAATATTAGATGGCGAGGAGCCTATTTTTGAGATAGATTACGAAGATATGAGTTTTATATTTAGTCTAATAAAATTCTTATATACATTAAAATCTTAGGAGGAAAGATGGAAGAACTTATTTGTGATAACTGTAGATTTGCTGTAGATTACGAAGCAAGAGAAGGAACATATTACTGTTTCTTTTATGAAGGTACTGTGGAACCACATGAAACTTGTGATTGTCATGAATTGAGAGCAGAAAGGAGCAGCAATGACGACTGATAAAGCTAGAAAAATATTCAATGAGTACTTTACATATAAAAATTTAAAAAAACAACATATATACTTATTAGTTTACTTTGTTCAAAATGAACTGGATAATTTTGAAAATAAATCAATGGAAGTTATCAAAATAAATATAAATATGAGAAAGAACGGACTTAAATTTGCAGAAATATTAGTAAAAGGTAGTAATTTTAAGAGCCGTGAAGGCATTACTTTCAATCAAGATGGATTTGTAGGCTTTGCCGGATGGGCTGATTCAGAGAATTGGAAACCTTTTGTTATTGGATTTTGCAAATGGATAGATTATATATTAATGAAGGAGAAGCTATGACTTTTAAAGACAAGGAAAAAGAAATAGAAGAACTTATTGATGATGAGGAAATATATAAAAATTTCTCAAGTATAAATGTTTCAGGAGATACTTATTTAGAAGCTGAATTATCTGAAACATGTGAAAGTATTGCTATGATTTATAGAAAAAATAAAGTACATCTATATAACAGCTTCTTAAACAGTCTAACAATAGAAAATACAACTGCTATTTTAGACCTTATGAAAAAAATTAAACGGATAATGGATGGTGAATAAATGAGAGAGATTAAGTTTAGAGCGTGGAGTAGCGGAAGAAAAGAAATGGCAGAAGTAGAGAGCATTCATTTTAAGGGTAATGCTGTATATTTAATATCTAAACATCTAAGACTTGTAGCTAATTTAGATGAGACAGAATTAATGCAATTTACAGGGCAAAAGGATATGAATGGTAAGGAAGTTTTTGAAGAAGATATATTAAAACTGGAAAACGGAGATTTTGGCATAGTTCAATATAACAATTTAAATTGTAACTATTATATTCAATTAATCAATTACCCTTTTAATGTAGCAGTAGAATTCAAGAAAGTATTTTCATATCAATCTAAAGTTGAGATTATTGGAAACATATACGAAAATCCTGAGTTGCTGGAGGTATAACATGGGTATATTGCTAGATAAACTAAACATAAAGGAACTATCGGACACAAAATTAAGAGATGAGATTTTAAGGGCGGAAGAACAGATAAAAATTCTAAAACTAACGGAAAAAGAATATCAAGGATATTTAAGAATGCTAGAGGCAGAAAGAGAAAAACGAGCAATTGAACAAAACAAGAAAATCAACGGATATGGGAGGTATTGAAATGCAAACAAAACACATAGAGAAACTGGAAGAATTAAAAGGGTATGAGTGGGAATACCATGGTAAAAAGTTTCTTCTCACCGGACAAGATTATCTTGTCTTAAAACAAACAGATACTTTTGATAACAAAGGATTATTATGTTGTATCTCTTTAAGATTCATAGGCTTAGAAAACCTCGCAGAACTAGAATTCTACGGACTCAAAGTGATACTTAACGAAAAGCCTAAGCTTACGAGGAAAGAGAAAATACTTATAGAGTGTCACGAAGATGAATTTTTCATAGCAAGAAGCGAAAATAATAGTTTATGCATATTCGAGAAAATGCCACAGCAATGTTCATTAGGTCACTGGGGCAGAATTTGGGGTGATGACAGACTTGTAATAAACAGCGAACTATTCCCCTTCATCACATGGGAAAGCGGAAAAGCTTGGAGTAAATCGGAGTTAATGGAATTAGAGGTGAAAGAGTGATCGAAATTAAGAACTTAAAAAAACAATATAAAAAAGCAATGTTAAAAAGAATATGGTTAAATATACTATTTTATTTTCCGTTCATTGATGTAGACGGGGTTTTATACAAATTAGAGCTAGCTTTTTATGATGTCCAATGCTTGAAAATAAGAATGGAAGATATAAAATCCGGGAAAGTAAACCATGATGACACAGTTACTTTTTTTCCAAGAACAAGGGCTAACATGGATTGTGGAAAATGCACAGCATTTGAAGAATGTAAGAGACTTTTTTAAGGAGGACTAGCATGTGGAGATGTAAAAAGTGTGGCGGAAATGTAAGAGAAGCGGAATACAAGAAAAATTATTATGAAATAGAAAACGACGGAAGTATCGGAAAGTTTATTGAAGAAAGTGAACTTAGCGAATCAAAATATTTTTGTACAAGATGTGGGATAAAATCAAGCTACACCTTAGGAGGGTTAAAAAGAATAGCAAAATGGGAAGATAATTAAAAACGTTCGCTCTTTCTAACAAGTACGAACAAAAGGAGGAATAAAATTAGCGGGAAAATAAAATATATAGGAGGAATAATGTATATCAAATTTAAAAATTATGTAATAAAAAGTGATTCTAATTCTTATCAAATAGGAAAAGAAATAACCAATAATGAAGGTGTATCAATTTTTATAGCTCAGTATCACTATGCGACTTTACATCACTGCCTAGCCGGACTTCTTAATTTGGAGATTCTAAAATCAGAAGCGACGGATATAAATGCACTACAAGAAGATATAAAAATTGCTTTTGAAGAAATAAAAATATTGTTCAGTGAATCTGGAAGATTTGATCTACTACATGAAGATTTGAAGAAATAGGAGGATTAACTATGAAAATAGAAAACGTTGAAAAAATCATCAAATTAAATAATAAGCATGAAGCAACAAAAGAAATTAAAGGAATTTTAAAACTGGCAGTAACTGAAAATACAAATATGGAAATAAAACTTAAAGGCGAATATTTCAATTATACTCTTAATTATGAAGATTTGAGATTAATAGATTCAAAATCTGAACAAGAAACTTTCCTTTCTAAACTTCTGGAGCTGAGTGAAGCAAAGATAGAAGAAATTGAAAAGGAAATCAAAGAGATTTAGGAGGTAACATGAAGAAATTTCTAATTATTGGTATCTGTATTTCAATAGCCTGTTTGGCTATATACTTGAGTGAGATTTGAGGTGAAAGGGTAAATGGAACGATTAAATTTAAAAAACTTTGATAATAATTTACATGAATATGTATTACTAGATGTACTAGAATTAAAAGATGGAAGAAAAGGAATTGTTACATCTTTTGGTAGCAAAGATCAATATTTAGTGGATGTTTTTTATGGCAAAGAATGTAGATTAGCCGGTGCTGATTGGGTTTGGAAAAATGAAATTTTAGCAAAATCTGTAAGTCAGAGAGAATATATTGAAATTTATTTAAACGAACTAATCAATTTCACTTCAAGACATAGAGCACGTGATTATTATGATGAAGATATTGAATATATCAAAAAACATCTGTCAAAACTAGAGAACGGAGGGAATTAATATGCAGCAGTTAACAAAAGAGGAAAGAGAAGTTTTAAAAGAAAAATATTCAGATGGTTATAGATTTGTAGCACGTGATGGAGATGGCGAAGTGTATGCACATAGTTCAAAACCTGTAAAAGGTGGTTTAGATTGGGATGGTGAAGGTTACTATGACTGGATATCCGATTACGTCTATTCAGATTTCAAATTCATCAAATGGGAAGACGACGAGCCGTATGAGATTGAGAAATTGTTGGAGGGAGCGAAATGAAAAAGAAAATATTTATAGTATTTATAATATTATCAGTCTTATTAACAGCAGAAGGTATAAGAAAAATGTGGTTGATTGACAGCAGATATGGTCTAGATATTGGCTTAAGAGGAGATACTTTAAAAGTTATTACATGGGTTGACCCTCAAACCAATATCGAATATTTGATCTTTGAAGATAAAGGACATAAAAGCCTTGGTATATCAGTCGTACCTCGATTAAATGCAGATGGAACTTTAAGAATTGTTAAGTAAGGAGAGTGAGAAAAATGAAAAAGAGAGTTAATGTTGACATGAAAATAGTTGATACATTAATATCATTTGATATATTAATGGAAATGTTGACAGAAGATTTTATGACAGGTTTGTAAGGAGACAATATGAAAAAAGCGGTTATATATGCAAGATTTTCAAGTGATAATCAACGAAGCGTTTCTATTGATGCACAGATCAGAGCAATAAGAGATTATTGTTCTAAAAATAATATTTTAGTTACTGATACTTATATAGATGAGGCTATAAGCGGAACTTCTGCTAATAGCCGAGTCCATTTTTTGAAAATGATTGAGGATAGTAGCAAAAATAATTTTGATTATGTTGTTGTTCATAAATTAGATAGATTCGCTAGAAATAGCTATGATCAGGCATACTACGAGAAAAAACTTAATGATAATAGGGTAAAAATTATATCAGTGCTTGAACAATTTAACGATTCCCCAGAACACGTAATTTTGAAAGGTGTCATTACCAGTATGAATGAATACTACTCCTTAAATCTTTCAAGGGAGACTAAAAAAGGACTTTATGAAAACTTTTATAACTGTCAACATGCTAGCGGGATGCCACCACTGGGCTTAGATGTGGATAAGGAAACAAGAAAATATGTCATTAATGAGGAAGAAGCTAAAATAGTAAGATTAATATTCAGGCTATCTCTTGAAGGTAATGGTTATGCTTTCATTTCAAATTTTCTAAATAAAAAAGGCTATCTCAATAAAAGAAAACGACCTTTTGGAAAAGGTGGAATAAGGGATATGCTATTAAATGAAAAATATATAGGCAACTACATCTTAGGGAAAAAGAATAAAAAAGGACAACTCACAGGGAGAGAAAAAATTCAAGAAGGTGTTATACCGGCTATAATTGATAAAGAAACATTTTACGCTGTACAAGATATTTTTAAAAACAGAATTGCATCTAAAAAATCAAATGCCAAAGTTGATTATTTATTAACTGGATTTTGCAAATGCGGAGAGTGTGGAGGTTCATATTCAGGTGCCGGCAAGATAAAAGGGAGAAGTAAACAATACGATTCTTACGGATGTACAAGTAGAAAAAGTAAAAAAACCGATTGTATAAATCCTAAAATAAGAAAAGAAGTTCTGGAGCATATCGTTTTTAAAGCAATAAAGGATGAAATATTTTCTCCTGATAGATTAAATATATTTATTCAAGAACTAACAAAAAAAATAGATGATCAGAACAAAAATATTGACGTTCTGACTAAAAAGAATGATCAAGCTATACAAAATATCAAAAATAAAAAAGAAAAGCTCCTAAGCTTATTTTTGGACTCTCATTTGAATGAGGATGAATTTAAACCAAAAAATGATGAGTTGGAATTACAATTAATTGAGAAAATAAGAGAGAGGGAAAATTTGAACCGAGGAAACGGCATAGACGTCAATAAAATCAAAGCCTACGTAAGAAAGTTGGTTGAAGGGTTAGAAAATAAAAATGTCTCTATAAAAAAACAAATTCTTCAAACATTCGTTGAAGAAATTCTAGTATTTAAAGGGCATATAACCATCCGGCTAAAATTTTTTGGTCTACCGGACGGGGGTAATGATGGTGGAAGTGGCGGGAATTGAACCCGCGTCCAAAGTAAAAGCCGACTACCGTCTTCTACAGGTTTAGTCTATTTATCATTTTTAACAGTGTGATATTAAACAAACAAAAGTCACAAAGCGAGTCTATAAAATTTCCTCTTCCGTTATAGACATCTGAAAGAGTAAGCTGTTAATAAATGACACCGCTGATAAGAGCAACAGCATCTCTAGTCAGGGTGAGCCGCCTTATTAGGCAGCTAAAGCGTAATTATCGTTTCCGATTATTATTTGGTTGGATTTTAAAGCTCCCGCTTACCTGCTGACAGTAACCTTTTTACCCTGTCGAAACCTTGACACTCCCAAGTAACACATATTATACTACACTTTCTTATTTTTTTCATTATTTTTTTTACTTTTTACAGAAAAACTTTATATTTCCGGTATTGTAATACTGCAAAATAAAATTACCTAAACAGCAGGACAGAAGAATTAATTTGACAAACAGAAGTTTTTCTGTAATAATTTTAAATTATAACCAGAAGGTGATTTTATGAAGACAGATTTAAGAATTTTAGCATATAATTATATAAAAGATAAAATATTAAATAATGAATATGCCTCAAACCAGATAATAAGCGAAAAAATGATATCCGATGAACTTTCTATCAGCAAGACCCCGGTTAAAGAAGCCTTTTTATATCTGGAAAGCGAAAATTTTTTAATTATTAATCCGAGAAAATCTGTTTCTGTACGGGAAGTAGATCTAAAGCTGATAAAAGATGTTTTTCAGGTTCGTTCAAGAATCGAACCGCTGATTGTAGAGCTTACCATAAATTCTATGGATAAGGAAATGCTGACAAAATCTCTTTTGGATTTCAAAGAGAAATTCAAAAAAATGTCGTCTGTTAAAATTGTTGATAATGATGAATTTGATATATTGTATGACAGCTACAGACATTTTTTCGCAGATAATTGTGCCAATCTTTTCTTTTCCAGTCAGATGAATCTTGTTTATGATCATCTTCACCGTATCAGAAAAGTTTTATATGGAAATAATATGAGAAGGCTGAAAGCTCTGGAAGAGCATATTTATATAATTGACTGTATTTTAGATAATAACTCTGCAGAGTTCATAAAGGAACTTTGTGAAAAGCATATTGAAGAAGCTCAGATGGACTTCTTTAAAAACCTTGATAATCTAAATCTTTAATTTTATATGCAGATATTATCAAAAACAATATCTGCTTTTATTTTGCCGATCCCCAAAAACAGGCATCTAAAAATCACTGTGAAACACAATAAAACATAGTGATTTCTTTATATTTTCAAAAATTTTAAAAATTTTTTTTCAAAATATAACATTTTTAATTGACAATTGCTGAAAATCAGATATAATTTATATATATGTTGAAAAATAATTCATCAAATAAAAAAAAATTTATCAAATAAAATATATAAATATATATAATTAATCATATTGATATCAATGTTTAGTTTTATATATTTAAAATTTTTTTCAATATAAAATCAATAACGGAAGATGGTGTAAAGAGATATGTATAAGATAGTCGAAAAAAGAATATTGGCTCCTTCAATATTCCTTATGGATATTGAGGCTCCGAGAGTTGCTCAGTCAGCAGAACCAGGACAGTTTATAATACTTATAGCGGACGAGAAAGGTGAGAGAATTCCTCTTACCATCTGTGACTATGACAGAGAAAAAGGACTTGTTACAATAGTTATCCAAACTATTGGAAATTCTACAAGAGAATTATTCGATTATGAAGCAGGGGATTATTTTCATGACTTTGTTGGTCCTTTAGGAAATCCTTCCGACTTCATACACGAAAATATAGATGAGCTGAAAAAGAAAAATATTCTTTTTGTTGCTGGAGGACTTGGAACAGCTCCTGTTTACCCACAGGTAAAATGGCTTCATGAAAACGGGGTAAATGTGGATGTTATAATAGGTGCTAAAAACAAAGAAGCAGTTATTATGGAAGAAGAGATGAAAAAAGTAGCAAAGGATGTTTACGTGACTACTGATGACGGCTCATACGGATATAAAGGGCTTGTTACTGATGTTTTAAAAGATCTTGTTCAGGTTCAGGGAAAAAAATATGACGTAGTTGTAGCCATAGGACCTATGATCATGATGAAATTCGTATCAATCCTTACTAAAGAGCTTGATATTCCTACTATAGTCAGTTTGAATCCTATCATGGTAGACGGTACCGGTATGTGCGGTGCCTGCAGAGTTACCGTAGGCGGGGAAGTAAAATTTGCATGCGTTGACGGACCTGAGTTTGATGCTCATAAAGTTAATTTTGACGAAGCATTAAGAAGACAAACTATGTACAAAACTGTAGAAGGAAGAATACAGCTTAAACAGGAAGAAAAGGGAACACACCACAGAGAAGGCTGCGGTTGTGATTCTATGAAAATAGATGTACCGTTTGATAAAAAGAAAAAAACCGAAGACATTGTTCAGCCGGCCGAAGAAAGAGTAACAAACTTCAGTGAAGTAAGTCTCGGATATACAAAAGAGCTGGCAATGCAGGAAGCTACAAGATGTCTGAACTGTAAAAATCCCCGTTGTGTGGATAACTGTCCGGTAAATGTACAGATACCGCAGTTTATTATGGAAGTAAAAGCCGGAAACTTTGAAAAGGCTGCCGAAATTATTCTTGAAACCAATGCACTTCCTGCTGTATGCGGAAGAGTATGCCCGCAGGAAGATCAATGTGAAGGAAGCTGTGTTGTCGGAATTAAAAATGAACCTGTAGGTATAGGAAGACTTGAAAGATTTGTGGCAGATTATGTGAGAGAAAAAAATATTACTTTCCCGTCTAAAATAGTGAAAAACGGAAAGAAAGTAGCTGTAATCGGAAGCGGACCTTCTGGTATAGCATGTGCCGGTGATCTTGCCAAAAGCGGTTATGATGTTACTATTTTTGAAGCTCTTCATGAACCGGGAGGAGTTCTTGTTTACGGAATTCCGGAATTCAGACTTCCTAAAGAACAGGTTGTAAAACCTGAAATACAGGGTGTTATGGATCTTGGAGTCAAAATAGAAACTGATGTTGTAGTCGGAAAAACTCTTACTATAGATGATATGCTGGGAAAAGAAGGCTTTGAAGCTGTTTATATTGCTTCTGGAGCAGGATTACCTAATTTCATGCATATAAAAGGGGAAAATTCCAACGGAGTTCTGTCAGCAAATGAGCTTCTTACAAGAAGTAACCTGATGAAAGCCTTTGATGAAAGCTATAAAACACCTATAAAGCTTGGTAAAAAGGTTGCTGTTGTCGGAGCCGGAAACGTTGCTATGGATGCTGCCAGAACAGCATTAAGACTTGGATCGGAAGTATATATCGTATACAGAAGATCTGAAGAGGAATGTCCTGCAAGAGCAGAGGAATTAGAGCATGCCAAAGAAGAAGGAATTAAATTTTTATTCCTGAATAATCCTGTAGAGATTCTTGCAGATGAATCAGGATGGGTAAACGGAATGAAATGTATAAAAATGGAACTTGGAGAGCCTGACGACAGCGGAAGAAGACGACCGGTAGAAGTTCCGGGTTCTGAATTTATTCTTGATGTAGATACTGTTATAATGTCAATAGGTACTTCGCCTAATCCTCTTATATCACGTACTACTCCGGGATTAGAGCTAAACAGATGGAAATGTATAGTTGCAGATGAGGAAACAGGAAAAACTACAAAAGACAGAGTTTATGCCGGAGGAGACGCAGTTACAGGTGCTGCTACAGTTATCCTTGCAATGGGTGCCGGTAAAAAAGCAGCTAAGGCTATAGATGAATTTTTGAAAGAAAACTAGTTTAATATTATAAATTCCCGGAATTTTACAGCCGGGAATTTTTATTCAAAAAAATATTTTGACTGACAAAATATAAAAATATATTTATCAAATTCTTCAACTTTAACCCTATAAAATATTATGTTTAGAATTTTAAAAAATTCTTGACTTTTTATTTTTTATAATATATAATTATTTTGTTAATCAAAGTATTTGACTTTAATACACGTGAAAATTTCTTTTTACTCCAAAAAGTCTTCATATGAAGGCTTTTTCTATTTGATTATGAAAATCTAAATTACTAAAATACATCTGTATTTCTGATTTATAAAACCTATTAAAAAAAGAACCCTTTTTCGGATTCTTATATATATCTGCTTAATCAATTTTTTCACCTATATACTGAATACCTTTTAGTACTTCTCCTGAAACTTTTACCCCGTCTTTTCCGACTTTCACGCCTGATGTTGAAACTCCTGACGGCGAAATACTTACGTCTCCGGCTTTTATCCCTCCGCTTCCGATCTTTACAACTTTGTAATCTTCTGAGTTAATACCTCGGCAGTCATTTTTATTATCTATTGATAAAATTATTCTGTCTTCTGAATAAACTATACATCCTGATTTTACACTATATTGTTTTGTATTTTGTTCCGGAATAACATATATTTCTGTATCTTCATTTGAAGTATGTCTAACTGCATAGATATCATCGGAAAGAAAGTTCTTCACCCATATTTTTTTAGTTTCTTTTGTGTCTTTTACTATTTTTACATTATTAGCACTTATTTTTACTGCTTTCGGCTTTGAAACAGTAACCTGTTCATAAGTTCCAAGTATACTTCCCGCTATTCCTATATTCGTTACAAACAAAAATAAATAAAAAAATCCTGAAACTAAAATATTTTTCTTCAATTTCATATCTAACTCACACTCCCATTTTTTTATATATTATAACACCAATGTGAATTTTATGTGAAATATAAAGGATATTTTGTTTAATTAAATAAAAAAACTCAAAATTATCTTAATAATATACTATCTCCTATATCCATTAAATATTTCTTCAAATAATTTTTTATACTTCTGTATATTTCACTTCTATTATTAACCCCATTATATGTAAATTAAAAATGCTTTGATTGAATCATTTAAATTTCTGTGGTATAATTATTTTAACCAAATTCGCAAAAGTATTATGACCTATAGTAAGGTCTTTTTTTATTGATATACTTCATTGTTCCGGAATATTTATAATTATTATTTTTACTCTCTGAATTCAGTTTTTCATGCAATATACTTTCTTATAAATATGTGGTATCATAAAATAGAGCCCAATGGAAAGGAAGCTATGAATAAAAATAATATTGATTTTATCAAAGAAAATAATCTTTATTTTAATACTAAAGTACTCGAACAGCCGGTCTTTAAAAATTCTCTCAAAGTATTCAAGCTTTATGACCCCCAAAAAAACACTTCTATACGAAACTTCTTTATATTTAATGAACCAAACTATGAAGAATTTGAAAACAATGCGTTTCAATATTCTTACGGACTATTAAAAAAACTTCCTGACGGTTATTCCATAAACTTTGATTTTGTTATCTTTCATAATGAAGAAAAACAAGTTCTGGAGCTGAAAGCTGATTTGATTATTTCACCGTTAGAACGAGTAATTGCAACTAAAAGTGCTTTTGCCGAAAATTATTTAGAGCTTCAGGTTAAGCTTACAGATGAATTAATAAAATATATTATATAATCTGAAAAATTGGGCTCTCTATTACTAAGCTTAAAATTCTTTGATATCAATCCTCATCTTATCCAAAAAAATACAATTCATTTCTAATCATACCTGCAAATTCTAAACTGTATTTGATTTTTTAAAGTCCAAAAAAGTGATATAGCTATTTTTTTATGCACTAAACAAAAATAAAGAAGTCCCGAAAGACTTCTAATGCTAGAATAAATACTAATAATTCCTTATCAGTAAGATCAATTATAACACAAGTTTAAAAATAAGTCAACTTACAAAAGAGCAGACTAAGCTGCTCTCAAATAAAAAATTGTTACTAGTCTCTAGCACTGCAATTATAACAAATAAGAAACTGTTTTACCAATATTTTTTATAGATGGGTAATATTAGTATGCTAAATGACTTAATCAAAGAACATAAAAATAAGTTATTAATGAAAATTATCAGAAATAATTTCAATTATTGAAAAGAAAATAAAAAATATTTCTGACCCAAATTTAAGCAGTAAAAATGTACCAAAATTATATTTACAAGAAAAAACAATTCAAGGAAGAATATTTATTTAATTAAATTGAAAAATTAAAAATTATCCTGTATAATTTAATTGAAACATTTTTTATTTTAGAAACGGAGAACCGGCAGATGAAAACAATGACTTATGATTACCTGAAAGAAATGATTATAAACAACAAAATACCCGCAAGTGAAAACCTTAATGAAAGAACTATCGCAAAAGAACTGAATATCAGTACTACACCTGTGAAAGAAGCCCTGCTTCGTCTGGAACTGGAAAATCATATACAGATTTTTCCCAGAAGAGGTATTTATATAAAGGAAGTCAATCTGAAGCTTATTAAAGATGTCTTCCAGGCCCGTATGAAACTGGAACCTGTATTGATCGAACTAACCATACAATCAATGGAAAAAAAACTCCTTTTGAAGAATCTGTTGAATCTAAAGAAAGATTTTACTGATATTTCAAGAGTAAAAAATCTTGATGTAGATATTTTTGATAAGGTTTATGAATCTTTCAGATATTTTTTTACCAATAACTGCAATAATCTGTACCTTACGAAGCAGATGAATGTCGTGTATGATCATCTCCACAGAATCAGAAGATCCTTATATAAAGAAGATCACAGAAGACTTGAAGGAATAGGGGAAAGTATCGAAATAATAGATTCGATAATTAACGAATCACCGATAGAAATCACAAGAAGTCTTTCTGTAAAGCATATTGAAAATGCTCAGAGTGATTTCTTCTCAAATCTGGATAATCTAAAAATTTAAAATTTTAAAAATCATATAAATTTTTACACAAAAAAACTGCCTGAAATATTTTCTTTTTTAGAAATGGCTATTTATTTCATGGCAGTTTTTTTTGTTATTACTTATTCAATACTCCTGTTCCCAAATTATATTATCTAGGTTTGTTGCAAAAGGAACAGGCACAGGTATTTTGACATTAAGAGGTATAGTTATTAATTAGACAAAATACCGGAATTTATATTATACAGCAAAGTTATATTGTATCTTCTTTTCTGTTTTTACTGTTATCTTACCATTTTTAATTACATAAAGTCTTTCCGGAATATCTATAATTGCATCCTTTACCTTTTTTGTATCCAGTAAAACCATATCTGCATTTTTTCCTGCTTCAAGACCGTATTCTGTTATTCCTATTGCTTTTGCTGGATTTACAGTTATCATAGAAAGAACAGTTTCTATATCATCTGCACCTCCAAGGTGTCCTACTGGTATTGCAAGCATTGCAGTCTGCATTAAGTCTCCGTTTCCATACGGTGTGAAAGCATTTCTGATATTATTTGTACTTATACATACATTTACTCCGCCGTCTCTTAATGCTCTTATAGGTGTTATTCCGCGTCTTACATTATATTCGTCGTTTCTTCCTCCGAGATGTAAATCTGTAGCAGGAAGGCTCATAACATTTATTTGTGCTTTTCTCATTAATTCAATGATCGGCAGCAGTCTTTCTCTTTCTATGGCTCCGAGACTAGTCAAATGACCTACTGACACTCTTCCCTCGTAACCCTCCTTTATTGTCTTTTCACACAGATACTCTATTGTCATCCCTTCCGGTCCGTCTTTAAAATCCTGATGAAAATCAAGCGGTCTATTATATTTTTTTGCTATTTCAAAAACAAGATCTATATGCTCATTAGCCGGAGCGTCATTATAAGGAATTCCTCCCACAGCATCAGCACCCATTTCCATTGCTTCATACATCATTTTTTCTGTTCCCGGCGTTTTGAATATCCCTTCCTGCGGGAACGCCACTACCTGTATGTCAACTACATTTTTAAATTTTTCTTTCAGCTTTAAAATTGTTTCAAACCCTGTGAATCCCTGACTCGGATCAAATTCCGAATGAGTTCTTATATGTGTAATCCCGTGCTGTATCAGCATCATTAAAACTTTAGTTGCTCTTTCCTCTACATCTTCTTTTGTAAAAGTAGGCTTTAATTCAGCTGTTACCTTTATCGCCTCTGCAAGAGTTCCTGATCTGTTGGGAAGTCTGTCAGCTATTAATGCTTTATCCATATGAATATGACTTTCTACAAGTCCCGGAATAAGTACTCTTCCGTCTGCATCTATTTCTTCGCTGGCTTTTTCAGCTATATTTTCTTCTATTTTTATTATTTTTCCGTCTTTTACTGCTACGTCTTTAAGGTTTTCCTTGTCTGAAATTCTGGCATTTCTGATTATTATATCCATAATTTTCCTCCTTAGATTTTATTATATATCATTTTTCCGATTATACAAAGTAAGAGATTACCAATAGTATACCAAGACATCCGAGAATCCATTTTGAGTTACCTTTAACCACATCTATAATAGGGATTCTGAATCCTGATGATAATGCCTGCATTGTGATATTTACGAAACTCATCTGACTGCCAAGACCTACACCTATTGCTACAAATCCTAATTCTACCGGTGAGAAGCCAAGCGAAACTGCAATCGGTATTACCAGAGTCAGTATAGAGCCTACATATGCTCCTGCCGGTACACCTACAAGGAACCCTGCAAGCACTGCAACCGGAACCACAAGACTTTTCGGCGCTATTTCCGCCACACTTACTATAGCTGCAAAAGCTCCTGTTTCACCTATTATATTAATGAAAGTAAGGAATATTCCCACGCTGAATAATCTTACCAGTATATAATTTGATCCTTCCACCATTGAATTTGATGATTCTCCTAAAGATAGTTTAGTACACAGAGCTATTAGTATAATTGTAACTATCGAATAAACAAGCGGTGATATTAACGGCATCCCTGCTATCTGATTTACAAACGGTCCGAAAATAACTGCAAATAACAGGAAAATTGTAGGTATTGTCATTATAAACAATTCTTTGTTGCTTTTTGACGAGAATTCATCCTCGTGATCCTCTTTAAAAATTACTTTTCTTTTTCTTGCTCCGTAATATCCCAAAGCAATAGCAAGTATTGTGAACACTAAAGCAAATATTTTCATCATTGAAACATATTCTGCCACAGGTATATTACTTAGTTTAGAAACTATACTTGATTCCAGTGATGCAGGTGATGTAGTAAAACAAACCGCTGCTGCTATAGACATCGCCGCTATCAGCTCAGGTATAGCTCCTACTGCTGCAAATGCAAGCGGTGCAATAACCATAGCACTTCCTCCGCCGATTCCCGACATATATGTAGCTGCTGCCTGCAGTATAACTATGAACGCTGCCAGATATTCTACTTTTCCTTTTATTCCTCTCTTTACAAGTGACAGCGCAGAAGTATACCCTCCCGATTTAAATACTGCCATTGCAAGAGCTGAGTTTATAATCGGTACAGTAATTGTCAGCATAGCCGGTATTGATTTTAGTAAAATTCCGTTTGCTTCTCCAAGTGATATTTTTCCTATCACCATTGCAAGAGCTCCGCCTACGAATCCTGCTACCAGCATATCGAATTTTTTGTACAGCATAAATATTATTATTATTAACGGTATTACAGTTAACACTGCCATAAATCCCTCTGGTTTCTGTATTACTTTTTCAGCCTCTTCGGCAAATGTTATTCCTGAAACGAATAACATTGAAAACATGACTTTTAAAATCAAAGAATTTTTCTTAAACATTTTTTTCCTCCTGTCAGGAGCTCATTCTCCTGTAAACTAATTTATTTATTATTTACCTGTTATTACTGTTCCCGTTAATCCGTTAATCCCGTCTTTTGCCTTTTCCAGTGATGTAATAAGTGCCTTTTTATCCGGATTACTCTTTATAAATTTTATTGCGGCTTCTACTTTGGGAAGCATTGATCCCGGAGCAAAATGTCCTTCTTTAATATATTGCTCTGCTTCACTTACTGATATTTCATCAAGCCATTTTTGATCCGGTTTTCCAAAATTAACAGCTACTTTTTCTACGCCTGTAAGTATTATCAGATAGTCTGCTTCCAGAAGCTCTGCCAGTCTTTCACTTGCAAAGTCTTTATCTATAACTGCCGGAATACCCTGCAGCTGGTTTCCGTTTTCAATTACAGGAATCCCTCCGCCTCCTACCGTTATTAGCACATGCTCTTTTTCTACCAGATCTTTTATTATTTCAGCTTCTACGATTTTTTCAGGCATTGGCGAAGGTACCACTCTTCTGTATCCTCTGCCGGAATCTTCCGCCATTATATATCCTTTTTCCTTCTCTATTTTTTCAGCTTCTTCTTTTGTATAAAATATTCCTACAGGCTTTGTAGGGTTTTCAAATGCTTTGTCATTTTTATCGACAATCACCTGTGTAATTATACTTGCAACAGATTTACCCATATTTCTGTTTCTGAGTTCTTCTCTTACTGCACTTTGCAGATGAAAGCCTATATATCCCTGACTCATTGCACCGCATTCCGGAAAATCAATATCAGGAATTTTATCATCAATTTCTGCTGCTTTTCCAAGTGCTGTATTTATCATTCCTACCTGCGGTCCGTTTCCATGTGTAAGTATAACCTGATTTCCTGCCTCTATCAGATCAACTATAGGTCTTGCTGTTTTTTTTACAGCTTCAAGCTGCTCTTTTGGTGTATCCCCAAAAGCATTTCCTCCCAAAGCTATAACTATTTTTTTTGACATTTTTACCTGTCCTCCTGTTTCATTTTCTACACTGTTTTTAAGGCCGTTATAATATACAGTAATATTCCCATAAGAGTATCTACTCCCGATGTATGACCGTTTTTTATCAGATTTTCATAGCTTTTGTACAGTGCTTTTTTCTCTTCCTCTTTATTTATATTATTCAAAAGTAGTTTCTTGCAAAATTCCGTTATATTCAGGCTGAAACAGGAAATCACCCCGTAATACAGATACTCTGCCGAGATATCCGTAGTTTTCTTATATATATCCTGCATCAGTTCCTTTTTCAATTTCCCTGTTTTCTTATGATTAAAAAAATTCATCGCTGCCATTATTCCTATTATGAAATCATCGCCGCCCGGTGTAAGTCCTTCGCCTCTTCCCAAAAAGTAATTATAACTCTTTATCTCTGTTTTCCCAGCTTCTATATCTTTTCTTATATTATTGATTTTTACTAATACTTCTTCGTTTAAGGTACTGTTCTCCACATCGGTAATTACCTTTACAAATTCTCTGCTGCCTATTCCGAAACCATTTTTTTCATTATTTCCCAAAAAATAATCCAGAATCTCTTTTATATTTTTCTCCGCATTTTTTTTATCTGCCTGAACAGGCAAAATCCTGCTGTCATATACCTTGCCCCGTAAATTCAGCTTTAAATCCATGTCTTTAAATAATAATGACTTTTCTGTACTGTCAAAAATTATTTCTTCCCGGTTTTCCATATCTGCTGTTATTTTTTTTATGCAGTATTCCGGAACCTGTATACCGAAAGGAGGCATAACTGTATTATTACAGCTTATATTAATGAGTCTTTCGCCGAATTTCAAATTAATACTTGTTTCGAATAAACTGTGCAGCTTTCCTTTATCTTCCTTCTCCAAAACTAACAATATATTTTCTGAATAGGAATTCGAAGACACAGCTCTCATTTTAACTCACTCCGTACTTTTTAGCCAATGCTTCAAGTGCCTTGGTAAAACATTCAAGCGGAACTCTTACTGTTCCTGCACCTATCTGTCCGATCCCTGCCTTTTTATGTGCTATTCCTGTATTAATAACCGGAGTAATTCCAGTTTCCACTACTTTACGTATATCTATTCCAAGACATGTTCCCTGAAAATCCCATGTTGGTATCGCATAATTAGAATTATTTGCTATACATATTTCTCTCATTTCTTCACTAATGCTTAGGGCATCTTCAAAGCCTCCTGCACCAATAAATCTTGTTACTCCCGGAGAAGCCACCATTGCCATTCCCCCGACACCGAATGTCTCTGTAATTGCACTGTCTCCCATATCAGGATTGGCATCTTCCTGTGAATACCCCGTAAAAAATAAGCCCTCCGGCGTATTTACCGGTGCTGTAAACCATTCTTCACCAAGTCCGCTTACTCTTATTCCGAACTGATCTCCGTTTCTCGTCATTGCAGTAACTATGCTTCCTTCTTCTATTACTCTTGAAGAATCCATTATTACTTTACATGTAGCCATCATTATATTCAGAAAAAACTGGTCTGTATCTGCAAGAAATACTGTTACTTCTTCAAGCTCTGCCGGTGATATATCAGTCTTCAAAAGATATGGCATAATATCTTTCAGGAATAAAGCAGAAGCCGCTATATTTCTTTGGTGGAACTCATCTCCCATTGTTAATGCTTTTGCTACTATAACATTTATATTTAATCCGCCTTCTATTTTTTGCAACGCTTTTGAAAGAGCAGGTCCCAGCACGTCCTTCATCCATTTCAGCCTGTCTACCACTTCACTGCTGTAAGCTCCGAAACGAAGCACTTTCCCGATTCCCTCATTCATTGTACAATAAGCCTTTTTACCGTCTGCATTATTCTTTACTACAAGCAGGGGCATATTTCCAGTAGTTATTCCGCCCATAGGTCCTACTGCATCTACACTGTGGCAAGGTATAAATTTTACTCCGCCTTCTGAAAGAAGCTTTCTTGCTCCCTCTTCTGTTGTTTCCCAGCCTTCAAATAATACTCCGCCTACGCAGGAACCTTTCATAGGATCTGTCATATCTTCCCATTTTATCGGAGGTCCTGCATGGAGTATAACTCTTTCATTTAATTCCGGTATTAATTCTTTTCCGGGCTTTACATCAATCAGGAACGGCTGTGCTTCTGTAATTTTCTGTATTACTGCCTCATTTGCTTCATCTATTGTTTTATAGTTCATCTTATATCCTCCTCTGTTTTTATCTGAGCTTTTTCAGTATTTCTGCCAGTCTTTTATCTCCGCCTGCTGTCGGTGCCCAATTATACTGAATTACTTTTGCATCGTATTTTTTAACTGTTTCTGCGAATTTTCCAAGACCTATATTAATAATTACAGGCTCTGTATTTATAATATTGGATTTTACTTCTATACTTTCTTCTCCTGTTTCTATATTATTTGTTTCACTCTTTTCAAGAGATTTTATTATTTCCACAGCCATTCTTGTTGCCTGTGCATTGCTTTCACATACCACTGCTCCGCTGTCCTCCAGCTTTTTGTACTGCTCGCTGTATTTTTGAGGATCATTTTCAGTTCCTGTTATTGAAGCAATGAAAACTATTTTTTTATAAGCCGGATCTTCTTTTATCTCTTTTATTACAGGAGCAAATACCCCTGCCATATCCTCATGACCGCCGTAACCAATTACATTATCCAGTAAGATAACTGCTGTTTCAGGTCTTTTAGCCATCTCGTATACCATGTCCACTCTTATGCTCGGATCTATCATCGGATGCGGTCTTCCCTGCGTATAAAAATCATCTCCGAGATCTATAATTTCATGCCCGTTATAATGGAGCATCATCCCCTTATCATGTGATCCGCTGTCTTCTATCCCATAATAGTCTCTTATTATCATTCCTGTTTCCGCAGCAAGGGTTCCTCCGCAGTAAAGTCCTTTTATTGATCTCTGTTCCTTATTTTCAATTATATCTTTTACTTCTTTTATTTCTTTTCTTATATTTTTTTCCGAAATTTTATATTTTTCTGCTATTTCTACTGTTTTTAGTGCTGTATCTTCCAGAGTATGTGTATAGAAAACATTATCATGATTCTCTCTTTTTTTATCTCCTAAAAAATTAGCAACTACAGGTTTTCCTAGTATTTTGAATGTCTCTATTACTTTATCCCTTACTTCCGGTGCCGGCGGCTTTGATATAAATACAATTACATCTGTATCCTCATCAGCTGCCAGAAGTTTTAAAGCTTCTATTGCTGTTACTGCCTCTATTTGCGCTGACAGGTCTCTTCCTCCTGTTCCTATCGCCTGAGTAATTCCATAACCTTTTCTTGAAATTATAGTAGAAATTTCCTGTATTCCTGTTCCTGATGCTCCCACTATCCCTATATTTCCTTTTTCTATTACATTGGCAAATGCCAAGGGCAGTCCGCCTATTATTCCTGTTCCGCAGTCGGGTCCCATTACAAGCAGACCTTTTGTTCTGGCCTCTTCTTTTATTCTTTTTTCATCCTCTATCGAAACATTGTCACTGAATAAAAATACATTTAGTCCTTTTTCAAGTGCTTTCGATGTTTCCTCAGCGGCATATTCTCCTGGTATAGAGATTATTGCCAGATTAGCATCAGGAAGCTTTCTTAACGCTGAATCCCATGTTCTTGCCACAGGAATTTTTTTTCCTTTTGATTTAGATGACTGATTTTTCAAAAATGACTCGATGCTTTCCAGTATTCCGTCTATTTTTCCCTCATCCTCTGTATCTATTACGATACAGATATCATTAGGAGTAGCTGATTCCAATTCTTCAGTATACAATCCCGAATTGGCAAAAATTTCTTTATTAGCCGGAGTTCCCATCATAACAGAAATTTTCTCTATACCTTCTGCAGCAGAAAGTTCCTTAGTTAGCAGCATTAAATTCACTGAATCCTGATATGAGTTCTTTTTAATTATCGTGTACAGCATTTTCCAAACTCTCCTTTTCTAATTATTTCATTCATTAAAGCCCGTATAAAACGATAAGCTCTAACTATGTAAGTTCAAAAAATTTATATAAAAATAGCTTTATAAAATTTTTGTTTTGCATTTTCCAAATATATTTGTCTAATATATAAATACAATATAATATTTCAATAGTCAATATTAATCAAAAAATATTCTTCAAATTTTATACATTGTGAAATATCACAAAAGTTTTTTCGATTGACAAAAAATCAATAATTTGTGATAATATAACATATCATACTCAAGGAGTTTCTATTATGAAAAATAGTTTAAAAGATGAGATTTTTGAAAACCTAAAAATGAAAATTATAAATAATGAACTTAAACCAAATGAAAAAATTAATGAACGTGCTATTGCAAAGTCTCTGAATATAAGCACGACACCTGTAAAGGAGGCACTTTTTTATCTGGAATATTTTGGATTTATAAATATAAAGCCCAGAAAGGGAGTTTTTGTTAACGAGGTAAATCTGAAGACTATAAAGGATACTTTTCAGATACGCTTAAAGCTGGAGCCTATAATTATAGACCTTACAGCAAAAATAAAAACAAAAGGCTTTCTTGAAAAAAATCTTCTGCCTCTGAAAAAAAAATTTACCGAGCTGCTGGAGCTTGATGAAATAAACGATACACTTTTTAATAAATATAATGATGAATTCCATCACTTTTTTACCGATAACTGCGGCAACCAGTTTTTTTACAGTCAGATGAATTTTATTTATGAAAATCTTACAAGAATAAGAAAGGCTCTTCATAAAGATATTCCTAAAAGAAGAGAAACGATAAAAGAACATATTGAAATAATAGATATTATTCTTAACGACGAATCATATGAAAAGCTTTTTGAATGTTCCGTAGGGCATATTGAAAAAGAGCAATATGAATTTTTTAAAAATCTTGATTCTTTCAGTCTATAATTTTTTGCAAAAATAACATCACTGATATTTCACACTAAAAAAAGAGCATTCTAAAAGCTCTTTTTTCATTTATAAATATGATTTTTTACTATTCCTCCCCGTTGAATTCAATCTCATAATGAGTTCCGTCACAGAAAGGTTTATGCTTCGAAGCTCCGCATCTGCATAATGAATAATGCTCCTTACTATCCAGTATACTTTCAGAGTCATTATCATCAATAAGCTTTATCCCGCCCGAAATATTTATTGACCCGTTTTTTTCTATCCTTATTTTTTGCACATTACTATATTCTGTTTCTCTTTTCCCGTCTTCAATTGAATATGACAATGCACCTGAAGGACATTTTCTTATTACTTCAATAAGTTTTTCCACATCCTGTGTCTGATCCGGAATTATCCACGGTGTTCTTTTGGCATCGAAAACTTCCGGGAGACCATGTGTACATTTTCCTATATGCTTACAAAGATACCTGTCATAAAAAACAGTTATTTTCGCTCCTTTGTAAGCTTTTGGACCATGTTTTTTCTCTTCTTTTCTCTCATTGTCAAATTCTATCCTGCTGTGTGTTCCGTCACAAAAAGGTTTATTTTTAGAGTGACCGCATCTGCATAAAGAAACTACTCTGAGTGTTTTGTACTCTTCGCCTTTATAATTCTCGATTCTGGTATCCGCTGCTGAATACGGACTATACTTGGTAAAAACTATTATTCCCTTCTTCTCGTTATCTTCCATAACTTGTACCTCCTAAAAATTTTCTGTTGATACTTACAGAAGGCATTTTTAGCCCTATGATTCATTATATCATTTTCAGGATTTTATGTCAGAATTTTATTATTTATGAAACTCAGGTTATATATTCTTATAAGGTTTTGCCAGTCTTTTATCCATACTGCCGTTTTTTTTCAGTATTTTATTCCAGTTAATATTAAAGATTCCCAGAGATATACAGATTTTCAGAATTACCAGAATAAACCCGTTAAACCTGCGTATTTTACTTAAATTTTCAGTTATTTCACTGTCAAATTTACTGTTTGAGGCATATCTGCTTCCTAATGCATAAAATGGCGCGAGTTTTTTATTCTGCATTTTTTCATCTGTAAATTTCAGAGCTTCACTTCCTCCTGCAATCACAGTACCTGTATACTCTGCCTTGATTATCTCCGCAAACCTCTTAAGATACTCTGCGAGACATTCGGAATGTATAGCTTCCGGAAATCCTGAATGAACTATAAAACCAATTTTTTTATTCTCAGAATTATATTCTTCCGCTTCTTCAAAAAATTCTTTTACCATTCCCGGCATTGCATCTGTATATAACGGAAAAATAAAAATAACTTTTTCTGCATTTTTAAATTCTTCTTTATGAAGTTCCAGATCTTTTTTCTTTATTAAATAAAATACTTTGCTTTCCTCACTTGACTCTGCTGTGAACCCTTTTAAAAAAGAATCTGCCATTAATTTAGAATTACTTCCCGTTCCCCTTGGAGAACCGTTAAATATTACCAGTGACATTCCGCAATACCTCCTGTTCTTTTTCCAGCACATCGAAAATTTCAACTTTTGAATGAAAATTCAAAGAAAATCTTTCAAAAAATTTCTTTATTGTGTTTATATCGGTATCTTCGGTACTTTCTGTTCTCTCCAAAATCATTCCCAGTATGGGATAATTTTCATATCTCCCTGTATGATGAAATTCATTGTTTATTATTTCAAAATACGGAAGAAGCAAAGGAATAAGTCTGTCCAGAAAAGTTTTTATTTTACCGCTGATAAATCCTGTTTTTATCGGTGAGACCAGAATCATAATATCTGCTTTTACAATTTCAAAATATATTTCCTCCATTGAATCTTTAAATATACATTCGCCCGGAGTTTTCAGCCAGCATGAAAAGCAGCCTGTACACTGATTTACTGTCATTTCACTCAGATTAAATATTTTTATATTATCATTATTTCCAAACCTGTTTTTGTTAAAGTTTTCTACATATGCCACGGTACTGCCTGCAACTCTGTTATCAATAATATACAGAATATTCATTTCTCCTCCTGTCACAATTTATTTTTTATTACTTCAATAGCATAATCAGCCCATTTCAGACATGCCTCATAGCATAATTCCCCGTGTTTTACCGTCAGCTGCCAAAAAATATGGTCTTTTTTATTAACACTGTATATATCCTTGAATGTTTGTACTGTTTCATTTGCATCCATAAGAGAATCCTTCTCCTTCATGCACTGTTCTTTATATTCCTCAAGTATCCTCAATGCTTCTTCTTTAGGAAGTTCATTCAGAAAAAATATGATCATTAAAAATTCATTTTTCATATTAAAAGATTTTTTCATATCATAATGTGACAGCCATTTTCTCAGCTCATCCTTCCCTTTTTCCGTTATCATAAATATATTTTTATTGGGACGGCTCTCCTGTATTTCTTTCCTGAAAACCACAAGTCCTGATTTTGTCATATTATCCAGCTCCAGATATATCTGGCTTGTTTTTACATGCCAGAAATAATGAAGTGATTTTTCAAAAATTTTCATCAAATCATAGCCTGTCATATCTCCATAATTTAATAATCCTAAAATTCCATGCTTTAATGCCATACCATTCTCCTTTCATATTCCAATTTTATAATAATATATTTTTTGAGTAAAGTCAAATTTTTCTTGACAATTCATTTTATCTCCTATATAATTATAATAAGTTAACTTATAATAATTATACTTATTAAATTAGGAGGAAAGAAAATGTGGACTTATATTCATGAGAAAGAATGCAATATTGATATAGACAGACTGTGGGATTTGTATTCAAATGTAGAAAACTGGAAATTATGGGATGAGGAGGTAGGATCTATAAGTATTGACGGTAAATTTACTGCCGGTACAAAGGGAGTTATGACAATGACGGGACAGGAGCCTATGAACTTCACACTGACGACAGTGGAAGAAAAGAAATGTTTTATTGATGAAACAGTTATTGAGCCTTTGAATGTCAGTATTATAGTCGGTCATTTTATTGAAAAGAAAACAAATGATAGATTTTTTCTAAGACATTCTGTTATAATAAAAGGTGAAAATGCTGATATGGTAGCAGAACAGATAGGAGAAAGCTTTACTGTAGATATACCTGACAGCATGGAGAAATTAATAAAACTTTCAAGCAAAGGATAAAAATATGAAAACTTCTAAATTTGATGATAGTGAACAAAGTGTAGGACTTGTCTTCTGGAGAGTCTCTGTCCTGTGGCAGCGAAAGGTCAAGGAAGCACTTAATAAAATCGGAATCACACATACTCAGTTTGTTATTCTTGCCACTATACAGGAATTAAGCGAGCATGATATGACTGCTACCCAAAAGGAAATTTCTGATTTTTCTTCTATCGATGTAATGACTGTTTCAAGTGTATTGAGGCTTCTTGAAAAAAATAATTATATCACAAGAAAACCACACCCCAAGGATACCAGAGCCAATGTAATTATTATTACGCCCAAAGGAACCGAGGCTATCTATGCTGCTATTCCCGCTGTGGAAAATGTTGATGATAACTTTTTTTTCGAAGATATTGAAAAAAACAGACTCTTTCTTGAGCTCCTTACTGAGCTTAGAAAAGATAATGAAAAAATTTAGAGTTCAGATAACAAAAAATAAGATTTAAGTTTGGAGAGTATTCTATAAAAGAAAACTTCACAGCTAAATCTTATTTTTTTATAAATTATTAAATTACGAAATTATTCTGTCATTTTTATCAGAAAAATAATTTTTCTGCAATTTTATTATTTATGGTAAAGCATGTCCTGCGGCTGTATAAATTTCATACCACTCTTCACGGCTTAATTCTACATTGCTTGCTTTTGCTATTTCTTTTAGTCTCTCTTTATTCATAGTACCAACTACTACCTGCATTTTTGCCGGATGTCTTAAGATCCATGCTGTTGCTATTGTTACATTAGAGACCCCTTTTTCTTTGGCAATTCTGTCTATTACATTATTCAGTGTAGAAAATTTTTCATTATCCAGAAATACTCCTTCAAAAAAACCATATTGATATGGAGACCAAGCCTGTATTGTGATATCTTTCAGCCTGCAGTAATCGAGCGTACCCCCGTCTCTCATAACAGAGTCATTATTATACATATTTACATTTATTCCTGCATCTATCATAACTGTATGCATTATTCCAAACTGCATCTGATTTATCACTATTTTATGTTTCAAAAATTTTTGAAGCAGTTCTATCTGATAAGGATTATGGTTACTTACTCCGAAATATTTTACCTTTCCGCTTTGATACAGAGTATCAAAAGCTTGTGCTACTTCTTCGGGTTCTACAAGAGTATCAGGTCTGTGAAGAAGCAGAACATCTACATAATCTGCCTGAAGTCTTTTCAGACTTTTTTCCACAGATGAGATTATATGCTCCTTGGAAAAATCAAAAAATCCTTTTCTAATTCCGCATTTAGTCTGCAGTATTATCTCGTCCCTTTTTAAACCGAGATTTTTTGAAGCCTGCCCGAATATTTCCTCTGATTTTCCATCCCCGTAGATATCTGCATGGTCAAAATATGTAATACCCTGCTCCATTGCTACACCAACTATATTTTCCACATCAGAAACAGACAGTGCTTTCATTCTCATACACCCCAAAGACACTTCCGTCCCGTCAAACATGTTTCCAACAGCAATTTTTTTCATATTTTCATCTCCTTAATATTTTTTTATTAATTTGAATCATGTGTATTTCTGTAATTTTATGAGCTTTTCAATATTTTCTCCATTTTTAAAAACGGAACTTTCTTCATATATCTCCATATAACCGAAAGTCCCTGTATTTTTACTGCAAAAGCTGTAATATTTATCTGTTAAAATCTTTTATTGATCTTTCTATATCTCTCTTCTGATCTTTTCTTTTCAGATCTTCCCTTTTATCATAAAGCTTCTTACCCTTGGCCAGCCCCATCTCCACCTTTACCAGTCTATTTTTGGTATATATGTTAAGAGGAATCAGAGTATAGCCCTTTTCAGCTATTTTGCCCATTAATTTTTCTATCTCTTTTCTGTGAAGAAGCAGTTTTCGCACTCTTGTTTCCGGAAGATTATTTATATTACCGAATTCATAATTACTTACATGCATATTCATAATAAAAACTTCATTTTTTATTATTCTGATGAAACTTTCTTTTATGCTTACTTTTCCGTTTTTTATGGATTTTACTTCTGTACCGTGAAGCTCTATTCCTGCTTCCAGTTTTTCTTCTATAAAATAATCATGAAAGGCTTTTTTGTTTCGTGCTATATTCATAATATTCTCCTATTCTTCATCGTCAACCACAAATATCTGCCCTGCCACATCAGACTCAAGAATTCTTCCTATATCATCCTTTGTACTTTTAGCTCTGTATACATCCAGAGTTTTATTGTCTATTACCTCTATTACTGCATAATATTTTTTCCCTTTGGTTCTTTTTATATTAAAGCTGAATGTTTTTAGAGTATCCGCCCTCCCAGCATGCTTTATGGAATAATCATTATAGAATACCTCATCAGCCGGATAATCTGCAAGTAAAGGATCATATTCAAATACTGTTACTGCTGCATCTCCGTTTTTTATAGCAGGAATATTTCTACTTATTTTTAATTTAAGTGTAACTTTTGTAGTGACTGCTTTATCGCCTTTTGGTTCTTCAGGCATTGTTTCCTTTGTTGTTGTTTTTGGTGTTGTTTTAGTCGTTTTAGGAGTAGTTCTTGGTGTAGCTTTTGGAGCCGCAGTTTCTTCCTGTTTTATTGCAGAATCCTCAGGCAGTGTCTCCAGCGTATTTACTTCATCCAATACATTTTCAGTAAACCCCAGTGTAAAAATCAATATAAACAATGTAAAAATTAGCTTTTTCATATTTTCACCTTTCCTTCCAAAAAATTATTCCTTATATGGAATTACTTCTATTTCCATTTTTTCAAAACTAGCATTTGTTACAAGTACTTTTAATGTATTTCCCATTGTATATTCCAAACCGTTATGCGTATTTATCATTTTGTAATTTTCTTCGTCATACAAATAGTCATCCTGTTCGCTATGTATATTATAAACTACTTCCACATGATTTTCCAGTTCCATAAATATCTTGCTTTTATTCATTCCGCTTATTCTTGCTACAAATACTTCTCCGACTTTATCCTGCATATATTCAATGAGTTTTATTTTTACACTTTCCTCTTCCATTCTGTCCGCATCTCTTTCAGTCTTGGAAATATGCTTAGAAATTACTTCATATTTAGAAAGCATTTCTTCTTTTTCCTTTTCTTTTATGAATTTTTCCAAAGATTTCCCAAGTACTCTGTGCACTATCAGATCGGAATATCTTCTTATCGGTGATGTAAAATGCAGATAAAACTTCGATGATAAGCCGAAATGTCCCAGATTCTTATTATTATATCTTGCTCTCTGCATTGCTCTTAATATCAGCTTATGTATCAGATAGCCCTCATCAAGATCTTTTGTCTTTTCTATTATAGTCTGAAATTTTCCGGGATGAATATCTTCCAGATTTTTCAGATGAACCCCGAATTTTATCAGTGTGTCGTTTAATGTTTTTATTTTTTCCTTGTCAGGATCCTCATGAACCCGGTATATAGCAGGAATTTCTTCCCAGAATAATTTTTCAGCCACAGCCTCATTAGCCGCAACCATAAAATCCTCTATTATTCTCTCAGATTCTCCTCTTTTTCGCAGTTCTATATCTTTTACGCTTTTGTCATCATTTAATACCACTTTTATTTCAGGAAGCTCAAAATCTATACTTCCTCTTCTTTTTTTAGTTTCCCTCAAAAGATTTGATAACTCAAGCATTTCAGAAATCATTTCTTTTATGTCCTGATATTCTGCATTTGCTTCTTCAGATTCTGCTATGATTTCATTTACCTTTGAATATGTCATTCTGTGCTTTGATTTGATTACAGACTTGTAAAAGTCATTTTTTACTACTTTTCCGCTGTGATCAAAGTCTATTTCAGCAGAAAAAGCCAGCTTATCCTCATTAGGATTAAGTGAACACAGATCATTGGAAAGCTTTCTCGGCAGCATCGGTATTACTCTGTCTACCAGATATATCGAATTACCTCTCTTTAAAGCTTCCTCATCCAGTTTTGTTTTTTCTTTTACATAGTGAGAAACATCAGCTATACTTACTATCAGCTTAAAGCCCTCAGAAGATTTTTTTACATATACAGCATCATCCAGATCTTTTGCATCAGAACCGTCTATTGTTATGATATCAAAATCTCTAAGATCCTTTCTTCCTTTCAGATCAGAGGCTTCTACTTTTGTGACTCTTGCCAGCTCCTCTTCTATCTCCTCGGAAAATTCCTCACTTACTCCGTTATTAATAAGAATGGCATTTATAAGGGCTTCTGTATTATGCGGATCCCCCAGAATACTTATTATTTCACCTTCAGGTTTTCTGTCCTCGTCTCCCCAAAAATAAATTTTTACTGCAACAAGGTCACCGTTTTTAGCTCCTCTTATCTTTTTCTTACTGACATAAATATCCCTTCCCATTGCTTCTCTGGGCAGAACAAAGCCAAAATTATCATTTTGCTGATAAACACCGATTACCACATTCTTGGATCTTTCGATTATTTTGTATACTTCACCTTCTCTGCTCTTTCCCGACTTAGCCTCCTTCAAAATTCTTACAAGAACAGTATCACCATTCATTGCTCCTTTTAAATAAGGCCCGGGAATAAATATGCTGTTTTCCCCTTCCAGATCCAAAAAGCCGAATTTCCCAGTTGTAATAGAAATATCTCCTCTTACATACCCTTCTTTTTCAGGAAGTGTATATTTACCGCTTTTTATCAGAAGTATTTCACCTCTGTCTATCCATTCTTCCAGAATCTGTTTATTTTTCTTTCTGTTTTTTTTAGACCATCCAAGACTGCTGACAATTTCATTGTAAGTCAAGGATCTATGTTCTAAAATTTCTTTTAAATCTTTTAATTCTCTCATATTTTTACTCTCTCTTTTTTCTTTTTAGTTAATAGATCATTTCTAAAAGCCAGTGTATTAGGATGTATCAGAGATGCTTTTTTTATAAGATACTCTATTTTTTTATCTAATTCATAAATTATAGCTGTATCTATATTTTTTTCGGCAAGCTTCCTTGCCTTTACTACTCCGAACCAGTCTCTTGCATCTTCTATTGCATCTGCAAGATATACTATTTTAGCTGTCAGTGACATATTTTCTTTTCCTACTGTATGATATCTTATAGCATCCAAAATCTCTGTATCCTCTATACCGAGTTCTCTTTCTGCTATTTCGGCAGCTGCAAAGCCGTGAAGTATCTGTCCGTTTCTGTAGACCTCCCGGTTTACCTCGGGATACTTATTTCCTATCAGCTCTGCCATATCCTCTACCTTATAAAATTTAGCTATATCATGTAAATATGCACCTATTTTGACTTTGTCAATAGGTGCATTATATAATTTAGCCAGTTGTTTGGCTTTTTTCACTACTCTTTTTGTGTGACTGTATCTCTTTTCATCCAGTCTTGCTTTTACATATTCACTTATTTCTTTTATTTCCATGATGATCACCTTATAATATAGAATCTCCGTCAATCTGAACTACTACTTCCTGTATATTGAATTTTTCCGAAATCGTTCTTTTTATAGATTCTACAAATCCGTTATACAGTGTTTCATTAGTTGCTTTAAGGCTTCTAAGATCCGAATTGAATATGATTATTTCTTTCTTTCCGTTTTCTATTCTGTAAGCACTAAGAAACTTTACCTCTTTTGGTACAAACGGTGATTTTAATATTATCTGTTCCACATAGTCACCTTCTACTATGGTTCTTTTACTTTCTATCCCGTTTGTAGTCTGTTCTATAACATTTGTTGCCGGATTATAGAAATAAAAACTTATCTGTTCCATTTTAGTCTGTATATCTTCCTGATCAGAAGAAGTTTTTACATCTACTTTTTTTATTGTTTTTATATCTACCTTAGAATCCCGGTAAGATAAAATTCCTACTATTACAGCCAGAATCAGCATAAATATAACAAATTTACTACCGGCCAGAATCTTCTTAATATCCATGAACCTTTACTCCTTCTAATAAAAGTGTTTTCTGACACCTTCAGCTATAGATTTAGCTACTACCCTCTTATAATAATCATTCCCAAAATATGACATATCTCCGGAATTAGATATAAATCCTATTTCAACCAGTATCGAAGGTGATTTGCTTCCTCTTAATACTGCAAAATTAGCTCCAAAAACGCCTCTTTTTCTTAATCCTATATCCCCTACTATATTATCCAGTACATCTGTTGCCACAGCAGCACTTTTTTGCTGGTTTGCCCTGTAAAATATATCATTTAAAATAAAATCCGAGACAGGTTCCGTTACTCCGTACTTAGAATCCACACTGTTCTCAAACTTAGCTACCTCAGCTGCGTATGATGATTCTTTTTTTGAGTAGTAAAATACTTCTGACCCGTTACCTGAACTGTTTGAAGCGGAATTCAAATGAATACTTATAAAGAAATCAGCATTAGCATCATTACCTATTTCTGCTCTTTCACCAAGAGGTATAAATACATCACTGTCTCTTGTCAAAATTACCTTATAGTCGTTTCTTAATTCACTGGCAAGATATTTCGCCACATCCAGAGCTATATCCTTTTCCCTGTATCCGTTTCCTGTAGCACCTGAATCTTTTCCCCCATGACCGGCATCTACTATTATGGTATATTTCTTTTTGGCTGTTGTTGACTTAGTCAGTGTTACTCTTAATTCTCCGCCGGAAGCTGCAACTTTATAGTCCACTCCTCTTGCAAGATATATAGTCGTACTGACTGTATTATTTAAAGTACTCATAGCTACTGTATCTACGAATTTATCGTCTACATTTAGTGTATTCGGTACTGTTCTGCTTATTGTAGAATTGGAAAACTCTATTACTAATGCATCCTGCCCTTTATCATATCTGGTTTTATACTGCGGGACTCTTCTTTCCTTAAAAAATATAGAATAAGACCCCGATTTATATGTAGTTCTGTCTAAAGTTTCACCTAACAGTGTAAAACTAAATAAAATAATTGACATTAATATAACTATTTTTTTCATTACTCATTACTCCTTATAATTATTTACCCTTTTCTAGCTATAGCTGATTTTATTACAGTCATTTTAGCATTGTTGTCGATTTTTATATCTAGTGAATTATCCTCTTCATTTACCTTTACTATTGTTCCTTTTATCCCGCCTATTGTTACTACTTTATCCCCGGTTTTGAGGCCGTCCATTAATTTCATCTGTTCCTTTTTTCTTTTATTGCTTGAATAAAAAATTATAGCAAGCATTACTACTAATGGTAAAAAATATATATACTGAACATAAGCTCCCATATTACACTCCTTTTAATTGATATAAATCTACAGTATTATAACATAAAATAGCATTAAATACCAAATTTAAATTTAAGTCTCTAATACATTTCAAAGTCTCAAAAATTAAAAAGCCACGCATGTAGGCTCAGCCAGCTGCAGTTCATACCCACTTTTTATCAGTTTTTTGCCATCTTCTGAGACAAGAAAAGTAACCAGATTATTTGAAAATCTGTTGGCTGCTATAAGTATCTTTCCATCTTCATCTATATTTATATCTCTGGGATGTTCACCGCCTGATTCCGAAGTATCCAGAAGCACAGGCTTTTTTGTTTCCTTATTTATCTCAAACATTGATACAGTTCCCGGTTTTCTGCTTGAGCTGAATAATCTGGTACCGTCTCCGGAAAGCCTTATTGCCGAACCGTCTCCCTCATTGTTAAATCCGTCTCCCAAAGCTGAAACATAATCTGTTATCTCCAGCCCCTCTGCTTCTGAATATCTCATGGTTACAATTTCTGTTGAATATTCTGTTATAAGATATGCGTATTTACCGTCATTGTCAAATACCATGTGCCTTGGTCCGCATCCTTTTTTGAACAATACTTTCTGAAAAATTTCACCAAGCTTTCCTTCAGAATAATTATACAAAATTATCATATCCAAGCCCAAATCCACCACAAATAAATACTTCTCATCAGGTGTAAGTCCTATATAATGCGGATGAGTTTTTCCCAGTCCCAGATCATTATGGTCTCTCTCTGCTGTTATTCCTGTAAGCTCTCCTTTTTCTCCGAGAGAATATATTTTTATTACACCTGTTCCGTAATTGGCAGAAAATAAAAATGATTTATTCTTATCTATATTTATATAACACGGCAGATGACCGCCCGATAAAATTTTAGAAAACGGCATTACTGTATTATTTGTAATTTCTGATGCACAGACCCCTCCGTCATCACCATCTTTTAAAACTGAATAAACCAATTTTTTTTCCTTGTTCATTACTATATAACTGGGATTCAAAGTTTTGGTAATTTGTGTAAGTCCGTCCATTTCACCAGTTTTGGTATTCACGTTCAGTCTGAAAATTCCGCTGTTCTCATCATTACTATATGTACCTATATAAACTTCCTTTTTCATAAAACCAGCTCCTTATAAAGTAATTTCATATTTATTTTTAAATACGAAAAACCATTTGACAATTTTTTATCAAATGGTTTATTCATTTTAAGCATCTGCTCCGAAAAATTTCTTTACCTTTTCAAAAAAAGATTTTGAATTTTTATAATTTTTATCACTCAATGAATCTCCGAATTTTTTCAAAAGATCTTTCTGTTTATTAGTAAGTCCTGTTGGTATTTCTACCTTTATTTCCAATATTTCAGAGCCTTTATAATTGGAATGAAGTCTTGGTATTCCCCTGTCCTTCAGCCTGAATACTTTTCCGCTCTGTGTTCCTTCCGGTATTTTTATTTTGGTTTTCCCTTCAAGAGTAGGTATTTCCACTTCACCGCCCATTATGGCAGTAGTCAGTTCCACAGGAACTTCACAGTGTATGTCTGTATCATGTCTGGTAAATATCGGATGCTTCTTTTCCATTATACGAATACGCAAATTCCCGTATTCCCCGTTATTTTCCCCGGCATCACCGGCCTGCGGCACATTTAATTCCATTCCGTTCATCACACCTGCCGGAATTCTTACTTTTTTTGTAGTTGTTTCACGCACTACACCGCTTCCATGACACACATGACACTCTTTTTCAGGAATTTTTCCTGTCCCGTGACATTTATCACACGGCTCTATAGAAGTACTTATACCGAATATAGTTCTTATCTGTACTCTCATCTGTCCGGAACCGTTACACTTATCACAGGTATTCATTTTATGCCCCGGCTCAGCTCCTGAACCGCTGCATGTAGTACATTTTCCTTTTCTTCTGTATTTCAGTTCTTTTTCCACACCTGCGGCTATTTCTTCAAGTGTCATATCCATAGTATAACGAATGTCACTTCCTCTGCGTACAGCTGTCTGTCCGCCGCCGGCTCTTCCAAATCCAAATCCGTTTAGTATATCACTGATATCGTCAAATCCGAACCCTCCCGAAAATCCAGAGAATCCTCCAGGTCCCGGTCCGCCGTTTTCGAATGCACTATGTCCGAACTGATCATACTGCGCTTTTTTATCAGCGTCAGAAAGTACTTCATACGCTTCCGAAGCCTCTTTAAATTTTTCTTCGGCTTCTTTATTGTCTTTATTTCTGTCAGGATGATATTTCATAGCCAGTTTTCTATAGGCTTTTTTTATTTCTTGTTCAGTGGCATTTTTTTCTACTCCCAAAACCTCATAATAATCTTTTTTTGCCATTTCTTTCTCCTTTTAATATTATACTTTCATTGATATAGAAAGTTTTGCGGTAAATCTGTCTTTTACCTTTTCTATTCCTTCTTTTTCTGTAAGTTCCCCGCTTGCATCAGTAAAATCAGACTGCCCGTACCATGGCTCTATACATACAAAAGGTGCTTTCGGCACACTCCAAAATGCTATATAAGGAAAATTATCATATTCCACTTTAAGTTCTCTGCTGCTTTTTTTACATTTGATTGTTACTTCATTGGAATTCAGTCCTTTGAAAATAATTGCATCATTATCAAATACATGTTCTCCGAGATTTATTATACTTTCATTTTCAAGGTACGCCTTCTTCTCTCTTATTAATAATGCTTCTTCATTTTGATAAATTGAAGCAGTTTCTTTTTCATTTAATTCCAGATAATAGTCTTCCAGCTTTATTTCATCACTAATCGGCGTAGCAAAAGCAGGATGCGCTCCTATTGAAAAATACATTTCATCTTTATCAAGATTTACTACCTCATAAATTACATCTACCTTTTCATTTTCAATTTTATATGTAAGATATAGTTCAAAATTAAAGGGATATTTTTCCAAAGTAGCTTCATTTGATTTCAAAAGAAATTTTAGAAAATCCTCACCTTTTTCCACAAGTTCAAAATCATTGTCTCTTGCAAATCCGTGTCTTGTTTCCATTGAATATTCTTTTCCGTTATATTTATATTTTCCGTCTTTTATTGATCCAACGAATGGAAATAATACAGGTGATGATTTCCCCCAGAATTTAGGATCTCTTTCCCATACAAACTCTGTTCCGTCCTTTTTCAGGCTTACCAATTCTGCACCTTTTCCTAAAACTCCAAGTTCAATATTTCCTTTTTTTATTTTATATTCCATATAGCGCACCTTCTCCTATTTTTTTTATAAATTATAGCATTTTATTTATGAAATTGCATGTATAAATTATTGAAAATAGGAATAGACCCTGTCTATCCCTATACTTCAATAAAGAACCCTTATCATGATTTGACATCGAAATATAGTCTTTATTTTGAATGCTGCCTAAACAAAGTACTAGTCTTCTACCACTTCTGCATCCTGAACATCATCGCTGCCGTCAGAATCATTTCCGCCCTGTGCTTCACCATTTTGTGCAGCATTTGCCTGAGCTTCCTGATATATTCTTGTTGAGAATCCTTCTGCCGCTTTTGACAATCCGTCTATTTTTGCTCTGATTTCATCTACATTGTCAGAATCTTTTACACTTTTCAATTCTTCTATTGCTTTTTCCATATCTTCTTTTTCAGTACCCTGAAGTTTATCTTCATTTTCTTTAATAGTTTTTTCCACAGCAGAGATTAACTGGTCTGCCTGATTTCTTACTTCTACCAATTCTGTAAACTTCTTGTCCTCTGCCTCATGTGCTTCTGCTTCTTTTTTCATTTTATCTATTTCGTCTTTTGACAGATTAGAAGATCCTGAAATAGTTACCTGATTCTCTTTTCCAGTTCCTTTATCCTTTGCAGTAACATGAACTATTCCGTTTGCATCTATATCAAATGTTACTTCTATCTGAGGTACACCTCTTGGTGCTGCCGGTATTCCGTCAAGATTGAATTCCCCTAATTTATGGTTATCCGCAGCTCTTGCTCTTTCTCCCTGTAATACATTTATTGTAACAGCTTCCTGGTTATCCTGATATGTTGAAAATACCTGAGATTTTTTTACAGGAATTGTAGTATTTTTCTCAATTATTTTTGTAAATACTCCTCCTGCTGTTTCAATTCCTAATGATAACGGAGTTACATCAAGAAGTAATACATCTTTTACATCTCCCATTAATACTCCGCCCTGTATTGCCGCTCCTGCCGCAACCACTTCATCAGGGTTTATACTTTTGTTAGGCTCTTTTCCAAGAAAACTTTTTACCCATTCCTGAACTGCCGGTATTCTTGTAGATCCTCCTACCAATAATACTTCATCTATATCCTTCGGAGTAAATCCTGCATCTTCAAGAGCTGTTTTAACAGGACCTTTTGTAGCTTCCACTAAATCTTTTGTTAAATCATCAAATGCTGCTCTTGTTAATTTCTTTTCCAAGTGTTTTGGTCCATTTTGATCCATTGTAATAAATGGTAATGAAATAGTAGTTTCCAACATTGTTGATAATTTTTTCTTAGCATCCTCAGCTGCATCTTTTAGTCTTTGTGCTGCCATTTTGTCATTTCTCAAATCTATTCCTGTTTCTTTTTTGAACTCTTCAGCCAGCCAGTCCATGATCTTTTTATCGAAATCATCTCCTCCCAGATGGTTATTACCTGATGTAGACAATACCTCTACTACTCCGTCTCCTATTTCAAGTATAGATACGTCAAATGTACCTCCACCTAAGTCAAATACAAGTACTTTTTCTTCTTTTTGCTTGTCAAGTCCGTAAGCAAGTGCTGCTGCTGTAGGCTCGTTTATTATTCTTTTTACTTCCAATCCTGCGATTTCACCGGCATCTTTTGTTGCCTGTCTCTGTGCATCTGTAAAGTATGCAGGAACTGTGATTACAGCTTCTTTAACTGTACTTCCCAAATATCCTTCCGCATCTTTTTTTAATTTTTTTAGTATCATTGCTGATATTTCCTGCGGTGTATAATCTTTTCCGAATATTGTTTCTTTATGATTTGAACCCATATGTGTTTTTATTGACATTACTGTAGATTCAGGATTAGTAATAGCTTGTCTTTTAGCTATTTCTCCTACTATAATTTCTCCGTTTTCTTTTATATTTACTACCGAAGGAGTTGTTCTTCCGCCTTCAGCATTAGGTATTATAGTAAAGTTTCCGCCTTCCATTACTGCTACGCATGAATTTGTTGTCCCTAAATCTATTCCTATTATTTTACTCATATCTATTTCTCCTTTTTGTTATTTAATTTTTTTTATTTACTTTTACCATTGCCGGTCTTATTACTTTTCCTTTTAATTTATATCCTTTATTAAAGACATCAAGAACTATATTATTCTCTTTTTCATCTACATTTTCTACCATCATCGCCTGATGTTCATAAGGATCGTATTCTTTATCGGCTGCATCTATCTCTTCCAGTCCTTCCGATACCAAAACTTCTTTTATTCCTTTCAGTACCATATCCAGACCAGACAAAAGTGAATCTACGTCTTTATTTTCCTTAGAAGCTGATACCGCTCTTTCAAGATTATCCACATTATCAAGAATTTTGAGTATTAAACCCTCTGCTGCAAATTTTTTCATTTCAGCAAGTTCATTATCTTTTCTTTTAGAATAATTCTGAAAATCGGCAAGCTTTCTTGTATAAGCTGATTTCCATTCTTCCAGTTCTTTTTCCAGTATGTTTATCTTTGTTATCATTTCATCCTGAACCGCTTCTTCCTGAACTGTTTCCTGTGTATTATCTTCCATATTTTCCACAGGCGCTTCACCGTTCATTCCGTTGGTTTTGTTGTCTTTTTCCATTATTCACTCCTTTTATTCTATTTTTTTCATCATTTTCTTAACCTCTGCTGATACATGGTTTACCAGTCCTACCGTTTTGGAGTATTCCATACGCTTAGGGCCGATTACCCCTATAATTCCTTTAGAACCTTCCACTGTGTAAACAGAAAAAACGAAACTAAAATCTTCCAGTTCTCTTACATTAAAGTCCTCGCCGAAAACTATATATACTTCTCCATTTTTGTATTTATCAGTTTCAATCAGCTTTACGAATATGGACTTAAGATAATCCGGCCGGTTCAGAAGTTTTGCCCTGTCTATTACCGCTTCTACATTTGTAGCATTACTTTCCAGTAAGTTTGATATTCCGTCAAAAAATATTTTTTCCCTTTCATTACTGCTCTTGTCTTCTATTTTCATATGTTCGAATTTATTCATTTTTTGCAGTAATTTTTCCAGTTCTGACACTGTAAAGGTTATTTTTTGCTCTGTCATCAAACGGTTTAATATAGAATTAGACTCTCTTACCTCTGCTTCAGTAACAGGATTTTCATAGTAAAGATTTATCGTTCTTACATGGGAGTTATTCATGACTATCACTGCCAATGACATATAATTATTAACATGAACCAACTCCACCTTCTTTATGCTCTCTTTTTTTATAAAAGGCTCTATTACTATCCCTGCATACGAAGTTATCTTAGACAGAAGCTTTGAGGTTTCTTCCATTATGCTGTCAATCTGATTTATCTTATTTTTATATACTTCTTCTATTCTTTTTTTCTCATTCAGGGAAATTTTCCTTATTTTTATCAATTCTTCTACATACAACTTATAACCGCTGTTTGTAGGGACTCTTCCCGAAGAAGTATGCATCTTCTCTATTAAACCCTGATCTTCTAAATCAGCCATTACATTTCTGATAGTTGCCGAAGATACTCCTATATTATATTTTTTTTCTAAAGTACGAGATCCTACGCTCTCTCCGTATTCCAGATAATGTGTTATTATTGCTGTAAGAATCGCTCTTTCTCTTTCATTCATTACCAAGCACCTTCCTCTGTTAGCACTCATCACCATAGAGTGCTAACTAAACATAATATATTACATTTTTCTAATTTTGTCAATAGTTTTTTTTATTTTTTTTCAATTTTTTTTGGTGTATTATTATTTAGCCCTGCTGTTTTTTATTTTATACGGCTTATTAATTTTTTATCAAATAAAAAAAAGTAAAAGAAAAGTTTTTTTAGTTTCTGATATGCTTTATCACAAAAAAATATACCTTTCAAAAAAATTAAAAGGTATATCTTCAATATATTATATAAGACCCTGTTATTCAGGATTTTTTTCCAGCTCGCTAAAATCTACTTCTTTCCCGCTTTGTACATTAGATATGTTTTCATTCAACGATCTGTACATTTTATCATTTCCGGTTGTTGACTGGATATAAGTTGCAGATTGTTTTACAGGTATTTTTAATCTTTCAGCTTCTTTGGATGCATCTATATTTGCTCCGAGAAACATAAATGTCCATCCGTTTTTCTTTTGCTGTTCATCAATCATTTTACTTACAGTCGCATATGTGTACTCTTTACTCGCATTTTCCATGCCGTCTGTGGTAATGACAAAAATGACCTTTCTTTTCCCCAGCTTCTTTTCACGTGCTTTTATATCATTTATAGTCTTTCCTATCGCATCAAGCATGGCAGTATTACCGCCTACAGTATAATTATCCGTATTAAGCTCTGCTTTTTCCGGTTTTATGCCGTCAAATAAAACCTTATATTCATGACTGAACAATACAGTGGTTACAATGACATTACTGCCTTTTCCCTGTTCCTTCAGAACTGTATTATAGCCTCCTATAGTGTCTGCTTCAAAACCAGACATAGAACCGCTTCTGTCCATTACAAATACAAGTTCTACAGGCAATGAATCCTTAACTGTCACCGGTTTTACAGTGACAGATCTGGAAAACAATAATGAGAATACAAATAAAAACAAAACACCTGCTAAAATACTTAACTTTTTCATTAATTACCTCCAAAATATTATTTTTTCTTTATTTTATTACTTTATATAATTCTACCTGACATATTTCAATATGTCAATTTTACATATAAAATATTTATTTTACATTTATTGCTTTTTATACCATAATTCGGCTAAATACTATTTTGGAGGTAATTATGAAGAAATTAATTGTTTTTATTTTATTTTTCACTTCGGCTTTGGTTTTTGCGAAAAGTGATTTTGACAGTGAAAATACATGGCTCTTAGATACTGGAAATGAAGATTACAGAATAATCTACAAAGGAACTGTAAATAAGGAAATTACCGTTGACGATGCCGAACATACACCTAATGATGTTTTATCAGGTGAAACTGTCAGTTATAAAAATATGACAATAACTGGAAACGGACTTATTACATTTAATAAGTCAAGTTCAGGGTATACTTTTCTGAATTCTATAAAAAATCCCGTGCTTATCCCTTTGAACAATGAATTCAAAAACGCTGATTATATTGAAATTCAGGCTGTTTCCGGTGATTTTTCAATCCTTATTCCGGGAAAAGAATATAAAAAAATAAAAATTTTCAAAATTTCAAAAACAAGAACTGCTGTTCAATACTATAACATGACTTTCCTTTTTTCAAATAACGGTTATACTATCGAAGCAGTGTCAGACGAAGAGTAGTAATATCCGGACAGACACCTTTTAAAGCGTCTGTTTTCTCTCTGAAATATAAAAAGGACTATAACCAATTTTTTTGATATAGTCCTTTTAATTACTATCTGAAATAAAATTATTTTATCCTTCTGAACTTATCCCCCTCAAAAATAAGATCAGGATTTCCTCTCTCTATTTCGTTTTTAACAGACCAGATTTTCATCTCCTCTTCTTTTTGGTGATAAATCTCCATATTAGTCAGTTTTTCTTCCAGCTTTTTTACAGCTGCTTTTTTATTGGCATATTGAGTTCTTTCTTCTCTGGAAACTATGGAAATTCCAGTGGGAATATGTTTTATCCTCACTGCGGTTTCCAGTTTATTTACATTTTGACCGCCGTTTCCGCTGCTTCTCATAGTTGTTATTTCTGTTGTTTTTTTACTGATGCTTTTATTTAAAAACTCATTTTCTTTGATTAAAACTGATTTTATATACCAGTTTTTTCTTCTGTGATTTTTTCTGTAAATACTTTCATTTATCCATAAAATAGTTCCGGTATATATATTGGTAAATTTTGTATTTTCTTTTATCTGCAAAACAACTGACCTGAATGTTTTCGCCTTGTTTCCGGCTTCACTTTCTATGTACCTGTATTCTATATTATACTTTGCAAATTCTTTTTTCAAATATTTAAAATATTCGTATACTGCTTTTTCACATTCTTGGGGACCATTTCCCGAACTTATTATCATCCGCATGTTCCCTACCTCTTAAAAGTAATAAGAGGCTTCAGAGAAGCTACAATCTCTATCATATCGTGACTGATAAGATCCTGAATTACTCTTTCTATATTTTTATATGCTTCCCTTGATTCTTCAAACAATACTTTTCTGTCAGAATATATAAGATTCTTATTCATCTGTATTATTTTATTTTTCCCGTGAATCTTTAGCATTCTGTCTTTAGATCCCTCACGCGTCCATTTTCTCCCTGCACCGTGAGATATTGAATAGCAGTACTTCGAAAGATTTTCTTTTGGCTTTACAATATATGAAAGACTGTCTCGTGTTCCGGCAATCACTATCATTCCTGCATCAGAAGGCGCAGCACCTTTTCTGTGAATATATATCCGTGAACCCATCTCTATTTTTTCCGCTATCATATTATGCGAACTGTCCAATATCAGATCAGGCTTGCCTTTACCTATGACTTTCAGAAGCTTCTCCGCTATTACTTTCCTGTTTGCCTTTGCATATGCTGCGGCATCATTATGCTCTTTCATATATTCTTCAAATTCCGCACTGCCTTCTTCCAAAGGAAGCATTCCGTGATTTTCCAGATATTTTTCAAGTATGACCTGCCCGTATATCCTTGAACCGCTGTGTACCAAAAGCATAAGATTATCTTTGCTTATACCTGACTTTTCAAATTCATCCTTCAGATATATTTTTTCTATTTTCTGGAATTCGGCAAAATGATTTCCCGAACCAATTGTTCCGAGTTTTTCCATATGGGGAAATTCATATTCTGATAAGTCAGCTTCTATATCTTCCATCTGCTTTACCCTGCTCAGATCTCTTATAAAATTTTCCCTTTTAAATTTTTTCATTTTTACTTTTGTGTCAAACAGTGCTATTCCGCATCCGATATCTGACCCTGTAAGATACGGATATATCTTTTTCTCTGTTATAAAAGCCGCTCCTACAGGTACTCTTCCTGCATGCAGATCAGGCAGCCCTGTTATTCTTATCATCCCGTCGAGTTTTTCATATTTTTTCAGCTGTTCTACAGCATTGCTCTCTATCCAGGACTTTTCATTTCTTACTATGTTTATCAATTTTATTCTCTCCTGTTTTTTAGTGTTATTTTTTCATTCGAGAGAATAACAGAACATGTTTATCCTCTCATGCTCCATTTATCTATTTTCATTAAAACCATCTCCTTCTTTTTCATATACAGCACTTATTTTACCATATACATCATATATAAATCAAGTTTTTCTTATCTTACAAAAGAAACAGACAGATGATAATCTGTACGAACATACCTGATTACAGATTATCCTCTGCCCATATTTCAATTTCTCTCATTGATTTTTCAAGTTCTTTTCCTTTTTTGGTCAGTTCATATTCCACTTTTACCGGAATTCTGGTATATACATTCCTCTTCACAAGCTGAAGCCGTTCCAGCTCTTTTAAGCGCTCTGCCAATACTCTGTCGCTTAATTCAGGAATATTTCTTCTTATATCCGTAAATCTCATAGGATCTTCCAATAGTGTGTATAATACCAGACCTGACCATTTTTTACCCAGAATTTCAAATGCTTTTTGAATTTTTATAAGTACCACTTCCCTCCCCCCTGTGTCACATTTCTTATAATATATTGTATATTTTTACCGCTGAAATGTAAATACCATAAAAAGAGTATATTATATATAAAAAAAAGTATTTTTTACCAAAAATTATCTTATAAAAAGTAAGTTAATAATCATTTTATACCGAAATTAAAAAAAGACTCTGCATATATACAGAAAACTGCTTTTTTATTATGTATTTATTCATTATTAAAATAGTAGAAGAAAAAAGCATTAATACAAAAAAATACTATTTTCCGGCTATTTTTTGTATCCCTTGCTGTATATTTTTATATTTCTGTAATCATATCGGTCTATTTACAAATTATATAATTGAAAATATATTTATATTTGACTTTTAAGCTCTAAAGTCGTACAATAAGATGAATTTTTCAACCATATGTTTTTTACATATAAATTTATAAAGGAATATTGATCCGCAATGATAAAATTTAATGTCCGGTTTCAGTTTAATTTTAGTAATATTATAAATAAGAATGTAAAGTCTTTTTCTAAACAGGCACATTCTTATTTTGACGACCGTATAAAAAATATAGATATTTTCATTGCTGAAAGCCAGGACTGGTTTAATAATCTTAATTTGGATTTTAGCCTTAATAAAAACATAAGAGCTTTTTCTAAACAGGCGTCTTCTTATTTTGACGGCAGCCTGAGCTATATAAATGAAAAGTTTGAAAATTCCAATATAAAAACTTTATCAAGACAGGCATGTTCATATTTTGACGAACATGTAAAAAATATAGATCTTGTAATTTCCGAAAAACAAAACTGGTTTTCTGAAAAAACGAACAAAATTACTGATTTAATTAAAAAAAATCACGTCTTTGGCGGTAAGAAAATTATGCTTCTTGATGATAAGCATGCCGGTTTTATTTTAGAAAAGCTTGATGATTTTCATTTTGTAAATCATTTTGATTTCCCTTCGTTTTTTTTGATTAAATTTATAAGAAGGCTTTTGGAACTGGTAAAATTATCAAGACTTATAATACTGTCTAAAAAGAATTTTTATTCTTTTGAAGTAACACAGATAAGGATTGTAAGGGCCCCGCCTTTTATTTAGATTATCCGAAAAATTATTTTAAATAGGAGGAGAAATGAAAGGAATTCGTATAGGAAAATATAATATAGACATCCCTATTATTCAGGGCGGTATGGGAGTAGGAGTGAGCTGGGACCAGCTGGCCGGTACTGTTTCTTCACTTGGAGGACTTGGTACTATTAGTGCAATATGCAGCGGTTATTACAAAAACATGCAGTTTATTGATAAACAGGTTGACGGAAGACCGCTTGATACTGTGAATACTTATTCTGCAAGAGCTCTTGAGGAAATTTTTAAAAACGCAAGAAAGATATGCGGTGACAAACCGCTGGCTTGTAATATTTTACATGCTATTAACGATTATCAGAGAGTAGTGAAAGATGCCGTAAAAGCCGGAGCTAATATAATAGTTACAGGTGCAGGACTTCCGCTGGATCTTCCTTCCCTTGTGGCAGATAATCCTGATGTTGCCATTATTCCTATAGTTTCATCAGACAGAGCATTGAGAATTATAGCCAAAAAATGGAAACAGTCTGCCGGGCGTCTTCCTGATGCAGTTATTGTAGAAGGGCCTAGAAGCGGCGGGCACCAAGGAGCAAAAAAGGACGAGTTATTCTCGCCTGAACATCAGCTGGAAGCTATTCTTCCACAGGTAGTGGCTGAAAGAGACAAGCTTGGAGACTTTCCTGTAATAGCTGCAGGAGGAATATTCGACAAAGACGATATAGAAAAAATGATGGCTCTCGGAGCTGACGCAGTTCAGCTGGGTACCAGATTCATAGCTACTCCGGAGTGTGATGCCAGTGATGAATTTAAGCAGATGCTTATTAATTCAAAAGAAGAGGATATGGTAATAGTAAGCTCTCCTGTGGGATACCCCGGGCGTGCAATGAGATCACACCTGACTGAAAACCTAAAACCGGGAGAAACACCTATAAAATGTATCAGTAATTGTATCTTCCCTTGTAAGAGAGGAGAAGGTGCCAGAAAAGTCGGTTACTGTATCGCTGACAGTCTTGGGGATTCATATCTTGGAAGACTTAAAACAGGTTTGTTCTTCTCAGGAGCGAACGGATACAGAGTTAATAAAATGATGTCTGTGAAAGAACTTATTGATGAGCTGCTAAACGGACCAAAATAGAAAATATTTTATAAGAACATCAAAAAATTAATAAATATTATAATTAACAGGGATTTCCCCTGTTTTTTTTATGTCTTTTTTCTAAAAAAATATATTCGACAGTCTTTATTAATTAAAAAACTAATTTCAATGTTTATAAATAATTATTTTCTAAAAAATAAGAAAGCATGTTTCTTTATATTAAAATTGACTATAAAGCTGAAATTTAGTAAAATGGTTATATTATTATGTTTCTAAAATAGCAATATTGAAAATTTTTTTAAGTTTTTAACATTTATTCGAAAGGAGGGAAATAAAAAATATTCTTTATTTCATTAAAAAAATATAATCACAATTCTGTACTCAGCTCTTACTCATAACATGGATATTCATTGATATAAAAAACAAAAAGAAAATTGAGAAATATTAAAACAATATCTAAGACAGCTGTCAAAAGCCATAGAGGTATCTGACAATTACTGATAAAAAGTCTGAATACAGAAAATAAAAAATCTGCTGTTTTAAAATCAAGTAGTACGAAACAGAAAATCATATACATTAATACGGGAGGAATAATGAAAAAAAATAAAAAATTATTAATATCATTTCTGGCAATAAATGCAATATTACCGTCTTATGGAGCAGCAGCATCTGCTTCCTTAACTACAAAATACGACAGAATGTACAATAGTATTGTAAAAAGTATAGATAAAGGAAGCTCAAGTGAAAAAACTTACCAAACACTTGAACGAATACTCAAACAAAAAAATAAAGAATTAAAAGATTTATATCTGCAGGGAGATTATATAGTAAAACCTGAATATCTGGAGTGGCAGGTATTTTTTACAGGTTTCTATGAGGAATACAGCGAGGGGCAGGATAATACCAAGGAAAATGCCAGCTATCACTCAAAGGTAACTGGTTATTACGATGTAAACGGAAATTATGTAATGACAAGCGGAAGTATAAACGGTTTGTCCGGAAAACCGCATCGTCCATTACAGCAACCGAAAGAAATAGATATGGGAATAGGGATACAGGTAAGAGAGCCAAACAGACAGCCGATATCACTGGGAGTGTCAAAACCTTCAATGCCCATGGTAACACCGCTGTCTCCTGCCAGCCCTGCAGTAAGCGCAATAAATCCGATATTACCGCCGCTGACATCATTCTCAGTGCCGACAATAGCCGCACCGACTACACCATTACCGGTAACGATAACACCTCCGTCTATCAGCACAGTAGTTGTCAGCGGCTTTAATCCTGTAAATCCTGTAATTGCAATTCCGGCAACTTTCACTCCTCCGGCATTGGACAAGATCTCAACAGGATTTTCTCAGGGTGCGGCATTAGGGGTAAATGTAGAAAATAATATTTTGGGAAATGCTTCAGCCAGTCCTGTGGGCGGAGGAACCACAGTCGTCAAAGTGAGAGATGCCAATTTTGATATTTCAGGTGTTGGTTTTAACTGGAGCGGATATAATGATTCGACAAGCAGCAGCGGAACGCAGGCTGTAGGTACTGTTACCAGCAATTACAAACATACATTTTTGAATGCATTGGCAGGATCCTATACAATAAGCGGAAATTGGGAGTTCAGAAATGAAACTACCGTAAGTTCACCCAATACTACAAGATTTGTAAGTGTAAATCATGCTTACGGGGCAAAAACCCTGAATACTGTTTTTGAAATAGCAGCAGGATCAAATGTAAGTTTATATGGAAGAACAGACGGACATATGACTGTGGGCATAGAATATCAGTCTTATGATGCACTCCCTGCAAAAGCAATAAATAATGGAGTTATTACACTGGAAAGTGGAAAAAACCTTTTTGGAATGACTGCTATGATAGAAAAATACGCATACACAAGTACAAGCAGACGTCCGCTGGAAGAGTCAACTCTGGAAAATAAAAATAAAATAATAATAAACAGTGAGGACAGTATAGGAATAGATTTTGCACAATATACTTACAGTCCTACCGGAAGAGCTCTTACACTTTATGTGGGAATCGGAAATATCGATATAAACGGACAGCATAATTACGGCTTAAGAGTTCCTACAGTATTTGACAATCAAACAAATGGAACTAAATATTTCGATGAAACCCTGATAGACGGATCTGGCGGTGTAATAAAAGTAGCCGGAACAGAAAACGTAGGAATTTCACTTTCCAAAAGAATAACAGGCTCAACATTAGTTGCAGGAGTACAAGGTCTCGCAGCTTCAAACAGTTCTGATATAATAGGAAATATAAGAAATCTGAGAATTTTAGTTGACGGGACAAAAGGAGTAGGAATTTTAAGAAATGAAAACTTTGTCACGACAACAACAGGTGAAATAGAATTAAACAATACTCATATACAGAGTTTAGGATTTGGAGATAATGCCCAAAACAGTGTTTTAATCCGAAATGATAAATATGGTGTTGCTCTGAATAAAAACATAACTATCGATAATACTAACGCAGTGAATACGGCAACAGACAATGTCGTGATGCTTGCCAATGACAAAAACAGTCTTGGCGGCAAATTAACATATGTAAATAATAAAGCCGGAATTACTATTGGAAGTAATCTTCAGCAGGCAACCGCTCTTTTATCAATGAACGGCGGACATGCTTTGAACAGCGGATCAATAACTATAAACGGAATGAAATCACAGGGAATTTCAGTATTCGGAGCATCCGCAGGAACTATTTCCACAGGTGAAAACAGCGGGTCAATAACTATCAGCGGAAAAGACTCCCTTGGTATATATAACACAGGAACATTTGCGATGTCAGGCGGACAAATAATATCCGGAGCAGAAAATTCGATAGGAGTATATTCTGAAGGAAATGCCTCAGTTACAAATATAAGCGGCGGAAATATAACAGCGCAAAATGGGGGAATGGCATTCTATTCCGGTAATAACGCAACAATAAATGCAGCAGGATCAAATATAATTACAGCAAAGGCCGGTGGATTAGCCTTTTATAATCATGCCAGCGGAAGTACTGTAACTGGAAAATACAATATAACAGCTCCTTCATCTTTAAAAGTAGAGGCTGGAGGAATGCTTCTTTATGCAAAAGTAAATTCGTTAACTGACATACCGACCTTAGCCGGTGCTATAAAAGGAGCATTCAGCAATGCCTATAACATGACAGCCAATATGGACGCAGGATCAAATATTATGTATATAGATTTACCCGGAGGATCAGCGAATATTCTAAATTTTACAGGCCTGCCTGATATGACAACCAGCTTTTTTAATTTCAGCGGAACTGGGTATAATCAGTATGTAATGAATGGCTTTGATCTGACACTTAATGATACTGTGCAATCAAATTTAGATACCGGAGCATACGGGAAAATACAGTTTATTAATTCAGATATAACCGTGGCAAGCGGTGTAGATATAAAAGGTACTGCTGCCGAGCAGGTTGCTATAGCACAGAAAAATAAAATTGGAAATCCTGTGACTGGAAGAAAAATAGAAAATAACGGAAATATTATATTATCAGGAAATAAATCTACGGGAATAGCCGGAGATTATATAACAATGACTAATAACGGTTCTGTAAAACTAGGAACAAATTCAGTAGGAATGTATATTTCAAATGGCAGCGATTCTCTGAATAACGGACTAATAGAATTAGGTTCGGGTTCTGTGGGAATGTACGGGAAAAATGATTTTGGAAGCACTGCTGCGGCTTATGGAAATCGAAAAATAGATATTGAAAATCAAAAAGATATAAAAACTATAAGCGGCGGAGTATCAGGAGATGCCTTTGGTATTTACGCAAATAATGCATTAGCTCTTTCAGATTCAACAGTTAATTTAACTTCGACATCAAATCTAGATTTAAAAGGGTCAGGAAAGGTTATAGGAGTTTACCTGAAAAAAACAGATGTCACAAATGCAGGAACAATAAAAGCGGAATCTGCTTCAGGAGGAAGCTCCATAGGAATTTACGGAGATGAAAGTACATCAACCTCAATAACAGGAAGCATCGAAGTTACCGGCGGTTCAGGAACAGGAATTTATCTGAAAAATTCTAATATGAACAGCGGTGCAGCAGTAAAAGTAGACGGTGTAGATACTGGAATAGGTATGTATGTGGAAGCTACAGCCGGAAATACTTCATCAGGAACAAATACAAACACAATATCCATCGGAGATAATGTAACAGGAATGTATGGTATCGGAGTATCAGCAGGTAATACAGGAACTATAACAAACAGCGGAACCATACAGTCTCTGCCGCTATCTGCCGATAAAGCAATAGGAATGTATATAGGTGTACATGGTTCAGGAGTCAATGCCGGGAATATAAGGCTGACAGCTGTAGGAACTGATAAAGATCAGGTGGGAGTGTATAATCATTCGGGAACTTTCAGTATGGGAAGCGGTAATATAGAAGTATATTCGCAAAACGGAGCAGGTCTTTATGCCAAAGCCGGAACTGTAAATAATCTGTCAGGCGGAATAATAAAGACAGGAAGCGGAGCAATAGGTCTTTATGCAGATAACGGAGCAACAATACAGCTGTCGGGAACATATAAATCAGTAGTTGATAACGGAGGTATATTTGCTCTGAATAATGGTTCGGGAAATATAAATATACCTGTAGGAAATAATATAGTAGTGGATGTAGAAGCAGGAGGAATGGCATTTTCATCCACAGGAGCCCTGAATACATATCTGAGCAGCTTAGTAACAGGCGGAGGAACACTGGAAGTAAATCTGAAGGATCCTACTTCAAAACTGGCGATACTTGATACACCGGGAACAATACTGCTTAGCTCACTGGGAGCGGCATATGCTCCGGGAGCAACGATAACACCGCAGGTAAAAATATCATCATCAAGTAATCCAAACTATACACCGTTTTCTATAACAAAAGGAACTTTGATAGTAGATCAGGCAGTAAGCCTGAACAATGCAGCAGATTCATATAATAAATCAGATTTCATAAATTCAAGTGTAGATGTAAATTCATCAATAACAGGATCAAATACCGGACAGCTGGGAGTAGGACAGGTAAACTACGGAACAGGAGCAGCTCCTGTTGATAGAGCAATAATAACAATAAACAATAATAATGTAATAGATATGTCAGGAAATAAATCTACAGGGATATTGGCAGATTTTGGAGATATAACAAATACAGGAGCCGGAAGCTTTATAAAAGTAACAGGAGAAGAATCAGTAGGAATATACGGAGCAAACGGAACTGTGATAACAAATGCGGGAACAGTAAATATAGGAAATAAAAGTGTAGGAATATATGGGGTAAACTATTTAACTACTCCGGAATTATATGGAAACGGAACAATAAACATAAATAATAACGGAAATATAATCTCCACAGGGACAGCACATGGAGGATACGGGATATATGCCAATAATACAGCACTTCCGGCAGCGAGTTCATTAATAACACTTGGAACAGGCTCAAATATAGATGTATCAAGCGGTGCGGCAGGAATAGGAATTTATGCAGTAAATTCGACATTGAATATAGACGGAAATATAACAGTGGGAAAAGACGGAGTAGGAATATATGCAAGCGGAAGTACAGGGAATATAAACGGCGGAACAATGTCACTGAACGGAGATAATGCAATAGGCTACTACCTGACAAACGGAAGCAGCTTCACAAATCTTGGAGGAACGATAGCAGTAAACGGACAAAACATAACATTAATGATAACAGATTCAAGTTCAAGTATAAATCTGTCAACACCGTTTACAGTAAACTCAGCACCAGGTTCAACATATGTAGTAGGAAATATGATAGGCGGGGATTTCTATAATGATACATCAGCAACATTAGGTTCAAATGGGTCATTGATAAATGGAATAAATACAGTATCATTATTTGGAACATCATCAAATATAAATTCATTAGGAACAAATGTATCAGGAATGGTACTTAGTGGTCAGTATTCAACACTTCCATATACATTCACTACACCGGGAATAACAGTAAATGAAGAAGGAACGAATTTAGGATCAATAACGCTTGGAGATTCATCAGCAGGAATGTATCTGACAGGAGGAGCAAGAGGAAGAAATGAAGGAACGATAATGTTAACTAATAATTCAGTAGGAATATATGGAGAAGGAGCAGGCTCGCATATAGTAAACAATAACGGAATTATTACAATCGGACAGGAATCGACAGGATTGTTCCTAAAAGACGGAGACTTTATTTTGAATTCAGGTATATCGGAAATAAACAGCGGAAGTCAGAAAGCAGTGGGAATATATTCCGAAAACTCAGCGTTATTACCGACAACAATAATAAACAGCAATAAAATAAGCTTAACCGGAGACCAGTCAATAGGGATATACACAGCCGGTGCTAATAGTATAGTCAATGCAGGTACAATATTAATAGGTAATTCTGCAAGTCAGACACAGCCGGGTGTAGGAATCTATGCTGATAACATAAACAGTAATATTCATAATATGACAGCAAGTGCAGTAAATGTAGGAGATAACGGAGTAGGAATCTATAATAAGAACGGAAATATAACAAATGACGGAGCAATAACAGCAGGAAACGGCGGAACAGGTATATATTCAGAGGGAGGAACAATAATTTTACACCCCGGATCATCAATAACAGTGGGTCAGAATGACGGAGTGGGAGTATATGCAGTAAATCAGACAGGAATGGTACTAAATGATTCTACAGTATCAGTGGGAGACGGATCATACGGATTTGTATTCACAGGAAGTACAGCCCCGTCATTTATAAATAATCAGTCATCAGTAATAGGAAATAACAGTATATTTGTATTTGCTGATTCTGTACTGGCAGCGGATAATAGCGGAACACTGACAATGACAGGATCAGATAACATAGGGTATTACCTGAAAAACGGCGGATCTTTTATAAACAATGCAGATATAACAGGTAATACAGGAGTTTCGAATATAGGAATATATGCCAAAAATGCAGGTATAATAAATAATGCAGATATAATATTAGGAGATTCAAATTTAGTAGAACACATAGATTCAAAGGGAGAAAAATATAAAACGGGCTATTCAGTGGGAATATACGGTGAAAATTCTAATATAACGAATAATGCAGGCAAAACTATACAGGTAGGAAAAGATGGGATAGGAATTTATGTAAAAGGAGCAGGTTATACAGCGGAGAACAGAGGTATTATAAATGGTTTCGGAGATAATGCCAAGGGAATATTTGCAGCAGAGAATGCAGTAGTAAATAACTATGGTACAATTAATATGACTGGTGAAGGAGTAATAGGAATAGCAGGACAGAGCGGAGCCCAGATATACAATCATACCGGATCAATAATAAATGTAACTGGTAATAATGTAACAGGAATATATCTGGCTGGAGATGATACTAAGCTGGTAAATAAGGGAACTATAAATATAACGGGAACAGGACTGGGAATAGCTTATACACCAAGTGTGGAGCAAGGTAATATACAGGACAGCACAGGCACAACACAGGGGTATACATCAAAGCAGTATATTCTGCCTGATATGCCGACACTGGTGAACTTTGGAGTAATAAACATAAATGTAGGCGGGAACTTTAATTATGACGGGATAAAAGTAATAGTAACAATCGACCCTTCTACAAATACTCCAACTACAAACTCGTCAGGTCAGGTTGGATTCGGCGGTGTAATACCGGACAGACTGGAAGTAACACCAGATTTTTCTGTAGGAACTGCAACAGACAGATATGTGTTTGAAAACATATTTAAAGGTTCTACGGGAAAAGGTGAATATATATCTCAATCACTAACATGGGATGCAACAGCTCAGGGAAGCAATCTGGTAATGACAAGAAAACCATATACAGAATTTACAGACGGCTTGTGGTACGAAGACTTTGGAAGAGTGATGAATGAGAAATATGCCGTTACTTATGGTGAGGGAAGAAAAATATTTGATAAGATCAACTATATAACAAATGAATCTGACTTTAGACATATAATGGCAAGTCTTGCAGGAAATGTATATGCTAATATAAACCAGAGAGAATATGACATAGCAAAGGCATTTGAAGAATCACTGCACTTATTGCAGGATTCTGCAAACAACACAAAAGAAAATGTAAAAATAAGTGTAATAGCTGGAAAAGGAAAGAACAAAGAAGAAACAGACGGAGTAGTGGGTTATGATTATACAACAACAGGAGTACTTGCTTTAAGAGAAGTGGAAAGAACATATAAGCATACATTCGGCTATTCACTGGGATATGTTCATACAGGCTTTGAATTCAAAGACGGAAATGAAAGTGAAGAATGGGTAGATACAATCCAGCTGGGAGTACATAACAAGTATAGATCAAATGGATGGAAAGTAGTAAATGATCTGACTGGAAGAGCAAGTATCCATAATGTGGACAGAAATATAGACTGGCCAAGTCCTAACAGCAGATCAGAAATGAACGGATCTTATGAAACATACAGTATAACAAGTGACAATATACTCGGGAAAGAATTTGGCTTAGGTAAAAAAGCAAGCCTGATGCCATACGGAGCATTCAGAGCAATGTATGTGACAAGACCTACATTTAATGAAAGCGGACTGGAGGCACTTGAGGTAGAAGGAAATGATGCATGGAGTGCGAAGCCGAGAGCAGGGCTAGAGCTGAAAGGAGCACTACCTTTAGGAGCTAACTGGCAGTTAAAAGGAGCACTTGACCTTGCATACGAATATGAGCTTGCGGATCTTAATGAAAGAGAAAAAGCGAGACTCATAGCAGTAGAAGACGGCTATCATAAATTATCAAAACCTGAAGATGAAAAAGGAACATTCAGAACAAAAGCAGCAATAGGGTTAGAGGTAATAGACAGATACGGAATATTCCTTACAGGGGAGTATTCAACAGGAAATGATAAGGAAGATGATTACAGAACAGGAATAACATTTAAAGCAATATTTTAAATAAATAGAGAGTGTTTCCCGGACAAGACTTTGATGTTCTTAGTCAGGAAACACTCTATTTTTCATCTCTGAAAAATAGAAAATTCAGCAAACAAAACATATTATAATAATCACGTCACGACTTATCAAAAAAGAAAATTAACAAAAGAATTTTAAATCTTTCTTTTTCTGCAGGAATGAATGTATATATCCTAAAATCAGCTGTAACACAACAGGAAATGTAAAAGAGGAGCTGTATCCAAACCAATACAGTTCCTCTTTTTTTATCTTATTTTTTGATAAGTACCCTTACAGCCTCCACGGCTGTTTTTATAGCAAGCTCTGTATCATCTGCAAAAACATTCTCAAGCCCGAGCTTTTCACGCTCCTGATTAGCCACAGCAAGCAATATTGTTCCCACCCTTACTTTTCTGTAGCTCCCCACAGTAAATAACGCTGCAGATTCCATTTCAGAGCATAATGCTCCTCCTGCTAGATATGCCTCCCATTTATGCTTCAGTTCACTTCCCACCGGCATTTTTTCCGGTGTATGCTGCCCGTAAAAAGAATCTTTACAGTGCACTACTCCTATATGATATTCTCTGCCAAGATTTTCTGCTGCCGTTATCAGCGCACTCATCACTTCATGATTAGCAACAGCAGGAAACTCAAGCGGAAGGTACTCCTTACTTGTCCCTTCATTTCTTATCGCTCCTGAAGCAATTACCAAATCTCCGCCTTTTATATTAATATCCATTCCTCCTGCTGTTCCTACCCTGATAAAAGTATCTCCGCCTATATTAGCAAGCTCTTCCAATGCTATTGCTGCTGACGGGCCTCCTATTCCTGTAGAACAGACAGATACTTTTTCTCCGTCCAGATATCCGGTATATACTGTATATTCTCTTTTTTGCTGTACTTTGACTGCATTATCAAGATATTTTGCGATTTTTTCCACTCTGTCAGGATCACCGGGCAATAAAACATATCTTCCCACATCTCCGGTCTTACATTTTATATGAAATTCATCTTTTCCATTCATTGTTCTATTTCCCCTCCTTATACGCCGATAATCTCTCTTTGATAAATTCAATAAATTTTTTTCTGTCTACTCCGACAGCTACAAAAGCATTTTTTTCTTTACCAAATTTATTTTTCAAATCAGCTACTGTTTCCCCTCTTGTAAATTCACCTTTAGTCTCCACATCTACATGACAGTGTACAGTTTCAAAGATTTCAGGCTTTATCAGCTGAGCTACAGCACAAATATCATGAGGCGGATCACCTGCAAAATTCTGTTTTCTGTAAAATTCCCTGTGAGCTCTCAGAAAATCACCTCCAAGCTTCGCCTCCTTATTTCCGAGTGCAGCAATCTCTTCTATTTCATCATCATACACAAGTGCATTAAAAGTCATATTCAGACCGCTCATGATTACCGGAATTCCTGATTCAAAAAGAATTCTCGCAGCCTCGGGGTCATTTGATATGTTTGCTTCAGCTACAGGAGATTTATTCCCTATTCCCACAGCGCCACCCATTATAGACACTTTTTCTATCTTATCTTTTAATTCAGGATACTTTTTCAGAGCTGTTCCTATGTTAGTCAGTGGACCTGTAGCAACTATAGTTATTTTTTCCTCACTTTCCATTGCAGTTTCATAAATAGTTTCAGCTGCATTTTTAGTATACGGTTTAATATCAGTCTCAGGAAGATTTATATTTTTAAAACCGTCTTCCCCGTGTACATAGGGCGCAATATCAGTTTTGCCAAGCATTGACTGAAATGCTCCCATTGCTACCTTTACATCTTTTCGTCCGAGAAAATCCATAAGCCTTAACGCATTCCTTGTAGTATTCTCCAGCGTTGAACATCCGAAAGCTGTAGTTACAGCCTTTATATCAAATCCCTTGTAACTGAATGCAGTAAGCAGTGCTATTCCGTCATCCAGCCCGGGATCACAATCAAATATAATTTTCATATTTATCCGTCACTTTCTTTTTATGTAAAATTCATAATATTTCGGAACACAGTATGTTTTCATAGTGACAATAGGCATTCCAAGATCAGAGTATACTATCTCGTCAAATACTGCCAGCGATTTTGTATGCTCAGGATCGAATTTTTTCCTGTGTTCCTTTTCTACTTCTATTATTGTAAGCTTTGTTCTTATATCTACTACATTTTTTTCCACATAATCAAAAAGAGAAGCTGCTATACTCTTTTTATCCTTAAAATCAATATTATACTCGCTTATATTGTCATAAGGCAGAAATGCCACCATATAGCATACACGTTCCCCTTTTATATAAAAATCAATGTCAAAAGCTGCTATCATTCTGCTGTTTTCTATATTCAAAGCTCTTTGAAGCTTTACAGTAGGCAGCTGAAAAACAACCTCTGCTTCTATATCACTGTATTCCTGAATATTACATGCAGTAGCTATTATTACTTCCTTTTGTGCAGTCTCATTTATTTTAAATTTATTATTTGTAATAAAATTTCCTTTTCCCTGATAATTAAAAATAATATTATCTTCCTGCAGCAGCAGCAGAGCCTGTCTTAATGTCCCCCTGCTTACATTCAGCATTTTGGCAAGCTCATTCTCACCGGGAAGCTTTTCTCCCAGCTTAAACTCCCCTCTGTTTATCATACTGAATATCTCTTCATAAACAGTTACATACAAAGGAATCTTATTTTTTACTTTTTCTAAATCCTTATTTTCTTTAGCCATGATATACCCTCTTTTGGTTAAGTTTTCTTATTATTGTAACATATTAATAAAATTTAAAAAATAAAAATGAAAAGAATTTTCCCATCATTAAAATTATTCAATTTTACCAAGAGCTTCCGGTCCTTTTGATTTATTTTTTATAACAACCAGAACTACCAGAGTCACCAGATAAGGAATCATTTCTATAAAATAGCTTGGTATATTAAGACCTGTAAGATAAAATCTCAAAGCCTGTGCTACCGAAAATACAAAGCTCGCTATCAGTGATCCCAAAGGATTCCATCCGCCGAAAATATTAGCAGCCAGACCCATAAAACCTCTTCCTGCTGTCATATCTTTTACAAACAGATTATTAAGGGAAATAGAAAGATATGATCCTGCCAGTCCTGCTATTGCCCCGCTTATAGTAACAGCAATATATCTGTATTTATTTACATTTATTCCAGATGTCTGTGCAGTTTTCGGGTGGTCTCCTATTGCCCGCAGTCTGAGTCCCACTTTGGTTTTATAAATAACTATATATGAAAAAACTGCTATTATTATTGTAAAATAAAGATAAACAGACTGATTTTCAAATAAGACTCTTAAAACAGGTATCTTATTTAGTACCGGTATTGTCACATTAGGCACTGATTTTACTATGGGACTCTGCCCTTCATTCTGCCAGATTATTTTTAAAAGTGTGGCAGTAATCCCGCCTGCAAATATGTTTATTCCCACTCCTACCACTGACTGGTGCGCTTTAAGTGCAAGACAGAAATATGCATGTAAAAATCCCATTACAGAGCATATTATCACAGAAAACACTATTCCTACATATGGATTCCCTGATATAAAACTGCCGTAGGCCCCTCCGAACGCACCTATGAGCATCATTCCCTCAAGCCCCAGATTTATTACTCCGCTTCTCTCGGAAATTGTTCCTGCTATAGCTGCAAGAGCAATAGGAATAAGTATCTGAAATGTTATTGCTAAAATATTACTAATCTGAATTTCCAAATCTTATCACCTTCTTACTGAAAATCCTGCTTATCTGCGGTGCTGCCACAAATAATATTACAAGACTCTGTATTACTTTTATCATACTGGAAGAAATAGAAGTCTCCAGTGTCATTCTAAGTGCTCCCGAATCAAGCATTCCAAAAAGCAGTGAAGTAAGTATGATCCCGAAAGGGTTATTTCTCCCTAATACTGCTACCGCTATTCCTGTAAAGCCGTATGAAGGCGAGAAGGTATCCACAAATCTGTAGTATTTAGCTGTTATTTCCGTTACCCCTGCCATAGATGCTATTCCTCCGCTTAATGCCATTGTAGCAATCATAGTTATTTTGGGATTTATCCCTGCAGCTTCGGATGAAAAGAAATTCAGACCTACTGTTCTTATCTTAAAACCGGCTGATGTTTTCCAAAGCAGTATATAAATGCAGACTATAATAAGTATAGCTACAAAAACAGCGTTAGTCAGCTGCGAGCTTGTCGTATAACGTACAAACCTTGCATTTTCCGATATCTGCTTTGTATGAGCCTGCATCCCCTCATCTTTAAACGGTCCGTTTACAAGATAAGATGTAAAAAGCTGTGCCACATAATTCAGCATTATACAAACTATTACTTCGTTTATTCCCTTTACTGCCTTCAGGTATCCCGGAATAAGACCCCATACTGCTCCGCCTGCAAATCCTGCAATTAATATAAGCGGAAGCAAGACAGGCTTTGGAAGTCCCGGAAAAGCAAGTGCAGTAAGTACAGAGCACATTGACCCTATATAAAGCTGCCCTTCTGCCCCTATATTAAACAGACCTCCCCGTGAAGCCACAGCTACAGCAAGTCCGGTAAACATGAGAGGGATACTCATAGCTATGGTATTATACAAGGCTCTTGTATTTCCAAAAGCTCCCTGTATCAAATAAGAATAAGCCTCTACGGGTGATTCATTCATTAAAAGAATAATCACCGAGCTTACCAGAAAAGCCAATATTATAGCTATTATGGACGACCATATATCCTTTACGGATTTTATGGATGATATCTCTTTTAAAACCAAACCTAAATCCTTTTTATTATTTCCCATATTTTTCTAACCTTTCCCCTGCCATAAGCAGTCCTATTTCTTCTCTTTCCAGTTCTCCCGCATTCACAAGTCCGTTTATTTCACCCTCATAAAATACAGCTATTCTGTCACTTAATTTCATTATTTCGGAAAGCTCGGCCGAAATCAAAAGAATGGCTTTCCCCTGTGAGCGTAATTCCAGAAGAATATTATGTATGAATTCTATAGCCCCTATATCCAGCCCTCTTATAGGCTGTGCCGCTATTATAAGCTCCGGACTGTGGCTTACTTCACGGCTTAGTATCACCTTCTGCTGGTTTCCTCCGGAAAGATTTCCTATTGTATGCTCCGGCCCCGGTACTTTTATGTCAAATTTTTCTATCATTTCCTTACTGTATTCAGTAAGTTCCCCGTATTTTACAAATTTATTTCTGGTAAACTGGCTGCTGTCCTGATATCCAAGAAGAAAGTTTTCCTTTATGCTGAATTCTTTTACCATTGCTCTTTTATGTCTGTCGGACGGTATGTATCCTATCCCCATTTCTCTGCGTTCATGAACACTTTTATGTGTAATATTTTCATCCTTTATAAATATTTCCCCGTCCAAAGGCTTTCGCAGCCCCATTATTATTTCCTCAAGTTCCAGCTGCCCGTTTCCTTCCACACCCGCTATCCCGAGAATCTCTCCGGCTTTTACCGTAAAATCAACCTTACTCTGTGATTTTTCCAAAAGCTTCAGTCCTTTTACAGAAAGAATCACATCGCCTGTTTTTACAGCCTCTTTCTCTATCTCAAAATTCACGTCTCTGCCCACCATATAGTAAGCAAGCTCGGCAGGACTGGTTTCTTCTTTGTTTAGGGTAACTACCTTTTTTCCTTTTCTCAAAACTGTTATCCTGTCAGAAAGCTCCATTGTTTCATTAAGCTTGTGCGTGATAAAAATTATTGTTTTTCCGTCTTCTTTAAGACTTCTCAGTATTTTAAACAGCTCCTCCACTTCCTGAGGTGTAAGTACTGCAGTAGGTTCATCCAAAATAATAATATCCGCTCCTCTGTACAGAGTTTTTAGTATTTCCACTCTTTGCTTTACTCCTACAGAGAGACTGTCTACCTTTTCATCCAGTTCTATTTTAAAATTATATTTCTGTGCCAGTTCATTTATTATTTTACGGCTTTCCTTTAAATCCATAAAGAAATTTCCGTGCTCTTTCCCAAGAATGATATTTTCCAAAACGGTCATCTGACTGACAAGCATAAAATGCTGGTGAACCATCCCTATCCCTTTATGAAATGCCTCTCTGGGATTCGAGATGCTGCTCCTTTCTCCGTTTATAAATATTTCTCCCCTATCCGGCTTATAAAGACCAAATAAAATATTCATAAGGGTGCTTTTGCCGGTTCCGTTTTCCCCTAGCAGACAGTGAATCTCATTTTTTTCTACTTCAAAGGTAATATCATCATTAGCTTTTACACCGGGAAAGGTTTTTGTTATATTTTTCATTTCTATAACTAGAGACACTTTACTCCTCACTTTCACCTGTTTTATAAATAGTTTTAAATTAAATATTCCGCCTTATTTGGAATAAGTATTATTTTTCAAAAATTCATCTACGCTTTCCGGTGTATCTGGTATTACTAATTCCCCGCTGACTATTTTCTGTTTTATTTTTTCCACTTCATCTATTATTTCCTGAGGTACTTTTATATTGCTTCCCTCAGTTGTATATCCTACACCGTCTTCTTTAAGTCCCAGAATATTTTTACCCTGGCTGAATTTCCCTTCTGTGATATCTTTTATTGCCGAATATGCGGCTACATCTACCTTTTTTATCATTGTTGCTATTATATTATTTGGTGCGAGTGTATTTTGATTCGAATTAACACCTATTGCTATAAAGCCTTTTTCCTCTGCTGCCTGAAATAATCCTGTTCCTGATGCTCCCGCAGCATGATAAATAACATCATTTCCCTTTTGATTCATTGTACTTGCTATTACTTTTCCAGTAGAAGGATCATTAAAACCGCCTACATAATCAGCTGTTACCGCATAAGACGGATTAACATATCTTATTCCGGCCATATAACCTGTATAAAATTTATTTATAAGAGGCGAATTTACTCCTCCGATAAATCCAAGCTTATTTTCACTGTTGAATTTAGGATCTATTTTATTTTCCTTTGATAATGCTGCAAGCACACCCACAAGGAATGACCCTTCCTGCTCTTTAGCCTCATAAGATGCTATATTTGGCATTTCCAATATTCCGTCAATATATGCAAACTTCTGATCAGGATATTTTTCCGCTGTTTTCTTTAATGCATCCATCTGCTCCTGTCCTACTACTATAATCAGCGCGTATTCTCCGGAACTAGCCATTGTTTCCTGTGCATTTTCCTGATCTGCCGCAGTATTAGGCTCTACATTGTTATATTTTATTCCAAAATCTGCCTCTGCTCTTTTTACACCTTCAAATACCAGATCATTAAATGAATTTCCTCCAAGCTTTGCTTTAGTATATATAACCCCTACTTTTATATTCTTTTTCCCAGAAGTACTGTCCCCGCCGCTTTCACTCTTCCCGCAGCTTAAAACTGCCAATATCATAGTCATTACCAACAACAGATACTTAAAATTCTTCTTCAACATCTCATCACCTCAAATATTTTCTTTTGTACAACTTGTTGAACAAGTTAAATAAGTTGTACAATTTAATAAGTTATACCTTATTTTTTCTATTTGTCAATATATAATTTTCCAAAATAATTAAACAAAACAAAAAATATTTTTTTTCCTCGCTGAAAATAATAAATTTCATTGACATTATTAAATTTAATGGTATAATCTTTATGTATGTTTTAATTTTTGAAACTATACTAAACTAAAAATTCAGGAGAATTGTTATGAAAAAAAATACTGTTATTATTGCGGCTGTTGCAGCTGTATTTGTATTCCTTCTTTTAGCAATAGGGACTTTATCATTTACCCTTATTTCAAACAATCAGAAAACTGCCGCTGCTGAACAGGAAGAGCAGATAAACCAGAAGGTAGAGGAAAGAATACAGGAAAAAGAACAAGAAGAAGCTGATGAAAAGAAAGCAGCAGAAAAAAAACAGGCTGATGAAAAAGCAGCTAAAAATAAAGCCAATTACATTACAGCAAAAGAAGCTTTTGATACTTACACAGAAAGAGGAGTAGCTGTAAGACCTATAGAATGTGAAATTACGGCTAAAGAAAAGAAAATCCCCAGTAATGTGGATCAAAAAGCCGAAGGCGGGATGATTTCATGTAATGGTGAGAAATACAGGGTTTATATTGGCAACAATGAGATGTATAACCATTTCCAAAAAGGAGATTTTGCTACTTTTGAAGTAAGATGGATCGAAAGCAATCTTTATTATTTTTATCTGGATGCTGTCGGAGAATGGAATTAATAAATTTATATATAGTAATAAAAAAAGTACTTTCCAAATTTTGAATTAAGAAAGTACTTTTTTATTGTTACAATATCATATAAAATTTAAGATTATTTCCCCGCCCTTAAAAAACAGCTTTAAATGCCACTCCAACCTTATATTCATTTTGATCACTGTCACTTATTGAATAATCCCCGGTTAAGAATATTCCATATCTGTCCTCTATCTCTACACCTGCCAAAACACCTGTCTTAAATTTCCCATTTTCATCTTCAGGTTTTGCCAGCTGACGATATTCATTTTCTACTGCTGTCAATTTTGCAGACTCTCTTACATTCAGATCTCCAAGTTCATATTCATATCTTAGATCAAGTGCACCTTTTAATTTCCATCCGCCTGTATCCCCTAATGGCATGCTTCCTTCTAATTCTAATCCTGCCTTTGGTTTTACACTCCATGCATCATTTCCCTCTATATTGAGAGACTCCAGTCCTTTTTCACCAAATGTAGGTCTTGTCATATATGTTGCTTCCAGACCGCCATAAGGTGTTATTCTGGTATTTTTCCCCAATGAAATCTCTTTACCCAAAATATTATCACTTGTCACACTGTAAGTCTGGTAATTTCCGTTCATTTCAGACCTTCCTGAATCAGCCCAGTCTATATTTCTGTCAATATTGTGGATACTTGCTCTTCCTGTCAGGTCATTTACTACTTTCCATCCATTTGATTTATACTTGTTATGTAATCCCAGCTGTACTGTATCCACCCATTCTTCACTTTCATTTCCATCTTTGAATTCAAATCCTGTATGAGCATATCCCAGTGAATAGCCGAATGTATGCTTATAAGTTCTTTCTACTTCCCTTAAAGCTAAAATCCCTGCTGTTTCATAATTATAGCCTGTTATACCGTCTGTATCTTCTGTTACCTCGCCTTTTCCTGCTATTACATTTATTTTTACATTTTCTTTTGTATTATTTTCAGAATTCTGTAAAACGTTTAATGATGTATCAAATATTCCTTTTATTGTCTCTTCTCTCTGGTTTATATTCGCATATATATTCCCGCCGAGACTTGACATAATATGTCTGAATTCACTTTCATCTTCTATTATATCTATTTTATCAAATATACTCAAGGCTCTGCCGGCTGCATTAAAATACTTCTCATCTAATATTTTCCCGAAACCTTCATACCAAAAACCGGATGCAAAATCCTGATAAGACAATTTACTCATATAAATATCTATATTTCCAGAATCATTTATACTCGGTGTTGCTTCCCAGGTAAGTGATTTACTGACTACAGGCAGCTTGCCGTTTGGTGAAACTACCTGTCCGGTACTTGTTATAAATATATTTTCCAGCATATATACATTAGCATTTGTTCCCTGTGAAAAATCAGGGAGTATATTTACAGTGTCTGTTATTGTCATAGTATTTGCTGATATTGTTCCGCTGTTCAGTACAAAATCTATACCCGCTATAGTAGAGGCTCTTAATGTATTTATATCAGGCTTTATTGAAATATTCATTCCTTCATTGCTGAAATGTCCGTTTACTATTATTAACCCCATATTTTCCAGATCCGGCAGCGGATATTCATTCGGTTCTTTTGTTGCTGCTGCACCGTCTGAAAAATAAATTGTCCCGTTATTTGCTATTTTTCCACTCGGTGCCACTATTCCCGCACTGCCAGTTCCTAATATATTTATAGTTCCGTTATTTTCTACCAGAGTACCTGACGGAGCGTAAATTCCCATAGCATTATTTCCTGTTACACTTATTATTCCGTTATTTATTATATTTCGGGCATTAGTTCCGGCTATTCCTATTGCACCGTCTCCATAAAGTGTGATATTTCCGAAATTCTCTATTCCTTTGCCGTTATTAGCTATTATTCCTATTACTCCTGTTTTGGGTATTGATGAAGTCCCCCCTGTTATGTTTCCATAATTTTGGGTTATCACAGAATTGTTCTTTGTATAAATTCCTATTGCCCCCGCACCTAATGAAATATCTCCATAATTTATTATTTCTGAGTTTTCGCCGTATATTCCCACTGCATATGTACTTAAATTTGAATCTACCACACCTGCTGTATATACGATTTTAGAATCTCCTATTAGAATATCTCCGTTATTTTTTATATTTCCGGAATCACTGAAAATCCCTATATTTCCTATTCCGATATCGGCTTTTAGTATAGAATCATTCTGTATTGCTCCGCCGTTTACTGTATAAAAGATTATATTGTTTGATCCGTCAGCAGTTATTTGTATACTATCGGCGCTTTTTATTATTCCTGCATTATCTCCATAAACAAATACATTATTATCTCCAAGTTTTACCGAGGCAAGATTTGTCAAATTTGAACCTGTTTCCAGTATAAAGCCGAAATCCCCGCTGCCTAATGTTATATTAGGAGAATTATTTACTACTGAAGCGTTATTTTTCCCCTGAACCGCCGCAGCCTCATTTCCATTTGTAGTTATTACCGAAAACTGTGTTATATTGGCAATCCCGCCGTCAGTATATATTCCAATCCCGGATTTTCCGACATTTAATATACCGTTTTCAGTAATATTTCCGCCTTTATCATAAATTCCAAGTGAGCTTTCCCCGGATGTCAAAGTTCCGTTATTTACAATAGCTGTTCCTAAAGCACTATTATATATTCCAATGCTCGGATTATTGCTATCCTTTGAATCACCTACCTTTATTTCTCCGGCATTAGTCACATTTTTAGCACTGTTTCCCGAAGTATAAATACCGATTGTACCTGATCCGTCCAGATTAATTACTCCTAACATATCATTTTTTATTACTGATCCTGCGGTATCCCCATTTTCATAAATACCTACTGTTGAATTTCCAAAACTGTGTATCAGTGAATTATTATTTATACTGGTAGAATTACTGCCGTATATACCCGTCCCTTTTTCTCCGATCTCTATTTTTCCGGCATTATTAACTGTTCCATTCTCATTATAAATACCGGTTCCTTTTTCTCCTAAAATCAGTTCGCCCATATTTACCGCATCTGCATTTTCTGTATAAATTCCCATTGAATCTATTCCGGCAAAAGTCAGTTTTCCTTTATTCACAGCACTTCCGCCATTAGCTGCTAATCCGGTCACATCCTCCGAATTCGAATCAATAATTGCATTTGTTTCAAATCCTATTATTGAATTTTCTCCTGCTATTAATACTGAGCCTTGCCCGACATCAGACAATGCCCTATTATAAATAAAATTATTATTTTTTACATTCGCCAGTACCATTTTCAGTGCCGGATCTGCATTTATCACAACATTGTCCTGCCCTGTTAATATTGCAGATGAATTTATATAAAATATTGTTGAATTGTTCCCTTTGATATTTATTACCCCGTGAGTCAAAGTCATATTTGAACTTCCGTCCAAAAATATTCCGGTAGCATTATCTCCTGATATATCAATTATTCCGCCGTTCAGAGTAATATTGCTGCTATCCGCATAAATTCCTATCCCTTCAGATCCGGTTTTTATATTGCCATACACATTAACCGTGGCTTTATTAGCATACAATGCTGTTCCTTTAGTTGATGTACTGCTCATATCTATTAATGAACCGGTATTCAGATTTATTATTCTTGCAGATATATCAGTCAAAATATTTGTGTCGTTATTATCTGCATAAATTCCAAATGAATTTGAACCTGACATTTCTATTTTACCGTTATGGCTTATCTTAAATGTTCCGTCCCCGTAACCGTTATCTATTATTAAACCTGTTACAGGATCCAGAATATAGCTCTGACTTACTATTCCAGCTCCGTTTGTCCCTGATTTTATGATACTCCCGGCAGCTGTCTCTATATCTGTCCCGTTTACTCCATATATGCCAAATGAGCTGGATCCCTGAGTGCTTATTATATTATTATTATTTATAAATCCATAATCTGCATAGATTCCCACAGATTCCTGTCCGGAAAGGTTTATTTCGCCGTTATTTACTAATACCAGCGAAGATTTTGCCGCTCCTGCTGTATTTGCCTGGGCTATTCCCTGCTGTGAACTGTTTGTCCCTTTTATAATACTGTTATTTATTACGCTGCTGTTGGTTATTTCTACATTATTATTATCCAGATTCATTTCTTCGTCTATATTCAAAAGTGCGCTATGCAGAGACATTGTTTTATAATCTGACCCGTTTATTATAACCCCTGATAATGCAGGATTTGACTCTATTCTGTTAATGGTACTTAATTTTACACTTGCATCTTGAATCAAAAACAATCTTGAACCGGATTCCATATTTAAAGTCAGATTTGATAAATTTAATCCTGAAGCAGTTATTAATGAATTTAAATCTGCAAGGGAATTTATCTCTGTTATCCCAATTCCATCCCCGGTGAGTGAAAACGCAGTCCCTCTGTCGGAAGAAGCAGCGGCTCCTTTTATTATACCAGTAGAATTTTGAATATTTATTATTCCATTTTCCTGAGTAAAAAATCCTAAACTTTTATTTCCAACTGTAAAATTAACATTATTTAATGATACAGTACCATTTAATCCGGCCCCGAAATTAACACCTCCGTTATCTGCACTGACTGATCCGCCTGTTAACGTAACCTGACTCGAAGCAGTTACGTCACCTGCATAAATACCTATAGAATTTTCACCAGTTAAATCTATAGATAACGAATTACCAGTGCCTGCAGTCCCTCCTTTAGAAACTATCCCGTAAGAATCATTTCCTGAAATTGACAATAATCCGTTATCAATGAAACTTCCCTTGTCTGTTACAACTACTCCATAGGAATTATCTGCATTAATCTCTATTTGTCCGTTATTTTCCCCTTTACTGTCAGCACCTGTAATAAAAAAGCCTTTATTTAAAGTACCGTCTGTTATTTTTATTGTCCCGTTATTTATGTTTTTTCCTCCGCTGATCGAATACATGGCTATATTTTCCGTCCCGCCGGAAATATCAATCAATCCGCCGGCATTATTAGTTAAGTTTCCTCCCTCGGTTCTAAATCCTATTGATCCGGTTGAATTTTTTAAATTTATTTCTCCTGAGTTTTTCAGGCTTGGAGATACACTTGAATATAGCCCGAAAGAATTATCACCATAAATGTTAATTTTACCAAGATTAATCTCAGATTCATTCAGAAAGCTCTGAATAAGAATTCCGCCTGATTCTTCTCCGTAGATGTTTACCACGCCGTTTGCATTATTTTTTATAAAAGAATTCGGCAATAAGTCTGAATTTATATTAAGTCCCATTCCATAACTGTTATTTCCATTTATGTTTATTGCCCCGTTATTCTCAGCCTGAATAAGCCAAGTAAAATTCGGCATCCAGCCATTTATCATCATTCCTGTAGAATATCGTCCGCTTAATTCTATCAAATTATTATTATTTAATATATTCGGTCTTCCTGTCGTCGGACCAGTACCTACATTCTCAGGGGTAAAAATCATTCCTGCCTGTAAACTGTTATTTCCCTCTATTATTCCCTCATTTATCATGTTCATAACATCAGTAACTGTTCCGCCCTCCTGGGCCTGCACTTCCAGTCCGGCTGTATTAGTGGAAATTAACTGTATTTTTCCATAATTAGTAAAAGTTCTGGGACCGGTCGAATCTATAGATACTGCTCTCCTGTTATTTACATCCACTATCATAAGGGAATTCACATCAGATGTTGTCGTTCCCCCGGGACCACGTCCGTATTCTACTATTGCATTATTTCTATTATAAGGTGCTGTACTTAAAATATATGTCCCGGGTCCTAAATCATTTTCATTGCCAACCAGAGTCAAAAAAGCAGAATTTTGATAAGTATTAAGACTCGGAGTCCGTATATCTATGGAAGACGGACTTTTTATATTAACATTCGGTGATTGGTAGCTGATTTTCTGCAGATCTAAAAGAGGAATATTCAGAAAATTAAGTGCTGCAGTATTTTCTATCTGTGGAATTAATGGTTTAAATACTGACGGATTTACATCTATATCTAAAACATTAATATTTTTCCCCTTTATTGGTATAGTCACGCCTAAATCTATCACCTTAACCTTTTGTTTATCTCTGTACGGTTTATTATACGGCTGTCCTCCCTTATTTTTTTCATTATAAAAACCGCTAAAAAATATCTGCCATTCCAAATATTCAGGTTTTACAATATAATCATTTTGTAGATACAAACTTTCTAATTCTTTATTTTTATCTTTTAATATTTTTTCTAATAATTTATAATTTTTTTCATTCGACTTCTCTGATTTTATATTTTTTACTATAGAATTGTATATTCTTTCAGATTTAGCTGACAATTGTCCTGTTGCAGCAAAAGAAGCTGAAACCGAATTCAGTGCTAAAAACATTAATAATTTTTTATTTTTTTTCATTTTATAATTCTCCTTCTATTCTAATCCTTCCCTAAAATACTGACTTATCAGTTTATTTTATATAATTAAAATATTTTATTTTAAAATACATAAAATAATTTCTTATTTAATAAATATATATTTTTATTATTCAATTTGTCAATAAATTTTTCCAATAAATACATGACTTATATAACAAAAAAAACAAAACGTTCAATTCTTTGTTATAGATTTTTATAAAAAAATTATCATTAAAAAACAGGGACAAAATCCCTGCATGAACTAAATTTTAATTTTTTATAATCTATGAAAATTTGAATACTTTCCAGAAAGTCTAATATATTCCTGTATTCTAAATTTCAATTATATATAGTAATAATATATATTTACATTTCTTAATTAAGAAACAAATAATACATCAGACCGCTGAGCGTGAGTCCGTCTTTTAATTCATTATTTTTTATCATCTCTTTTATTTTTTCTTTTTTTATCCATTTTACGTCTGCTATTTCATTTAAATCAAAATCCTGTCTCTCTTTTCCCTCATCTAATACAGCTTTCAAAACATGAAATTTCAGATCTGTACTCCCGCTTGCAGGATAGTATGAAAAAAGATATTCAATATTTTTTACATGATAGCCTGATTCCTCCAAGACTTCCCTTTCACCTGTTTTCAAAATATCCTCGCCTTTTTCAGTTCCTCCTGCTGGTATCTCCCACTCAGTGGTACCAAGCAGATATCTGTGTGCCTCTACAAATAATATTTCGTCATTGTCATTTTCTACGACGACAGTAACCCCTTCTCTGTGGTATTTTATGACATGGTAATCTTCAATAATACTTTTATCATTCATTTCTACCCTGTCCAGATAAAAATTAATCCAGTTGCTTTCATACATTACTTTTCTGCCAAGCCGTTTCATATCTGCTTCCTTTCATAGTATTTCCATGATTTTTATAAAAAACTTCTACAGTAAAATACTGTAGAAGATATTATATTTTAATTACAAAAATTCTTTACTTTATCATTATAAGTTCCTTGTTTGATTTATTCAAAACAACACAGCCGTCTTTTTTCACTATTACATCATCTTCTATTCTTACACCGCTGAATCCGTCAATATATATTCCCGGCTCTATTGTAATAAGCATATTTTCCTCAAGAATAATATCCCCTGCCGGCGAAACCGTAGGAGCCTCATGTATTTCAAGTCCGATTCCGTGTCCTAAGCCATGTCCGAAATTATCCCCATATCCTTTTGATGCAATATAATCTCTGGCTACTTTATCAAGATCACTGCACTTCATTCCGGCCTTAACCTGTTTTATTGCCATTTTATTAGCTTCCAGAACTATATCATAAATTTCTTTCTGTTTATCGGAAATTTCGTCTCCCACAAAAAATGTTCTCGTCATATCAGATACATAACCGTTATAATATGCTCCAAAATCTGTGGTTACCAGTTCGTTCATACCTACCTTTTTATCTGATGCCACTCCGTGCGGTAATGCAGATCTGTATCCGCTCGCTACTATAGTATCAAAGGATCTGTTTTCCGCTCCGAGCTTTCTCTGTATATATTCCAGATGTGCTGCTATCTCCTTTTCAGTTATACCGACTTTTACAATTTTCAAAGTTTCGCTGAATGCCATATCAGAAATTTCTATTGCTTTTTTTATATTTTCTATTTCATGATCTTTTTTTACAAGTCTCTGTTTTACTAAAGAATCACCTAAAGGATACATGCTCACTGCAAATAATTCTTCCAGCTTTTTATAATAACTGAAAGTTACGTTCAAATCTTCGAATCCTAATTTTTTTATACCAAGCTCATCTATTTTTTCCTTTACCTTATCCAGAGAATTTCTTCCTACTTCTACAAATTGAAATCCATTAGGCTCTACCTGCTTTGCTCCCTGTTCCTTATATCTAAAATCCGAAAAAAAGAAATTTCCATTCTTTGTGGCAAGTGCAACACCTGTAGTTCCGGTAAATCCGGTAAAATATCTGAGATTATACATATCTGTTATGAATATCGCATCAACATTCACATTTTCCATTATTTTGTTCAACATTTTTCCTCCTTGAATGATTTTATTTTTATTATATCACAAAATACTTCTTATTTTATTTCTATTTTTTAAATAACAGCTTTTATCTCCCTTATTTTGTTACAGGAAATTTCTGGGATATAAAAATCCAGTCTTGTGAAACTACTTTTTTAAGCTTTACCGAAAGCTTTTTTCCGTCATTAAGCAAAAATTCCACAGTAACTCTGGAATTAGCATCTGCATCTGAAAAATCAAACATTGCATTATACATATATTCTCCGCTTCTGTCCGAATAACCTTTATAATTTTTTATGATGGTTTTCCCGCCGGAATTAACAGTATTTATATTGATTTCACCCGTAAAGCCGTCCATAGGCTTCTTTAATATAAACAAAACACTGGTTTCAGCTTTTCCTCCTCCGGAATAAAATTCCGTTGCTCCTATTTTTACCTGTACCTGCCCATATTTAGGTATCTCAATATTGTAATCGGCATGATATGTTACTCCGTCAATATAATTTCCCTCGACATCTGTCCCCCAAAAAGTCTCTCCGCCTTTTAAAGGCCCTATACTGGGAATTCCTCCGGGAAAATGCGGTGTAGCGAAAATTACAATACCAAACAGAAAAAACAATATTACCATAACTTTATTTTTCATTCACACTACCTCTTTTCTATTTTTCTATATTATTATATATCTTTTGATTTTTTATTATTAATGCTACTGTTATATAATTCTTCTGTTTCTCAGCTTGTTTTCCTGTTATTATTAAAAACAGAATTTTCCCACATTATTAAAAGAATTACAGCAACAGATGTTATATCTGCAAAAATCATTATCATCAAATACACATAAACACTTTTGGAATCACGGTCTCTCTTACTAATAACCGGTATTAATTCTCTATTGTCAAGAAACAGCCCAAAAGAATCAGTTTTCCCTTTTGGAAAAATTTTTTTATTTCTGTCATAATAGGTTTTCACTCTTTTTCCTGTAAGATCCTCAGCACTATATCCATTCAGATAATAATACTCCGGATTATTTTCAAGCATAATTTTAGTATACCTCACACGTGCAATACAATTATTTTTGCAATCCACATATACAATATCACTGCGATTCAGGGAGTATTCTTTCTGACTGGTAACCTTTCCCTCAATAAGAACAAGTTTATCCCGATTCATAAGAGCAATTTTATTTTCCACAGTCATTACCAGATTAACTGACCAGATAGTTCCTCCAATTAGTATTATTGCTGCTGCGAATATTTTTAAAAAATCATAATTTTTTTTCTTCATTATATTCCTTTCAAAGCCTGCTTTCCGAGCTGATACATTTATTTGAAGTTCCTGCATTCTTTATCTTATTCTACTATACTAAACTATATTTAACAATACTATAAAAATAATATGGATTTATTGCACCAAAAAAGAGCCGCTTCTTACGGCTCTATTTTATCTTTTCAAATTATTCAGATACCTTTACTTCGTCTCTAATGTGTAACCCCATAATCTGATTTTCATTTATTTCGCTTTAATTACTGCTGGAGGTGTCCACTGTCCGTTACTTATGACCTCTTTAGGCCAGTAAGCTCTTATATATAATGAAAATTCCCCGTTCTTTGGTGCGGGAAGCCAGTTACTTTCCTTGTCCTTTGACGGCTTTTCAGACTGAACATATAATGTCAGTGAGCCATCCCTGTTATATTTTAAATCTTTATTTTTTGTTCCAAGTGAATATCGGTTTATTTCATTCGGCTCAAAAAAATGCTCTGAATTATACAAAGTCAATGACCAGAAGCCGTTCACAGGCGGTATCTGCCCTTTTGGAAAAGTTACCGTATATTTATTACTTCCGTTTAATCTTTCTTTATTTGAATCAAAATCCTGATAAAAATACTTTGTTTCTGCTGCTTTATTTATAAATATATTAGACTTCGCCGCTGCTGTTCTTGTATAATAATCTGTTCCGAAATCTGCTCCATTATTTGTTGTTGTCCAATTATTTTTTAGCTTAATTCCATAGTTGCTAAATTGAAATAATGGTGTTACAAGCTCTTTATCTGCTTCCACTGCTCCCTGAGTAAATGCTTCCTTTAGTTTAGGATTATTCTTTATCACTTCAAGTACTGATTTCATAGTCGCATAAAGATTTTCTTCCCCGGCTAACGGCGGTACATCCTGTAATATAACAGGAAGCTCATCCGCAAACTTAGCAGGATCCACCCATTTTACTTCACTGCTGCCCTGTGTTGCAGGTGCTGATAATATTGGTAAGTCAGCCCAGCTTCTTTCTTTCACCTTGCCGTCAAATTCTGAAAGAGGATATATATCTATCTTATTAATAAACTCCTGTATGTCTTTTTTGTCTTCCGCAGTATCATTCATGAATATTCTCGGTATTGCATATGCGATTTTTGTATCAGAATGAAATACTTTAATTACTTCTTTTGGTACAGTCCCTTTCCAGTCAGGTCCTGTTATCATATAAAATCCGGGCTTTGAATTATACATGGAACCTAATTCTGCTATAGAGTCTGTTCTTTGGTTTACTATCTGATAAACCCAGAATCTTCCTTTAAAATCGGGAACCTGTACTATAACAGCATCTTTATCAAGAGACATCATTGACTGTCCGTAAACAACATCCTGATTAGGACAGGCTACTACTCTGCCTCCAGGATCTACGTAGTCATGAAACATTGAAAGATAATTAAGAGGTGCGGTCGGCACAGTACCGCCCTGCAGACCGATTGAAGTATTTTGTGAACTTATTATATATCTGTTATGCATATTTACCATTGGCCAGCCCCAAAAATATGACATTTTCCCGATCTCTTTTACATAAGCCTCTGTAAATTCCATATTTTCAGTATTTACATTTTTCACTGCTGCAGTATTTGTCTTTGCAGCTGTACTGACAGTGCCGGCCGTATACGTTGTTGCTGTTAACAGCAATGCTAATACAGCAGCAGATAATATTTTAGATTTTCTCATGTTTCCTCCTTGTTTTTGACAGTTATTGAACAGACCTTCTTATTTTACATTAATTCTATTTAATTATATCTTATATTCAAAATATTGTCCATTAGGTTTTTTCGAATCTTCTTAATTATATATTTTATTTTTCTATTTACTATACATCACTTTTTATTTTAGTACTTACTAGCTTAAATTTTCCCCTTTTCCCATGCCCGTTTCCTCAATTAAAAATATTAACCAGTAAGTCGATTATCATCAGCATGATTAAAAAAGCAAAAAATCATTCCCCTTATTATTAAAATATCTCTTATACTAAAAATATCTTATTTAATTAGTTTTTACAGTCTCCTGTTTAAAAAGCTCCATTTCTATAATTTCCCCCATCTTTCTCCCCGATATCTTCAAATTTACTTTCTCTTATATCAAAAAAAGCTGCATCTCACGATACAGCCCTGCTTTATATATAAGTTTAGAACACTTCCAACCAGTCTTTTGATTTTTCATGATCTCCGTTTATTACTTTTTCAAATTCCTCCTGTAAGAATTTACAGAATTTTCCTGCCTTCGGCTTTTCAGAATAATTAGGTGTTCCTATTGGTTTTCCGTCCAGAGATTCAGCATAAACTACCTTCATTGCTGTTCCTGTCACCAAAAGCTCATCTGCGGAAAAAATCATTGATCTGTCTATTCTTTCTCTTTCCACAGTATGTCCTGCATGCTCTAATAATTCCACGACAGTTCTGATTGTTATTCCTTCCAGTGCTGCCGCCCCTGTATCCGGTATCAAGAGTCTTCCTCTGTATACTACCAGAACATTAGCTACTGCAGCTTCCACTACATTTCCCTGATCATCCATCATAAGGGCCTCGTCATATCCGTTTCTTACGGCATCACTTGTTGCCAGAAATGAATTTATATATGCCCCTCCTGCTTTTGCCTTTGTCGGTATAGAAGCATCATTATATTTTCTGTATGTAGAACTCATAAATCTTACTCCGCCGTCAAATTTCACATAGTCATCCATACGAAGAAAATAAACTGCCAGATCAAATTCCAATCCCGGTTTTTTTGGTGCTATTCTTGGAGTATCACAAAATATAAACGGTCTGATGTAAAAATCCCCGGATACATTATTTTTCTTTATCAGCTCTCCCATTATATTTCTAAATTCCTCATATTCTATATAATACTCAAAGCCCAGCATTTTTGAAGCATTCATTAATCTTTCATGGTGTTCTTTCAATCTGAATATTGTTGTTTTTCCATTTCTGAAATATCCTCTTATTCCTCCAAAAGCGAGAGTTCCGTATTGCAGACTGTTTGCTGCTATACTTACCTGTGCCTTTTCGAATTCGACTATATTTTTTCTAAAATAAGCATATTCCATAAAATCTGCTGTTTCAGCCATATCTTTCTACCTCCTAAATTTACATCTTATATTATATATTACCATAATAAATACTCATTAGTAAAATTAATAAAAAATATTTTTATCATAAGATTTACTTATTTTTAAGAGTAATTAGCAAGAAGCTTCTCTACGATATTTTTACCTTTCAGCAGCCTCAGCCAGTCTTCAGGTATGGCTTCATATCCATAATGTACACCTGCTATACCTCCTGCTATGGCAGCTACAGTATCTGTATCATTTCCAAGTAAAACGGCATTAATTATTACATCTCTGTAATTATTATGCTCAAATAATACATCCCGTACACTTCTCAGCGTATCCAGCACATAGCCTGTTCCTTTTCCCTTTATATTATAATCCAGCGGTCTCAGCCTTTCATTAAGGTAATAAAGGTACTCTGTCTGACCATCATATATTTTCATAAGCTTATCAGCAGATCTTTCGTACGATTCCTTTATACTTCCGCCTTTTGCGGTCTCTCTTACCCAAAGACTGTAAAAAGCACAGCATATCTGCGGAACAATATCCCCGTGAGTAATCATTGACTGCAGATGTGCATATTCCACAATTTTATCCTCCCCGTGCTCACTGTTATACAGCCCGAGCGGAAATACACGCATAAGAGAACCATTCCCTCTGCCATTCTTTACTACAAGTCCAGATGTCAGAGGATTTTTAGTTTTACTATATTCTATCAGTGATCTTGACGTTTGTACCCCCACATCAAAAACTTTCTGATTCACAGCCATATATCCTTTTTCATACCAAGCCAAAAGCTTTTTTGCCAGATTATTTACGTTAAAACTTCTGCATTCCATGAGGCTCGCAAACATACAAAGCATCTGTGCCCCGTCATCCGACCATGTTCCGGGTTTTACTTCTTTATGTGATCTGTTGAACTTCTTCGGAGGTATCATATCTATTTTTTCCAGTCTTCTGAGTTTTTCAGAGGTACAAAACTCGTATGGAACCCCGACAGCATCACCGATCAAATATCCGTAAATCCCGCTCTTCATTTTTTCTCTCATTCTTCATACTCCCATAAATTGAATTTTTTCAGCCTATAATGCCAAATACATAAATCCCCATTTTTTACTAATCTGCAGACGGTTACTACCAGACAGTATTTCCAAAATCCAGACAGTAATACATACACTTCTATATTATCATTTTTCCAAAATTTTGTCAGTCATTTTTTCAAGAATATTATATATTTTTTATTTTTCTATTATTTTAAAATATATGGAAAAACAAAAATCCGGTATTTTCAATATCAAATAATACTTTCCCGGATTTTATATACCATATTTTATTTTTTTAATGTACTACGACTTTATGAATTCCTTCTCAAATATAATTCATTATAATAATTTGCCATAAAGAGAAAAAGCATCGGAATAAGAACCAGATAAGCAAGCCCTCTTGTCAGATCCGCCGCATACTTCAAAAGAGCAAATAATATAAACAGCGCTGTCATGTTAAGTATGTCGGGAAACCTGAAAAGGAGAATACTTTCCCTTATTACTTCCCAGACATTATAATGAGGATTGTCTATTATTATAAAAAATATAAGTGAATAAAATAAAATCACAAACATCGGAATAAAATCAACAATAATTTTTATATATTCATTCAAATATATATTTTTTCCTGTAAGTGCTGTCCCGTTTGAAAAAACAAACATCATGAAAAAAAACACTGCAGCTGTTAAAAAATAGCCAATCATCAAAAAAATTCCTGTTATTGTCAAATTGTAGTTTTTTCTTAACATAATGAATCCATAAGTTTCGTTTCTGCTTATTTTCAAAAAATAATCATAAACTCCGAAAATCAATATAGAGCCTAATAATAAGGTTATTATAGAGCTCAAAATAAATCTCAGTGTAAAAAAGCTGTCTCCAGAAGCAGTGTATGCAAAAAAATCCAAAGGACTGTAAATATAAAATCCTCGCTCATAAAACCAGTATATTATAAGGCATAAAACAGAAGCCTTAAAAAAATTATTTTTATAATCATCAAATGTTTTGCTTAAAACCTCAAAAATATTAATCATGTAAAAAATCCTCCTGTTAAAATTTATAAAATGCTATTTCCCCGCCTCCGATAAGTACATCATCAAGATAAAAAACTATGTGCTGTCCTTCTGCATTTTCTGCATTTTCATTATCAAATACAAAATAAACTTCTTTATCCTTTGTAATAATTTCTCCTGTTAATCCCTTACTGGAAAATCTCGGTCTTGCAGTAATTTTTTTCCCGGCTGTATTTTCCAGCTCTGTATTAAATTTATAATTTATTACCTTTACCGACTTTTTCATCAAATCCTGAAATTCTCCCAGAATTATCAGATTCTCCTCAGGTATAATATCCGTTATAAAATACATTTTTCCCAGATTAATACCCAGCCCTCTTCTCTGACCCACTGTAAATAACTGATATCCCTTATGCTTTCCAAGTACATTTCCGTTTTTATCCTTAAAAAGCCCTTCTTTTATTACTATTTCCTTGCTGCCTTTCAAAAAATCCTCATAGCCCTTCGGGGCAAAGCATATGCCCTGACTGTCAGGCTTTGAGTGAATTCTTATTCCTGCTTCTTTTACTATCTCGCGTATTTCCTTCTTGTTATAGCCTGACAGCGGAAACAGCATTCTTGAAAGAATACCAGTATCAAGTCTGTAAAGCATATATGTCTGATCCTTTGTATTCTCTCTGTCCCATATAAGCTTATTTTCAAGGGTTTTCCCCGAATAATGCCCTGTCGCTATATATTCTGCACCCATTTTATCCGCAATCTCTGCAAGCTTTTTTATTTTTATCTTTTCATCGCATATAACACAAGGTGAGGGAGTTTTTCCCTCATTATACATTTTTATAAAATAATCCATGACCTCTTTTTTGAATTCTTCTGATACATCAATGGTGTAATGCGGTATTTCCAAATGACTGCATACATTTTTTGCATCAGTTATATCATCAATGGAGCAGCAGGTCTTCCCGCCGTTTTCAGATAGTTCATCAGGGAGATGTTTCAGTGTTATACCTATTACCTCATATCCCTGCTTCTTTAAAAAAAGAGCAGCGGCAGAACTATCCACGCCGCCGCTCATTCCTACTATAACTTTTGTTTTCATATTTTCTTTCCTGTTTTCTTTTTTGTAATTATTTTACAACAATATTTACCAGTTTATTAGGAACTACCACTACCTTGACTATTTCCTTACCTTCCAGAAATTTTTGCGCCTTTTCGGAAGCAAGAGCTATTTTCTCCAGCTCTTCCTTTGGTATGTTAACATCTGCAAGAATAGTATCTCTTAATTTACCGTTTACCTGAACTACAAGATTAATCTTACTTTCTTTTGTCAATTCCTCGATATATTCAGGCCAGCTTTCAAGAAAAGCATATCCTTCTCTTCCAGAGGCAGACCACAGTTCGTCAGCTATATGCGGTGCAAAAGGAGACAGCATTAATACTGTTTTTTCCATTACTTCTCTCCATATTTTCTTTGACTCGCTGCTGATCTTCCCAGTATCTATAACCTTTTGTCTGTATGAAGTCATATCATTCAAAAGCTCCATTAATGCTGCTATTGCTGTATTAAAGTGAAAATTATCCTCCATGCTTTCACTGACCTTTTTCACTGTCTGGTGAAGTTTTTTCTGTATTTCGGAATCTTCGTTATTTCTCTTGCCGTGATCTATCTCACCGGCTTCAGAAAACTCCTTTGTATCCTCTATTAATAAAAATAATCTGTTCAAAAATCTGTATGCCCCTGCAAGACCGTTCATATTCCACTCCAGCTCTTTTTCAGGCGGCGCTGCAAATAAAGAAAATACTCTTGCAGAATCTGCTCCGTATTCTTTTACTATTACTTCCGGATCTACACCATTATTCTTTGACTTAGACATTTTTTCCACTTTTACTGCAAGCTCTTCTCCTGTTTTCTTTGAATAAGCTTTACCAGTCTTATTGTCAACATTCACATCTGCCTCAAAATAAAATTTTCTTTCTTCATTTGAATAATACGAAGGTCCGAGAACCATTCCCTGAGTAAGCAGTCTTCTAAACGGCTCATTAGAACTCAAAAGTCCCATATCCCTTAGTACTTTATGAAAAAACCTTGCATAAAGAAGATGCATTACGGCATGCTCTACTCCGCCTATATACTGGTCTACAGGAGTCCAGTTATCTGCATCAGTTTTATCAAAAGGTGCAGTATCCAGGTTCGGGTTCAAAAATCTCAGATAATACCATGAAGAATCCACAAATGTATCCATTGTATCTGTCTCCCTTTTAGCTGTTCCGCCGCATACAGGACATGTTACATTCTTAAACTGCTCTGATGTTTCCAAAGGATTTCCCACACCGGAAAATTCTATATCCATAGGGAGCTTTACAGGCAGGTTTTCTATTTTTTCCATAACCAAACCGCATTTTTCACAGTATAAAGCCGGTATCGGAGTTCCCCAATATCTCTGTCTGCTTAAAAGCCAGTCATGAAGTCTGTAATTTACAGTTCTTAATCCTCCCTTTATCTCCTCAAGATATTCTGAAACAGCAGTTTTGGCATCATTATTTTTCATTCCGTCAAATTTATCAGAATTAACAAGAATACCCTCTCCTGTGTAAGCCTGTTTCATTGTGCTGATATCCAGCTTTTCCCCTTCGGGCTCTATAACTACTCTTAATGGCAGATCATATTTACCTGCGAACAGAAAATCTCTTTCGTCATGAGCAGGAACTGCCATTACTGCCCCTGTACCATAGTCCATCAATACATAGTTTCCTACCCACAAAGGTATTTTTTCGCCGTTTACGGGATTAGTAACATATTTCCCCGTAAAAAAGCCTTCTTTTTCTTTATCTTCAGCCGTTCTTTCTATCTTATCCTCATTTATCATTGCATCAGTTTTGACTTTCAGAGCAGGATTATCTTTCAGTATAATATCCTCTACTACGGGATGCTCGGGAGCCAGTACTACATATGTCACTCCGTATAATGTGTCAGGTCTTGTAGTAAATGCAGGTATTTTAGTTTTTCCGTCTTCCAGAACAAAGTCTATTTCTGTTCCGTATGACTTGCCTATCCAGTTTTTCTGCATTGTAATTACTTTATCAGGCCAGTTTCCTGCCAGATCATCATGACTTTGAAGAAGCTCTTCCGAATAGTCGGTAATTTTGAAATACCACTGATCAAGCTCTTTCTGAATAACATCAGTTTTTGAGTGTCTCCAGCACTTTCCGTCTTCTACCTGTTCATTAGCCAGAACTGTATTACACTCAGGACACCAGTTAACATAAGATTTTTTCTTATATACCAGACCTTTTTCATACATTTTTATAAACATCCACTGATTCCATTTGTAATAATTTTCCTGATATGTTGCCAGCTCACGGGACCAGTCATGTGATATCCCCATTAGTTTCAGCTGTCTTTTCATATTATCTATATTTTTACGGGTCCAGTCTCCCGGATGTGCTTTATTTTCAATAGCTGCGTTTTCAGCAGGAAGTCCGAAACTGTCCCACCCGAATGGATGAAGTACATTGAAGCCCTTCATTTTTTTATATCTGGCAATAGCATCACCTATGGTATAATTTCTAAGATGGCCAACGTGCAGATTTCCCGACGGGTAGGCAAACATTTCCAGAATGTAGTAATTTTCCTTATCGCTTACATTTTCACTTTTGAAAATATTGTCTTTATTCCATTTTGACTGCCATTTGTTCTCTATTTCTTTTGGATTGTACTCTCTCATGAAACTCCCTTTCCATAAATTTTATTTTTTATCTTAATAATAACATAAATTAACTTTTTTCACAAGAAATCTGTGTTGAAATATACAATTACCAGCATCTTCAACACCCGACTGTCTCCTGTAAAATAAAACCGGCTCCAAACAGATACCGGTCTTAGTGCTTTCAGCTTTTTATTTTTTATGCATATCTTCTTCTATCATTTTCTTTAGTTCTTCCAAAGCTTCTGATTCAGCTACTTTTTTTATTATCTGTCCTTTTTTGAACAGAACTGTCACCTGTTTTCCGCCTGCTATTCCATAATCAGCTTCTCTTGCTTCACCGGGACCGTTTACCACACATCCCATTACAGCTATGTCTATGTTATAGTTTTTATCTTTAAACTCCTTTTCGACCTGCTTTGCCAGACCGATAAGATCTATTTCCGTCCTTCCGCATGTGGGACATGAAACTATATCTACACCCTCATCTATATAGCCGGACACTTTCAGAATAGTTTTTGCTACACCTATTTCTTCTACCGGATTTTCAGTAAGCGAAACCCTTATTGTATCTCCTATTCCCCTTAACAAAAGTCCGCCTATTCCCATTGCACTTTTTATGCTTCCTCTTTCCATGGTTCCTGCTTCTGTTACACCGAGATGAAGAGGATAGTCCGTATTCTCGGACATTTTCACATATGCATCATACATTGTTTTTACATTACTTGATTTCAGAGAAATAACAATATCCTCAAAACCGTATTTTTCCAGAAGTCTGACATGAAACATTGCACTTGCTACCATCGCTTCAGGTGTAGGATGACCGTATTTCATCAAAAGATGCTTTTCCAGAGAACCCGAATTTATTCCGATTCTTATCGGTATGCTTCTTCTTTTGGCTTCATCCGCCACGAGTTTTACTTTTCCCTCGTCACCTATATTTCCGGGATTTATTCTTATCTTGTCTATCCCGTTTTCCATTGCCGCCAGGGCTAATCTATAGTCAAAATGTATATCTGCCACAAGTGGAACTGCTGATACTTCGTTTTTTATTGCTTTTACTGCCTCTGCATCATACTTATCTTTTACTGCCATTCTTACTATATGGCATCCTGCACTTGCCAATTCCTTTATCTGCTTTACCGTGGCATCTACATCTTTTGTATCTGTATTTGTCATTGATTGTATTGCTATAGGATTTCCGCCGCCTATTACTACATTTCCTATTTTTACTATCCGGCTCATTTTTCCTCCTTACATTATGTAATTTTCCTGATAAATCAGATTATACCTTTTTTCTCTTTTTGTCAAGAGACAGCTTGTTTTTTTTAATTTTTCAGATGCTTTATCAGGGCATCAGCTTATATTTTTTATTCTCTACTGTCATTCTCGGAGGTATCTTATTTTTTTCAAAATAATCATAGCCGGGCTTTAGCTCTTCCCAAAAGCTGTAATATTCCGATTTTTTATGCCGTTTCATATTAGCTGCTGTCATTTTAAACGGAAAAACATCAACATTTATTTTTTCCTGACCGTTATTAAGCGTTTTTTCCACTAACCCGTAAATTTCTTCTATATATTTATCAGTCATCGCATAACAGCCTATAGACAGGCAGTCTCCGTGAATCATTATAAGGCTTCCCGTATAACCGTGACTTTTATCATATTCATTCGGATATCCTATATTAAATGAAAGATGATATGCACTGTTTGGATTTAAAAATGATTTTTGTGTGTAGTAAAATCCCTCAGGACTTTTTTTGTCCCCTTCCTTCTTCTTGGGACCCAGTCCGCCCGAAAAAGTACATATATCAAATACTTTATACAGGCTGTATGTACCGCTGTCATTCTTTATCCACATTTCCAGTTCTTTTTCTTCTTTAAATACTCTGATATACAGAGGATTTCCCGTTTTTATATTTTCCTGTCCGCCTTTTTCGCCGGAATTTCTGTATTCTTTATTTCCCAAGCTTATAGTATTGATAATTTCTTCTCCTTCATCTATTACTTTTTCAAAACTTATTTTATTGCTGATCCCAATGAACACTAAAAAGAATAGAGCCAAGACTGCTATTTTCCCCTTTTTCCCCATTACTCCTCCTTGTCTGCTTCAGATACTGTTATTTCTGATTTTTCCCCCAGTTTTACGGTAGATATCTGATCAAACCTCTTGCTTATTTTATTTGAAGTGGTTGTAATCTCTTTCACATCCTTATGCACTTTATCTATATCCTTTGCAAGATTAGTCCATCTTTTCTGATATCTGTCAAAATCCTGCCCCAGTCTGAGCAGCTCTTCCTGTATCACATGGGCATATTTTTCTCTTTCCACATTTACCATTACCACCTGAAGCGTCGTAAGCACAGACATCAGAGTTGTCGGAGATGCAAGCCATACTTTCTTTTTGTGGGAATACTCTATAATTTCCTGATGATATGCATTTATTTCGGCAAATATTGCTTCTGCCGGAAGAAACATTATTGCCTGATCGGCAGTTTCCCCTTTTATAATATATTTTCCCGAAATATCATCAATATGCTTTCTGAGATTAATCCCGAATTCTTTTTTAGCAGCCTCTCTCTGTGATTCCTCAAGACTCTTATCAAACATACGTTTATAATTTTCCAGAGGAAACTTAGAATCTATACATATTGTTCCTACAGGTTCCGGTGCAAAAACTGCCGCATCCGTTATTGCTCCCGTGATAAGCTTATACTGAAGCGAAAAGATTTTATCATTTCTTTCACCAAATACTGTTTTTAATATCTGATTCAGCTGTATTTCCCCGAAAATCCCCCTGCTCTTTTTATCAGTAAGTACATCCTGCAAAGATATAATATTTGTGGAAAGCGAGTCTATTTTTTTCTGTGCTTCGTCTATTTTACTAAGTCTTTCTATTATATTATTAAAAGTTTTTGTTGTCTGCTCGAAGCCCTTCGAAAGTCTTTCCTCCACTTTCAGATTCAGCATATCGAGTCTTGACTCTATTTTTTGGTTTAATTGTTCAAAATCCTTATTCATGCTGGATTTGAACTCATCCTTAAATATATTGATATCCTTTGTAAGCAGTCTGTTATTTTCTGCGGAAGTATTAGTAAGATTCTGACTGAAACTTCCGAATTTTATTAATAAATTTTCATTATTTGCCGAAAGATTTTTATTTACTTCCTGTAAACCCTCAAGAAGTGTGTTTTTACTTTTTAATGCAAGATTATTTTCCATCTGCAGAAAAATTTCCTTCTCATTATTTATATTTTTAATTAAAAGCTCTGTGACTTCCGAGCTTTCCTCTGCTCTTTTTTTATTCTGGAAAAAAATGCCGATTATTTGTATTAATATAACAGCTGCCAGCAAAACTACTATTATTATCTCCATACTCTCTCCTTTGAAATTTCCTGTCAGAATACCGCAGAGAATTTACCGCAGTATTCCGGTTTATCAAATTATATTTTTATTCAAAAAATTATTTTTCTATATCCTTTACCAGTTTTTCATTTTTATAAATTATATCCTTTTGTATATTCTTCAATATCGGCTTATATTTCTTGCTTATTTCCACATCCTCATATAAGTTTGTATTTCTGACCTCTATTTTATTCAGAAGCATTTCCAGAGTAAGAACTGCAGGATCTACAGAAATCTGATATTTATCATCGTCGCTGTTATTTACTATTTCATTTATTAATTCTATATCTTCAAGTCCGTTTAGTATATCTCTCATTAACGGAACCTCCACTCCCAGCTCTTTTGCAAGCTCTCTGCTGCTGTAAGGAGCCTCTGCCTCGTGAAACTTCTTAAGCATACAGTAAATCACCAGTATCGAAAGCTCTTTTTTTAATTTCACCGGCATTTCATCTGCATTTCTGGTTACACTGTACTTTTCCAGATTTTGGCTGGAAAAGCTTATCTGTGCCCCTACCAGTACTGACATCCATATATACTGTACCCATATAAGAAATATCGGAATAAATGACAAGCTTCCGTATATTGCATTATATTTTGAAATTGACGACTGTACATGAAAAAATATAAATTTCAATATGTAAAACATTATTGTAGTGGCTATTCCGGCAACAAGGGCAGGCTTAAACTTTACCTTTGTATTCGGAACTATTATATAAATACATGTAAATAATAATATTATAATCAGAAATCCGGCAAAATTAAGAAATAAAGGTACTCCCATACTAAACAGAAATCCTCTTGCCAGTCCTCTCAAATAACGGGTAAGCAAAGAAATTGTAGCCAGCACCACTGCAAAAAATATAGGTCCCAAAAAGACAATTGCTACATAATCTATCATTCTTCTGACAATAGACCTGTCTCTCTTTACTTTCCATACTCTGTTAAAAGCATTTTCAAGCATCAGCAGCAGTTTCAGTATTGTCCATAACAAAATAACCACACCGACACCTGTGAGGACACTTCCTTTGGTAGAATCAATAAGCTTTTTTGCCACATTTATAATCATGGCGGCTCCTTCTTTGCTCTCAGGAAATGTACTGTATATTTTTTCCTCAAAAAACATATCTATTCCAAAGCCTTTTGTTATTCCCAGAGTAAGAGCTATTACTGGAATCACTGCCAGTATTGAATAATATGTCAGTGAAGCTGTCCATAGCTGTGTCTGACTGTCATTATAGTTTCTGTATACTGTTATTACGAGAAGAATCTGTTTTTCAAAATGTTCTTTAAAAGTCTTGATTTTATTATACATTTTCTCTACTTTTTTTCTCATTTTCTCACCTGTTCTTCTAAAATTTGTTAAGATTATTCAAAAGTAAAAATTTCCATATTATTGTATATCTCTTCCATAATTTCATCATAACCTTCGATTTTTTCCTCTTCCAAAAGTACATTTTCAAGTTTAGGATTTGTCACCGGATGCTTTGGTGCAAAAATTACACATGAGTCTTCATACGGCTCTATTGATTTTTCATAAGTATCTATTTCTGCTGCAATATCCATAATTTCAGTTTTGTCCATGCCTATAAGCGGTCTGAAAACCGGGATATCCTTTACAGAAGCATTCGTACAGGTAAGTCCGCCTATCGTCTGGCTTGCCACCTGACCAAGACTCTCTCCGGTAATCAGAGCTCCGTATCCCCTGCTTTTGGCAAGTTTTTCAGCCAGTCTCATCATTACTCTTCTTGTCAGAATAGTAGCAAGTTCTTTATTGGTCTTCTGATTTATTTCCTGCTGTATTTTCAATATATTCATAGAAAAAAGTCTCGTTTTGGGTATATAAAGCGACAGGATTTCAGTCAGCTCCTTTACTTTCTCCAATGCCTGAGTACTGGTAAAAGGAAAGCTGTGAAATGTAACCGCATTCACAAACATACCTCTCTTGGCCATCATGAATGCAGCCACCGGACTGTCTATCCCTCCAGAAAGAAGTACAAGACCTTTTCCTGTAGTTCCCAGCGGCAGTCCTCCGTATGTTTTTATTTTTTCAGTGCATATATATGTACTGTTTCTTATCTCAAGATATATCATCACATCGGGATTTTTCATTTTCACATGCTCAAATTTACTGTTCACAAGGATGTGTCCTCCCAGCTCTCTTGCAAAATCCATTGACCTTTTCTGAAATTTTTTATTGCTTCTTTTTACTTCTACTTTAAAATTTCTCGCTCCGTTTTCATAAGCTCTTTCTGCTGCCTCCAAAACAGCTTTTTTTATTTCATCCTCATCATTATCCACACGTACTGACGGGGAAATAAGAACTATTCCAAATATTTTTTTTACTTTCCTTATTATTTCATCTATATTTTCCTGATCGGACAGTATATATAATTTTGAACTGTCTATTATTAATTTATAATCAGTTCCTTTTAATATATTTCTTATTCTTGTATTCAGAATTCTTTCAAAATTTCCTCTGTTTTTTCCTTTCAAAGCCAGCTCTCCGTAGCTTATTCCTAAAGCATTATACATTTTATACCCTCTTTACTATATTTTTATCTAATTATATCATAGAATGGAGATGGTTTAAATATTTTATATCTTTATACTTTTCAAAAAAAATATTTTTTGTTTTTTTATATTTGAAGCACTTTAAAAATTCAACTCAGGTTCAATTTTTAGAACATTCATACTAAATGTCTGCAAATTTTATCTTGACTTTATTTGAGTTTTGAATTATTATTCAATCAACAGAAAGATTTTACTGAATAGTAAGCTTTTAATTGATATAAAAATTATGAAGGAGATTTTAGGGAGAAATGATTGAAACGAAAGAAAAAATTTTATTAGGGATGTTAGACTTAGTTGCTGAAACTGGTCTTGAAAAAGCTTCTATCGGAAGACTGTGCAAGAAAATAAAAGTCAGTCCTGGAAATGTATATTTTTACTTTTCCAGCAAAGTAGAATTATTGAATACACTATACTATTACTGCATTAACAGTTTAATAGAAGCAGTCGATATAAAAACTTACACGGAAATTTCCAAAGATGAGGAGTGTACAGTGTACACCACTCTTATGGAGGATCTTGTAAAAAAAGTTATTTATTTTTATAAATCAAATCCTTGTATGCTGAACTTTATCATAACTTCAAAAAGTTCATGCTATCTTTCAGATGAGATAAAAAGAGGGCGGTTCACAGGAGCAAATTTTTTTAACTCATTCTGGGAAAAATGCAAGGATAAAGGGATTATCAAAAATGTAAGTACAGAATTCATAATCGCCTTTATTCTGGGAGTCATTTATGAATTTATGAAGGAAGACATTATCCACAAGAATATTTCGCTGGATGATGAAAAAATTGACATACTGAATGATCTTATCTGGTCAGGATTATACGTAGAAAACAGGGTTATGTCTTAGTTTCACCGGAAAAATAAAAGCTGCATTAAAATAAAAATATTTTTGTTTTGATATAGCTTTTTTTATAATATATTTATCCTTTTATTTTTCTTCTTTTTCGTTTTTTAAATATTTTTACCATTATAAAAAATATAATTATCCCGCCTGTAAAAATTCCAGCTGACTGTACCGGACTCAGATGATATGATTTTTTAGGAATATTGATTATTCCTTCCTGATTAACCGGAGTATAGCCGTTATTCCGTAAAATCTGCGAAGCACTTGTTGCTCCTAAATATCTTTTATTTTTTGATAAATTCGTTACTCTTCTTACTACTCCGAAAATTGTCCCTCTTGCATCTATTATCTCTACTCTACCCTTTCCAAGATTCCTTATTACTATTCCCACATGACCAGTAGTAGTGGAAACAACAGGTGAAAAATGAACTATATCCCCCGGTTTCAGCAATCCGTAATCATCTTTTTCTATTTTCTGACCGCTGTTATTGTATAAACCTCTGGCAGTTGTCCCGTAATCAGATTTTTTGCCGGATACAGATATCATTCCAGTCTCACGCAGTCCTCTGCTTATGAAGCTCGAACAGTCATAAGTATTTTCACCCCATCGGTTTTCCATACTGTAAGCAGCCCCCACCTTGGAAGAAGCCCAGTCTATAAGCTCCTGTCTGAATTTTGTTTCATCGTAGGTCTTTTTAGAGAAGCCGAATATACTAACTGCTAAAAATAAAAATATACAAACTTTTTTCAATTTATCCTCCTTAATAATTTATCTAAACTTCGCTTATTTTATTTCAAATATAATATTTTTTATTATAATAGAAAAATATATCTAAGTCCAGCACTCTGTTCCGGAAAAACTTTCCCGCCAAAATAAAATAACAATAAAAAATATACCTCCCCGACAAATATCGGGAAGATATATCACTGAATCAACTTTATTCTCTCCTAAAAATATACCTTAAAACCTAAACTCATTTTATCATCACCTGAGTCATTAAGTACTTCTTTTTTATACTGTCCGTAAAATACCAGTTCTCTGTTATAATTATATTCAAGTCCTATTCCCAGATCAAGATTTCCTCTCTCAGAATCTCTCGAATCCAGAGACAGTGTATCATCAAATGCTCCTATGCCTATATTTCTTATTTTATAAGGATTTGCCGTTTCATATGAATAAAGAGCCGAAGGTACTAATTTCAATTTCGTATTTTTATTTTCATATAATCCCAGCTCAGCCCTTACTCCGGCTTTCGGTCTTACCGAAGTTCCCGATGCAGAATCTACTTTCAGATTATAGCCGTCAGCACCGCTTTCAGTGTATGAATTCTGATGAAGGTAGCTTACATTCAGACCGGCTGATGGTATTACACTTATACTTTTATTCAGATTATAAGTATATTCCAGATTTGTATCAATCTCTGCAGACCATGAATCGAAGTTACCGTTGAGTTCAGTATAGCTTCTGTCATACGTTAGTTTTCTTTTAGTATCGGTATTCCCGTAATTATATCCCAAGACATTACGCCACTTCAGACTATCTGTAATTTCTGCTTCCAAAGCTCCTTTTAATGAAAATGTGTCTGTTTTCTGATTTGAATTCCCGTCATCTTTATAATCAATATCAGAATTTAGATAGCCTGCAAACCCTCCAGCCGATATTCTGCCGTTGATTTTTTTCATCATTCCGAATATCACACCGGCTTCTCTGTTTTTATAACCAAGAAATTCACCGTCATTATCAGCATCTTCTTTTCCGCCGAGTATATTAACATACACTCCTTTATCTGCTGATCTGTCCCTGTTTTCAAGAAGATCATTTACACCGGCTTCCAATACCCGGTTTCTTCTGAATTCCTGATACATCAGATTACTTACTATACTTCTTCCTGTCAGTTCATTTTCCGCTGTTAATGCCTTAGCTTCGGAAGTTATACTCATTTTCAGCGAATTATATATTTTACTTTTTTCTTCTGTATTCCCTGATTCATTATAATTTGATTCCAGTATTTTCCCGAATTCACTGTTAAACACTTCGGAAAAATTCTTTCTTTCCATTACTATATCATATTTTCCGCCGGAATTTTTTTCCAGCTTCCCTGTAAACAAAAATGAATCTGATATTAATGTTCCGTCACCTGTCAGTTTCCCCGTATTCAGATTTTCCAGTATAAATTTATTACTGAATGAATCAGCAGTCCCTGCGGCGTTTATATGTAAATCCCCTTCTAAATTTATGCTTTCTGCATTTATAACCCCTGTTTTAGTATCCAGTACAAATTTTCCCGTTTCTTCTACTGTAAATGTGCCATAGGCAGATATAGTTCCGGCATTTATAAGTGTCGATGTCGAATCTATATTATATGCTTTCCCCGCTGAATTGCTGTTTGCTGCACCTGTACTCTGTTTATCACTGTAATCGGTACTGCTCTGTGTTACTGCTGCATTGCCGTTTAAGATTATCTGAGAATTTTGTGCTATTTGTACCACGCTATTTCCCATGGCCTTTATTCCGGTAACATTATTTCCGTCCACTATTATAGTACCGTTATTCGTGAAGACAGCATTATTATTTATATGCACTCCGACCTTATTATCGCCTGTCAGATGAATAGTTCCTTCGTTTATACCGGTGGCATTATTCAGATGCATACCATAGTCCCCGGTATTTTCTATTCTCCCTTTATTTACCGCATGAGCACCGTTAATGGCATAAAGTCCTGATGTCCCTTTATTTGCTATTACTCCGGATACCCCGTTAACAGCCTGTGAACCGGCTGCTGTTGCCTGCATACCATAAGTTCCGACATTTTCTATTCTTCCGTTATTGATTATCGTTCCTGCATTTGTAGTATACATACCGTTTGTTCCCTGATTTCTTATGATCCCGTTATTTATCCCCAATGAGTCCTTTCCGGCAACAATTCCATAGTTCCCGGTATTTTCTATTATTCCTCCGCTGCCGTTTACTGCCTCGGAATCATTAGTAGCATACATTCCATGAGTTCCGGTATTTTTTATTGTCCCGTCATTTACTCCTTTGGAACCGGCTTCTGTTATAAAGATACCATGAGTCCCCGTATTTTCTATTGTTCCGCTGTTAATACCCAGTCCGCCGTTAATTACATAGAGACCGTTTGCACCATTATTTTTTATAATCCCTTTATTTTCTGCTTTCGAAGCGGAACCTACTGCTATTCCGTAATTTCCCTGGTTCTCTATAATTCCTGTGGTATCATTCAAGGCTTCTGAATTTACCGTTACAAGTATCCCGTTTGTACCGTTGTTCGCTATTGTACCTGTATTTCGCACATAGGAATTATTCATTACACGCATTCCGTAATTACCGGCATTCTTGATTATTCCATTATTTATCCCTTCTCCTGAAGCAGAAATATGAAAGCCGTTTTCTCCTATATTTTCTATTGTACCATTATTTATGACCATAGCTCCTGAGCCGGAAGCCGCCATTCCGGTATTTCCCAAATTTTTCACTATCCCGCCCACAGTATTCAGGGCTTCTGCACCATTTTCTGCATACATGCCGTGAGTTCCGGTATTTTCTATCATACCCTCATTTTCTATAACAGCACCGTTCCATTCTGCAAACATTCCGTAATTACCGTTATTTTTTACTGTTCCTTTATTCAGTGCCTTTGAAGCAACGGCTCCTGTATTTGAAACTGTAACTCCATAGTCGCCGTTATTTTGTATCACACCTGTTGTATTATTCAGAACCTGTGAACCTATATCGGCATATACACCATGCATGCCTGTATTTTCTATGATTCCGGTATTCTCAAAATACGAATCAGATAAAGCTACACCATAATCTCCGGCATTTTTTACTGTCCCGTTATTCACTCCCTCTGATCGGTCAGAAAGAAAAATTCCGTGAGTTCCGCCATTCTCTACAGTTCCGTTATTTATGACCTCACTATTTACACCATATCCCCATATACCATAATCCTGACCATTTTTCACTACTCCGCTGGCTGCATTCACTGCTTTTCCGCCATTCACAGCTATTCCGTAATTACCGCTGTTATCTATGATTCCCTCATTAACAGCATTACTATTTTCTGTTGCTGCAAAAATACCATAATCTCCTGTATTAGAAATTACTCCTGCACTGTTATTATATGCATCTCCGTCTTCCTGATACATACCGTAATCCCCAGTATTAGCTATTATGTTATTATTATAAATCACAGTTCCGTTTTTTCCCCTGATTCCTCCGTGAGTCCCAGTCACAGTTCCATTATTAACAAATACTGCATTTCCCTCAGCCTCCACTGAAAAACGCTCACTTCCTGCTCCTGTAAAAACAGAGTCTAGTATTTTATTATTCACTACTTTCGTATTTAGATCAGTCAGCCATAGGGCTGCCTTATCAGCGGAAAATATATTATCCGAAACAGTGTAATAAAGACTGTCACCTGTATTGTTCTTCCAGGCTTTTATTATTCCGTTTTCTTTGACCACAGCTATCGGATCAGGAACCGGTACAGGAGGCACCGGTTTTTCTCCTTCTTCCTCAGAACCCTCAGTTTCTTTGAAATTAGAAGTATATGTTGATTTTTTGTTATTTTTAAATTTATAGTAAGATCCCCATAATAAAAACTCGTCCGGATTTCCAAAACTATTTTGTGTTCCCATGCTTATAGCAGGAGCTAAAGCAAGAATAAAAGCACCTGCTTTCAAAAAACTCTTTTTCATTTATACATCTCCTCTCAGAATACAGCAAATAAATATACAAATCTCAAAAATCCTGTATATCAGTGTTAAAATCTGTAAGATATGTCATTCTGATAATTTTCTAAAAGAATATTACTGTTACATATGAAAATATATCCTTTTTAAAGTAATCTTGTCTGTTTTTCTAGTCAAAAGATTTTCTGAAATGATAAAAGAAGTTGAATTTTTTATTTAACAATATCTGCTTTTATGCCTCTACTGCTAATTCCAAACATTTGTATTCATATTTCTGTATATATTTTCCAAATCTGCATTTTTATATTATGTACTTTTTCAAATATCACAGGTTAAAATTCTTAATTCTCAAAAATAGATCAACCATTCTAGTGATTTTGTCAATTTGATATCTACAGTTATTTTATTTAATAAGATAATTATAATGTCAAATTTCTATTTCAAAATTATTATCAAGAATTTTTGATTAAGTATTCAATTTATTCAAACTGAAAAAATTTTTCTTTCATTCTTTTACTGTTAAATCTCATCATAGCTCTGCCTACATAGCCTTCTGGTAAAATAAGACAGATCTTTTATATTTAAATTTATAAAATCAATTTATATAAACAGATTAATTATAAAGCTTAAAATTTCAGACAATTAATTAAATTATACTTATTTCACAGAATTTGTCAACAATAAAATTCTTTGTAAGCTGTATCTTCCGAAAAATGTAGTCTTGTCAAGAATATATAATTTATATTTTAAAAAAATATTTTTTATAAAATTGTAATTTTTCAATTTTTATATTTGTTCATAAATAATTTTTTCTAATAAAAAATCCCCTGAAAGCATTGTATCTTTCGGGGATCTTTTATTTTTATTTTATGAGTTCCAATTCTATTCTTCTGTTCTTTGCCCTTCCTTCAGGATTATCCTTTCCGTCAGATTTTGTATTCGGAGCTATAGGATTGCTTTCTCCTAAGCCTCTCACACCGGCTATATAATTCTCATTCAGTCCAAATTCCATAAGCTTTGCTTTTACTGCTTCTGCTCTTCTCAGTGAAAGTTTCTCGTTATACTCGGCACTTCCTTTGGAATCAGTATATCCGGTTATATTTACTCTCATGCTGCTGTTTTTTATCACTTCAGCTGCTGCTCGTAATTCTCCGTAATACTCCGGCTTTACCCTGCTGTCGTCAAAATCAAAATATAACTTATCCTCACCCAGTCGTATTACCTTCTTTTCTTCCTTTACCTCTTTCTTTTCAGCAGGCTCTGTTTTCTCATTTATCAGCTCTACTTCCATTGCATTTATTCTTATCGTATCATTTCTCATCTGCTTTGTGGTAAAAGGTCTGGCCATACCCTGAACAGTAAGAACTGCCAGCAGCAATACCAATGCTAATTTTTTCATCTGTCAGCCTCCTTTTCCAGAGGAACTCTTCTGGTTGTTCCGTTAATTTCCCCTTTAGGTACTGTTTTTCCTTCTACACTATTCAGATATTCCTCATTTTTATCCATTCTCTGTCTGTTATACTCCACTAGTGCTTTATTTGTAGAACAGGATACTGTCAGAAAGAACACAGATAATAATATAATTTTTTTCATATTTTCTCCTTTAAATGCTTCTATTTTATTGTTTTCTTTATATCTCTCATTTTTATTTTATTCAGTTCCTTAAGCTCAGCCTCTTCCCTTTCTACACTTCTTACCACTCTTTTATAAAAATCTACTTTTCCCTGCATATGAGCGAGCTCCTGCTCTGCTTTTTCCACTTTTGTCAAAGGTATTTTTTCCTCTTCCAATATCTGTATTTCTTCTATATCATAGATCTCTTCTTCTGCAGCAAATCCTGCTATTCCCAGTAAGAATCCCAGAAGGCCGTATATAAAAACTTTTCTTTTCATCCTAAATTTCTCCTTTCACTTCTGTTATTCCACTACCTGATTTTCCCACAGATACTGTTCTGTATTTTTTACACGCTCTTTGGTATCATCTATTGTTCTCTTGGTTTCACCGGAAGTACAGGCTGTTATTATTAACAGAGCTATTGCCGATAAAAAAATTTTTTTCATAATTTCTCCTTTATTCTAATCTTAGATCCTTCATTGTCTGTGAATACTTTTCATCCAGTTCGTCCAGTTTTATTTCAGCAGTCTTATAATCCTCTATATTTTTATTTATCTCATTTACTCTCTTTTCTATTCTGTCTATTTCTTCTTTCATCTTCTGACTTTCAGTTTTTTTTACTTTTCTTACTTTCGGAGCTGACAATGAGACCTGTCCTGCGGAAAATATCAGTAATGCTGATAATATTATTACTTTTTTCATGACTTTCCTCTTTTCTCCATTAAAAACGGCATTTTATTAATCTCTTTTTTTGAAAAACAGACACTACATATTTTACTGACATTGTATCTTTTCAGATCTGTTCTGCAGCAAGACTGATGTTTTTCTAAAAATGGATGTTTTTTTCTATCTGTTAAATTATCTGAAAAGCATATAAAACTTACACTCGAACAAGGGTATTTATATATCTAAAAACTTGAAAGTTTATTTTCGGGTTTTTGGGGAATCCGGTAAATAACTGTTTTTAAGTAAAGAAATGACGTTAAATCTGTCTGTATTATCTTAAATTCATATATCAGCGACTTCCGCAAAACAGATCCCAAAAGATACAATACCGCAAAATTACGAATATCTGTTTTTCTTATCTAAAAAAATTATATCTTATTCTTCTGTAATTTCTTCTGCTGATATTCCGAGACCTCTGTTGACTATCGCCAGTTCTCTTTCTTTTTTTTCTATTTCTTTTTCCAGATTATCCTGAACCGATTCATATTTTTTCAGTATTTCTTTGTACTCATCTCTGTACCATCTTACTTCTGAGTCCATTTTAAGCTTTTCAGTAATCTCTACTCTGCTGTTATAATTTTTCAGCAATTCAGCAAGCTCTGACTCAAGCTTGTCTTTTCTCCTGCTGAGCCTGTCTTTTCTCTGTTCTTCCGCTTTTTCTATTTTTTCTGCTTCCTTTGTTATTGTTGATGTTCTTGTATAGGCATAACTCCCTGCACTTAAACATATCATAAAACATATTAGTAATTTTCTCATTTTTCCTCCTGCCGGCTTCTTTCCGAAAAGTATAAATTCCGGATAAAACCCTTTTTCCGAAACTGCACTGCAGGATTTTTTCCTGCAGTCTGCAGTTCCTTTATATAACTAATGAAAATATTTCTTATTTTACAGCCGGTCTGATAATCCTGACCATGTTTCCCGAATATTTGAAATATAATAATTTTGATAAATTTCAGCAGATATCATTATGATGTCATTATGCTGAATATTATACTAGAATTTCCATGAGAAATCTATCTGATACTTTGTACCGTCTACACTTCCCTCTTCTCTTTCCACTCTCACACCTGTCTTAAATCCGTGGGCAGTTTCAAATCCCAGTCCCAGATTAGCTTTTACTATATTATCGATTTTTTCGGGTTTTTCAAGTCTGTAATAACCTGCAGGAGTATCTGCTATCTTCACACGGTTTCCGTCATCATATATATCCTGTGTTTCATACTCATATGCTGCTCCGGCAGTCACCATGAATTTATTTCCTTTGACTGTAGTGTAGGCAATTTCCCCTTCAATTCCTACTCCCGGTCTTATTGAGAAATAATCTTCCGATTTTACATCCAGATATATTCCGTCTCCGTCTTCCTTAAAGCCTTCGTATACTCCGTAGCCCATATTCAGACTTCCGTAAACATCCATTTTAAATGTTTTTGATATTATAGGCAGTTCATAGTTAAGTCTGTTTTTTATCTGCGCTGTTCCTGAAAAATAATCTCCGTTATTTTTATATGTACCTGTATTCAGATGCATCTTTCTTTCCATGTCATGATAATTTACTCCCAGCTCCCCTCTTGTCATGAATTTAAATCTGCTGCCCTGTGTAAGGTATTGTTCATAGCCTATTCCGGCTTTCAGACTTGTTACATCCTCTTTTGAGTCCTGGTCAAAATCAAATTTAGTCTGCATTATTCCGAGTGAATAATTAAGATTTGTTCCGTATTTCAATGTTTCTTTTTCTTTCAGATACATAATCCCTAGTGACTGATAATCATATTCTTCTACCCCCGGATTTTTATCCGAAATATTTCCCCCTGAATATATTGCAGATACTTTAGTCACGTCCTTAGTTGTATTCTCTTCACTCTTCAGCTGTCTGTATGCCATATCGAATGCACCGTCCACATCCATCATTCTCTGCTGGATATTCGCATATACATTACCTCTCAGCTGCATATCAAATGTTTCTGCCAGTTCGTCTTTATTCATTATAGTATCAATGCCGTCAAACATCTGAAGCTCTTTTGCTGCCTGTCTTTCATAAATATAATCAAGACCTCTTCCGAATTCCATTGCTTCAGTATTTGCCAAAAGCTCTACATATGGTATTTTTGTCAGTCTTAATACATGACGTGTATTTTCTTCATCATACCATTTATCTGCAAGCCATGTTACTGATTGCGATACTATTGACAGGTCTCCTGCCGTAGTTCCAAAGTCCATTATCTGAACATTATGAACAAGTTTTGAATTGCCTTGTGTTGCTCCCGGGCTTAATATAATATTTCCTGTTCCCGTAACTCCGTCTAGAATCTTCCATGCGCCCATACCGTTGTCTGTATCTACGGTATTCAAAATAACATTTGTTCCTGCCGGTATATTCAGCGGACCGTTAATTACTATATTTCCTATATTTGTTATAGGTACCCCGTGTATCTGTACATTAGGCCCTTCAAATACTATATTTCCTATATTGGTAAAGTCTGTTGCTCCGGTTTTCTTAACCTGATCCTCTGTTGCGCTTATTCCGTTTATTATCAGAGTTCCTGTAAGAGTATTTACAAATTGTGAACCTGTCCCCAGATACACTCCCTGTCCTGTAGTATCCATTACCATTGTACCGCTGTTTTCAAAATATGAACTGTCTTCCAGATAAACTCCCATAGAAGTACCGCTTATATTCATAGTTCCGGAATTATATACACTTGATCTCTTGGAAGCAGCTATACCGTATGCTCCGTTTCCGCTTACATTTATTATACCGCTGTTATATGCCTGTGCCTCTTCATTTACCTGTATACCATAAGCATTTTTACCAGTTACATTTATAGTTCCTTCATTATAAGCTTTCCCTGTATTGGCATCTTTCTTACCGGCAAACATTCCTACTCCGTATTCCTTATCTACATTAATAGTTCCTCTGTTGATTACAGTACCTGTTTCAGTCGCCATTCCTACTGCGAATTCTCTCGGATCACTCATAATGTCTGATTTCCCTACATTTATTACACCGGTATTGCTGTTTACAGCTGTTCCCGCTGTAGCATATATTCCTATACTTCTGTCTGTAAGGTTAAGAAGCGAGTTATTTATTATGTTTCCTCCGGCACCGTATGTAAACATATATATTGAACTTTCACCGGCAGTTATTGTACCATCATTTATTATGGTTCCGTTCTCTCCGAAAATTCCCACAGATGACCATCCAGTGTTAATATTGCTTACATTTCTTACATCACTTGTTCCTGTAGCATATATTCCCACTGCTGTTTCTTCTGCCAATCCTGTTTTTATTGTATCTCCTGTTATTATTGTTCCTGTATTTTCTATTATACTGTTTTTTCCGTATATACCCACACCTGCAAGAGACATTGCTACAGTTCCGGCATTTTTTACTCCGGAATTTTCTCCGTACATTCCTATTGCATTTGTGGCTGTACTTGTTATGTTTGCATAGTTATCCACACCTGAAATTCCGTCTGTGACATTTTTTCCGTACATTCCTATTGCTGCTTTTCCTATAGTTATATCAGCATAATTCAGTACATTATTTGCTGCCTCTCCGTACATTCCCACAGCTGTACTTGTACTTGCAGACTCTCCTATTAGTATCTGGTTATTATTCTGAATATTATCAGTGCTGCTTCCGTACATTCCTATATTTCCAGTTCCTGCTCTGAAATCTATTACCCCTCTGTTATCTGCTATTCCTCCGGCACCTTTGTTTATCATACCTATAGCTTCATTTACACCTGCTGCGGATAATATGAAAATTCCGCTGTTAAGAGTAATCAGTCCGCCTTCTCCGGAAATTCCGCCTGCTCCCTGGTCATTTAAGAATATATTATAATATACATTATAGTTTGAGTTATCTTTTACATACACTCCCGTAGAAGCATTTCCTACATTTACACTGTTTATATTATTTACACTCCCAGAAGAACCTATGATAATTCCTACACTGTTGTTATTTCCTACATTTACTGTTTTTCCGCCTGTAAGATTAACAATTCCCCCGTCCGCTGCAAATCCTTTCTTTTCATTATCTCCTACAAATACATCTCCGGAATTATTATAATTAATAGTTCCGCCGGCACCTGCCATTGCTATAGTCGACTTATCTGCCATTATGTTTGTTCCGCTGGTATCTATTACAGCTCCGTTTCCTGCAAAGTGTGCTATACCTGCCTCTCCTGTTTCTACTGTACCTGTATTCGTTACTGCTGCTCCGTTATCGGCAAATATTCCCACTGCTGTTCCAGTTCCAGTGCTTGCTCCTACCTTTATATAAGCATTTGTAGTAAAATTGCTGCTGTCAGTATAAATTCCCGTTGAATTATCACTCAGAATTATATTTCCGTCTACTGTTCCCGATACGATTGTATCCTTCATGTATATACCTTTATTTTCTCCGCCTGTTCCCTGTATATCTACAGTTCCTGCAAAATCAAGCTTTAAGTCTCCTGTGGAAACTCCTTTCTTATCAAAGGCAATACCTGTAGCTCCTTCTCCTATTTTTATCAGAGATGATCCTGTATCTATTTTCACCACAGAATCCGGAGCATTATTATCAAGAAGGGCATATACCCCTACACCATTTTTCCCGACTTCTATAGTACTTCCGTTTTTCAGCGTAGCTGTAGAATCTTTTGTGAATATTCCCACGGAATTCTCACCTTTTAGTTCTATTACTCCCTCATTTGATATTTTTACACCATCTGAACCTGAAAGAGCTAATGCCTGATCTATCGTTGACCACAGCTTACCAGCTGAAAGATTGGCCACTGTAGCTCCGTTTATACCCTGAAGTCCTGTAGTACCTACCTCTACATTTACTCCGTTTGTAAGAGTACCAGTTGTTCCTTCTACTATTATGTTAGTCAGACCGTTTATTACAAGGCTTCCTGAAGTATTAAACGTTCCTTCCTTAATATATGCAAGTATACCGCTGTTATTGGTATTGATAGTTCCGGCCGTCAGGTTTGAAACAGCATTATTTTCTATATAGAACCCTATATTGTTTACTCCTGTGGCTCCTCCTATATTTATAGTTCCTGTAAAGTCAAGATTGCTGTACTCGCTTAAGTATATTCCTATTCCGTATTTACCATTAGGATTTACTGCCAGAAGATCCATTGTTCCTGTATATTTCACTGCTGCTCCGGTCATTCCTGTTTTGGCAAGATAAATTCCTACACCTTCCTCGCCTGTTACTTTTATATTTGCGTTAAGATCTTTTGCCAGATTATTTACCGAACTGTCTACATATATTCCTATTGTTCTGTGATCATCTATGCCGTCATTAAACGTAGTTCCGCCCACAATCATAGTTCCCGCATAATCTATATAACTCTTCAGATACATTCCTATTCCGCCGTCTACATTAAATGAATAACTGTCTGTACCTGTTATATTTGCATTAGTATCTATATATGCTCCTATTCTTTCTTTATAATCAACAAGACTTGAAGCCTCTTCTTCTATAGATCCGAGCTTAGTTATTGTCACTATATCAAGCGGACCTGCTCCCTTGGCATAAAGTCCCACAGCAGTTTCACCGTTTAAGAAAATCGTACCGTTATTTATGATACTTCCTCTTCCCGAACCGTAAATTCCAATTCCGCTCTTGCCTACTACCTGATCTGCATTATTTGTAAGATTAGTATTGTTGCTCAAAATATTTACAAAATTTTCTTTCAGTCCGGTATTTATATTTTTTACAGTAATATTATTGACTCTGTTTCCTGTCCCCGTACTTTCTTCATAATATACACCTACTCCTTTATTTGCAGTAGAGGTATAATCCATATTCAGTACTTTTACTCCGGAACCAGCATCAATTACTGTAGCTGTATCTGCGTATATCCCTATACCTTCATTACCCAGCACAAATTTTGAATTTGCATCATAATTTTTTATATCCAGATTTCCGTTAACAGAGTAAACTGCTATTCCGCCGCTTCCTACTGTTATATCTCCTTTCAGAAGCTCTGCAGATGACTTGTTCAGGGCACTGGGCACCATACTTGTGAGCAATAATCCGAAAGTATTGTTTCCTGTCAATGAAATATCTGAATTTTTCAGGGTAACCTTTGTTCCGTCCAATGCAAGCACTCCTGTAAGAGCGTTTGCAGTCCCTGTTATCTTCGATGAATTTCCAGTTACTGTATCAGTATCCAGCACTACAGTAGAATCTGCACCGGGTGCTGTTGTTCTTTTTCCTATTATTCCTGTTCCGCTTAAAATATCAATATTTCCCTGATGTTCTATTTTACTGTCTTCGGAATAAATTCCCACATATTCGGAAACTATATCTCCTTTATTTAATACTTCCCCGTCTTTAGATGACACAGCTATACTTCCTGCTATTATTGTCCCCGGCGTAGGTTCTGTAGAAGCAAGATTAGATTTTATAATTCCTGTATATGCTGCTGTCTTATCATTTATGAATTTTCCATTTTCTACATACACTCCTACTGCATCTATTCCTGATGTCAGTCCGACTCCAGATTCTACAGCTCCCTTGTTAATTCCGAGCGGAACCTTTGTTACCGCTGTGTCCCCTTTGATCAGAATTCCTATAGAACCATCTGCTTTAGCGTATATTTCACCTTTTTTCAGAGGATCGTATTCATTTGTAAATATACTGTCCTGTGCTGCAAATGCTGTGGAATTAGTAAGGTAAACACCATATGAACTGTTTCCGTTAGCTGTAATAGTCCCTGTACTTGACAATACTGAATCTATTACATATGCCCCAAGGCTTTCATTACTTCCCAGAGTTATATTCCCTGTATTTTTTATAGAATCTGTATCATTTACTCCTGTTATAAACAATCCTATTACTGATTTCCCAGCTCCGCTTCCTGTATCCGTTATATTCAGTCCGTGTTCAATCGTACCCAGCATTCCCGGTATTGTCGGCTTAGAATAATAAACTCCTATCGGTCTAATGGCATTTCCGGAAGAATCATTTCCTGTTACACTGTTCAATGTTATATCCCCGCTCTTAGCTACAGAACCGTCTTTCAGAAATATTCCTATTGATTTTACTGCCTGTGCTCCTGCCATACTTGATTTCAGATTATATGCACCTTTATATCCTGTTAGCTCATTCGCACCGTCTGAATAAATTCCTATTCCGTCTTCATCTACATTAAATGTATTTCCGGCAGCTGTAGAAGTACTTATTGTTATCCCGCTTCCCTTAGCATACACTCCTATAGGTGTGTTTACAGGACTTGCACCTTTATTCACAGGTTTTACATTTATTATTCCGCCTGCATCAAGATAGATTACCCCGCTTGAATCTGTTCTTCCCGAAATATCATTTATAGTGGCAAAGATACCAAGGTTATTCTCACCCAGCACATCTATAGTTCCTGTATTGGTAACTCTGAATTTATCTCCGCCTGAAAGAGCCGGAACACCTGTTGCCGCATCGGTAAAGTAAATACCGATATTCTGATTTCCTGATCCTGTATCTTTATTATTTATAGTTCCAGCATTGGTAAATTCCGAACGTACACCGTAAACTCCGATATTATTGGCTCCTACGTTTATTACCGCCCCTGTATTATTCAGATTATTTTGTGTACTGTTTATTTCTTCTCCGCCGTTTAGATACATTCCTATTTTCAGATCCTCATAAGGATTGGCAGAAGCTGTTTTTGTAGTATTTGCCAGAGTAATTACGGCATTATTTATTCCTCTTGCTCCCGGTGCTTTTACACTCGGACTTCCCGGATCATAAGGATCTTCCGGAATACCGTTTATAATATTTCTTGTATATCCTCCCACATACATACCTATTGATTTTTTACCGTTTACTGCAAGTACTTGTGAGGCAGCCGTTCCAAAGTTCAGCGTTCCGCTCCATCTTACATATGCTCCTATTGTTTCGTCGCCGTTTACTTTTATTTTATCAGAAGCAGTGGTAACATTAGAATTCTTCGTATATATTCCCACAGATTTATTTTGAAGAGCTATTTCGCCGGTATTGTTTATATTCAGATATTCTCCGTATATACCCTTATCCCCTTCACCTACAAGTATATTTCCGTTATTTATCACTGCAGGCATATGCTGAACTGCACCGACCTTTTTCCCGGTACCGTAAATTCCCGTTACGGAACTTCCGTCGTCTACACCCAGACCGTCTATTCCTGCTTTTATATTTATATTATTAGTTAATGTCTCGCCATTTAACCCTGTAAAATATATTCCTGTTCCTTTTTCTGTAGCAGGACTTGAAAGTTTTACCTCCAGAGTTTTTCCTGCTCCTCCGTATGGATTAACAGTAGTAGTCCCTTCGAACAGAAGTCCTACACCGTTGTCACCCACTGTAATCGAAGTATTTCCTACGGCAAGATCGGAATTTTTTCCGTAAACTCCTTTTCCGTCTTTTCCTACTATTATATTATTGCTGTCTTTCAGAGTTATTGTTCCGGTATTTACATATATTCCTGTTGTTTCATCACCGGTAACCTCTATTTTCCCCTCGTTTACTACTAACACCTTGGCTTTATTAGGTGATGCTACATTATTATCTGCATAAATCCCCATACTCTTGTTACCTGTTACTTCAAGGTCACCTGAGTTTGTGATATTTACTGCGGTTAATGCTCCGTTCACCTTAAATCCGAAGTTATCATCAGCCTCAGCTCCGATTTTTTTCTTTTCACTGAGTCCTATTATACCAATATTTTCCTGTGTCGAAGCTGTTCCTACAGATATCAGACCACCGGCCTTGTTCTCCACTCTGCTTCCGTTTACTCCATATACTCCTACACCGTTTTCAGTAAGGATCTGTCCGCCGCTGTTTACTACTGTATGTCCGTAGTTTACGAAAGTTCCCAGTCCGTTTGCACCATTTATATCTATAGTTCCGTCTATGGTATATCCTGTTTCATTATTGCTTGCAGCCTTACTGTTTGATGTAATAAGCACACCTTTTCCGGCATTGGAGCTGATAGTTTTTCCTGCATTAAGAGTGAATGCCACTCTTTCCATAGTTATATCATTAAACTGATCTCCCGAAACAGATCCTGCCGAAACACTATCTCTGTTTACATCAGAATTTATAATGAATTTACCGCCGTCAAGAGATGATTTTACCCAATAACCTCCGCTGTTTGTAATTGTTGCCCCTCCGACTCTTGTCTGCAATGAAGCCATAAGGGATGTATTATCTCCGTTCCATGTTGTTATAGTTTCTGCAGGAGTGAATTCAAATACTCCCAGATTAACACCGTGTCCTGTTATATTTATCTTAACATTTGACATTCCGCCGTATCTTGCAGTAGTACTGACTACTGATGAATAATCCGATGGTTTTCCGTAAAATACCACACCTTTTGAGTAGTTTATCGTTGTTGTTCCAGTAAAGTTAATATTGGAAAGCGGTGAAAGCGTCGGGTTAGTACCTATCTCCCCTGCAAAAAATGCCAGTGAGTCATCATGATTATGATTTACTGTTCCCCCTGCGAAATTTATCTTCCCTCCGTTTTTAGCAACTAATGCCCCGTCAGGGCTTGAAGTAATTAAACTTCCTGCTCCGGAAATTGTTATCTTTGATGCTGCTCCGTCTGCATAAGCACCAAGTCCGTTTATAGTTATTTTTCCCGATACAGTTACGTTACTTCCGTCACCCGTACTTGTTACTGTCTCAGAGTTAGCAGGTTTATTTGCACTAAGCGAAATTACACCTTTGTTATTATTTCCGTTTGTTGCTGTTATATCTCCGTTTACTGTTACATTTGTCTGCGGCTTTCCTCCTGTGCCGGCACCGCTTGCCTGAAGCGAAGAGACAGCCCAGAATTTTCTTCCGTCTGCATAAGACCCTATAGATTCAGGCCCGTAAAGTGTTATTGACTGTGTTACTATTTTGGCTCCATCCTTTGCATACAGAGGTATTGCATTTTTACTTCCCATAAAAACAGGTTTCAACAGATGAATTTCCGATCCGTAATTTGCTACATATTTTTGACCCGGAGTACCGTCTGTAACTACCAGTCCGGGTCCTACTCCGCCGGTATTCGGACTTATTACAGCCGGTCTTGGATTGAACCATACACCTTCGGCATAAGCTATTATAGTTCCTGTTGCCCTGTCTGCATCAGATGCCCCAGCTGCTACACCATCAGTAATATTTCCGGCAGGCTGTATTTTTACCACACTTCCGTTTCTTGCTACTACCGCTATATTATCTTTTGAATATTTTCCAAACAATACTGAATAATCTGTTACTGTCAGATCTTTTATAGCATGTTGCGGTGTATTCAGGTCAGTATAGCCCAGCTGAGTTCCCGGTGCTATTCCTGTTGCCTGCGTATTTGTGGAAGCGTGTGTAATAAGATTTACAGTAGCAGGAAAATATCCATTTAACACAGTTAATTCTTTTCTCTGTCCTGATGTTACATATAAAGCTACGTTTCCTGTTGTTGTGCTTTTATCCCCGTCTTTATCTCCTTCATTACTCTGGGTCAAAGCTCCGCCTTTTCCAAGAGTTTCCCCTATTCTGAAATCCAATGGAAGAATTCCCTGATATATTCCATTATAATCAGGTCTTTGCTCATTTGAAGCATGCTGTGCAAAATACACTCCTACATTGCTGTCTCCGCGCATATTTACAGTTCCAAGATCTATCAACGGAGTCTCACTTGCCCCTACTCCGGAATATCCGTACGCTGCCCTGTCAGGTGTATATTTATGAATCCATGCACCTACATTTCCCGCACCGTTGAAGTTAAAAGTTCCTTTGACACCTAAACCATCTCTGTTATAATATCTGATTCTTCCCATCAGTGGTGTATAAACCACAAGACCACCTGGATTTGTTACGGCATTGTATCCATTCCATCTTCTTGAGGCTGCCTTTTGAATAAAAAATATTGTATTTACTCTTGTATCTATATCTAGATCTGTCTTCCCAAAGATTCCTTTGGCTCCGATTCCGTTATCTTTTTCAGGCAGTCCCCAGTTTGGGTATGACGAATTTATCTCAGGTGTTGACCAATAACCTATATCTGAAACAGAGACATTTGTAAATAAAGTATTTTCATTTCCTACTATATTTATTGTTACATTGTTAAATTCAAGTGAAGTAAGATAATGATTACCATAATGCACTATGTTCTGATTAATTGTAGTTTTTCCCCGCAATGTTATGCTGGAATTATTGAATTGCACATCACCGTCATTTCTCATCAGCAGAACACCTTGTTCCCCAGTTTTTGCTGCTTCACCGGCAGGTGCTGGTGTTCCCGGCACTCCATCAGGCCCTCCTAATATAAAATCAATTCTGTCTATAGTAGTCGGAACACTGCCGCCTCTTTTATGAATTGTCATAAGCCATCGGTTCTTCTGATTAATGCTGTTTGTTAATATTGCTCCTGCTCCGTATCCTGTTCTATTTGCACTGTTAGCTATATCCTGTCCGTTACCGGGGGCAGCACTCCAGTATTTCGGATCATATTCTGCTACTGCCTCCCCAATTCTTACATTGCTATATCCGCTTGTACCCGTTACTTTATCGTCTGTTCTGTACGCATATACAGTCCCTCTTCCGCCGTTGCCGCCAGAAAGGCTCAATTCAGAAAACAAAGGAAAAGCTGGATCAGTAAGTCTTCTTACTTGACCGATTCTAAGATTTTCCGTAGTTCCCTTTGAAGGTTCGGCTGTAGTATATGCCACTAAAACTCCGCTTTGGAAAGTATTTACCCCTCTTATGCTTTCCCCGTGTCCTGTAATCCAGCTTCCTCCCGGTGCTATGTAGTTACTGAAATTCGGTGCTTCTACCGTCTTAGGTGACGGTATCACTATTACCGGAGGTTCTATTTTTGGCGGAGTCTGTGGGTCTACAGATATCACCGGAGGATTTACGTCTATTTTCGGCGGTACTATGACATCCATCTTTACTTCGCCCGGTGCCGCTACATTTATGTTTATATTCGGGTCTACACCGCTTACTGTTACACTTTTAGGCGATGTTACATTGGCAATCGAACCCAGAAGCGGAGGATTTACTCCCACAAATCCTATATTTACCTGATTTATATTTATACTTCCTATTAAAGAAGGTTCATTTACATTTATGCTTATAGGATTATAAGAAGGGGCATTTATTCCGCCCAACGAAGGAAGATTCACATTTGGCACTGGTATATCCGGCTGCTGCTTTGGAGTTACTGTAGCCATTATGGAAAACATATATGTATTATCATAAATAGCTGTATTCCCGTCCCATGCATTCTGAGAAAAATTTGCCCAGCTGTACCCGTGTTTATTAGTATGTGTCTCTGTTATCCATCCTGTTGTTCCTCTTTGCCCTGTATAAGCTCCCTGCTGACCGCTCATTATGTTTCTCATTCTGTCCTGTTCCGTGTCCATTCTTGACCCGTATTTCCATACCTTGTCTTTTTTATCTGTATCTTTAAATCCGCCGAATGTAGAAAAAATATAGCTCTCCCAAGGTGATTTTATTACCTGATCTCCCTCTTTTTCGAGCCTTTCCAATTCCAGCCTGCTGTCCTTCAGTTTCTTTTTATTTTCCAGCCGCAGCTGCTTTATTCTTTTGTTCAGATTTTCGCTTACCTTTACGAAATTCACATCCTCGGCTAATTCAGCCTGTTCGGCACTCAAAAATCCCCCGGTCAACAAAAATGTCAAAGCCAGTGCTTTTGAGTATCTTATCCTCTTGTTATGTTTCAGGCATGATTTTAACCTTTTCTCTACCTGTCCTAACACATTCTTCATATGTCACCTTCCTTACTGTGTTCTTAAATAATAATTCTAAAGTTATGCAAATACCAGATAACCTCTTCCCCGGTTACCTCCCGCTTTTATTATTTATCAATTAAAAAATTAATTGCAATATTAGTTTTTTAAATGACTGGATTTAGAAGTGCTATTTTCAAATGAATAATTGAATGGATTGAATTTTCGTTCTAATTTTGAAAAGAAGAAAAATATAAGGTACAAAGTCTGTTCTTAAAGCTTCTCGGAACAGCTGTCTATAATAATATCGGAGCTTTTATTCTGTAATTTTGTGATCAAAAACTGACTTTTAGAAAAGTTTGTAGAATGTTTTTTTAAATTAACAGATGTATATATAATGTTTTTTCTTTATTATTCTGTTTTACTGTATCTCAAATACTCTTTTATACCAAGTTATACCAAAAATTTTTCCTGAAAATATTCTTCTATCACCCGATTTAATTTTACCGTGAATTTAAATAAATGTCAAGAGAATATAGAAATTATCCACCCAGATAATTCCCGGCTTGTTTTTTCATTTTTTTACTTGAATAAAAGTCTTTAAATTCAATACTTTCATCACTCAAAAAAATATTTTTTAGTAAAACTGTATTGACTTTTACTAAAATGATGTTATCATATTAATAATAATATTTAAAACAACATCATTATTACTGATATTTTAAAAGAATTTTTTTTACTAAAAAGGAGGATAAAGACATAAAAAAGAATTATTTTGCCGATCTTATGTTGCTTCTTGTAGCAGTAATCTGGGGCACAGGCTTTACTGCATCCAAAATTGCCGTGGAAAGCGGCGTGCTTCCGTTTTGGATGATGACTCTCAGATTTGGCATTGCCGGTATTGCGCTATTATTTTTAATAATTTATCATAAATCAAAAATTACCAAAAAAGAAATAAAAGCCGGAATTATTACAGGGATATTTTTATATGCGGCTTTTGCCACACAGACAATAGGAATTCAGTATACAACATCAGCAAAAAACGCATTTCTTACCGGAACAAACGTAATTTTTGTACCATATTTATGCTGGATTATTTTCAGAAAAAAACCTGATAAATTTGCTTTATTTTCCACACTGCTGGCATTTTTCGGAATATGTCTTCTGTCTGTGGATACGAATGAGCTTGGAAGCCTTTCCATGAATAAGGGAGACATCTATACACTCTTTTGTGCATTATTTTTTGCCCTTCATATTATTGCACTTGATTATTTTACCAAAATCTACGACACTCTGATTCTGGCATTTTTACAAATAATCTTTGCATTTTTATTTTCTGCGGTTTCAGCGCTAATTACAGGACAGGTAAGCTTCGGGATAAGCAGCCAAGGTTTACTCGCCACTTTATATCTTGGTATATTCAGCACATTTCTGGCTTTTACCATACAGACAGCCGCACAAAAATACACCAGCTCCGCCAAAACAGTGGTGATCTTATCCACAGAAACAGTTTTCGGTGCAGTATTCTCAATACTTATTCTAAATGAACAGTTTACTACAAAATTACTTATAGGCTGTCTGTTTATATTTGCAGCAATAATAATTTCCGAAACAAAATTAAATTTTATATATAAATCTAGGAGGAATATAATATGAAAAAAATATTTATAATTAATCTGCTTTTGCTTCTTTTACTCATTTCATGCGGCGGAGGCAGCAAAAAAAATGAGGCTGCGGATGGTACCGTAACACTTAGATTCGCTACATGGGATTCAGGTGAAGCACTAAATATCCAGAAAGAAATAGCTAAAAAATTTGAAGAAAAAAATCCGAATATAAAGGTTCAGGTAGAAGCTTACGGTGACGGATTTGATCAAAAACTGGTAGCCGCATTCGGGGCCAAAGATGCTCCTGATGTTATGTATATGTGGGATTTCCCTACTTACGGCTCATCGCTTGAAGATCTTAACGCATATATTGAAAAGGACAGCTCTGTTGATATGAAGGATTTCTACGAAGGGCTTATGAACTATGTACAGCTTGACGGAAAAACATACGGAATACCTGCCGGATTTACCACACATGTAATTTATTTTAACAAAAAGCTTTTTGATGATGCAAATGTGCCTTATCCTACAGAGGAATGGACATGGGAGGAATTCGCAGAAAAAGCACAAAAATTAAGCAGACCCGAAGAAAAGGTATATGGTTTCGGTGTACTTGCAAAACCGGATCCTTATGATTTTGAACAGTTTTTATGGAGCTTCGGAAGCTCATATATAAGCCCTGACGGAAAAACACTTAAAGGATATATGGATTCTCCGGAAAGTGCTGCTGCTGCACAGCTTTTTGCAGATCTTGTAAAAAATAAAGCCGGGGTGCTTGTAGGCAGTAAAGATCAGCAGTCGGGAGACGATATATTCAAAGCCCAGAAGATTGCCATGTGGGAAAGCGGTATCTGGCCTATGAACGGATTTAAGTCAGCTGATATAGATTTTGGCGTTGCTCTTTTACCAAGAAAAGGAAACAATTCTCCGAAAAGTGTTATGAGTGTATCAGCTGTATCTATGTGGAAAGGTTCAAAGCATAAGGATGCAGCATGGGAATTTATTAAGTTTTATAACAGTGAAGAAGCAGCAAAATTAAGAGTGGCTGATCTTCCTGTAAGAAAATCCCTTGTTGAAAAATTTGAAATTCTTAATGACCCTATGATGGCACCATTTTACAAAATGCTGGAAACATCTGATAATACTCCTGCCTTCTTATTAAACAAAAACTGGAAGGAAGTCCAGAGAAATCTTGCAATGGCACTTGAAAATATTCTGATCGGAAATACTGATGCCAAGACAGGACTTGCTGATGTAGTTAATAAATCCGAACATTTACTAAACTAAAAGGAGTTTTGTATGAATACAGTTATTTCAAAAAAAACAAAAAAATTTAATCTTACTCCGTATTTATTTATATCGCCGTGGATTATAGGATTTTTGCTTTTTACCTTGGGACCTTTGATTTTTTCGCTGGTTATCAGCTTTTTTAACTGGCCTATTGTAGGAGATGCCGAATTTGTAGGTATAAAGAATTATCAGACTATGCTTACCAAAGATCCCCAGTTTTGGGCATCATTAGGGATAACATTAAAATTCTCATTTTTATTCGTTCCTTTAAATATTATTACTGCACTTATTCTTGCAATCCTTCTGAATCAAAATGTAAAGGGAAGCGGTATCTTTAAAACTATATTTTATCTTCCGTCTGTCATATCGGGTGTTGCTCTTGCCATGATCTGGTCATGGGTTTACAGCGGAGAATACGGAATTTTGAACTACTTTCTTTCACTTATACATATCCAGGGGCCTAATTGGCTTCTGGATTCCAAATGGGCTGTTATATCAATGGTACTGGCAAGCCTGTGGGGACAGGGAACCATGATGCTTATATTCCTTACAGGACTTAAGAATATACCTAAAGAGCTGTATGAGGCGGCAGAAGTAGACGGAGCTAATCCGGTTCAGAAATTCTTTAAGATTACTCTGCCAATGCTGAGTCCTACTATATTATTTAATGTTATTACCAGTATTATCAATGCATTCCAGCAGCTTACGCTTGCCCTTCTTCTTACGGGAGGAGGTCCTGCAGGGGCTACATATTTTTATGCAATGTATGTTTATGATAATGCTTTCAAGTATTTTAAAATGGGATACTCTTCAGCTAATGCATGGTTTATGTTTATTATTATTCTGCTTCTGACACTGCTTGTATTCAAATCCTCGTCTATGTGGGTTTACTATGAGGGTGAAGTATCCAAAACCAAAAAAACAAAGAAAAAATTCGGGTTTCTGAAAAAATCTTTTCAGAAGGCTTGATTATAATACCGCCGGCTACTCTGACAAGAGTTTCCGCATAACTATAAATAATATTTGAAAGGCCGAAATTTATGAAAAATATGAAAACAAATAAATTATTAAAAAATATCTTTATTTATGCATTGCTGATTTTTTGTTCACTGTTATTTTTGGCACCGTTTTATTGGATGTTCAGTACATCCGTAAAACCAAGCAATGAAGTTTTTCTTTTTCCTCCAAAGTGGATACCTTCTCATTTCAAATTTGAAAATTTTGGAAATGCGTGGCAGCTCCAGCCGTTTGGCATGTTTCTGAAAAACTCTCTTATTGTTGTAGGTATGACTACTGTAGCGCAGGTTTTTTCATCTTCATTGATTGCTTACGGCTTTGCCAGATTTGACTTCAAAGGGAAAAATTTTCTTTTTATAATTGTACTTGCCACAATGATGATTCCATGGGATGTTACTATGATCCCTCTTTATATGGAATTTAACTTATTCGGATGGATAAACACTCTAAAACCGCTTATTGTACCGTCATTCTTTGGTTCGGGATTCTTTATATTTATGCTGAGGCAGTTTCTGCTCGGAATTCCGAAGGAGCTTGACGAAGCAGCAAGAATAGACGGAGCAAATGCATTTCAGATTTACTGGAGAATATATCTTCCTCTGATGAAACCGGCTTTGATTCTTGTTGCTATATTTAATATTCTGAATACATGGAATGACTATCTCGGTCCCCTTATATTCCTGAATGACCAGAGCAAATATACACTTACACTTGGACTTGCGCAGTTTAAAGGTGTATTCGGCGTAGATACCACAGCTATTATGGCTATTACTACATTAATCTGTATTCCTCCCGTGCTTATTTTCTTTATCGCACAAAAACATATTGTGGAAGGGGTAAGCTCTACAGGATTAAAAGGCTGATTTTCTGATAATGCAGAATTTTCAGGCAATAGAAATAAATAAAAACTGTATCGAAAGGAAAAAAATGAAAATAAATATAGAAAATATTTCATTCAGCAGATATGGTTCTTTTCTTTCGGTAAGTTATTATAAGGAAGAAAAAGAACTCGGAAAAGGACTGTATATAAGAAATATACGCGGCGGAGACGAGGATTCCGGTGACTTCCTTCTGGCTGAAATGCTGGAAGACGGGGTTTTGGTGAATTATGGAATAGATATGGAGCCTGAAAGACTGAAACTTACAGGTAAAAAAGGCGAAATTGAGCTTATCATTTCTGAAAAGAATGAAATAAGAATCAGGGGAAAAAACTGTTCCCTCCGTCTTACGCTGAATAATCAGTCTTATGATCATATTATTTCACACGAAAATAATAACTGGGAGTTTAACAGTTACTCAAAGCATATAAAATCCATGTTTGTCCCTCTTTCTGGGAAAACTGTAATTACCGCACCATGGAATGAAGAAAGAAGCGAGAAGGTACAGGCAGAAATATGTGGCGAAAGCTTTGAGTGTGTTCTTCACTTTTATAAAAGCGTTTATCTCCCAAAAGAAAAATATAAAGATTTTGATCTGAGTCTTGAAGAAATAAAAAAAGAATTTTCTGCATGGCTGGAAAGCTTCCCTGTTCCCGTAAAGTATAAAGAAGAAAATGCTCTTGCAGCTTATGTTTTATGGAATAATACAGTTTACAGCGAGGGAGTTCTTACTCATGATGCAGTATATATGTCCAAAAACTGGATGACTAACATCTGGAGCTGGGATAACTGCTTTGTTGCCATGGCTCTTATAGAAAATCACCCCGAACTGGCATGGGCTCAGCTGGAAGCCTTTTATTCCCTACAGGATGAAAGCGGACTTTTCCCTGATTATATAAATGACAGATATGCTTCGTTCAGCTGCTGCAAGCCGCCTGTACACGGATGGGCTGTAAAATATATGTATGAAAAAAATCCGGAATTTTTCAAAGATAAGCTGGAAATGATTTATAACATGCTTTCCGGATGGACGAATTTCTGGCTCACATACAGAACTCATAAAAATGATCCTATCCCGAAATATTATCACGGAAATGATTCAGGCTGGGATAACAGCACTGTCTTTCATGACGGCGGTCCGCTGGAAAGTCCTGATCTGATCAGTTTTCTCATTTTACAGATGAATTATCTTTCAGAGCTGGCAAAAGAGCTTTCTTTGAATGATAAAACAGAATTCTGGAAAAATAAAAGCAATGAATTTCTAAAAATACTTATTAATGAATTCTGGAACGGCGAAAAATTTATTTCAAAAAAAATTGAAAATAATAAGAAAATTCCAGTCACAAAGGGAGATTCTCTAATTTCGTATATTCCGCTCATTCTGGGAAAGCTTCTTCCTGAAAATATTTCGGATAAAATGATTTCCGGTCTAAAAGAAGACGGAAGATTTCTCACTGATTACGGGCTGGCAACAGAAAGTCTGAAAAGTCCGTTTTATAATTCTGACGGATATTGGAGAGGACCTATATGGGCACCGGTTATGATGCTTATGACAGATGCTCTGTATCGCACGGGGGAAATTGAATTTTCAAAAGAGCTTTCTGCCAGATATCTGAATTTAGTACATACAGGCGGACTGGCTGAAAATTTTGATGCCAAAACCGGTAAAGGTCTGCGTGACAAAGGATTTGCCTGGACTTCAGCAGTATTTTTAATACTGAATAACAGTTTCGAAAGGACAAACGAATGAAAATATGGGAAAACATAAATATAAACAATATAAACAGACTAAAGCAAAGAGCTGATTTCAGACTTTACGATAATATTAATGCTGCCATTGACAACAGAAGAAAAAAAAATTCCAAAAATCTGAACGGAGTATGGAAATTTCTCTTTTTAGATGCGCCTGAGTATTCTCCTGAAGGCTTTTTTGAAAAGAGCTTTGACACATCAGACTGGGATAATATAACAGTACCGGGAAACTGGCAGATGCAGGGATATGGAAAAATGCATTATTCAGATTTATGGTATAACTTTCCTATTAATCCTCCCTATGTTCCTTCATTGAATCCCACAGGTATTTATAAAAGAACATTTTCAATTCCTGATTCATGGAAAAATGAAAGAATTATACTAAAATTTCATGGTGTGGACTCTGCATTTCATATTTATCTGAACGGCAAAGAAATAGGCTACAGCAAAGGTGCCAGATATGAAGCTGAATTTGATATTACAGATCATATTGTCCGAAACAGTGAAAACGACCTTACTGTAAGAGTTTATCAATGGTCGGACGGAACTTACCTAGAAGATCAGGATATGTGGTGGCTGAGCGGTATTTTCAGAGATGTGGAGATATATGCCGAGCCTTTTGACTGTATTGACGATATCTTTGTTACTACTGATCTTGATGAAAATTATACTGACTCTGTGCTGAATGTTTCTGTCAGCTTCAGGGGAAATGTACTGGGCTGTACCGTAAATTATCTGCTTCTTGATGATCAGGATAATGAAATACTTAATATTGAAAATAATCTAAACAGTAATTTTGATAATATAAGTGAAAAAATAGCAAATCCGAAAAAATGGTCTGCTGAAACTCCATATCTTTATACTTTCATCATTACACTAAAGAAAGAGGATCAGATTCTGGCAGTTGCCGGACAAAAGACCGGATTTAGAAAAATTGAAATCAAAGGCAATACCTTCACTGTTAATAATGTAGCAATAAAGCTCAAAGGCGTTAACAGACACGATTATAATCCTGCAAACGGACGTGTTGTTTCAAGAGAAGAGATGGAAAAAGATATTATTCTGATGAAACAAAATAATATAAACGCAGTAAGAACAGCACATTACCCTAACTCTTCCTGCTTTTATGACTTATGCGACGAATACGGTCTTTATGTAATCGACGAAGCTGATCTTGAATGTCATGGTTTTGAGCTTACGGAAAAATATGACTGGATTACTGATGATCCTGTCTGGAAAAGTGCTTATATCGACAGACTGGAAAGAATGATGGCAAGGGATAAAAATCACCCTTCGATAATTATGTGGTCTCTGGGAAATGAGTCAGCCTTCGGAGATAATTTCAGAGCTATGGCAGAATATGCTAAGAAAAATGACCCCACAAGGCTTGTCCATTATGAAGGTGATTTTGAAGCAGAAGTAACTGATGTTTTTTCTACTATGTATACGTGGCTTGAAAAAAATTCCCAGACACCTGAGGTAAAGAAAGTTTTTATGAAAGATATAGCTCTTACATCCAAAAAGCCTCACATTCTCTGTGAATATGCCCATGCGATGGGGAACGGACCGGGAAATTTCAAGGAATATCAGGATTTGTTTTATGAATACGAGCATCTGCAGGGGGGATTTGTATGGGAATGGTTTGATCACGGGATTCAGGCTTATGATAAAAATGGAAACTCTTATTATAAGTATGGCGGAGATTTCGGAGACAATCCTAATAATGGTAATTTTTGTATCGACGGATTATTGATGCCTGACAGAACTCCGTCACCAAGTCTTTTTGAATATAAAAAGATTATAGAGCCGGTAAAAACAGAGGCTGTTGATCTGAATAACGGAATTCTGAAACTGACAAGCCGTTATGATTTTATTAATCTTAATATTCTTACTATGTCTTACAGTGTTTACGAGGATAACAGGATCATAAAAAGCGGCAGTCTGGCTCTCGATATCTCAGCCAGAGATACAAAAAATATCTGTATAGAAGCGTTAAAAGAGATCAAATATAAAGATACACATGACTATTATCTTAATATCTCATACAGAACAAACAAACGCACTAACTGGTCTGACGAGGGACACGAGCTGGCTGCGGCACAGTTTTTGCTTAGTGAAAAAACAGAATTCTGCAATAAGAAAACGGATGGTTCCCTTTTAGTATCAGAAACACAGTCAGTACTAAATATTTACGGTCTTGATTTTAAATGTGCATTTGATAAAATTACCGGAAGAATGCTGTATGCAGAAAAAGACGGATTAAAAATTCTGGAAAACGGGCCTGAATTAAATTTTTGGCGTGCTCCTATTGATAATGATATGTATCTTCTCGAGGATTATTATAAAAAGTATTTTATGAACCTTATGACAGAAAATACTGAAAGCTTCCTGTATAATGCTGCTGATAATTATGTGGAGATATGTGTAAAGACAATAAATGGAGCGCCTAATGCCGCCTGGTATTATAAAAGTACATATCTGTATAAGGTTTTCGCTGACGGAACAATATTATTTGACATTGAGGGAATTCCTTCGGGGATTACAGCTCAGGCACCTGAAATGATCCCGCGTATCGGTGTAAAGCTCAGATTAAATAAAGCCTGTGAAAATGTGAGATGGCACGGGAAAGGACCCGGAGAGTCTTATCCTGATTCAAAAGAATCACAATTATTCGGCTTCTATGAAAATAATATAGACGGACTTTTTACAAACTATGTAAAACCGCAGGAAAACGGCAGCAGAAGCAGCTGCAGCTGGACAAGACTGCTTAATGACAGAGGTATGGGACTTATGGTTTACTCTCAGGATAAATTTGACTTTAGTGCAAGATTTTTTGAAGACTCTGATCTTGAATATGCGGGACACACGCCTGATCTAAAAAAGAGAGATTATATCACTCTGAATATCGATTACAAACAAAACGGCCTTGGTTCCAATTCATGCGGACAGTCCCAGATGGAAAAATATAAGTGCAGGTTTGAAAAATTCAGTTTATCTCTGAAAATTTCATTATATAATAACAAAGAAATAAACGATCTGGATTTAGCCGGAGAAAAAATTATTTTTTAACGCTGATATCTGAAAATCTTGACAAAATAAATCTATTATAATACTATTAAGTATAAATAATATCTGGAGGAAAATATGGCTACTATTAAGGATATTGCTGAAAAAGCTCATGTCTCTATAACTACGGTATCCAGGGTATTGAATTACGACAATACTCTTAAGGTTACCGACAAAACAAGAAAAAAAATATTTGAAATTGCTGAAAAACTGGAATATCTGAAAGAAAAGAAGCCGAAAAATAAAAAAAGCAGTTATAGTGTAAATATTATCAAAGGATATTCCGAGCAGGAAGAACTGGATGATATTTATTATCTTTCTACCAGACTTGCCATAGAAAAATCTTTAAAACAAAATAATGTAAAATATGAAATTTTAGAAAAAGATGCAATATCAGACAGCCTGAAAAAACTGGACGGAATTATTCTTACAGGACTTTTTTCCCAGAATGAAATAGATACTGTAAAAAAAATGAATCAAAATATTATTTTCAGTGATATTTACATAGAAGATGAAAATATAGACTGTGTAATATTTGATATAAGAAAATCTGTAAGAAAAGTTTTAGACTATCTGTTGAATTTAGGACATAAGAAAATTGGTTTTATAGGCGGTTCTGATGTCATAAACGGTGAAAATACCATAGATTTCAGACAGATTCACTATATTGAATATATGAAAGAGAAAAAGCTTTATAATGAAAGTTTTATAAAAATAGGAGCCTTTACTTCTGACTGCGGATATAAATATATGAATGAAATTTTAGACAGCTCCGAATATCCGAGTGCTTTCTTTCTTGCCAACGATTCTATTGCAATCGGGGCCTATAAAGCTGTAGAAGAGCATAAACTCTCAATTCCGGAAGATATTTCCATAGTAGGGTTTAATGATATCTCTATAACGCAGTATATGAGTCCTCCCCTTACTACTGTGAAAATATATACTGATTTTATGGGGGAAACTACAGTAAGTCTTCTTATGGAGCGTATCCGCGACGGCAGAAAGCTTAGTAAAAAAGTTATCCTCCCCACAGAACTTGTAATAAGAAAAAGCTGTATAGAAAAAAATACTGTCTCAAAATAATTTTTGAGGCAGTTTTTATGTGTAATATAAAAGAGGCTGCTGTGCCAAAAAGCCTCTTATCTATAATTATATTCAGTTAAATTTTATTTCATCATTCTGATAGCTGCTACAGCCTCTTTCAGTACTTTTACAGTTTCGTCCATTTCTTCTTTTGTATTAAAAACAGAAAAACTGAACCTTATTCCCCCTGCGACCTCTTCCTTAGTCAGTCCCATACTTTCCAGTATTCTGCTGTTTCCCTTTCTTGATGAACATGCCGACCCCGTCGAAACATATATCTTACTCATTCCGAGAAAATGTACCAGAACCTCACCCTGTATCCCTCTGAATGAAATATTCAATATATGCGGAACTGAATCTTCTTCAATGGTATTTACTCTTATATCACTTATTTCATTTTGGATTTTTTGCAAAAGATATTCTTTTACCTCTTTTATCTGTGCATTATCTTTGGAAAAATTTTCACAGGCAATCTGGACTGCTTTTCCAAAACCTATAATACCGGATGAATTCAAGGTTCTCTGCACCACTCCCTGTTCCTGATTCGATCCGAAAATAAGCGGTTTTATTTTCACATTTCCTGAAAGATAAATTGCTCCGGCACCTTTAGGTCCGTATACTTTATGACTGCTCACCGTTAATGCATCCAGACGGCATTTCGCAGGATTTATCTTTATGTGTCCCAGTCCCTGAACAAAATCAGAGTGAAAGTACACATTTTTATTTTTTTGTTTTATTATATTTCCAATTTTTTCCAAGTCCTGAATTACACCTGTCTCACTGTTTACAGCTATCACAGAAATCAAAACAGTATCATCACGTATACTGTCTGTAAGCTCATCAAGTTTTATCCTGCCGTCTGAGTCTACATTCAGATATGTCACCTCAAATCCGTTTCTTTCATATTCCTTAAATATCTCAAATATTGACGGGTGCTCTATTTTTGTAGTAATCAGATGTTTCCCCTGTCTTGGATTGCCGTTTATTATTCCCTGTATTATGATATTATTTCCCTCAGATCCTCCAGAAGTAAAATAAACCTCTTTTGTGCTGACACTCAGTGCGTCTGCTATAATCTGTCTGGATTTTTTTATTCTTTTGGCCGCCTGTAGCCCGAATTCATGCGCAGCATCGGGATTAGCATAATCATTCAGCAAAATATCATTTACAGTTTCCAAAACTTCTTCTCTCACTCTTGTACTTGCCGCATTATCTAAATATATCATTTTTACTCCTGATCCAGTACAGTATTATTCTGCAATCAGCTGAAAAGCAGACAGAATACTATACCAGTTTAAAATCTAATCTTATTTTTTTATTTTCTATGAGATACCCTATTTCCAGAATATCTTTATCCAATACCTCTATTTCCACATTATCAAATTGTATAGAGGTAGTTCCCGCAAAAAATCCTTTTTCATTTTTCTTTTTATAAACAATATCAAAAAAATACTTTCCCCCCGGTACTTTCATACTTTTGATATTTATTCTTTTCCCGTTTATTTTATATAAATAAAGATCTTCCGCGGTTTTTAAAAATGCTCCTTCATTTATTCTTGCTTTTCTTTCATACTTTCTTACTATCTTTAATTGCTTCGTCAGTACAAATACTGCCACCGAAGCAATTAAAGTAGAAATTGTATAAAATATATATTCAAGAATATTTAGACCGCCTTCGGCTTTTTCCTCTCCCAGCTTCAGATCAAATTCCAGACCGTTTCTGGCACCTTTTTTTTCTGTGGCGGTGACTATAACCTTGGTTCCCGGCGGATAATTATAAGGCTCAAAATAATACTCGCCTGCTATTCCATCTCTTTTATACTCCGCTTTTATCTCATGTGTTCCCGGCGACAGCTCGATAACACCGGGACTTATTATCCCTGTATACCTGTCATCTATTTTTGAAATACTGATATTCTTGCCCGGATAGATATAAACTCTCTCATTCACCGGAATTCCCATTACCCGGCCCTTAAAAGATATCTTAGGTGTTACCTGAATAAATATCAATATCAGATATATGACCATAATAAGTAAAATATAAATAATTTTTTTGAATTTACTCATCAATTCCTCCTGATATATTTTTTATTTATCCTTTAATTATTCTCAATTTTTTTGTAATAAGACTATGTTATTAATGTATTTTATATGATATAATGTGAAAAGAGGTGATAATAAATGGCTAAAACCGAAATAAGAGACTTCAATTTAAATATTCGAAATCGTCTACACCCCAATTTTGTCAATCATAAATCACAGATTATACTTAACAACTTATTCTGCATTCTAAATAATGATTACTACAAAAACATCTTAATATTTATGGAAATAAAAAATGAAGTTACCATTTCCAATGTTACAAAACAGTATAAAAACAAAAACTTTTTTATTCCAAAAACATTTAAAGATGGAACAATGAAAATAAATACTTTGGATACATCTAAACTTGTTAAAAATAAATTCGGTATTCTTGAATCTTCGGATACTGACTATGCCGATCCGGAAACTTTAGACCTTATTATTGTTCCGGGCGTGGTATTTGACCAGAATCTAAGCAGAATAGGCTATGGCAAAGGATTTTACGATAATTTTTTATCCTCTATTAAAAAATCTGTTTTAAAAGTTGGTGTATGTTATGATTTTCAACTATACGATAATATTCCTACCAGTAAGAATGATATAAAAATGGACCTTATTGTTACCGAGAAAAGAACGGTAATAAGCGATCATCCAAAATATTCAAAAACTTTTTTGGAATGTTATCTGCCTAGCACAATACCTGAGTAGATATTTCGGATATATTAATTTGATTCTCTTTCAGCACATGTATAGCATGTGCTATTTTATTTTCTTTTACCAAAACATAGTCTGTATTATAAGTAGAAACTACAAAAATACTTATTTCTTCTTTAGCCAGAATTCCGCTTATCTTGGCAATTATTCCAATTTCGCCGAAATCCAGAACTCCTTCTATTTTTAGACATTTAAATCCTTTTTCCTCATTTATTTTTTCATCAATTAATTCTGAATACTCTTCATTCAAAAGAACCGATACCTCATCATCAGTAATACAGAGATTAAAAAATGATTCTTTGAATTTTTCAAAATTAATCTTGGAAATATCTTTTACCTGTACAACCGAGTAAACACCCGGCAATAGCTTCATGTTTAATTTCATTCTCTCTCCTCTAATTTTTCTTATTCTGAAAGTTTCTTTAAAGTATCACCGGTTACTCTGTATTTTATCCATTCATCCTGACTGTCAGCTCCCAGACTTTCATAAAAATCTATTGAGGGCTTATTCCAATCAAGAACAGACCATTCCAGTCTTCCAAAATCATTTTCATCACATATTTCCGCGAGCTTTTTTAGAAGCCCTTTACCAAGACCCTTACCTCGGAATTTCTCTTTTACATAAAGATCTTCAAGATATATTCCCGGTTTCCCCAGAAAAGTAGAGTAACTGTGAAAATATAAGGCCATCCCTGCAGGTTCACCGTCATATTCAGCTATTAATACTTTTGCATACTCAGTATCAAACAGTGTTTTTTTCAGTAAAGATTCATCCGCAGTTACTTCATGCAGTAATTTTTCATATACTGCCAGTTCCTTTATAAACTCCAGAATGATCCCAGTATCATTTTCCTGTGCTTCACGTATTTTTATAAGTTCCTTCATCTGTCTAGAAAACCTCCCAAAAAATTTGTTATATTCCCGCAAAAACAGATTAAATCTGCTTATAACATAATATAACATTTCTATATCAATAAAATCAACACTTTATTTTAAAAAAACATTATTTTTACTCAGATTATACATTCTTAGCAATAGCAGATAAAATCATATACAAATTGGTATTATACGGTAAACTGCTGAAAACCACGCCTTTCAAAATAATATTAATAAAAAATGAGCCTTATTTTTTACACGCCCATTTTACAAAACTTTTTCCCAAAAGATTTGTTTTTAGTACTTCTATTTTGAATAGCTTTTCTTAAAAAATTCCGCAAATCTTTTTGCTTCCTCATTTTGCTTTACCGGAATAACAACATTGTCAGGATCCTGATTAATCATTTCAGGGACACTGAACTGAATATATTTTTTAGGAAGTCTTTTATCCCGTATTGTTATTTCTTTTGACAGCCAGCTTATTTTCGCCTTGTCAATTTCGGATTTTTTCAGATATACAGGTGATCCGTATGACTCCATATCAATATCTATCGGCAGTATCACTATCTCTTCCCCGCCTGTGTCAAAGCCTACTGCATAACTGGAATATGTATAGGTAGTTTTACGGACAACCACAAAGTTAGTCATTCCTACATCTACTCCACAGCCGTATACTACAGAAAAACGGCTGTGATCCGGTATTACCTTATTGAATAATTCCTGAACTTTTTTATAATTAGCCAGACATACCTCATCAGAAAATTTTTTTGCCATAAATCCCTCCGTTTTTTCACTTTTATATAAAATACCATAATAAATTTTACCCTGTTTTTTAGCAAAAGCAATATTACTTTACAGTTTATTTTATAAAAAAATTACCCTGATAAAAATCAGGGTAATATATATGTATAAATATATCTATACCTTGTCTTGTTTATTTTGCATAAACAAGTACTGTATTGACAAGCTACAGCCATGAATTAAACTTTTTAATATACCATTTTTTTACTACCTGCGTAAGGAAACAATATGATATCAGAATTCCCGCAAGCCATACAAAGTAAAGCGGAGGAAGTGCAGTAAGATCTACCGAACGTCCAAATGATGTAAATGGTATTACTATTCCGGCTATCATTGCAAGGAATGTAAGCATCATTACCGGGAATGAAGCCGAATCCTGAATAAAAGGTATCTTCTTTGTACGTATCATATGTACAATCAATGTTTGCGACAAAAGTCCCTCTACAAACCATCCTGAATGAAATAATGCCTGTGCAGCTTCTGTTCCTGCACTGCATTTAAATACAAACCACATCACCAAAAAAGTAACTATATCAAATATTGAGCTTATCGGTCCTATAAAAATCATAAACCTGCTTATTCCAGATGCATCCCATTTTCTAGGCTGCTTTAGATAATCTTCGTCCATCGTATCCCATGGTATCGAAATCTGCGAAATATCATAAATAAGATTTTGTATAAGTATATGTATCGGAAGCATTGGCAGAAAAGGCAAAAATATACTTGCCACAAGTACACTGAACATGTTACCGAAATTTGAGCTCGCAGTCATTTTTATATATTTTATTATATTTCCGAAAGTTCTTCTTCCTTCTATTACTCCTTCTTCAAGCACCATAAGACTTTTTTCCAGAAGAATAATATCAGCAGATTCTTTTGCTATTTCTACGGCTGTATCGACAGATATTCCTACATCTGCGTCTTTCAGCGCCGGTGCATCATTGATACCGTCACCCATATATCCTACTGTATGCCCTCTTCTCTGAAGCGCCTTTACCACTCTTGATTTTTGAAGCGGAGATAATTTTGCAAATATTGTAGTTTCCTCCACAATATTTTCCAGCTGTAGCTCACTAAGCTCTTCTACCTCTACCCCAAGAATTATTTTTTCTGCTTTTATTCCTACTTCTTTACATATTTTTTTTGTTACTATTTCATTATCACCTGTAAGCACCTTTATGCTGACACCGTACTCATGAAGCGCCTGTATTGCTTTTGCCGCACTGTCTTTAGGAGGATCGAGAAAGCCTATGTATCCCATCAGGAGCATATTTTTCTCATCTTCCACACTGAACAGCCCTTCACTTCTCGGATTCGTTTTCTGTGCCACTCCTATTACCCTCATACCGTCCTCATTCAGCTCTATTGCATTTTTTCTTACTTCATCCTTTATGTTATCAGTAAGCTCTATTGCTCTGCCGTTATAAACAGTATGACTGCATATCGAAAGCATTTCTTCTATTGCACCTTTTGTTACCATCTGCGTTTTCCCGCTTTTATCCTTTATTACCACTGACATTCTTCTTCTTGCAAAATCAAATGGTATTTCATCTACTTTTTCATATTTATCCTGTATTTTTTCCAGTCCTATTTCATTTCCATATTCTATAACTGCCAGATCCATAAGATTTTTGAGTCCTGTCTGGTAGTAGCTGTTCAGATAAGCATGCTTTAGAACATTGTCATTTTCATTACCGTGTACATCAAGATGCTTTTCAAGTACAATTTTATCCTGTGTCAGAGTTCCTGTCTTATCAGTACAAAGTACATCCATAGCACCAAAATTCTGTATCGAATTCAGACTTTTTACTACTGTTTTATGCTTTGACATAAAAACCGCGCCTTTGGCAAGGTTAGTGGTAACTATCATAGGAAGCATCTCGGGAGTCAGTCCCACGGCTATAGAAACAGCAAATAAAAATGCACTCAGCCAGTCGCCTTTTATTATTCCGTTTATTAAGAATACCAGCGGTATCATTACAAGCATAAATTTTATCAAAAGCCAGCTTACACTGTTTACGCCTTTGTCAAAGCTAGTCTCAGGTCTTTTTTCCGCAAGACTTTTTGCCATAGAACCAAAATATGTTCTGTTTCCTGTATTGACAACTATTGCAATTCCGCTTCCGCTGACTACGTTTGTTCCCATAAAACATATATTATCCAGCTCAAGGACTGTTTTCTTTTCATCCGGATTTTTTATAACATTATATTTTTCAGCAGGCTCTGCTTCTCCTGTAAGCATAGACTGACTTAAAAATAAATCCTTTGAATATATTATTCTCAAATCACCGGGAATTATATCCCCTGCCGCAAGCCTTACAATATCACCCGGCACCACATTTTTCATCGGAATTTCCTGTCTGTTCCCATCCTTACGCAGCACATCACTTGTATTATGAACAAGCGCTTTCAGCTTCTCTGCCTCTTTCCCGGATCTCATTTCCTGAACAAATCTCAGCATTCCGCTGATACCTACCATAAGACCTATTATTATAACTGTTGTCCAGTCTTTTTTACCCTGTGTTTCCATAAATACGTCCGTTATGAAAGAAACTCCCGCAAGTAGCATTAATACAACTACAAAGGGATTTATAAAAGCTTTTGATAACTGTGTTATCCATGTTTCCTGTTTATTATGCTTTACTTCGTTCAAACCGAATATTTCAAGTCTGTCCTCAGCTTCCTCTTCGCTCAAACCTCTGCTGCTGCTTTCTAATCCTTCATATACCTCGTTCATGTCCATTTCTGCATATCTAAACAGATCTGCAGCAGAAAAAGACAGAAAATTTTCTCTTTTTTTCATTGTCCTACCTCCAAAGCTATTATTTTTAATCTATGTCTCAAAAATATAAAGCCTTGAAGAATTTCATACAATAATTTTCCAAAAATTTATTTCATTACAATATGATGGAAGAAATCCTTCCACTTTCCATGCAAATACTTATATTATATGTAATTCTCCTGTGCTCTATATTCTTACTGGGTTCTTCCGGCATTTCTTCCACCTCCTGAATTTAATATTTATAAATAAAAAAACGCCCACATAAAGACGGCGAAGTTTACTATTACAGTATCGTACGAGTTTTAGCTTCTCAGGGCAATGAAATTGCATTATTCTAAGCCTTGAATCGACCTAGACTGCTCATACCAAAACGAAAAAATGTCTCCATCTTCCCGCGGCAGCAATCCGTATCCCTTGAGTTAACCTCACCTACCGATATTCAATTGACAACATATTATACTCATAAAAAAATACAAATGTCAAATTTTTTTGATTATTTGTTTTAATGTAATGACTTTTATCTGTTCAGATTATTTTCTCAGATTTCTCATATCCAGAACATATAAATTCTCATTTTCAAGTTCGTTCATTAATACTTCAAAAAACTTAAACTTCTTTACAAAAGCACTGTTAAAAAAATAAACTTCTTTTCTGTCTATTTCCCTGTCGATAATGACTTCCAGATTAATCAGCTCTTTTATATGCTTATGTATTTCAAAGCTCGGCATATTCAGTACTTCATTTAGCTCATCCTCGCTTATTGTCTTTTTGCAGTTAATCAGATTAAGAATTCTCAGTACATCTTCCTGTGCAATGCATTTTAATATTTTAGAAATCATATTTTCTCCCTTTTTTCTTTACTATAGCATGAATGAGATGATTTGTATATGAAATAATCAAGGGTTGATATCTTTTTTACGTGAAAATAAGGATAAAATAAAATTATTGATATATTTTTCCTTTTTTCAATTTTTATCCTCTAAACTACTTATTTTTATGATGCATTCTCAAATAAATTCTTCCGTTGCAATTAGAACAAAATATAATTCTTTCAAATAAAGTTGTATCAATCTCGCTCTCTGCATTGATATCTGTTACTTCAAGCTGTTTATATTTACAGACAGGACAAGGAATTTTTATTTTTGGATCATTTGCTAATAATATCCCTATTTCTTTCCATTTTTCATTCATCTTCTTATTTTTCACGGCTGACTCCCATTTTCATTGCTGTTTTTTTATTCATTGATCCATTTAAGACATTCTGATAAATTTTATTTTTCCATATCAAAAAATTCAGTTCCTTCTTTTTTTTCAAAATTAACATTTTCCCCAGTCAACCGGCATACCGATTTCAATAAATTTTTCAATCGGAAGAATACATTCATGGTCATTATCCACATAAATATTACGTAAATAATTATCCTGCTGCAATATTTTTTTCATAAGCTCTTTTGATGTATAAACCATCACAATAAAGCGGGGATTTTTAAACGGAATTTTCAAAAGCTCATCTTCTTCATAATCATCAGTCAGATTATCCAAATCATAGAAAATATGGTCTTTCCCATAATCTACACAATACCTGCCTTCATCCACATCATAGCAATTTATACTTTCATAATGCTCTATAGCCTTTATGCTGCTAATATCAAAATTTTCATCACCTATCAAAATAATCCACTGCATCTTTCCACCTTCATATATATAATTTTTCTGCTTTTATTTCTAAATTTTTCCGGAGCTATTTTTAGATAAAAAACTCATTATCTGATTATAATATTTTATCTTTTCTTTTGATCCTCTGTCAAATTATTACTGCTGTATTTTTACCTTACCTAAAAAAACCGCATGGAATAATTCCAGACGGTTTTATTGAATATATTTAAATAAATCATTCGGCATTTTTACTTAGAATGTGTAATCTACACCAAGCTTAAGGAATACTTTATCTCTTTCATTCATTTTCACTCCTGAAGCAGTCTGCATTTCTTCATCCTGATAATATGCTTCACCATACACACCTATACCGTTTTCTGCAGTATATCCCATTTTTGCTCCGTATCTGTTTCTTAACTTATTATCATTATCATAACCAAGAACTGTTTTTTCACTCTTATCTATTCCTATTCTTACAAAAGGAGATACGAATACACCGTTATTGAATTTTTTCTCATAAGCAAGTCTTAACTGCCATTCATCATAGCTGTAAGCCTGTACTTGAGCCGGTGATTTTTCATCTTTCTCATATTCATTGTAGACGCTGAATAAAACAGCCTGGTTTCCTTCAAATTTGTACTTTATCCCTGTTTCTATCTCATGATAATAGTCATCCCAGTTTTTAGTATCAGCCATTCCTCTGTATGCCTTAGTCGGCTGATATGTAAACATCCAGTTATTGAACAAAGTCCACTGGTCATTGAATTTATAATCCCAGTTCGGCTTAAATCTGTTTCCCCACTGCTCATCAGGCGATTCTCTTAATTCTCTTATTCTCAATTCATATTCAGGTCTAAATACGAAGCTTCCTGCTTCAAATTTGTATCCGATCATAAATTTATATCTGTCCTCATCTCCTGTGTGACCGCTAAGATTGACATTTCTATACTCGTAGTTAAACTCAACCCATAAAGGTATTTCTTTCATTGCAGCTTTTAATTTTATACCTTTTACATCCAGATCACTTGAAGAATATTCCGAATTATGATCCTCGCTTTCCATGTAAACCCCGGTAGTAATATTTACCTTTTCCAAAGCATACGCACTTCCTACAAGTCCTAAAAACAGACTTAAAATTGCTAGTTTTTTCATCCACAACCTCCAAAAATTTGAATTTATTTATATTAAAATATTGTTGCCCTAAATTCAGGCTGCCTTCCTGCGGCAGTCAACCAATAAAAATCAGCGAAATTTCATACCAATAAAAAATCTTCTGTATCTAATTTATCATCTCCTAATAAAATCCAAGAATCATAATTAATTATTTGTACGATTAATATATACCTCGTTTTTGGAAATTGTAAATACTGATCCAGTTATTTTTAATATTAATTAACCATATTTTTATTTTAATGAATATTATTTTTCTCACTTAATAAAAAATTTTCCCACAAAAAAACTGTCTGAAATATCAGACAGTTTTGCATATTTATATTGGAAGTAAATCACTTTTTATTATTCGGATTAAAAAGTGTAATCAACACCTAATTTCAGGAAGAATCTATTTTTATCAGACTGATCATGACCGTCTACTTCTCTAGGCTCATTCTGATAATATGTTTCTCCATATACGCCAAGACCATTGTCAGCAGCATATCCCATTTTAACACCATATCTTCCTTTTCCTTTAGATTTGATATCATAACCTTCTTTAGCTTCTTCTTTTTGACTTACTGTTATTCTTGCAAATGGAGATACTAAAATTCCATTATCGAATTTTTTCTCATAAGCAAGTCTTATCTGCCACTCATCAAACTTTTTAGCTCTTTGATACATATCAGACTTTTCTTCTTTCTTATATTCATTATAGAATCCGAAAGCTACTGCCTGATCATCAGCAAATTTGAATTTCAATCCTGTTTCTATCTCATGGTAATAGTCATCCCATGTTTTTGTTTCTGAATACCCTCTGTACGCTTTATTAGGTTCATAAGCAAATAACCATCCGTTGAACAATGACCATTGGTCGTTAAACTTATATCCCCAATTCGGCTTAAATCTGTGACCGACATTTTTTTCAGCCGATTCTCTTTTATCCCCTACTCTTAATTCATATTCAGGTCTAAAGCTAAAATCTCCTGCATTAAATCTAGATCCAAGCATAAACTTATATCTGTCTTCGTCACCCTGATGTCCTGAAAGACTGTCAGCATTTCTGTACTCATATGCAAATTCTGTCCATAAAGGAAAATCTTTAAAATCCAGCTTTGCTCTGACACCATGTACAGTTACATCACTTGAATTATATTCTGCATTATGATTTTCAGATTCCATGTAAACCCCTGTAGTTATATCTACCTTTTCCAAAGCATACGCACTACCCATAAGTCCCAAAAACAGACTTAACACTAGTAATTTTTTCATCACAACCTCCAAAAAATATTTTTTTATATAAATATTTAAAATCCGGCATTCTTAAAACAACAAATTTTAAATATTAGTAACTAAAACAATGTCATTTTCAAATTTTATTTTTATATTTTATGATATATAAAATAATCTAAAAACAATAATTAATATCATAAAAATTAATTACATAAAATTGATAATTACATATGAAAAAGAAATATTTTCACATTTTTTCTAATATATGACAAAGAATTTAATTCAACCAATAAAATATTAAACTCCAGTTCATTTGATTAAACATTCAATCTTTTTTCAATAAAAGCCACAAGGCATAAAAATATTGAAATTATAAGTTTAATACTTTATACCTCGTTTTTTCCATTTGTAAAGTCATATTATTATTTTTTTACTATTTACAGCATTTTTTTTATACCTTCATTATCTATTTCATTAAGATAAAAAGATGTTAATTTTAATAAACCATCTATATTACTTAAGTCACAACCCCATAATTTTTCAAGTTTAAGTACCTTTTCTACCATACTAGTATAATTGTGATTTTCTCCATCCCAAAGTTCATTATAAAATTCCAAAATATATGCATCATCTTTCAGATCAATTTTTTCTTCATTTCTGGTTCCTTTATAAAATCTTATCAGTGCCGCAAGTGAAAATACCAGCTTTTCAGGCAGTTTATCATACTTCTCATAGTATCCCAAAAGCTGCGGAAGAATTCTCGACTTGTATTTACTCATAGAATTCAGTGATATTGACATTAACATATGCTTTATATAAGGGTTTCTGAATCTGTCTATTACTGAATTTGCAAAATCTGTAAGTTCCTTCTCCTCCATATCCAATACAGGGATTATTTCGTCAAATACCGCTTCTTTCACATACTTTCCTATGACAGGGTCCTCTATGCTTTCTTTTACCGTATCAAGCCCGTATAAATAAGCCACAGGAACCATTAAAGTATGAGCACCGTTCAATATACCCACTTTTCTTAGTTTATATGGTTTTATATCATCCACTATTTTTATATTCATATTGACTTTATCCAGTTTCAGCTCTTTTTCCAGCCATTTAGGACCTTGTATTACAAACAGGTAAAAATATTCTCCTGTAGTAATAAAATTATCCTTATATCCCAGTTCTTTTTCCAGCTCTTCCTTTTCAGAAAACGGATATCCTGTTACTATTCTGTCTACCAGTGTAGAACACCATGTATTTGCTTCTGTCAGCCATTCCTTAAATCCGCTGTCCAGCTTCCAGATATCAGCATACTTCATTACAGTTTCTTTCAGAATTTTACCGTTATAGTCTATCAGCTCACATGGCAGTATTATAAATCCGCTGTCTTTACTTCCCTTAAAAAGCTTATATCTTTCATGCAGCAGTCTTGTAAGTTTTCCGGGAAATGTGCTCTGCGGTCTGTCTTCATATTTATCATTCCCGTCAAATACAATTCCTGCTTCTGTAGTATTTGATATAATCCATTTTATTTCAGGATTTTCAGCCAGCTTCAGATATTTATCAAATTCCTTATAAACCGGTATTTCCCTGTTTACAGACTGAATAAGCCTGTAGTCCTTTACTGCCTCGCCGCTTTCATTGATTCCCCTTATAACAGTAGTATACAGCCCGTCCTGTGTATCCAGAAGGGGTACACTGTCATAATCAATCGGTCTTATAACTGTAATTCCCGAATTAAAATCAGTTTTTTCATTTAATATATCTATCTGCCAGTCAATAAAACATCTTAAAAAGTTTCCTTCCCCAAACTGAATTATTTTTTCGGGATATCTTCTGGTTCTTTCCAAAAAACTCTCTCCTCTCTAAATAACCATAATAAAATCTTACAATTCAAAATATAAACCTGATACGGCTTATTCTACATTGTTCCTGATTATTTCTTCACCCTCGGCATTTTTTACAGTCAGATTTTTTATTTCAAGATCTTTTATATTATTAAAATAAAATCCTCCTCTGCTTTGTGAATCAATAAAATCCATCATTGCCGGAATATCCCTCCTTGGATCCTCGGCAAAATCTATGGTAAGATTTTCTAACACAACCCTCTCTATCTTTCTTTCAGGAAGTCCGTACATAAATCCCGCACATACCTCCGAATTTTTACATACCATATTTTTAAAAGTAATATTTTTTATAACCGGAGTTTCTTCTGTTATTTCCAGTTTATCTTTATTCCATACATATTCTGTTTTTCCGTCACTGTCGCAATAATAAAATTCATTTATTACAAATGGTGTCAGGACTTTGTCCATTACTATATTTTCAGCATGAATCCCGTCAATTATTCCGCCTCTTCCCCTTCTTGTTTTTATTCTCAGTCCTCTGTCTGTATTTTCAAAGAGACAGTTTTTTATATTTACATTTTTTATTCCGCCGGACATTTCACTGCCTATGACCACACCTCCGTGTCCAAATTCCATATGACAGTTTTCTATATTTATATTTTCCGAAGGAATACCTATTTCCCGGCCTATTTTACCTTTTCCTGACTTTATTGCTATACAGTCATCGCCTACAGAGAATTTCACCCCTATTATACTCACGTTCTTACATGATTCCGGGTCTATGCCGTCTGTATTGGGAGAATCTTTAGGATTCCTTATTTTCATATCAAAAAAACCAAGATTTGATGAAAAGACAGGATGCAATGTCCATGAAGGCGAATTTTCTATATTTATCCCCACTATATTTATATTACTGCAGTCTGTAAGAAATATCGTTCTGGGACGCCATGATATTCTCTTTATCTTTGCATCCTTCCACCAGGTTTCCCTGTCAGAATTACCGTCAATAGTTCCTTCACCAGTTATATTTACATTATTTACACTTACCCCTGTAAAAAGACTTGCAAAACAGGCTGCCGGCTCCCCTTCCCATGAACCGAGATAAAAAGTTCTGTCAGCTTTGTTAATACTGGCCGGAAGTATAGGATACATCTCTCTTTCTTTCAGAGCTGTAAGTCTTGCATTTCCGGCAATATTGATTGTGATATTGCTTTTTAGAAGAACAGGTCCAGTAAGATAATTCCCGTCACGAATTTCTATTATAGAATTTTCAGGTGCTGAAAGTATTGCTGTCTGAATAGCAAATGTATTCACTGTTTTTCCGTCACCTACAGCTCCGAATTCCCTGATATCCAGAATAAAAGCCGCAAATTCTGTTTTCACTTTCAGTTTATTGCTTTCTCCTTCTGAATTTTTCACGAAAATAATATATTCTTTATCGGGTATAAGATTATAAATTGTATTTATATTTTTTGAAGTCACGAGCTCTTTTTCCCCGTTTACATATATTTCTGTTTCTTCATCAAGATAAAAGCAGTTTTCATTTATTATCTGAAATGTAATTGTTTTCGGAGTTTTACATAACAGCTTTATTTTCATTTTATCTTCCTCTCTTTATTCTTTCAGTCCGCTCGAAGATACACCGTCAACAAAGTATTTTTGTGCAAAAAAGAAAATTATTAGCGAAGGCAGCAGCACTATCACTGACATTGCAAGAATTTTATTCCATTCCACCGCCGCACTGGCGTCCATTGATATTTTCAAGGCTATGGAAACAGGATATTTTTCTACACTTGACAGGTATATCAAAGGACTCATAAAGTCATTCATTGTCCACATAAACTGAAACAGCGCAACAGAGATTATTGCCGGTTTCAAAACAGGAACCAATACATAAATCAAAGTCTGAAAAGTATTGCATCCGTCTATTTCTGCAGCTTCTTCAAGGTCTTTCGGAATCCCTCTGAAAAACTGCACAAGCATAAATACGAAGAATGCATCTACACCGAATGCCGATGGAACAATCAAAGGCAGGTAAGTATCCAGCCAGCCAAACTGTTTATATATCAGATACTGAGGTATTCTTACTACTATTTCGGGCAGAAGCAGTGTTCCTATTAATATTCCGAATAATATTTTTTTCCCGGGAATTTTGAATCTTGCAAATGCATATGCAGTGATAACAGTAGAAATTATCGTAAAGAAAACCTTTGGTACGAGTATCTTAAAAGTATTTATAAAATATGTGGTGAAACTATATTCTGTCGAAGTCTCCCATCCTTTTACATAATTATCAAAATTAAGTGATTTTGGAATAAAGCCTACAGAGCTGAAAATTTCCGCATTGGTTTTAAATGATGAACCAATCATCCATAAAAGAGGATAAAGCATTATAAATCCTACTATTATAAGTACAGAATATCTTACAGCCGAATTTACTGTATTTTTCATTTTCATTTTTTTCAGCCTTTTTTTGTTCATTTCCACTATATCTTTATCTATAACAATATTTTCATTCATGTTATGCCTCCCCGTCTGAATAATATACCCAGTGTTTTGAAGTTTTGAATGTAAGTGCTGTAAATATAAGAATAATTACAAAGAGTATCCATGAAAGCGCACTTCCATAACCCATACTGAAATATTTAAATGAGTTGTCGTATATAAGCAGTGAGTACAGATATGTTGAATTCAGCGGTCCCCCGTTTGTAATAATATACGGACCATTAAATTCCTGAAATGCCTGTACCAGCTGCATAATAAAGTTAAAAAATATAACAGGCGTCAAAAGCGGTATCGTTATGCTGAAAAACATCTTCATCTTTGAAGCCCCGTCTATCTGTGCAGCTTCATAAAGTGTCTCCGGTATATTCTTCAATGCAGCCAGAAATATAACCATAGCGGAACCAAACTGCCATACTCTCAGCAATGTAAGCGTAAACAATGCTGTTGACGGATCTCCGAGCCAGCTTACGGTTCCGAGTCCTGCTTTTGTTGTCAAAACATTTATTAATCCCGTATCTGCAAATAAAAATCTCCATAAAACCGCAATAGCCACATTTCCACCCAGTATAGAAGGAATATAATAAGCCGTTCTGAAAAAATTTACCCCTTTTAGCTTGAAATTCAGTATATATGCTATAAATAACGCAAAAGCCAGTTTTATAGGAACTGTTAAAAACACATACTTAAATGTAACAATTAATGATGTAACAAATTTTTTATCCTGTGTAAATATCTTTATATAATTTTGAAATCCAATAAATCTTGGTGCAGTAATAAGGTCATAATCTGCAAAGCTCAAGACCAGCGTTGATACAAACGGAACCAGCTTAAATACCAGAATACCGATAATCCAAGGTGTCAGATAGATCATCCCCATCTGCTTTTTAGTTAGTTTCATCTTATTTCACCTCTCCTTATATAGCTTTATAAAATTTTCCATACAGGAAAGCTGTCATTTGCAGACTTCCCTGTATGCTTTTGTTATCTTATCTTGTTATACTGGCTAATATATCATTTCCGTCAGTTAATAATTTTTTTGCTGCCTGTTCCGCAGTTATTTTTCCATATCCTAATTCTTCAAATGTAGAATTGTAAAGCTCCTTAAATTTACTGTGTTCTACAAGAGTCGAAAGACCAAATCCCTGACTTGCCTGCATTTTTAAGTATCCTTCGTATGAAAGACCTTTTAACATATCCTTACCTTTTAATACATCCTGTGCAGCCTTACTTGAAGGTATCCCTCTTGAAAGCCCCAGTATTTCCACTGCCTCAGGATCATTAAGCATAAAGTCTATGAATTTTGCCGCCATTTCCGGATTCTTTGATTTCTTGTTTATCGCAAAAGCCAGTGAAACTTTTACTAAAGCTGCATTTTCTTTAGCTGCTCCGTCAAGTGTAGGAAATTCCCCTACTACCAGCTGCTGACCTTCTTCAAGTGTTCCCTGATATTTTTCTACAGAACTGTCCCACTCATAAACTCCCGCATATTTTCCTTTTATCCAGTTTACATCTTCATTCAAAGGTACATTTCCTGCTGATAATTTTACAGGTAACGGAACCAATACATGTTCGCTTACAAGTCTTTCAAAAAACTTCATACCCTCTGTAAGCTCCTCTTCTGTATAGTTGATTTGCTTCTGATCATTAATAAACGGTTTTCCTGTTTTCTGCTCCAGATAGTAAAGCATTGTCTGAAATGCATACTCTGCATTTGCCTGCATTGGATAGTAATCATCCCCTAATTTTTCCTTAAATACTTTTCCTGCGTTAAAAAGCTCATCCCAAGTTTTTGGAATTTCCAGTCCGGCTTTTTGAAATGTATTAGAATTATAATAAAATTCTTTTGCAGTTATTCCCACGGGAATAGCATTTAATTTTCCGTCTATTGTAGTTTTTGCCAGTTCTTCCTTTGAATAGTTATCTAAGTGCAGCTGTTCAGCCATCTGGTTTAAGTCGTAGTATCCGTTTCCGTCTTTGGAGAAAGCATCCAGCCAGTTATGATTTACCTGCATAATGTCTGCTGCTGTTCCTCCGGCCATCTGAGTAGTTATTTTCTCATAATGTCCTGTCCATCCAGAATATTCAGCCTTAATTTTTACTCCTGGATTCTTTTCCTCGAAGAGTTTTATTACCTGCAGAGTTTTTTCATGTCTTTCATCTCCACCCCACCATGAAAATCTCAAGGTTACTTCTTTTCCGTCTCCTCCTGCGTCTCCGCCTGATTTTTTATCTCCGCCGCAGCTTATCATTAATAAAAATGTCATTAATAACATAAATATTTTTTTCATATTTTCCTCCTGAATTTTATTTTCTCAAATTTATTTTTTGATTCAAATTTATTTTGTTATATTCTGATTTTGTATTATCTCGCTGTAAGCCATAAGAAACGGTCCTGTTCCTTTGGCATCATTCGATATAAGCCTTTCTGAATAATAATATTCTTCGCTTCCGTCTCTGTACGGGTCATTACCCAGTCCAGCTACTCCGCATATACCGCCGAGAATTATTTTTCCGTCTTTCTCCGAAAGGTATTTTTTCATAGTTCCGTAAAAAGCCTTCTCACCGGATTTTCTATATCCGTCATCCAAAATTCCCAGACGGCATCCCTTTAGTATAGAGTATGCTATCATAAGTGTTCCGGAAGTTTCTGCATAGTTTTTCGGATTATCTCCCTTGTTTATTACCTGATACCACATCCCGTTTTCTTTATCCTGAAAATTTAAAAGTGCATCTGCTGCCTTTCTGAATACCTCCTTTACTTTTTCCTTTTTTTCATATTTATCATCAGTTATTTCAAGTACATCTATTAAAGCCATTACATACCAGCCCATTGCTCTTGACCAGAAATTCTGTGAAAGTCCTGTTTCGGAATCAGCCCATCTTTCTTCTCTCGATTCATCATAGCCATGGTAGTAAAGACCTGTTTTCCCGTCTTTCATATATTTTTCTACATTTAATATCTGATTGTATATATCATCATAACTCTTTCTGCTGTTAAATACATTTTCATATTCCAGATAAAACGGAAGAGCCATATACAGACCGTCAAGCCATACCTGATTCGGATATATTTTTTTATGCCAGAAATTCTTCTCAAGTGTTCTCGGATGTGTCATTACCTGTTCATAAAGTTCTTTTATTGCTGTTTCGTATTTTTTTTCCTTTGTTCTGCTATATATTGAAAACAGGACTTTTCCTGAATTCAAATTATCAATATTATATTCGGAAATTTCATAATTTCTTATTTTTCCGTCTTTACCTATCCATTTTTTTATATTGTCAAAAACGAAATCATAATATTTTTCATCACCGGTCGCATTATACATATCCATAATACCTGTATATATGCATCCATCCTCATAATTCCAGCTTTCTTTATAAAAACTAAAATTTTCCATTATCTGTTTAACAAAATTTTCTAACATTTCCAGCTCCTTTTATATTTTTTCATATATATCTTAAAAATTTTCATATAACTAAACTGATAATTTGATTATTTCTCTAAACCCTTTTATGTAATCAGTTTTTTAGAATTAAATTGATAAAATCATGTACAGTTTTTTACATAATTTTATTAAAAAAATCACATTACTTTGAAAAGCTGTAATACCCAAATTTTGTAATATGGCAATTAAAAACTCAAATAAATATACTTTTAAATTTGGGTATTTACAAGCTTACAACTTGAGAAATATGAATTTTTTTCTATATAAACGGGTGATACCCCGATAGAAAATACAGTAACTGCGAAAAACTTTTCAGATATTCATTTTTTTGCTGATCAGTTAAACTTTTCCAGAGCTTCAAACATTTCGGAAAAAAGTGCGCCGGCATCCTCTTCTTTTAGTGAAGCTCCCTGCGGATCATTTCGGAATGCCTTATAAAGCAATTCTTTATCTCTGCTAAGACATGCTTTTACTATCAGACTCTGATTCTCTATATGCGGCTTCATCAGCTCAAGTACTTTGTCATCAACATTTCCGGCCATTATAGGACTTACATAGTTTGTGGTAAAAAAAGCATTTGTTTCCACAATAGCCCCTTTTTCTATATTTTCCACCTGCCCGTAATTCGGTATATTTATGTTTGTTACCGCATCCTTTAGTCCCAGTATTCCTTTTATCTGTCTTACGAAATCTTCACCGGAATCTTCCTTTTTCTCAAACTCTTTTTTACCGCTCAGAAGATCTTCCGTTTCCTTTATCAGCTCTTTTCTGTTAGATATTCGCCAGTCTACAAGTGTCAGCTTAAACATCCACTTTTCATTATCATGAAGATACCAGTCATTTGGTACAAATTCAGCAAGATGACGGTCTCCGGCAGCTGCTATGCAGTTATATTTTCTGAATAAATCGAATTTTACTCTTTCGGCAGAAACAAAATGATCATTAAACCAGTTTTTTTCTCCCTTTTGAAAACCGCTTTCTTTGCATTCTTCCACAAAGTCTCTGTATATCGGCAGCAGATCTATCCCTTTGTAAGAAGCTCTGTCTATCCATGTAAAGTGGTTTATTCCTTTTACATTTACCATTATCTCTCTGAAATCTATGTTTTTTAATCCTTTTTTTTCTTCAAGGGCAGCTTTCAGAAGCTTTTGTGTGCCGAATACTTCATGACAGCACCCGTAAGCTTTTATTTCAGGAAATACTTCATATAATGTTTTTATACAGTTGCTCATAGGATTGGTAAAATTCACTACCCATGCCTCAGGACAATATTTTTTTATGTTCTCGGCTATTTCGGCTATCATCGGAACTGTTCTCCATGATCTGAATATTCCGCCTATACCCACAGTATCTCCTACTGACTGGTATATCCCGTATTTTTCAGGCATATGAACATCTATTTTCATCTCTTCAAAGCTTCCCGGTAATATTGATATAAAAACGAAGTCTGCATCTGTAAGGGCTTCTTCCGCCTTTTCCACGGCTTTATATTCCCATCTGTCGGAAGTTTTATTTCCTATCATTTCATTGGCTTTTGCCGCCTGAAAATCTATATCATACAGCCTGACTTCACCGCTTATATCATTATCCTGGGAAATATCATTCATAAAAATTCTGGCCCAGTTATGAGAACCTCCTCCGATATATGCTATGTTGATCTTACTTACTTTTGTGAGTTCTTCATTATATTCCATTTTTCCCTCCTGATATAAATTCAAATTATTTTCATAATATATTTTGAAATATATTACTAAATATATACCTCGTTTTTTAAAAAAAGTCAATATACAATATGTAAAAAAAATACCTGATCAATCAGGTATTTTATATCAATATAATTATTTAGCACTTTTGCCGCAGACAATTTTTTTCAAATATACTAGGAGTATTTTTATAATAATAAAATATATAAAAATATGGAAATTTTGTCTGCTGAAATCATGTGTAATATATTACACATCTAAATTTTCAAATTTCCTATACATGAAAGAAAATTATTTCTGGATTCTATAATATGAAGACTCAGATTTTCCACAGCCTTCTCTATATCCTTATCTTTTATAGCCTTTATTATCTCCAGATGTTCCTGTATAGCTTCCTTTCTTTTCTCCAGCTTCTGCTTTGAAATATTTCTCAGTCTTTGATTATGTTCATATACATTGCTCATCATATTTATCAAAAATTTATTTTTCGAAGCATACAGTATAAAATTATGAAAATCATTATCCTTTTCATCAAGGACAATAGAATTGATTTCTTTTGACTTATCATATTTCTTAAAGGCCTTTTCAAAATCATCCAGCTCCTGTGTATTCAGATTTTCAAAAGCAAGCCTTAATATTATAGGTTCTATAGTTTCTCTTACCTGAAAAATATCATTGATGTCTTTTAATGATATCTCGCTTACAAATATCCCTTTTCTGGGTATTATAGTTATCCAGCCTTCATCCTTAAGCGTATTTATGGCTTCTCTAATTGGTGTCCTGCTAAAATTCAGCTCATTTGATATTTCACTTTCCTCTATCTTTTGATTAGGGGGGTACACTCCGGAAATTATCTTATTTTTGATATAATTATATGCCTTTATTTTCAAATTATTTGTATCCATCATCTTCCACCTTTAAATATATTTGTAAATATATTATATTATATTATATTTTTTCTTATATTTCAATTCTCTTATTTGTACATATTCCCCCGGATTTTTAGTATCTATCCTTTTTTATATAAGTCCGAAATAATTTTTTGCATTTGTATAGCTTATATTTTGCACAATATTCCCCAGAAGCTCGGTATCATAAGGAAATTCCCCGTCCGTTACCCATTCGCCGATAAGATTGCATAAAATTCTTCTGAAATACTCATGTCTTGTGTATGATAAAAAGCTTCTGGAATCCGTAAGCATTCCCACGAATCTTGGAAGAAGCCCCAGATTGGCAAGATCTGTCATCTGTGTTATCATTCCTTCTTTTTGGTCATTAAACCACCATGCCGAGCCAAACTGAATTTTTCCCGGAGTTTTTCCGTCCTGAAAGCAACCCAGCAAGGTCCCCAATACAAAATTATCATTAGGGTTCAGACAATACAGTATTGTTTTTGGAAGCTTATCATTATAGTCAAGATTGTTCAGCAAATCTGAAAGAGCTTTTGCACAGCTGTAATCCCCCACAGCGTCAAATCCGGTATCAGGCCCCAGCTGTCGGAACATCTTTGTATTATTATTTCTCATTGTTCCTGTATGTATCTGCATAGTCCATCCTCTTTTAGCATACTCTTTCCCGAGAAACAGCATTAACTGCCCTTTATAAAGCGTCAGATCAGATTCGCTGAAGCTTTCTTTTAATAGTGCCTTTTTAAATACCGCATCCATCTCGCTTATATTACCATGTCTGAACATAACAGGCTCCAGAGCATGATCCGAAAGTCTGCATCCTGCCTCGTGAAAATATTCGATTCTTTCTACTAATGCACTTAAAAGTCCGTTAATATCATTTATTTTTTTTCCTACCGCTTTTTCAAGAAGACCAAGCCATGTAACAAAATCTTCTTTTTCAATATTTATAGCTCTGTCAGGTCTGAATGCAGGAAATACTTTTACGGGAAAATCCTTGTCTTCTTTTATCGCCTTGTGATATTTTAAGTCATCTGCCGGATCATCAGTAGTACATATTATCTCTACATTTGATTTTTTTATTATTTCTTTTGCCGTAAAACTGTCACTCTGTATTATTTTATTGGCTCTTTCCCATATATCTTCCGCTGTTTTGCTCCCCAGTACTTCATCTATACCGAAATATCTCTTTAATTCAAGGTGTGTCCAGTGATACAATGGATTTCCAATACAGTTTTCAATTGTTTCCGCCCATTTTATGAATTTTTCCTTATCATCTTTTGTTCCTGTTATATATTCCTCTCCTACGCCATTGATTCTCATTGCTCTCCATTTGTAATGATCTCCTCCGAGCCATAATTCAGTAATATTTTTATATCTTTTATTCTCAGCTATTTCCTGCGGGCTCAAATGACAGTGATAATCAATTATCGGCATATCTTTGGCATATTTATTATACAGCTCCACTGCCACATCATTTTTTAGCAAAAAGTTTTCGTCCATAAACTGTTTCATTTATTATCCTCCTAAAATCGTTAAATAGCTTCTTCAGTATCTCTGTCAAATAAATGACATTTTTCCATATCTATTTTAAATATTCCGCTCTCCTTCAGGCTCAGACTTTCCTCCTGATTCAGCGTCAGTCTTGCCGTTATCTGGTTTCCCTCACTCTCAAAATACACTATCTCTTCATTTCCCATCTGTTCCTTTACCAGTATATTCCCTCTCAGTGCATTCTGCTCTCCTTCTTTTCCCAGTGAGATATGTTCCGGTCTTATTCCGAATGACACCTCTTTTCCTGTATGTCCTTTTATCTTCTCTCTCATGCTCTCTGGAAATTCCAGCTCTGTCCCCTTTACCTTCATTAACAGCTTCCCGTCTTTTTCTTCTATTACTCCATTCAAAAAATTCATTGTCGGTGATCCTATAAAGCCTGCTACGAATTTATTCGCTGGATGGTTATACAGATTTAACGGCGTATCCACCTGCATGATCTTTCCTTCTCTTAAGACACATATTCTGTCTCCCATTGTCATTGCCTCCACCTGATCATGTGTCACATAAATCATTGTAGACCCCAGCTCTTTATGAAGCTGGCTTATTCTTACCCTCATGGATACTCTCAGCTTTGCATCAAGATTACTTAAAGGCTCGTCAAAAAGGAATACTTCCGGCTCTCTTACTATTGCTCTTCCAAGTGCTACCCTTTGTCTTTGTCCTCCTGACATATCCTTTGGTTTTCTGTCCAGCAGGTCTGTTATTTCAAGCTTTTCGGCTGCATCCCTTACTCTTTTGTCTATTTCTGCTTTTGGTGTCTTCTTTAGCTTCAGTCCAAAAGCCATATTATCATAAACGCTCATATGCGGATAAAGGGCATAGTTCTGGAAAACCATTGCTATTCCTCTGTCTTTTGGTGCTACATCATTAACGAGCTTATCACCGATATATATTTCCCCTCCTGTGATCTCTTCAAGACCTGCTACCATTCTAAGTGTAGTTGATTTAGCACATCCCGAGGGACCGACAAAGACCATAAACTCCCCGTCTTTAATATCAAGATTTATCCCGTGTACTGCTTTAAATCCGTTTGGATATTGTTTCTCCACTCCTTTTAATGTTACCTTTGCCATATTTCCTCCTCCATAATTCGTTTTTTTATAATATTACAACGTTACGCCTGACTTAAATATAGCCAGTTCTTTAAATTCATTTATTTCATTTCTTGTTTTTTCACCATTTGCTACTTTTACTATATAATCTATAAATTCTTCAAGAAGCTTCTCCATCTCCATGTTACGGCTTATCAGCTTTCCTGCATCAAAATCTATCCATTTAGGCTTATTCTCCGCCAGCTCTGTATTAGTGGAAATTTTTACCGTAGGTACGAAGCCTCCGTAAGGTGTTCCTCTTCCAGTAGTAAAAAATACCATATGACAGCCTGCTGCTGCAAGTGCCGTAGTTGCCACAAGGTCATTTCCCGGTGCAGAAAGAAGATTCAGGCCGTTCTTTTTTATTTTTTCCCCGTATTTTAAAACATCTCTTATTTTTGCAGTTCCTGATTTTTGTGTACATCCCAGAGATTTATCTTCAAGAGTGGTTATTCCGCCTTTTTTATTTCCTGGTGAAGGATTTTCATATATTACCTGGTCATGCTTTATAAAATAATCTTTAAAATCATTTATCAGATTTACTGTTTTTTCAAATATTTCCCTGTTTTCACATCTTTCCATCAAAAGTGTTTCCGCTCCGAACATTTCCGGAACCTCTGTCAAAAGGGTTGTCCCGCCGTAATTAGCCATGTAATCGGAAAATTCCCCGAGCATAGGGTTAGCTGTTATTCCGGAAAAACCGTCCGATCCCCCGCATTCCAGCCCAACTTTTAATTCGGCAATACTTGTTTCTTCCCTTTTGTCATTTTTCATTATATCAAAAAGCTCTTTCAAAAGCTTCTTTGCTTCATCTATCTCGTCGCTTACCTGCTGAACAGCCAGAAATCTCACTCTCTCCCTGTCATAATCCCCCAGTGTATCCATAAATACATCTATCTGGTTATTTTCACATCCTAGTCCCATTACCAGAACACCGCCTGCATTTGGATGCTTTACAGCATCCTGCAGTATTATTTTAGTATTCTCATGATCATCACCAAGCTGCGAACACCCGTAATTATGTGATAGTATATTTATTCCGTCAATCATGGATATGTCGTTTTCCTTTAGAAATTCATTTATTGCTATTTTCGCTATCCCGTTTACACAGCCCACAGTGGGGACAATCCACAATTCATTTCTTACACCTATCTCACCATTTTTTCTTCTGTATGCATTGATCTTTTTTTCTGGAATCTTAATGCTGTGTTCCTGAAACTTCGGATTATATTCATAATTATTCAGATCCGAAAGATTTGTTTTTACGTTATGTGTATGAATCCATTCTCCGGCTGCGATATCTTTTACTGCCTTTCCTATAGGCATTCCGTATTTTATAATATTTTCCCCTTCTTTTATGTCTGTCAAAGCTGTTTTATGTCCCTTATCTATATCTTCTGCAAGTATCGTGTCTTCATCCCCATCTGTAATTATTTCTCCTTTTTTCATCGGCTCCAATACTATTGCTACATTATCATTCTTATTGATTTTAATATATTTTTTCATGTCTTCACCTTCCGTTATGACTATTTTTTACAAAAATATATTTTGTAATATATTACTAAATATATACCCCATTTTTTATTAATTGTCAATAATATACTTTACATATAAAATAAAATTTTCTTATTAATTGACATTTTTAGTGAAAAAGAGTATCATTTTGTACATACACGTAAAGGATGTGATAAAATGACAGAAACTATAAAAATTATGGAAAATCATAGATCCATAAGAAGCTTTACAAATGAACCAGTATCTGAAGAAATGATAAGTGCAGTAATAAGTGCCGCCCAGCATGCTCCTACTTCCATAAACGGACAGGGAATAAGCATAATTGTCATAAAGGACAAGAACACAAGAGAAAAAATGGCTGAGCTTACAGGCGGTCAGACTTGGGTAGCACAGGCCCCGGTATTCTTAATTTTTATTGCTGATTTATATAAAACAAGCCTTGGAGTAAAAAATGCAGGATATGAACAGATTATCCATGAAAGTGTGGAAGGTATGATGGTAGCGTCAGTAGATGCAGGAATAGCTCTCGGTACTGCTATAACTGCCGCTGAATCACTTGGTCTCGGAATAGTTCCTATAGGTGCAGTAAGAAAAAATCCCGAGACTGTAATAGACCTTCTTGAGCTTCCTGAGTATACTTTCCCTATGGTCGGTCTGGCTGTCGGTCATCCCAAGGATCATTCAAGACAGAAACCAAGAATGGATATCAAGACATTTCGTTTTGATGAAAAATATGATAAAGACAGACTTCCCGAGTTAATAAATAACTACGACAGACAAATAGCGAAATATCTGGACGAAATCGGAAGAGAACAGGAAAAATCATGGAGTAATTTTGTTGCTAATGCCTACAAAACTGTTTATTTCCCTGATGTATACCCGACAGCTTTAAAACAGGGCTTCAAATTTGATAAATAAACTATCGGAATACTAAAGATAATAAATAACGGATCTGTAACAGTACAGATCCGTTATTTATTACACCCTTATTCTAATAGTATCTGAACAGCATTTCATAATTTTACTATGCCAGCTCACAATCTACAAATTGAATTTTTTTACCATTTTTATCAATATACGATAATGCCAGATAATCGAAGCCGTTCAAAACCACATCATCCCATGACATTTTATTTCCATTCACCAAAATTACTTCCCCGTTTTCATCAAAATCATAATCGTCTTTTTCATCTTCATAGTCAATACTGTAGCCTAATTCCAAAATAAGCTGCGATGCGGGAATATCAAGTTTTTTTAATTCTCTGTCATTAATCTGCTCTTCTGTGTATACATCGCAAAACATATTATCATAACCGTGCACCGTACCGTCAAAAATTAGAATTTCTTCATTTGTTTCAGGATCTTTAGCTACGATTTTTTCAGGTGCAGAATCTGTTCCTACTATATAGTTCCGCTCCTCGCCGGAGACCATAAAAAAATCTCCGTAATACCATACTTCAAGCAGGTCATTTCCTGTTTGCGAACAAATCGTCATTATTGCAAAGTCTTTTTCCTCATAATTTTTTACATTATTTTTTAAATATACCGGAATTTTCATTTTTACCTCTCCTCTGTCATACTTTCTTCCTTTACCTTTATCCATTTCCTAAATTCTCTTACACTGCTGATATTTTCATAAATCATATCAGCTGTAAAAGTCAGGTTATTATCTTTAAACATAAATATTTTATTCCCTGATTCTATACTGCAGCCATCACCTTTTATTTCCATGGGAATATTTATAATTGTATAATTTTTATCTTCAAAAATATTTATGCTGTTAATCCCGGAAATACTTGTATCCGGGACAAATTCGCTTAATACAGGAATTTTTTCATTATTGATGTTTATTTTTTTATATTTCAGTCCGCTTATATAAATATCATAATCTTCAGTAAGTCTTAATTCCAGACCGTTATTAATTTTCAGTATATAGATGTACTCTTCCTCAGAATCTCTTTTTACGGAATAACTGCTGTTTTTATTTCTTTCATAATTATTGGCATTATTTTGTATATAATCAGCCAGAACACTAAAATCATCGTAATCCATTTTATTTTTCAATACTAATTTTGCCAGTGTGGTATTATCACACTCTGTGCTTGAGCTTACATAAATTAAAGGCCCGAATTCATATGAAAGTTTATCCTTCATTACATAGCCATCTGCATTTTCTGTATATTTTGAATTTTCAATATATTCTGTTCTTGTAGAAATCTTTATCCATTGACCTTTTGACTCATTAATTTCCTCAATTCGGACAAGTGTGTTATTTTTTAATTTTGCCCTTACTTTTGCACCGGTATTACTGTTCTCCATCACTTCTGTATAACCTCTTGCATCTTTTATCACTGCATATTCATATACTTTTGAAAAAACACAAAAAGAAAATAAAAATACCAGTAAAACAACTATTTTTTTCATTATAAACTCCTTCTTCAAATAAAATCCTTTATTAATTCTATACTATTTACTAATTTAAGTCAATTTTCTATATATCAGATAATAGTTAAAAACTTCTACTAAAAAAGCAGAAAAGGTTCAATATGACTTCTCTGCTTTTTTAGTGTTTATTTTACAGTTCCCCCTACTATCTCTATTTTCCCTGTATCTGTATTCATTTTAGCCTTTGCTCCGATTGGCACAGTAATAAACGGTCTCATATGTCCCGAACTGAAATTACTCACTACAGGCTTTTTCAAACTGCCGAAGCTGTCATAAAACACTTCCTGAAGCGGCATATCTTCCGGTGCCTCCTGATTAGCCTTAGTAAAACTTCCCAGTATTATTCCGCTTGCATCATCAAATTTTCCTGCGAGCTTTAGCTGCTGAAACATTCTGTCTACTCTGTAGGTATATTCCCCTACTTCTTCAATAAATAAAATTTTCCCTTTTGTGTCTATTTCATATTTTGTCCCGAGAGAAGCTACTATCAGCGAAAGATTACCGCCTACTATTTCTCCTTCTGCTTTCCCGCTGCTTATTACTCTGAGATCGGCTCCCAAATAATCAGACAGAACATATGAATCCTTATCTGTCATTATTGTGTCAAAAAAAGAAATTCTTGTTATATCATCAAAATTCGTATAATTAGAACTCATCGGACCATGAAATGTCACAAGTCCGGTTTTCTGGCTTATTGCCATAAGTAAAGTGGTAATATCACTGTAGCCCACGAATATTTTAGGATTTTTTCTTATTGTATCGAAATCTATCAAATCCAGAAGACGTATGCTTCCGTATCCGCCGCGTACACAAAATATGGCTTTTACTTCTTTATTTTTAAACATGTTGTTTATATCTTTTGCTCTTATTTCATCAGAACCGCCAAAATTATACCATTTTGAATAGAAAGAATCCCCGAGTACGACTTTAAAGCCTCTTGCCTCAAGATCTTTTACCATTGTATCGGCAGAAGCACCTGAATAATTCGCCGGGGCAATTATACCGATAGTATCCCCGTATTTTAACGCCTGCGGCTTTACCATTCCGTCTCCTAAAATAATTGAAGTAAATAAAACTAATAAAATTAAAATCTGTCTTTTCATATTTACGGCACCTTTTCCCTTTATCTGTATTATTTTCACATTGCATTTATATATATTTTATCACAATCCCTGTATAAAAGGAAATTGATATTTTATATATTTCTTACATTACACCTGCCAATATGACTTCTGATTTTTATTCAGTTATTCAAATAATCAGTATTTTTCTAGTTTCTTTCTATGTTTTCGTATTAGATACTTCAATCTAAATTCTGACATTGCAGCAGTAATCGGGCGAAAAAAGGTACATATCTTCCCCTGTATTTTCATATTTTCCTGCGCTCTCTTCTTTTCATCAAAATCATTAACAAAATAAGTATAAATCCCAAAACCTTCAGGATTCGTTTTTTCACGGACAGTTCTTGCTAAGTCACTCACAAATGCATCATCAAGACCGTATTTTTCCACATCTACGATTATCTCATACTGATTTCTTTCTAAATTATTATATAAAAGGATTTTCAACCCCTCATATCTGCTTTGAAGTTCAAAAACAGCAGATTCTGCTGCTTTTATTAATTTTTTCCCCATTATACATCCTCCCTTTCTTTTTTTACAATTCCACAAATTTCTAAGATTATTTCATACAGACTATTAAACATCCAAAGAGTCTTTTTTAAATAATTAACATTATTTTTTGTTAATTCAATATCTTTATAATCTGCAATATTTCTATAATTACAGCATAACTCCAGCCTTATAAACAGCTCACTGATTTTTTTCCCGGTGCCTGATTCTAAATATTGTTTTTCAAGAATAAAACCTTCAATCATTTTTTTTAGCTGGCTTAATACTCTCTGATGAGAATTCAAACCAGTGTCTGTATATCCCATAATCCCTTTATAAATATAAGAAACCCTTATAAACATTGAATAATAATATCTGCTGACAGCAGAATTATTGTATTCTTTCTCATGAGAATACCACCCTACTTTTTCAAATTCTTTTGACTTATTTTCCAGACACAGCCTTGTACTTTTATATAATCTCATTTCCCACTAACCCCCGATAGTTTGATTAAATTATTTTTAAATATACCATATAGTATAATGCTTGTCAATTCATAAATTACAATTTAAAAAAACCTGATATATTTAAATGATATCAGGATTTAAACACTATTTTATTTTCATATGATTTTCCACAAAAAACACTCTATATTTCAGACGAAATATATAAAAATAAATTAAATTGTCTGTTTCAAACTTTCAACAGTTATTTCAAGTACTCTGCTTAGAAATGGAAACTTTTCTTTCATCATATCAAATTCTTCTCCCGAAGTAAGATACTTTGCTGTCCCTTCTATAACAAATCCTGTTCCCTGATAATCTTTATAGCCCATAACCTCTTTACTTCCCAGTGTTAATATTACTCTGCTGTTAGCTTCTACATTTTTCTGTGTTTTTCTCATACCTGCAGCAGGAATAAGCAGTTTATTTTCACCGCTCTTCACCAGATAACTGTTCCATGTATTCACCACATGAACATTTTCTGCTGACCATGATGTAATAGAAACTACACCTTCTTTAGTAAGTACCTCATTGAATTTTTCATTAAACATATTTATTCCTCCTTATTTTCTATTATCGATAACTTTTATCCGTAATTGTTTTCAAAAAAATAAGATTTACATTTTAAGAATGAAAATCATTAAAAAGTATAGCATTTCATATACTAATCAAATACTATACTAACCGTTAAACCAATCCGCAGTTAAATCCTGATATTCTTTTGTAAGCTTTTTTTCAAGCTTTTCCGTAAGCCATTTCAGATTTTTTTCTTTCAGATATAATTCCATCTGCTTTTCTGCATCAAGCATTACATCATTTATAAGGCAGTCTACCTTACCCGGACATTCTTCTGCTTCAGTTTTTTTATCATGCAGAGCACATGTCCCTATTATATTTTTACAGCGGAATATCTGTTTTTCTCCCTCCACCGCCTGAACCACATCCCAGAATGTTACAACAGAAGGATCCTGTTTCAGCTGATAACCTCCGGTAACTCCCGGTGTTGCTTTTACTATGCCGTTTTTAGAAAGCTTAGTAAAAATCTTAGACAGATATGTTTCTGATATACCCTGAAATTCAGCCAGCTCTTTTACTGTCAGTACCGGCTTAACAGACGGCGTTGCCAGATAAATCAGACAATGCAGCGCATATTCCACACCTACACTGTAATGCATATTACCACTCCCAATTACAGACAATTATTATCTGTAATTACTTTAACATAATTATATTGCATATGTCAAGACTTTTTATTATTCTCCATTTTATAATTAAATATTCTCAAAAAACATTTGTATATTCAAAAAAATCTTGAAAAAATGAAAAAAATATTCTATACTACAGATAGATTTCAATAACGTGAATAAATATATTTTTATGAAGGAGGATTCTTTATGGATTTCAAACTGATAATAAACATTATCGGATTAATAGCTTTAATCTTTGTATTATATAAAATGCAAAAAAAACATCTTTCGTTTACTAAAAGAGTCTTCACAGCACTCGGGCTGGGGATAGTTTACGGACTTATACTGCATTATGTCTACGGACCTAATTCTGATACAATCAGTGTAACCAAAGACTGGTTTAACATCATCGGATCGGGATATGTGAGACTGCTTCAAATGATAGTAATGCCTCTTATAATGGTTTCCATTACTTCGGCAATCATTAATCTTAAAGACAGTAAACAGCTTGGTAAAATGGGCGGAAATATTATAGCAATTCTGTTAATTACAGCGGCTATTGCAGGTTTGGTAGGAATCATGGTTTCACTTTTCTATAAGCTTGATGCTACAGGTATGCTTCAGGGAAGTGCCGAAATGACCAGAGCCGAATACTTACAGAATAAACTCGGAGAAGCGAATTCTTCCTTCCCGCAGAAAGTTCTGGATTTCATCCCGACAAATCCGTTTCTGGATATGACAGGCGCAAGAAATACATCCACAATAGCCGTGGTTATTTTCTCGGCATTCGTAGGTATAGCAGCTCTTGGTATACAAAAGAAAAAACCTGAATCTCTTGAAACTTTCAGAAACATTGTTAACTCTGCACACGACATAGTTATGAGAATGGTTACACTTGTTTTGAGACTTACTCCTTACGGTATACTTGCTCTTATTACCAATGTACTGGCAAGCAGTGATTTCCTGCAGATTGCAAAGCTTATTAAGTTTATACTGGCATCTTACACTGCAATAATTATTATGTTCATAATACATATGATTATACTTGCATTGTTTAAGCTGAACCCTGTTATTTATCTGAAAAAGGTATTTCCGGTTCTTACATTCGCCTTTACCTCAAGAACAAGTATGGGTGCAATACCTCTGAATATAGAAACACAGACTAAAAAACTGGGTGTATCACAGGGAATTGCCAATCTTTCTGCTACATTCGGAGCCTCTATCGGGCAAAACGGCTGTGCAGCCATTTATCCTGCAATGCTTGCAGTTATGATCGCACCTACTGTGGGAGTAAATCCTTACAGTATAGGCTTTATCGCAAAATTAATCGTTATTATTACCATAAGCTCTTTCGGAGTGGCAGGCGTAGGAGGAGGAGCCACATTTGCGGCACTTATAGTACTCTCATCTTTAGGCTTTCCTGTAGGACTGGCAGGACTTCTGATCTCTGTAGAACCTTTGATCGACATGGGAAGAACTGCACTAAATGTCAATGACTCTATACTTTCCGGAGTTGTTACCGGAAAAATGTTAAACGAGCTGAATACTGATATGTATAACGACCCTGCTCTCATCTCTGTAGAAAGTGATGAAATGCACTCATAAATCCATATCATAATAAGTTCCCTGTATCTTAATGTATACAGGGAATTTTATTTTTCTTTGTTTAAATAAACGTTTTACTATAATTGAAGAATTTGGTATAATATCAGGTACAAAGTTTTATATTTTCACGGAAAGGAGATGCCCCGTGGCTAATTATTACGATAACGAAAAATTTTTTAACGGGTACATGAGCATACGCAGTCAGAAAATGAATTATAACAACTGCATTGAAGAACCCCTTATGCTAAAGCTTATCGGAAATACAGAAGGCAAAGATATCCTCGATATCGGATGCGGTTCCGGTGATTTATCGTCAATACTTGCAAAAACAGCCAATTCTGTACTCGGAATAGATATTTCCCAAAAGATGCTTAATACCGCCAGAGAAAAAAACATAAGTAATAATATCCGGTATCAGGAATTATCCATGGAGAATATCGACAGTCTCAGTGAAAAATTTGATATAGCTGTCAGCTCACTGGCATTTCACTATGTTGAAAATTTTGAAAAACTGATTTTGGATATTTCAAAATTATTGAGAAAAAGAGGAAGTCTGATTTTTTCACAGGAGCACCCCATGGTCACGGCTAACAGACAATTAAAGGACTGGATCTGCGACCCGGAAACCAAAAGCCGTTACTGGCCTGTCAGTAATTATAATGAAGAGGGTGAACGATTTGAGAAATGGTTTATAGATAATGTAAAAAAGTATCATAGAACTTTGTCTACCATAATAAATACCATAATCAAAAATAATTTTGAAATTCTGGAAATTGCCGAAAGCCGTGCAGATGATGAGCTTATTTCCAAAGAACCAAAATTTTTAAACGGAAAAAATTTAGCACATTTTTTATTTATAAAAGCAAGAAAATTATAAAAAGAGAGGAAAAATATATGAGATTATCAAAAGCATTCGTAAAAACATACAAAGAAGCTCCGAAAGAAGCAGAAGTAATCAGTCATAAGCTTATGCTGAGAGCTTCTATGATAAAAAGACTTGCAAGTGGTGTATATTCTTATCTGCCGCTTGGTAACAGAGTATTAAAAAAAGTAGAAAACATCGTAAGGGAAGAAATGGACAAATCAGGTGCACAGGAAGTTTTTATGCCTGTTCTGCAGCCTGCTGATCTTTGGAAGGAAAGCGGAAGATGGATTGCTTACGGTCCTGAACTCATGAGAATGAAAGACAGACATGAAAGAGAATTTGCTCTTGGTCCTACACATGAAGAAGTTGTTACTGATATTGTCAGAAATGAAATAAATTCATATAAAGATCTTCCTATGAATCTGTATCAGATCCAGACAAAATTCAGAGACGAGATAAGACCAAGATTCGGACTTATGAGAGGCCGGGAGTTCATTATGAAGGATGCTTACAGCTTTCATACTACTCATGAATCTCTTGATGAAGAATATCTGAATATGAAAACTACCTATGAAAATATCTTTACAAGATGCGGACTTGATTTTAGGGCCGTAGAAGCTGATTCCGGATCTATAGGCGGAGATGTTACTCATGAATTTATGGTATTGGCCGAAAGCGGTGAAGATGACGTTCTTTACTGTGATTCATGCGATTATGCAGCTAATAAGGAAAAAGCCACAAGCAAAGCTGATTTTAAAGAATCAGACGAGGAAGCAAAAAGCATAGAGCTTGTAGAAACTCCTAATACATGGACTATAGAAGATGTAGCTGCATTCTTTAATATTCCTACAAGCAAAACTGTAAAGGCCATTGTTCTAAAGGAAGCCTTCGGTGAAAATGATAAATACTACATGGCTTTGATAAGAGGGGACTACGAAGTAAATACAATAAAAGTAAAAAATCTTGTTAATGCTGCTGTAGAGCTGGAAATGATAAATGATTCCGATATGGAAAAACTTAATCTTGTTAAAGGATTTATCGGTCCGGTAGGATTAAATAACGAAAATATAAAAATAGTAATGGATGAAAGTGTAAAATTCATGAAAAACTTTACACTGGGACCTAATAAAAAAGATCATCATTATATAAATTCAAATATCAGTGATTTTAAATACGATATGACAGGTGATATAAGAGAAGCAAAAGAAGGAGAAAAATGTCCGAGATGCGGCGGAACTCTGAAAATAGCAAGAGGTATCGAGGTAGGTCATATATTTGAGCTTGGAACAAAGTATTCAGAAGCTATGAAGGCAAATGTTCTTGATGAAAACGGAAAACAGGCTACTCTTAAAATGGGATGCTACGGAATAGGGGTTTCCAGAATAATGTCCGCTGCAATTGAGCAAAACTACGATGAAAACGGAATTATCTGGCCTGTAAACATCGCTCCGTATGAAGTAGATGTCATAATTCCTAATATCAAAGATAAAGATCAGGTAAGAGTGGCAGAAGATGTTTATCAGCTTCTAAAAGATCATAATATTGATGTTATTCTTGACGACAGAGATGAAAGAGCAGGGTTCAAATTTAAAGATGCTGATCTTATAGGTTTCCCGATGAAAATAATCACTGGAAAATCTATAGCCGAAGGAAAAGTAGAAGTAAAGGACAGAAAGACAGGAAATACAGAAATTGTTGAAATAGGTACACTGCTTGATTATGTAAAAAATCATCTTGGAAAATAAATCTTCTGTTTTTTCAGACTATCATTATATCAATGCTCACTGCTTCATTACCAGTAATTAATTTTATAATCAAGAAATCAGGAGTAATTTATGGTCATATTTAAAAAGCTTTTTTCAAAAATAAAAATTTCAGATTCAGAAACGGATTTTGCCGCTTCTGAATTAAAAAGAGAAAAAGAAGCAGATTTTCAAAAAGAAAATTCAAATTCCCGGGAATTTTTTTCCAGCAAAGACAGTACTAAAAATGACAGTGATAATATAAGCAGGGAAACCATAAATGAATTTTTAGGTCCTGTAATAGATGTTCTTGGTGATATTACCTCGGATAAATATGTACATAATGTTAAGCTCACAGAAGATGACATTAAAAAAATTTATGCAAAATATACCAAGACAGTTATTACAAAAGACGGAAAACAGGTTTACGAATCTGTTTCCGATGTTGATAGTGAAGCTGCTGAATTTGTAAATGAACTTTTTGACAAAATTTTTAATAAAAAATAAAAATAAAGCCGGAAATTGAAATTGTTCCGGCTTTATTAATTCTTATCTTTTCGTATACTTTCACTAAAAATTTTCATCAGTATCTGCCTTCTTTTTTCTAAATTTTTCTGATTTATGTACATATCTTCTGCTAAATAGGAAAGCAGTGCTTCAGGATTGTTTTTTATAATAAAAGCATAAATTAAAGCATCAAATACAATACCGATATCATAGCTTCCTTCTGCACTGTATTCCAAATATTCTTCTTCTGACATGCCTGTATCCTGCAAAAAATCAGATAATTCATCCTCATCAAATTCTTCTTTTGATATCCCGTTTATCCATTTCGCAGTAAAATCAGATAAAAAAACCACATCTGACATTAAAAATTCATATAAATACTCTATAACTTCCTGATATGACTTCTCAAAAATTTTTGCTACATTCTTTATACAATAAGTCAGTTCATCAATTATCCATTCACTTCTCTCCCTGTTATCAGCCAGCTTTTTGTAATAATCCTCTCTCGGCAGTTTTATTTGGACTTCTTCCCATATATTATAAAATTTTTCTCCGAATAAGATATCTTTCAGCTCCATCAGACTCCTCACCTTATATTCAGTTTTTTTATATTTGTACCATTATTTTTTATTATTTTCAAATTCTTTTATATTCCGAATCATTTAAAATTAAAAAAGTCCGGATTAATTCCATATTCCGAACTTCAATATTTATATTACACCAGCTTTTTTATAATTTCATAAAGTTTTTTTATGTCTTCCACTCTTGTAAGTCCTGTTTCCTTATCTATTATTGATCCGTATATATGCGGCATTATTCTTGGTATACTGCTTTCCACACACACCTTTAGTATCTCCTCAAAATTCTCCAGATCTATTCCCCCTGTAGGCTCTATCAGCTCCAGATTCCCTCTTTCACTCGCCTTTGCCACTTCCTTCAGCTCCTCCAGTGATTTCAGACCTCCCATAGGGAAGAATTTCACCGAATGTGCTCTCATATCCTTAAGCATTGCCACTGCTGTATCTACATCGACTATTGCTGCTTTCTCCTTTTCACTCAGCTCTCCCGTGCTTATCTTTACCTTTCCAGGCTCTCCTGTAGGACTCATTAATACATTTATATATGTTCTGCCATGACCCTTTGCTCTTAATGCTCCTGCTGCATATCCTGCTCCTGTAAATACTTGATTTACATGACCCGGATCTGTCTCACATGATATCAGTGCTGCCTTCTCAAACTGACTCGGATCTCCCGCTCCAAGACCTACAGATACCACTCCCAGCTCTTTCAGATACTCCTTTACTTCTGCAACTCCGTCTTCTATCTTATCATAGTTTTTCGATAAAAGTCCCACTACTACATGACCTTCTGCTGCTTCATATATTTCCTTTGCATTCGCCAGATCTTTCGCAAGCACATTTAATGCTACTCTTCCTTTATAAAACTTTATTTTTGTATCAAGCATTTCATATTCCTCCTGTATTTATTTGAATAAGCATTCCATTCTGTATATTTTTCTTTTGAATGGACAAAAGCTTTTATTTTTTATAGAGTTAACCTAATATTTCTTCTATTCTCTTAAATATATTTCCTATTTCCTTTTCATCTACTGATCTCATGTCAAAGTGTATTTTCCCCTGATTCTTATAATAGTTTCTTGTATAGATCGCAGGATTCCCGCCTTCCAGCTCCTTTATCAGTTCTTCTGCATTCAGCTTAGTATCCAGAAGCTTCATCTCTGTTCTGTATATCTCTCTTCCTGCTTCATCCTTTACCACTGATATTGCAGTACCCTTTATCCCCTTTAATTCCTCTGCTAGAAGCTCTGCTTTCTTCTTATTTTCCTGCTCTATCCTTGCCTCATCCTTTTGACTATACTGTTCCAAAGCGCTCAAAAGACTCATTATTACTCCTTTGTCCACCTTCATTGCTCTTCCTATTCCCTTATACTGCAGCTTACAATTCTTGATAAGCTCCTTCTTTCCTGTTATAAATCCCGATGCTGGTCCTTCTATTGCCTTAGAACCGCTGTATATCACCATGTCTGTTCCCATTAACACATATTTTTCCAGATCCTCTTCTGCTGCTGCATCCACTACTACTGGAATATTATATTTCTTTCCTATCTCTATTGTCTTTTCCAGACTCAGCATACCCTTCTGTACACTATGATGTGATTTTACGTAAAATATTCCCACAGTATTTTCATTTATATTTCCTGTTATATTTTCTTCGCTTGTAAGATTTGACTGGCCTACTTCCACCAGCTTACCTCCGCCTAGCTCTATCATAGTCTTTATAGGTGCGCCATAGTTTACTACATGACCTTTTTGTATAATTATTTCTCTTTTATCAGTATTCAGTATATGAAGATTCTCAGCCATTGTCTGATTATCCTTTGTAATAAGAGAAGCTGCAGCTATTGCTATTCCTGCTGATGCCGAAGATGTAACACAGCTTGCCTCAGCCTTTGTATAAGCTGAAACTATTTCTCCTGCTTTATTCATAAGATCTTCCATTACCACGAAATTCTGACTTCCTTCCTTGAAGCCGTCTGTACTCTTATCTGATAATACCGATACTCCTAGTATTGTCATTCTCCCGCTAGCGTTTATTACTTTCTGAAGACCTATTTTTTCATATATATTCACTTTTCCTCCTTAGAAACGGATAATAAAATCCTGTTATTGGTATAATAATATTATTGCACACATTCGTAGACTTTTCCACCTACTATACTGTATTTCCCTTTTACATACGGCTTCTGTTTCACTGTTTTATCCACTGAATCAGTTAATTCCGTATAATTATCCACCAATTCAAATATTGTAAAATCAGCTCTGTATCCTGTTTTTATTTCTCCTGTTTCTCCCAGTGAAAGTGCTTTGGCAGGTTCTCTGGTAAGTTTATTTATGCAGTCTTCCAGGGTAAGTCCCAGATACAGCATTTTATTCAAAGTAGTTATCTGACTTTTTACAGGTTTTTCTATATTTTTATCATAAATATCCGTACTCAAAAAATCAGGAATAAAACCGTCTGCTATACCTTTAGCACCTGTATCAAATGAAAAGCTTGCATTTCCATGTCCTACATCAAAAAGTACTCCTCTTTCCCTGGCAGCCTTTGCTTCAGGAAGAATTCCTATCTCCCTTATCAGATTATTCACTTTATTATGAAAACAATGTGTTATTATATCTCCTTTTTCCATGAAATTCAAAACCTCTTCTACTTTCGGAGGTGCGTTTCCTATATGTACCATAATAGGAAGCCCTAGTTTTTTAGCTATTTCCTTTGCTATTCTTATAGGCTCTGCCCCGTTCTCTCCCACGACAGAACCGGAAGCTCTTGCTTTTATTCCTACTATGACATCCTTGTACTTTTCTACGGTTTCCTTTACTTTTTCAAATTCTATGTTTGATAAATCAGTCAGCTCGCTGAGACTCAACAGTCCCGGTGATGCAATATTCAAAAAGGCGTATACTCTGGTCTTGGCTTTTTTTATAATACGCTCATAGAAATCTTCGAAAGTATCAGCTCCGGCAGTTCCTGCGTCTACTACCGCTGTTACTCCCTGTTCTACACCGACCCTGTCCGGATCTATTCCTATGGCAGTTTTCCCGTGATATACATGTGTATGTATGTCTGTAAAGCCGGGAGCCGCTACAAGACCGCTGATATCCACTATTTCTTCATTTTCATATGGAAGAAGATCATCAGCTACCTCCTTTATGAGTCCGTCTTCGACCCTGATATCCTTTCTGCTCAGATGAAAACCGTTGTTTTTGTCAATCAACACCCCGTTCTTAATAAGCATAAATTTCCCTCCTTTATGTTTTTATTGATGTTTTGCCTGAAGTAAATAATAGTATAATAATAATATCAAAACATCTGATGTTAAACTTGTTCATATTTTGACATGAAGAAGTAATTCCTTACCTTTTCAGCTCGCTAAAATCACCGTGAAGCAATTCCTCCACTTCTTCCAAAGCTGATACAGGCGTATCTCCATATGTAGTGTGTCCCAAAACAGCACTTGCTACTGCAAAATCTACCATTTCTTCAAGCTTTGCCTTTTTCAGATATTTATAAAGTATACCTGAAGTGTAGGCATCACCTCCTCCAATTCTATCATAAATTTCAAGTTCTTGATATTCGGAAAAGTAAATTTTTTTATTTTTATAAGCAAATCCCTTTAATTTTTGAGAATTCAGGCTTTTATTATCCCTGATTGTTCCTGACACCAGCTTCAGATCATACTTCGCAGCAAATTCCGGAATAAGATCTCTTAATATTTCCTCTATTTCTACATTCTCTTTTTCACTTTTTATGCCAAATATATTACTTATATCTTTTTCACTTGCAAAAACAATATCAGAATATTCTATTATTTTTTTATAATTTGGTATAGCATCCTCATATTTCTTTTTCCATAATTTTTCCCTGTAATTGCAGTCAAAAACAACCAGTATCCCTTTTTCCTTAGCTCTTTTAGCCATAGAGAACATAATATTTCTTACATCATCATTCATTGCAAGGCTTATCCCGCAGAAATGAATCATCTGTACATTTTCCAGAATATCCTCCATATTGTAATCCTTTAACTTAGATTTACAAAAGGAGCTTCCTCTTCTATCTGTATATGTAACCACAGAAGGTCTTTTTCCAAAACCTTCCTCGAGAAAATATATTCCTATAAATTCTCCGCCTCTGGCTATTTTCCCAGTATTTACACCAAGACTCTGTATCTGTGAGACTGCCGCATCCCCCAGAGGATTATCGGGAAGCTTTGTAATAAGTTCTGTTTCCAGACCGAATCTTCCAAGCTGTCCCATTACATTCAGACCAGTTCCTGAAAACATATACTCCAGATTATTTGACTGAAATAACTTCTTTTTTCCGGGAACACTGCATCTCATCATCACTTCCCCAAATGCTGCTACTTTCACTAACATCACCTTTTCTATATTATTTTTTTTCTTTGAATTTAAAATTTATCCACGGACCAATAAATGAAAGTAAAAACAATTCCTCCTCTATAACCTTCCCTGCTCTGTTTTTTCTGCTGTCTGCCGGCATATCCTTTATCACTACCTGAGTTTCTCCTTTATACTTACCGAATTCATTATTTCCTATCACAATATCCCCGATTTTTTGTGAATCATAATTTCTTGCGGGAATATCAGCTCCTGTATATCTCTTTCTTACTTCTGTGGATCTTATCATATACTCACTTATATCACCTCTTCTAAGATGATTTTCCTGAAAAAGTATTTTCTTCTCTACATCTGATATACCATTTTCTAGCTCTACATCCAGCTCAAGAAGATAAGGGTTAAGTTCTCCGAGGGCTTTCAGCTCTTCTTCACTTGCATAAGCATTCCCTATTACCACATCATCTATAAGACCTGTTGCCCACAAATGCTTTGCCTGAACAGCTGCCGGAAGATTTCTGTGCATTTCAAGCGTACACAAACCGTCATTTATACTCCAAGGTCCGAAACTTGCCGCCTGCGATGAAATAAAGGCTGATGTTCTTATCCCTTTTTCCTTGAATCTTCTGCTGCATCTCAAAAAATACCCGTATTCAAGCCCTGTATATTTCTGTGGATAAAAATTGTGACTTCCTATCAGGTTATCTTTATTGGGTGTATAGCTTAATATATTATTAAGATAATCTATATCATTACTCATATTCAACTCTATTTTCAAATCTGTTTTGTCATAAGTAAGCTGAGCTTCTTTCAAACCGTCGAATCCAAGATCAAGACGTATTCCCGCTGCCCCGAGCTCTTTAAAAAAGCTCAGATCATTATAGCTTATATTCAGCTTATCGAATACTGCCGGAGAAATATCCAGTATTACTTCCATTCCCAGCTTGTCTGCAAAATCTATTATTTCTATAAATTCCTTTTTTATTATCTCTATAGGCTTATCCACAGATAAAAGACATGTAAAAATTTTACTGAATCCGTATTTATGTGCTTTTTCTATATATTCCTTATCTTTTTCCACTGTTGATTTTTCAGGATATATTGATATTCCCAGTTTTCTTTTCATTTTTTCCTCCTGTAAATTATAAAATATACCATTGTGAAGGCAGCTTTACCTTCACAATGATAATCAGTTTATGCTTCTTCTGTTGACTTAGCAGCAGCTTCCTGTTCAAGCAGCTGTTTTTCATACATTTTAAAGAAAGGATAGTATATAACAAGTCCTATAAAGAAGTTTACAAATACCAGAATACAGGCCATCACACTCCAGTTAGTACTTATCAACGCCCCTATAGGTGCAGGAACTGTAAACGGCAGCTTCGCCATCATCATTGGTATCATGCCCACTCTTGTTAAAATATATGATATTATTGTACATATTATAGGCACTATTATAAATGGTATCGCCAGAATCGGATTCATAACTATCGGCGCTCCGAAAATTACCGGTTCATTTATATTAAAGATTCCCGGAAGGAGTGATAATTTCCCCAGATCCTTCAGAAATCTTGATTTTGATATTAAAAACAGGAATACCAGAGGAAGCGTCATACCTGATCCGCCTATCCATAAGAACCATTGCAGAAATTGTTCTGTAAAGATATTCGGCAGTGCATGTGCACTGGCACCTGCTGTAAATGCATCCATATTTTCCGCTATTGTAGCATCCCAGATCGGTCTTATAACCGGTCCTAGTATTGCAGGCCCGTGAATTCCCAAAACCCAGAAAAACAGTATAAGAAAAACTGTTAGTAATCCTCCAAGCAGTGAATTCCCTGCAAGAATACCTTTTAACGGTGCAAGCAGCGTTGACAGAGCCTCACTTATATCGAATCCCAATAAATGTCTTATTGTCCAGAAAAGCAATATTATGGCAACTGCTGGAAATAATGCTGCAAAAGAGTTTGATACTGCAGGCGGTACACCGTCAGGCATCTTTATTACTATATCCTTTTCTTTAAAGAATCTGTATATCTCCACTGATATTATTGACGCAAGTATTGCTCCAAAAAGACTTGATGCACTTAATTTTGCTATAGGCATCCATCTTCCGGCAGCAATTACACCTTCTACGCCTTTTGAAACCTGTGTAGGCACTACTGATGAAATAAGAAATCCTGCCACAGCAAGAAACCCTGAAGTAAGCTCATCCAGATTATAGCTCTTTGCCAGCTGGTGTGCTATACCAAAAGATACATATATTGACATTATACCCACGGTATATCTGAACGGTATGTCCAGTGAAGCTTTGATAGGAGCTATCAGCTCATCATATCCCGGTATTGGTACATTTAGAAATATTACAAAAAATGATCCTACTATAGTCAGAGGCAGCATTGATATTATTCCGTTTCTTACTGCTCTCAAATGTCTTTGTCCGCCTATTTTGTTTACAGCCGGTGCTACCCTTTCTTCTAATATTGTCATAATTTTACTCATAATTTCTTTCCTCCTGAAATTTTTTTGAATTAGTTAATAATTTTTATTCTACTCATGTTCTACCACATTATAATGCTAAGTCAAATTCCGGCTATTTTTTGTGCTGTTTTCGTTTAAAATATTTTTTTTGCCTTAAGCGTTTGTAACTAAGCAATAATAATGGTATAATATATAATAATTGAAAATCACAGTCAGCTGTTTTCGTGTATTTTCTAAAAAAAGATACTTTTCACGGATAAAAAAAGAGGTGATTTAATGGAATTTTTTTATTATGATAATCATAAAATAAGTTTTGACAAATTTCTTTCTAAACATGAAAAAGTTTTAATAAAAAATTTTTTACATAAAAAAATTGAAAAATACACTATTCTAGAGATTTTGTCTCAGATCGATGTAAACAAAAGTGAACTTTACAATATTTTAGACAAATTTCAAAAGAAAAATGTAAAAATATATTTTAAGGAGGAAATATATTCCTACATGTTTCTGTCAGGATACGAAGCTACCAGTAATATAGTAAGTCTGCAGTTCAGCGATTTATTAAAGAATATTTCACACATGAATATCATTCCTGACTTTCAGTCTGTGCTGACGTTACAGGAAAAATTTACACTGCGTTTTTTCCTGAAATACTGCCAGGATATTAGTGACAGCAAAAAAATAGATATCTCTGTTGACGATCTAAAGGATTCTATCGAAATAGATTCCTATGCACGGTTTTATGATTTTGAAAAATTTATACTGAAAACTATAGTATCAGATATAGAAGAAAATACTCCTTATATTGTTTTTTATGATAAAATAAAATCCGGAAGCAGTGTTAATAATAAAATAGTAAGCTTAAGCTTTATTATTACAAATAAAAATTTTTATGCCAATTCTAAATTTGCTATAGAACTTCTTGAAAAAACCACACAGTACATAAATTTTAACACTGCAATTACCAAAATTACCGAACTGCTCAGTGTTTACTCCAAGGAAATTATCCTGAAAGGGATTAAAAATCTTGATAAAAACAAAACAATAGAAAATCACCTTGAAAATATAATAAAAGACCAGTTTTTTGAAAACAGCTCACTTTTGCTTCATATAAAAGAAAAAGCAGATAATATTATACTGCTTCAGAAAATACTGTTTCAGGAAATGGGAAAAATAAAGGAAAGCGAAATTTTTGATGATCAGATTATAAACAGCAGATTTAATAAAAAATTCTATATGCTTAATATTGATAAAAAAATCTTTTTTGAAACTAAAACTATCCGAATAGAAATACTGGAGCTTTCAGATAAGTTTTATGATATAAAAATATACAAAAAAACTTAAATCTTACAAAAAATAACAGAATGAATATGAATCTTTCATACCTGCAAAATATAAGGGAAAATAATCTTTTCAAATATATTTTACAGGTTTTATTCAGAACTAAATACAGGACTGTTAAAAACAAAAATTATCTACAGAATAAATATCAATAAACTAAATGTTTTCAGATATTTCAGTATTCATAATTATTTTGTTTTATACAGTCCTGCTATTAATATTTTAGAGGTAACAAACTATTTTAAGTCTTCCATTTTTACTGCCTGCATATCACCGTAATTTACATTTTCCCCGACCATTCCCCAGATGAATGTATAGTTGTGTGTTCCTACACCTGAGTGTATAGACCAGCTTGGAGATATTGCTCCCTGCTCATTCGCAAGTACCAGATGCTTTGTATCATCAGGTTTTCCCATAAAATGAAATACTCTTTGATCTTCCGGAAGATTAAAGTAAAAATATACTTCCATTCTTCTGTCGTGTGTATGGCACGGCATTGTATTCCACATGTTATTAGGTTCCAGTATAGTCATTCCCATTAGAAGCTGACAGCTTTCACATACACTAGGATCTATATATTTATATATTGTTCTTTTGTTTGAAAGCTTTTCATCACCCATATGAGCCGGATTTGCTTTATCTATATCTATTTTTACAGTAGGATATTTTTTATGTGCCGGTGCTGAATTCATATAAAATTTGGCAGGATCGTTTTTATCAAGTGATCTGAAAATAACATCCTTAATTCCAAGTCCCATATACATTCCGTCCTTCGGGTTTAGTGCAAAAGTTTCTCCGTCAAGAACTACCTCGCCTTTTCCGCCTATATTTATAATCCCCATTTCTCTTCTTTCAAGAAAATAATCAGTTCCCAGAGCGTCTCCCACTTCCAGCTTCAGTTCCTTTTCTACCGGGAATATCCCGCCTGCTATTATTCTGTCTACATGTGAATATGTTAAATTTATTTCGTCTTTTCCAAATACTTTTTCTATTAAAAACTTTTCTCTTAAAGTCTCTGTATCATAATTTTTTACGTCATCCGGGTGACTTGCATATCTTACATCCATTTTTCCATTCTCCTTTATTTATTATTTTTTATAATTTATTATTAATTCTATCTTACAAGCCATCCGCCGTCAACAGCCAAAATATGTCCTGTTACATAGTCAGAAGCCTTGCTTGCTAAAAATACAATGCTGCCCATTAAGTCAAACGGTTTTCCCCATTTGCCCGCCGGTATTCTTCCCAGAATCTCTTTATTTCTGCTTTCATCTGCTCTTATTGGCGCAGTATTCGCAGTTTCTATATATCCCGGTGCTATTGCATTTACCTGTATATTTTTCTCTGCAAGTTCATTGGCAAAAGCTTTTGTTAAGCCTGCTACACCATGTTTGCTTGCTGTATACGGAGGTACGAATTTTCCTCCCTGAAATGAAAGCATGGAAGCAACGTTTATAATTTTTCCTCCGCCTTGCTTTGCCATTTGCTTTGCTACATCCTGACTCAGATAATACACGGCATTCAGATTAATGTCCATGACAGCCTGCCAGTCTTCATCCTTATACTCCAGAAGAGGAGCTCTTCTTATAGTTCCCGCATTGTTTACCAGAACATCTATTTTACCGTATTCTTCAATACATGCATTTACTGCTGCTGTTACTTGATCTCTTTTAGTCAGATCTGCCTGAAAAAACTTTACTTTTACTCCTTCAGCTGTGATCAGCTTTTCTGTTTCCTCCCATTCTCTGTCATAAGTCACTATAAACAAATCAGCTCCTGCTGTGGCAAGCGCTATTGCATATCCCTGTCCCAGTCCTGTATTGGCACCTGTAATAAAAACCGTTTTTCCTTTCAATGAGAAAAAGTCCATTGAAAATCCTGTTAACCCTGACATTCCATCATCTCCTTATTGATTTATTTTAAAATATTATTTTTGCTTGAAATAACTGATATTACTTACTTTCTTAAAATAGTTTCGTATTATGAAACTGAATTTCATTTTTATTTTTGTAAAAAAATTTATCTCTTACAATACTAGTATACATCATTTTATGTTTTTTCAAAATAATATATAATATATCATTTTACTTTTTTTGATTTATAAAATATATCATATAAGTAAATTTGTTAACTTATATATATTTTTCACGTAAATACTCAAAATATGCCTATCTTGATAAAATATCAATTATACCTTATAATAATCTTATTTAGAATTCTGGCTGCCAAAAGTTTTAGAAGGAAATAATTTTATGCCATATAAGAGACTTATTCTAATAGGAATTAATTATTCAAAACTACGGTGCCAAAAGGAGGAAGCATGAATAATGCTAATAATGTTTTATCCATTTTAAAAGCATTCGATCTGCTTGAACTGTTGAGCAGATATGAAAATGGACTATCCCTTACGGATCTTTCAAATAATTTAAAATGGAATAAAGCAACTACACACAGAATTGCCAATACTCTTCTTGCAAGAGGATATATTACACAAAATGAGGAAACCCTGAAATATAAAATGTCATTTAAAATATTAAGTCTTGGCAGCAAACTTCTTAATGAAACAAAATTTAACGAAATAGCTGCACCGTTTTTGAAAAATCTTCTTTCTGAAATAAATGAAACAATACATCTGGTATTTCTGGACGGTCTCGGAGTCGCATATATAGATAAGCTGGAACCAAAGGATATGCCTTACAGAATGAATACCTACATCGGCAAAAGAAATCCTCTTTACTCTACAGCCGTGGGAAAAATTATGCTCGCATATAATTATATGGATAATCTTGATGAGATATGGGCGGGATTTGACCTAAAGTCTTATACTCCCAACACCATAGTCTCCATAGATAAAATGAGAGATGAACTAAAAAATATCCTGAAAAACGGATATGCGTACGATAATGAAGAGCAGGAACTGGAAATAATATGTATTGCAGCCCCTGTATTTAATAATCTCGGAACTGTCAACTATGCCGTAAGCGTTTCTATTCCAAAAAACAGATTTAATAAAGAAAAAGAAGAAAAGGTACTGAAATACCTTCTGAAAACTACTTTGGAAATTTCCCAAAATCTGGGCTATTCTCCGAAATAAAATAAAGAGGCTGGACAAAATGCATAATTTTGTTACACCTCTTTTTTATATATTATCTTTATCGGCATTATAATTAATAAATTATATTTTCAGTATACTGCCAGCCTTGATATTTATATTCTGAAAAAATACCTGCACCGAACGTCGAAACTGTTGAAGCAAAAGGCTTTCCTTCCAAATATGTATTTCTGTTATTTTCATTACTGTAATGATATTCTTTATTTTTATCCATGAAGATACTCCCGTAAAAATAAGTCTTACTTGACGTGTATATATACATTCTATAGTGTATCTGCATTTCTTTAAACTCTTTCGGCAATTTTTTCTGAATATTTTTTACATCTTTTATAAAAGCTTCTGTTGGTGCTCCATTCTGTATGCTTGGAACCTGATAAGCAAGCCCGACCTGTATCCCGTTTTGTCCATTCCAGTAATATACCATGAAGTATCCTGAGTTGTCGCAGTATACTTTATTATCTAATTTTGACTCGCTAATGGCATTAACAACAGCTGCAGCCATGGGATCTTTATTTATTCCTGTAAAGAGACTGCAATTAGAAAAAGAAACGACACCAAGAACTAAAAATAATGCTGATAATAATTTCCTCACATTTAAACCTCCGTTTATTTTTAATATTTAATTTTATCATCATTAAATTTATCCGTCAAGCAATTATTAATATGTCTTTACTTACAACATAAAAGAATCCTGTTTATTGTCACTAATCATTATTATTTACTGTATCTCAAGAACATCTCCATAATTCAGTATTTCTCCCGCAAGCCCTTTTGATTCTATTTTCCCAAGCCACTCATAAGGATCCTGTTCTATAAGCGGCATTGTATTATAGTGCATTGGTATATACTTTTTTGCCTTAAGCCATTTTGCGGCTGTCACTGAATCGTCAATTCCCATAGTAAAATTATCCCCTATAGGAAGTATCGCATAATCAATATTATTCATTTCTCCTATAAGCTTCATATCAAGAAACAGCGCTGTATCCCCTGCATGATATATTGTTTTTCCCTCTGCATAAATCAGTATTCCTGCTGCCAACCCGCCATAAAGCATCTGTCCGTTGTCATTTATGCTGGAGCTGTGTATTGCCTGAGTGAATTTTACACTTATAAATTCAAAATCCTTCTTTCCGCCTATCCCTGCGGGAATGACCTTTGCCCCTTTAGATGCAAGCCAGCGTGCCAGCTCAGTTCCCGTTACTATAAGAGCATCATCTCTTAGTGCCAGTTCCACAGCATTTCCTACATGATCTGAATGCGCATGTGTTATCAATATCAGATCCAGCTTTGGAATATCATTAAGAGAAGTGGGATTTTTTGGATTTTCCGTAAGGTAAGGATCTATTATTATATTTTTACCGTTAGTTTCTATAAGGAAACATGACTGCCCCAAAAATTTTATTTTCATTTTGTTACCTCCTGTATTAATATAGCTGCAGACTTACTTTCAGAAAGAAGTTATTATATTAAACGTTTATATTAATTTTATCATTGTACAGATGATTTGTACAGACAATTTATACCTTGCTTAAAAAAAATACTATCAGTCGGGTAACTGATAGTCTCTATATATAAAAAGGTAAATTTTTTCGGGTATTTACTTTTTTCTTATGTTTATTATATGATTAGAGCCTTAGTCCTTGCTTTATTTAAACTTTATTTTTGATTTGACGGTTAATAAAAAAATATTTTCTGCCTTTTCTAAACCCAAATTAGTTTTCTGATTTTCAAATATAATAATTTTACTCAGAAAAAAATATTATGATATGTAATATATTATTAAACATATGATATAATTCCGGATAAAAAAGAAAAGACCGGAAAAATCCGATCTCTTTTTAGTGTAAATATATGAAAGAATCTCCGTAATTTAAATGATTTTTATTACCAGCTTTTATCAGGAACTCTTTTCTTGGTTACATAATTATACTAAAATTTTTTATTACCGTGTTTAAATTCTCTGTTTTTATTATATTCATGTTTTTCTAAAATAACCTTTTCAAGATCAATACCGTAATATTCACAGATATCCATAATTCTGATTACTGTATCTGCCAGCTCAGAAGGAACACCCTCCATCTTTCCGGATTCTGTATAGTAAGTCTGGTTAATCGGAATCCCTTTCCGGTTTTCCTCCAGAGCCTCGGATAATTCTGAATGACACAAAGCTATCAAAGTACCGAATTCTCTTTTTGAATCCCACCATCCATGAGATACCGCATTTTTATGTATTTCTTTTTGTAAGCTGTTAATAGATATCATTTTCTGCCTCCTAAATATTTTTTTCTTGCTTCCCATACTTTGTTTATATAATTAATTATATCTCAATTTCTCACATTTTTCATCAGATTTCCAATATATCCAATTATTTTTCGAACTGTTTTGCTTGTTCTGATAATTGTAAATTCAAAAACAATATTCCATTGAAATGGATAAATGATAAAAATTAGCTCATAAAAATAAAAATTGTTTTTAGAAAAGAATTTTGATTATGTTATAGAAGAAATATGATATAATATAGAGAAAATATCAAGAAATAAGTATTGGAGTATAACATGTTAAACTATTCAGATATAAAAAAATTTGCTTCTAATAAAGCTGTTTTTTCCCGAGGTGAAGATTACTTTTCTTCCAACCGGATAATCAGCCTGAAAAGTACGGATAACTTCGGCTTAAACTGGGAGGGCAGAGTAATCGGCAATGACTCTGTTTATGACGTAACTGTGGGCTTAGATAAAAATTCCAATATTATAGATTATCGGTGTCACTGTAACTGTACCGCTTTTAAGCAGTTCAGCGGTGCCTGCAAACATATTATTGCTGTTCTTATAAAATTAAGGGATCTTCAGGAAAAAAACAGTATTTTACCTGAGCAGGAAAATAATTTCATTTTTCAGGATACGGAAACAGAAGCTGAGAAATATAAAGATGTCGATATAGAAAATATGCTTGATGATCTTTTTCATGAGAAAGCAAAAAATACGGAAAAAAAAGCGAATAAAACACGCTCTGATAATAGTAGCGGTATAAGAGCTGTAGAGCTTCTGATGGATGACTACAAAACTCTGGAAAAAAGCAATTATAACAAAGAGCTTCTCGAATTATCTTTTGAGCTTATTCTTACCAAACTTGATCCTTATCTGGAATACAAGGTGGGCTATTTGAACAAACATAAATATGTGGTAAAAGACATTAATTTTTTCACTACTGCATTAAGAAGAAACAGCATCTTTGAGCTGGGAAAAAATCTTACATGCGATTTTAAAAAAGATCAGTTTGATGAAAAATCAAAAAAAATCATAGATTTCCTGTTTTACTGTGCTGATAAAGAAAGGAATTTGAAAAATATCGTAAAAGGAAATTTTTATAATTCTTATCTCTATAACGGAAAAAAACAATTCCTGCTTCCGGAAGATTTAAGAAGACTTTTTGAGCTTTATGAAAATGAGATAATCTACGTTAAGACAGATACTGCTTCTTATGCCAAAAGCAAAGCTATTATCGTAAAAAACGGACTTCCAAAAGTTGATTTTTATCTTTCCAGAGAAAACGACCAATTGATTTTGAATACTGACGGTGAACAAATCTGGGATTTTGATACACTTGCCAATTCCGGTATATATATTCAGGAAGATACTGCATACCTTACAGATGAGAAAGATAATAAATTTTTGAGACCGCTTTTTAAGATAAATCAGCTGAATTTAACTAATTTTAAAATACCGAAAAATAATGAGGATATCTTTATTAATAATGTTATCCCGAATATCGTAAATAAAAGTAATTTTTATCTTCCAAAATCACTTGTATATGAAGAAAATCATTCTGAACTGGAAACAAAAATTTATATAGAAACACATGCCCAGCATTTAACAGTCCGTATTCATTTTTGTTATGGAGATACAGTTTTTTCTCTTGACGGGACACCGCTGACAAACGGTGATAAAATACAGAAAATAGATCATTCAAAAGAAAACAAAATAATCGAATTTTTTCACAGATACAGAGTAAATTATGAAGATAAATCAGAAAATACAGAAGCCCGTTTTATTATGAATATCGAGCAGGATATCTATGATTTTCTGTTTCGCGGAATAGACGAACTAAAAGAAATAGCAGCTGTTTATACTGATAAAAAAATCGAATCTTCCAGAAATAAGAAAAACTTTGCAATGAATGTATCCTTGGAGGATGACTATCTGAATATAAACTTTGAGATAGAAGATATGACACCGGAAGAAATGGAAGATCTTTATCACAGCTACAGAATCAAAAAACAATTTTACAGGCTGAAAAACGGCAGCTTTGTAAATTTTGAGGATGAAAAACTAAAAAAGCAGCTTGATTCCATAGAAAAGATTTTCCCTGAAAATTCTAAATTTTCCTCAAAATTAACAATTCCCCAATATAAATCTTTTTATATAGATTTATTGGGTACAGAATATTTTGAAGATAAATACACAAAAAGTGAAAGCCTTGAAAACTATATTAAGAAAATAAAAAGTCTTAACGTAGATAAATATGACGATTCACTGCTGGAGAATGTAAAGCTGAGAGATTATCAGAGATTCGGCATACAGTGGATGGAATCTCTTTCACAAATCAACCTCGGCGGAATACTTGCAGATGATATGGGACTTGGTAAAACACTGCAGGTTATTGCACTGCTTACTAAGCTTGAGCTTTCTTCACCTGCTCTTATCATAGTCCCAAAAACACTTTTATATAACTGGGAAGAAGAATTCAAAAAATTCTCTCCTAATCTAAAGCTTCTGATTGTGGAAGGTTCTATTTCCACGAGAAAAAAGCTTCTAAAGAAAACTGAGAATTATGATATTATAATTACTTCTTACTCACTTTTCAGAAGTGATATTGATATATATGAAAAATATACGTTCAGCTTCTGCTTTCTTGATGAAGCCCAGCATATAAAAAATCCCGGCATTAACCTTACCAAGGCTATAAAGTCAGTTAATGCAAAGCACAGATTTGCCCTTACCGGAACTCCCATAGAGAATAATCTCAGCGAGCTCTGGTCTATATTTGACTTTATTATGCCCGGATATCTAGGCAGCCACGGATATTTTTCCAAGAATTTTATGACGCCTATTATGAAACAGAATGATAAGTCTGCACTGGAAGCATTAAGCTTTCATATAAAACCATTTATTTTAAGACGTATAAAAAAGGATGTTCTTCTGGAGCTTCCCCCAAAAATAGAAACAACTCAGCTTTGTGAACTGGATACTGACCAGAAAAGACTCTATCAGTCCCAATTGGAAGTTGCCAAAAAAGAAATTGAGAATGAAATAAAAAATGAGAAATTAAGCAGAAGCCAGATAAAAATCTTCTCTCTGCTTACAAGGCTAAGACAGATATGCTGTCATCCAAAGCTCTTTATTGACAACTATGCACACAGCAGCGGAAAATTTGAAACTCTTTTTGAGCTTTTTGACGATCTGATTTCCGGAAACCACAAAACACTTGTTTTTTCACAGTTTACTACTATGCTGAAACTGATTTCCGGCGAGCTTAAGAAAAAAGGGATTGAACATTTTTACCTCGACGGAAGCATGAAAGCTCGTGACAGACTCGAACTTGTTAATTCTTTTAATGCTGGAAATACTCCGATATTTCTTATCTCGCTGAAAGCCGGAGGAACAGGACTAAATCTTACAGGCTCTGACACTGTAATACATGTAGATCCATGGTGGAATCCAAGTGTGGAAAATCAAGCCTCTGACAGATCACACCGAATCGGTCAGAAAAACAGCGTACAGGTTATTAAATTAATAACTAAAGGAACTATTGAAGAAAAAATAATGAAACTTCAGAATAAAAAGAAAAAACTGATAGACAATGTCCTTACAAGTGAGGGAAGTCTTATAAATACTCTTTCCGAGGAAGATATCAGAAATCTCTTTGATATTTAAAAAAGATTTGTTAATAAACCGCAGAAAATAAATTTCATATATTTACTGCGGTTTTTATTTTATCTTTATTTAAAAAAATGTAATAAAAAAGAAACGGTTTTTCCATATGCCGTTTCCCTATATAAATTACATATCACGCAGTTTTTCTAATTTTTCTTTTAATCTTTCTATTTTATCCTCCTGCTTGGTTATAGCCAGCTCTGCCTTATGTATTTTTTCCAGAATTACTTCTACTTCGTTCTTTTCAGGCTCAGGTCCGTATATTTCCTCTTTTATCTCTTTAAATTTCTGCTTAGGCTCCAGACTGTTTACAATCTCTGTTTTCTGCTCAGTATCAAGATCTTCTTTTTTCATATCGGAAACCAGTCTTACCGGCAGGTCTATAGCCTTTTCCACATGCGTTTCCTCTACCAGATCATATTTATCAATCATTTTACTTACATAATTCTTTTCAAAACCAAGATTTTCAAACCATTTATTAAAACATCCGTCTGCATATCCGCCGAGTATCTTTCTGGCCTCGCTTAGTTTTCTGGCTATTTCGCACAGTTCTTTTGTAACTGCCTCCTGATTGTCGGTTATTGTTCTTTCTATTTCATACAGATAATTTTTATCGGCTTCTTTTATATCGTAAGCTTCAAAGTCAAAACTTCTGTAGACTGTAATTACTTCAGGTGCATTAGCATTATTATCATCATATTCCTGCATTTTAATCTCCCGTTCTTTGATATATTCCGTAATTTTTTTATTTTTTCTAAAATAACATATATTATTTTACTTTATTTTTCCAATATTTTCAACTTCTGTTTGTAATAAAAAAAAGACCGTAAAACGGTCATTTTATCTGTTATTTATCATATTCATTACTTTGCTGTCAACCAGTGTGTATTTGTAAGGATTCAGACTGACCTTTGCTATTTTGAAGCACTGCAGTCCAAGAGGTATCCCTATTACAGTGCACATCATAAGTATACCTGATATTAAGTATCCTATATAAAGCCAGAATCCTGAAAAAATTATCCAAAGTGTACTTGCTATAGGCTTGGGAACTACTGCATTATTCAAATGTTTTCTTTCTACTACTTCTTTCCCGAAAGGTGCCAGTGTAAGTCCTGCCAGTTCAAAACAAGCTCCTGAAAATGGAATTGTTACAATAAAAACTATGCATAAAATTCCGGAAATTACCCAGCCCAGTGCCAGACCAAGACCGCCGAAAAATATCCATATAATGTTTAATAACGTGCTCATAATTCACTCCCTATTTTTATAATTTCGGTAAATTATAGCATTTCCATCATAATTTATCAAATCTTTGTTAATTTTTTATTTCCAGACTGATTCAGAAAAATCAATCTCTGTAAATACAGCATCAAATGTTGATTCTGACGGGCTGCATGCATATATTCCGATATTTATCTCATTTTTAGCTTCAAACAGATGAAATATTCTCATTTGTTTAAAATTAATGCCATCTGCAGAACTTTCCAGACAAAAATCGTTTCCTTTACGGCTCAGACGATAATACATCTCGTTTATATCTGCCTCAATATCAGTAGTTGCCCAATCTGAATAGCCGTTATTTGTCACTACGCTTCCAAGTCTCTGATAAATTTCATTTTCATACTCTATAGATGCTTTAAACCAGTTATCGCTATTCTGATAAATGATGATTCCGCATTGATCATAAACTTTTTTTGAATTAAAAGCAGTTTTTACAGTAAATGAAAAAGCTTCTCTGTCAGTTTCAAAAAGAAAAGCCGGTGCATTATCATTCCTGAAGCCATAATGAGTTCTCTGCCAAAAATCTGTTTTTTCTTCCGTAGTTATAACTATTTTTTCTTTTGAAATTATAAATTTTTTCGGCTTATTAATCCAAAAGCCTTTCTCTGCATTAATATTTTCCATTTTATCCCTCCTTGTAAATTCACATAATTTACAGATATTTACTATTATATAATAATAATATTTCCGCAGTTCTGTCAACCATTACACCTATAAAACGCAAAAAGACGGCAGTGCCGTCTATTTGCCCCAAGTAAAAATACTAAGAAAGAACGAAAAATATTTCAATATACTATATGATATCACTATTTATGTTGATATTAAACAATATATTAATATGCAGCTGATTAAAATATAAAAATAAAGTTTCTTTTTTTATCATTTATTATCATTCATACTGAAATATCCGAAAAATTCCTTTATATTTTATCATTTTATGGAATTTTTTTATATTACTTCTACTCCGTACTGATTTAGTGCAGACATTGTCTTATCATCAGGCTTTATTTCGGTAATTACCCCTTTAAAATCAATAAGATTGGCAAAATTAAATAATCCGTCCTGCTTAAAATACATGCTCGGTGCAAAAAGATATGATTCTTTTGATATGTCCATAATTGATTTTTTAGTATGAGAATCCTCAGAATTCAGTGCTGTAAGGCTTCCGTCATCCAGGTTTATTCCTATGCATCCTATAAAACACTTGCTGCAGCGATATTTACTTATCTGCTCTATTGCCTGAGAACCTATATTACCGCCTGCTAGTGTATTATAATCCCCGCCTATAAAAATAAATTTCTGCTCGTTTGTAGACTTTATCATTGAAGCGAGCAGCGGCATATTTGTGATGATTGTAATATTTTTATTACTGTTTACCAGCATTTTTGCCAATAAATACGAAGTACTGGAAATATCAAGAAAAATAATATCATCATCCTGTATCAGATCAAGAGCTTTATGTGCTATTTCCGATTTAGCCTCCCTGTTACGGTAAACTCTTGTAATTATAAAGTCCTCCTCGTCCACCAGTGTACGTTCAAGCTGGATAGCTCCCCCGTATGTACGTTTAAGCTTTCCGTTTTTCTCTAAAGACTGGAGATCTTTTCTAATCATGCTTTCGCTTATATTAAAAGTTTTGCTTAATTCCTTGACATTTACTTTTCCTTCTTTGTTAAGCATATCAAGAATTACTTCATGACGTTCTTCTATAAACATACATATGCACTCCCATTTGTTATCATTTTATTTATATTATCATAAATCGAGAATAAATTCAACATTTTTTCAGAAATTCGCTTGACAATGATAATAAATCATGGTATATATTGATAATAAATGATAACGAATAATATCAATCGGTAACGAAAGGAGGTAGATATTAGAAATCCGCTGTTGTCAATTATCAGAATCAGTCAGAACTAAATTTTCTGCCGAAATATCTCTACACATCTTCATTCAAAAACATATGATTTTCATCATCCTTACGGTTAAATAACTGTACAGCTCTTCGAAGACAGTACCGGTCTGTACTAATAATCCATGCAGTCTAATACTGCAAATAAAATATCAATCCTGTGATTTTATAAGCCGGTTGTAACGGATAACTGCTGTTTATTACCAATTAGACAAAATTGTAACTTTTTCTGTTTGATAAAACAGAAACTAACACAGCTCTGGATTTACAAAACGACATCATAGTGTTTCACAAGCTGCTTATAGCATAAGAACTTGAGAAAGAAGGAGACGTTTATGAATCAAGAAAATCAAATTAAAATCAAAATCCAAAAATTTGGAGCATTTTTAAGCGGTATGGTCATGCCTAATATCGGAGCATTTATTGCATGGGGACTCTTAACAGCGCTTTTTATCCCTACAGGCTGGTTTCCTAATGAAAGACTGGGAAGCATGGTCGGTCCTACACTGAATTATTTAATGCCGGTTTTAATTGGTTATACCGGCGGCTGGGCTGTATACGGACGAAGAGGAGGAGTTATCGGTGCTATTTCGACAATGGGTGTTGTCATAGGTGCTGATATCACTATGCTGATCGGCGGAATGATTATGGGACCGCTGGGTGCCTGGATAATGAAACAGGTTGATAAACTATATGAAGGTAAAGTCAAACCCGGAATGGAAATGCTCGTTGATAATTTTTCCATGGGAATAGTCGGACTTATTATGATGATATTTGGCTTTGTAGCTATTGAGCCCATTATTTCTGTTATATTAAGCGTAATGACTGTCGGCGTAAATTTCCTTATTAATGCTAAGCTATTGCCATTAACAGCATTATTTGTCCAGCCTGGCCAGGTATTATTCCTGAATAATGCTATTAATCACGGTATCATGACACCTATTGCAATAGAACAGGCTGCTAAATTTGGAAAATCAGTTATATTTCTCGTAGAGGCAAACTGCGGATGCTGGTTTGGTATCACACTTGCCTTTATGTTCTTCGGAAAAGGCATGGCCAAAAAATCTGCTCCCGCAGCCGCACTTATTATGTTTTTCGGCGGTATCGGAGAAGTTGTATTCCCTTATGTATTAAGTAAGCCAAAAACATTGCTCGGAGCTATACTCGGAAACATGGCATCGCTGTTTATCCTTACCACTTTTAACGGCGGAACCGTAGCTGCTGTTGCAATGCTTGTAGCTTCTTTCTTCCTCATGAGGGACAAAACAGAAGATTACGAAACAGAAGCTGCCTTAAACACAGAAGGTGTCGGAGAGCCGGCAGATACCCTGGAAACAATGACTCCATCTGGAAATATCGAAAATATTATATTTGCATGTGATGCAGGTATGGGGTCAAGTGTTATGGGAGTTTCCGTTATGAAAAATATGCTGAAAAAAGCCATGATCTATAAAAATGTCGAGCATGTATCCGTAGCTGAAATTCCGGAAAAGGCTGACTTAATAGTTACCACAAAATCCCTTGAGGGAAGAGTCAGGGATGTTATAAAAAAATACAATAAGGATATTCCTGTTTTTGCCGTGGATAATCTTATGAATAATGCAGAATATGAAAAAATAATAGAATATTTAAAAACACTGTCTTAGGTTAATAACTGCTGAAAAATATGCAGTTATACGGAATATACCGGTATAAACAGCAGTTTTCAGACCATAGTATTATGAAAAAGTTATCTGCAAAGGGAGGTAGTATGTGTAAAAGTATAATATGTGAAGAAAATATAGTTTTACAGGCTGAATTTGACAATAAATGGGATGCTATCAGAGCCTGCGGGGAAATATTGGTAAATCAGGGCTATGTCGCCGAAGAATATATTGATGATATGCTGGAGAGGGAAAAAGTAGCTACAGTACACATCGGCAATCATCTGGCAATTCCCCACGGAATTGCCAATTCCGAATGCCACATCTTTCATTCTGGAATTTCATTTATACAAATTCCTGACGGGGTATCTTTTGGCGAAGATACCGCCTATCTTATGATAGGTATTGCAGGAAAAGACGGAACACACATTGATATATTGAGCAACATTGCCCTTGCATGCTCTGAACTGGAAACTATTGAAATATTACGTCACACAAACGATAAAAATCTTATTATTAACACATTTTCAAATATGGATGTTTAAAATATCAGACTGATTCAAATATGGATGTTTAAAATATCAGACTGATATAGAGTTTATAAAAAATAGGAGGAATATAAAATGTTAGTAAACATGAGAGAAATTTTGGATATTGCGGAAAAAGAAAGATACGCCGTTCCCTGCATTAATACACCAAATATGGAAACTCTGCGTGCTGTGGTAGATGCAGCAGAAGAGCTGAATACACCTGTAATCATAGATCATGCACAGGTTCATGATTCAGTTATTCCTATTGAAAAAATAGGACCGGAAATGGTCAAATATGCCAAACAGGCAAAAGTACCCGTATGTGTACATCTGGATCACGGAGTAGATTTTAACTTTGTTATGAAAGCTATCAGGCTTGGATTTTCTTCTATTATGTATGATTGCAGCGCATTGCCCTTCGAAGAAAATATGAAAAATGTAAAAGATTTTGTCAGAATCGCAAAAGAACTTGATATAACCGTGGAAGCCGAACTCGGCGTTATGGCTTCTTCCGCTGAAGATACACACGGAGATGCAGAATCAAGAGTGCTGACAAATGAAGATATAAAAGAGTACTTTACAGATCCTGAGGAAGCAGGAAAATTCGCAAGGGAAACAGGCTGTGACGCTCTGGCTGTCTGCTTTGGTACAATGCACGGTATATATGCCGAACCGCCTGTACTTGATATTGAAAGAGTAAAAGAAATCCGCGCTGCTATGCCGGATAACTGCAGAATAGTTATGCACGGAGCATCAGGAGTAGAATTTGATCAGGTTCAGCGTGCTATTGATGCCGGCTGTTCCAAAATAAACTATTATTCATACATGTCAAAAGCTGCTGTTAAATTTGCAGAAGAAAAAATCAGAGAAACAGAAGGTAAAATTGGATATCACGAATTGCAGGAGGCAGTTTACGGTCTGATGAAAGAACATGCGAAAGAAGTCCTAACAGCATTTAGAAATGGAAAATAGATGGAGGTAATAACAATATGGATATTAAAAAAATGCGCTTTGGTATGCTGAAAGCTAAGGGAGTTACAGAAATAAGGGAGAGAGCCCTTCCTGAAATGGGAGAATTCGACGTGCTTATAAAACAGGAAACCTGCAATATCTGTACTACAGATTACGGTCAGTTTTCAGGTTTAAGGGAACATCAGGGATATCCTATGGCCGGGGGACACGAAGGGTCAGGAATTATTATAGAAAAGGGAAGGAAAGTAAAGGGATACGAAATCGGAGACAGAGTTGCCCTTTTATATGATGCCTGCGGGCGTTGCGACATGTGTAAATCCGGACAGGAAGGGCGGTGCGCTGACGCTGATATTCTGGATAAATTTTCGGAAGACGGATACAAAGGATTTTTTGGATTCGCTGATTATATGGTAGTACCAAGCAGAAGAATTGCCAAAATAAATAAAGATCTTCCTTCAGCAGAGGCCGGATTTCTTGAACCCTTAGCCACAGTAGTAAAAGGGGTAAAGCTGGTCAAGGCAAAACCAAATGAAACTATTGCAGTTATAGGCGCAGGAACTATGGGGCTGTTAAATGCCCTCACATTAAAAGCTTATGGATGTAAAGTTATTCTGACAGAAAGTTTTGATAATAAACTGGAAAATGCTAAAGCTCTTGGTTTTGATGTTATTGATATAAAAAAAGAGGATCCTGTAGAAGGTGTAATGAGACTTACTAACGGTAAAGGAGTGGATGCAGTAGTTGTTGCTGTGGGTAATTCTGCAGCAAATAATCAGTCTGTAAAAATGCTGAAAGAAGCTTACGGCAGAATCCTAGTTTTTGCTGCAGGATATCCCGAGCCAAATTTTGACATCAGCTCTAATCTTATACATTACAAACGTATGGAAATCATAGGAACTTTTTCAGCAGACTATATAGACTTTATGGATGCTGCCGAACTGTTAAATTCAGGAGCAGTTAAGGTCACTAATCTCCTTGAGTCTAAAACCTTTAAGCTGGATGACTTTAAAGAAGCACTGGAATACGCTTCTATTCCTGGAAAATACAGGGTTACAGTAGAACTATAAATTATAAATTCTATATCATTCAGAATAACTATAAAAATATTTTGAGTAATTTATTAAAACAGACATATTTTATGAAGCTGTCTTAAAAATTTTACTTTAAGACAGTTTCCATAAATATATATTTTCATATATCCTCTCTCATTTTTTGAGTCTGATATTATATATTTATTAATGTTAATTTTTATATATCAAGTATTTCTGTTAAAAGTTTTTTGCATTATTTGAGTAATTATAGTGCAAAATTAGATTTTATATTTTCTTTGTTTTCCAGAATTTTGGGGTAATATACTAATGTAGAAAATATTGTACTCAGCTAAAATAAATTTTTATTAAAATCATTGGGAGAAATTATTATGAAAAATTTAGTAAAAAAGATTATCCGTACTTTACTTGATGTTCATGATTATATGACAGCCGATGAACTTGCAAGAATAGTGAATGTCTCCGTAAGCAGCATTAAACACAATATTAAAGATGTTCGTGAAGAATTAAAAAAATACGATATCGAGCTGCTCAGCATCCCGCGAAAAGGTTTTTGCCTTGATATTGACAACAGCCAAAGGGCTCTGACACTTCAGGAAATAGATAATGCTAATTCTCCTGATTCGTTTTCATTCAGAAAAAATTACATTCTTGATACCCTGTTTCAGTATAACTCCGTTTATACAATTCAGCTTTTCGCAGATGAGTTATATGTCAGCCGCAGTATTATAAGAAAAGACCTGCAGTATATTACGAATATTTTGGAAAGACATGATCTCACGCTAATGAAAAAAAGAAATTATGGAATTGTAATTGAAGGTAATGAATTTAACATCAGACAGGCTATGATCGAACATAATATAAAAAAATATTCAGTTTCAGATTCTTTTGAATTACCCGAGGATCTGGACAGACGTTTTGACAGCAAAAAGTACTCCTATTTCAGAAATACTTATGAAAATATTGATATGTCAAAAATACTGACTGCTGTCCAGAAGCTTGAAGAAGAATTGGACATTACATTTTCCGATGATTCTTTCTATCAGCTTTTGGAATATATTATAGTCAGCCTCATAAGAATGAAAAATGAGAAATTTATCACCAGTCAAAAACCTGAAAGCTCCCTTGAGTTAAATGAATCATGTTTTACTGCAGCCCGAAACCTTTTCAACAGTATAGTCAAAGCAGAAACAGCCGGTCTGGAGCTGGAAAGCACCTATCTGGCTGCAAGGCTTATGGTTTACCGCACATGTACCAGCAATATTTTATCCTCAAATAAATATTATAAAAATATAGCAAAAAAATTCATTTCAGGTATAGGAGGTGTTATCGGAGAAACAACTCTCTCTCAGAAAAATCATCTTATAAGAGATATAGCCGCCTTCTACGAAATTATAAAATTCCGGAATGATTATCAAATAATAACCTGGAATGATATACACCATGACATAAAGGAAAGGTTTGCAAGTCTTTACGGCATGTGTCTTGCACAGCTTCATGATATCGAAGATGAGCTTAATGTTGACTTTACACAGGATGATGTAGCATGGATTGTTCTTCTCCTGCATAACACTATTGTTGAAACTGTAAAATCAAAGGAAGCTGTTCTCATTACCGCCTCTGATAAACAGACTTCCAGATACATGGCCAATAAGCTGATGGAAAAAATTATGGGACTTGATGTAAAAGAGATAAGTCACTATAAAAATTTCAAAATGAAAAAATCACTAAAGCCTCCTCTCATTATTACCACAGTAGCACTTAATATCAATAATTCCGCATTCATAAGTAAAGAGGTCAATGAAGATGATATAGAACTTATACAAAAGAAAATAGGAGAAAAATTTTATGATGAAATTATTTCAAGCAATATTTTTGAAGAAGTGTTTCACAGAGAACTTGTATTATGTGACCTATATGCCAAGGATAAAAAAGATGCCATTTCCAAAATTTGCAATCTGATGATGGAAAAAGGCTATGTCAGCGAAGGCTTTGAAGAAAAAGTACTGGAACGTGAAAATAAAACTCCTACTTCTATCGGTTCACAAATAGCAATACCGCATGTTTTCAAAGACTGTGTCAAGAAAACGGCAATTGCAGCAGTAAGATTAAAATATCCCGTTTTATGGTGCGGGGAAGATAAAGTCAAAATTATACTGCTCATGGCACTTGATATAAATTCCAAAAATAAAATGAAAAAATTACTTCAAAAACTCTATACTTTTATTGATAACCCGGAAAAACAGGTACATTTACTTGACGTAGAAAATTCTGAGGAAATGTTTCAGGTTCTATTAAAACAAAGCTGATCTTCCGGCAATTCCGATCCGATTAATCTTAATACTCTCTGCTCCCCAAATATCGGCATTATGGTCTTAATAAAAATATATAGTTTTTAAACATTATTAATTTATACAATTTTCTCAAACGACAGTATCAAAAAAATAATTTATAAAGGAGATAAGAAATATGGCAAAATTAATGGAAATTATGGGTAAATTCCCATTCGAACCTGACAAGAAAAAACCTATGTTAATCAGAAAGCAGGATTACTCTATGGCTCTTTATCCGCCGAATAATGCATTCACCAGCGATAACACATATACTATTGTTACTACAGATACTTTTATGCTGGGAATATATGAATTAGGACCAGGCGGGGCATTTGATCCGCTTGATATTCACCCAGGTGATGAAACTTACTATATTCTTCAGGGTCCTATTGTACAAAGAAGCGGAAATGGTCAGTTCGCATACCTTGAAACTGGTGACGGACTTTACATGCCTGAAGAAGCATGGCATAAAGCTCATAATTTTTCTGACAAAACAGCAAGAGTTCTTTATTTTATTACTCCTAAAGCATGGGGCGAAAATATTCCGCCTGCTGTTATCCCTACTGATTCAGAAACTAAATTTTATAAAGGACCTAATAATGATAATCTTCCTGATATGAGAGGAATCATAAAGGATTTTGCAAGACAGGGGTGTACTGATGATATAGGAGCATGGCCTGTAAGCGGACCGGAAGCAAGAAAAGCTCCTCAGGCAGTATATGCTGTAAGAGACGGAGATAAACTTAATAATGTTCACGGCACTGCACATCCTATGCTGATGAGATTCATATCAAGCAATGATTATGGTCACATGGGTGAATTTATACTTCCTGCCGGCGGATACGGACCTCGTTGCTCAGATCCCGATATACACAAAGGAGACGCTGCATTATATTGTGTTGACGGACCGGTAACTGTTAATCTTGTGGATATGGAGGAATCTTTTCAGATAGAGCCTGAAGATACTTTCTTTATTCCTGCCGGAATCAAGTATCAGCTGGTAAACTTTCAGAATCATCCTGTAAAATTAGTCTTTGCCATAACTGATTTATGATCTTCTTTACGCTTTAGTTAAATTTATTCAAATGTGAGGTGTTTTTATGTATTTTAAATTTGGTGTAGACAGTTTTATATGGGCAGAAAAATTTAGTGAAAAGGATCTATGGATTATTCCCAAAGCAAAGGAACTTGGTTTTGAAGTTATTGATTTTGCTATAGCAGACCCATTTTCTTTTCCTGTTAAAGCTGTAAAAGAAAAGCTGGAAGAAGTAGGAATTGACTGTGTATGTACTACTACTCTCACTGCTGAAACAAATCCGATTTCGCCCGATCCGGAAATAAGAAAAAATGCAGCAGAAGCTATGAAAAAATGTGTTGATATATGTGAAGAACTGGAATCTCCTATTTTGGGCGGGGTTAATTATGCAGCATGGGGTTATCTCACAAAAAAGCCGCGAACAGAAGAAGAATGGAATTGGGCTGTAGCTAACATGAAAGAAGTGTGTAAATATGCCAAGGAAAAAGGAAATGTCATTATCTGTGTAGAATGTGTAAATAGATTTGAAACCCATTTTCTGAATATTGCAGAGGACGCAGTTAAATTCTGTAAAGATGTTGGTTATGATAATATAAAAGTTCATTTAGACTGTTTCCATATGATAAGGGAAGAAAAAAACTTTACCGAAGCAGTTAAAACATGCGGAAAAGAATATCTGGGATATATTCATGTAAATGAGAATGACAGAGGTATTCCCGGAACAGGGCTTGTTCCGTTCAAAGAATTCTTTCTTGCTGTTAAAAATATAGGCTATGAAGGTCCTCTTGTAATAGAATCATTTGATCCAAGCTTTGAAGAACTGAGCGGCAACTGTGCTATATGGAGAAAATTTGCCGATACAGGCGAGGAACTTGCTGTCAAAGGACTTAAAAATCTGAAAGAAATAGCCGAAACTATTTAATCATAAGAAGGAGATTAATATGAATATTGCATTAGGCTGTGATGAGGCCGGCTTCGATCTAAAACAGATCATAGCTGCTAAATTAAAAGAGCTGGGGCATAGTATAGAAGACTATGGCTGTTATGATAAAAATCCTGTTTTATATCCTGATATCGGAAGAAAAGTGGCAGAAGCAATAGCCGGCGGAAAACATGAAAGAGGAGTTTTAATTTGCGGTACAGGTATAGGCATGTGTATTACTGCTAATAAAATCCCGGGTGTCAGTGCAGCAGTTTGTCATGACAGTTTTTCGGCAGTCCGTTCAAGATGTTCCAATAATGCACAAATTATGTGTATGGGTGCAAGAGTAATAGGAAATGAACTGGCAAAACAGCTGTTAGAAATCTGGCTTTCAAATGATTTTTCAGGCGGAGGCAGTACAGACAAAGTAGAAATGATTAATGAAATAGAAAAAATTTACCGCCGTTGATTTTTTTAGAAAGGGGTATTATGACAAGAATAGTTAATAATCCGGATTTTGTGGTAGAAGATATGTTAAAAGGATTTATAAAAGCAAATAAACATCTTGTAACAGCCACTGAAAATTCGAGAGTAATAAAATATATAAATGCACCTGTAGAAGGAAAAGTAGGAATTGTTACAGGCGGTGGTTCAGGACATAAACCTGCGTTTATCGGTTATATAGGAAAAAATATGTGTGATGCTGTTGCTGTAGGTGAGATTTTCTCTTCTCCTACTGCAAATGCTTTTCTTGATGCAATATCTGCTGCTTCTTCCGGTAAAGGTGTTGCCTGTCTTTATGGAAATTATGCAGGCGACAATATGAATGTAAATATGGCAATAAGAAAAGCCAAAGCACTCGGGATAGAAGTAAAAACCGTAGTTGCAAATGACGACTGTGCTTCTGCAGGAAAAAGTGAAAGAGAAAAAAGAAGAGGTGTGGCAGGAGAAGTCTTGATGTGGAAAATAGGCGGTGCCAAAGCTTCACAGGGTGCTGATCTTGACGAAGTAATTAAAGCGGCTCAAAAAGCTATTGATAATACAAGATCAGTGGGTATAGGTACTGCTCCATGCACTATTCCTGCCGTAGGACATCCGAACTTCACTATAGAAGCAGGAATGATGGAAGTCGGAATAGGACATCACGGTGAACCCGGTATAGCTGTAGAGTCATTAAAAAAAGCTGACGAAATAGCCAAAAAAATAACTGATATTATTCTTCCTGATCTGCCTTTTAATTCCGGCGACGAAGTTGTGGTTCTTCTTTCAGGGCTTGGTGCTACGCCTGTTATGGAACAATATATAGTTTATAATAAAGTAGACAGTATTCTTAGGGAAAAAGGCATAAACATATATAAAGCATATGTAGGCAACTATTTTACATCACTTGAAATGATGGGTATAACTCTTACTGTTATGAAACTGGACGACGAGTTAAAAGAACTAATTGATATACCTGTAGAATCCGTAGGATTAACACAGTTTGGGAAATGAGGTAATTTTATGATATTTAAAAACAGTACTTCTGGAGTAATTGTAGATAATCTTATCACTACTATACAGAATAACAGAGATTATCTAAGTGAAATAGACGGAAAAATCGGTGATGGTGACCATGGAATTAATATGAATAAGGGATTCACTATGTGCCGTGAAAAGCTCGCAGGAAAAACCTATTCTTTTTCTGAAGGATTAAAAGTATTAAGTGAAACTCTTATGGATGATATTGGAGGTTCAATGGGTCCTTTATATGGAGTTTTCTTTGAAGAAATATCACTTTCAATAAATAAAGAAAATATTTCTGCTGAAATTTTTGCAGAAGTACTTAATAATTCTATTAAAGCAATAAAAGATATAGGAAATGCCAAACCCGGCGATAAAACTTTGCTTGACACTCTGGTACCTGCATACGAAGCTTTTGAAAATGCCCATATAAAAGGAAATAATTTTTATGACTCATTAAATGAAATGAAAGATGCTGCCTATAAAGGCTGGCAGTCTACAGAAGATATGGTCGCCAAAATAGGACGAGCTTCAAGACTTGGTGAAAGATCAAGAGGTGTTTTAGATGCAGGAGCTACAAGTTGTTATCTGATTATTGAATCCATGGCTGATACGATTCAAAAAATGCTTTCAGAAACTTAAACAGCTCAAATAAAGTCCCGTTTTCTAAATTTATATATAAAGTGTGGCCGGCTGAAGATATATCAGCCGGTCTTTTATTATTCTGTTAAAATATAATTTTTTGAACTAATTCAACAATAAAAACTGAAAAACATGCGCAAAGAGAAACCCTAAATAAATTATTTCCCCTGTAAGCCAGTATAAGAGCTGTTAAAAATCCGGCAAAAGCCGACCATCTATTTCCTGTTGCGTACAGTATACCCGGAAAAATCATAACAGCAAGAGTAACATAAGGTACATAATATAAAAATGACTTAATATAAATATTTTTTATCTCTCTGTTAAAAAGCAGTAATGGAAGCAGACGTATTAAATAAGTGACTCCAGACATTACAAGTATGTAAATATAAACATTACCCCTCATATTCCTCCTCCTTCAGCGGAAAAATTACAGTTGCAGCTCCAGCTATCAGTATAGTAAGAATAATAATCTTAAATCCTGGTGATATTACTGATAAAATCCGGATTTTCGAAAAAATAAGGCTTGAAATCATAGATAATGTAATAAGACCGGCTAATATTCTGTTTCCTCTAGCAGGCGGTATAATAACTGCTATAAACATAGCATAAAGTGCCACACTTAAAGTACTTATAATTCCCAATGGCAGAATATCACCCGAAATAACTCCTAAAAATGTTCCCAAAATCCACCCGGGCATTGCTACACTCATTGCACCATATATATAAAAAGGATTTAATTTTCCATCATTGCATACTGATATTCCAAAAATTTCATCAGTAATCCCAAAAGCCATAATAAACTTATGTATTAATGGAGTTTTCTCTTTAAGCTTTTGCGATAAGGCGCATGACATCAGACAGTAACGTAAATTAATTATAAGCTGTGTTACAGCCATTTCAAAATATAAAGCTGACACTCCTATCAGACCTATTGCAGAAAACTGTCCTGCTGATGTGTAATTTGTTGCAGACATTAATGAAGACTGAAAAGCTGTCAATCCAGTATTTCTTGCTGCGATTCCAAATGTAAAAGATACTGCCAGATATCCCAGACATATTGGAACCCCGTCTTTGACCCCCTGCTTCCAGTATGTAATATTGTTCCCCATATCATTACCTTTCATAATAATTTCAAATCAACATTTATATTTTATCATCTTTAAGTACATTAGTAAATTATATATCTTATTATTTCATATTTTAGAATCCAATAAAAAATGAGCAGAAAATTTACAATATAACTTCATTCTGCTCATAATGAAATATGTTTCCAAAAATAAAATATCAGACATTACTAAAATTTTTAGTTAAAATGATATTTTCTATTCTATCTTCCTATCTCGATAATATTTTCTACTAAAATTTTACATCTTCCACAGTCTATCCCTGCACCAGTTGCCTGCCCTACTTCGTCAACTGTTGCTGCTCCAAGTTTCACAGCATTTATTACAGCTTCCAGTGATACATTTTTACATCCGCACACAGAGCTGAGTATTTGATCTAATTCGCTTTTACAGCTATCACATTCAAGGCAGACACCCGCAGTTTCCTTCATCTCTTCCTTTGTTCTTGCTCCCTGAGACATTGCTTTACGTACAGTTATGTAATCTACATTGTTCTTTTCACAAACTATTCTATTTCCAGCCAAAATTCTTCTCCTTTTCATTCCAATTTTATATATTATATTTTATCATTTTTCCACTCTATGTCAAATAAAATCTAATTTAAAATAAAATATTTTCCATTGTACTATATTTCCTAATATTATATATATCATATTATATTCAAAATGTAATATTCTAATATACAGTGCATTTTTAATAATATATACAATTTTATTAAATTGAGCTATACAAATTTATAAAAATTACAATTATTCTATTTTTTACTTTTTATAATCATCAAAAATTAATTAACAAAGATTTTTCTAAGTTTATTATAAGTTTTTTCTAAATAAAAAATTGTATGATAAATACGCTAGAGAAGATAATAATAATTTTTTATTTAAAATCAGGTTTGGTAGGCCTGATTTTTTTATACAATTGTATCTAAAAATATTGTTTTCTTATTTTTATTATCTGTCTTTTCTTTATATACTTCATAATTCTTCACAGACATACTTTTCTTTTTCCTCCTGTAATTAATTTTGTAATACCACTCTCGCTAAAACTTTTAACTCCTATAGCTTTTTTAGTTTATAATAACTCTTTTTATAATTATAGTTCTCTATCAATAAGCAGACTAAAAACAATCTATATAAAATGAAAACCATAATTGAATCAGTTTTTTGAATATATTAAATTTTTATCTTATAGAATACCTATTGTTACCTTTATTTTCATTATATTCTTCCATAACTTCTTTATCCAGCTTACATTTAATTTAGAGGTTTCAGCGCTTTTTTTGGCAGCAAACTGCTCTTATATCAATCCTGAGTGCTTCAACATGACATATGTCAAATTTTTCACCTCTTCAACATTTTACTCTAAATATCTATAATTACTTCGCATAAGTAAAATTCCTTTTATATTGTTTTCTTTTAAAAACATGATACTATTGAATTTTCACTTATGCAATTTTTTTACTTTTTTCACCACACTTATAATGCCATAATAACCATTATCCAATTTTCATAATTCAAAAAACTTTACAAAAAAACAGGCTTTTCAGCCTGTTTTATATAATTATAATTAGTTTCTGTCTAATGATATGTTTAATCCTGCTCTTAACTTAGTATCTCCATATCCTGAATAAGTATCATCACTTTCAGCAAATTCTCCTCTTTGTTGATCAATTGCATCCCATTTAACATAAGGCATTACACCAATTTTTCCAAGTGAAGTATCGAAAGTGTGCTTAAATGAAGCTTTTGGACTTAAATAGAACCCATTATTATACCATCCATTACCTGTTTGCATTTCATATTCATTTTCAATGTCTAATCCAACACCAAATCCGTAGAATCTAGGTGAGTCATATGAAATTACTCCATCATAATCTAAGTATACTGTATTTCTACCATCTGAAGTTGTAGTTTTTGTATTAGTAGCATCTCTTAAATGGTTTTTAAGATCTAAATTATAAGAAACTGTTCCGAATCTTCCTTCTAAGATAGTTCCATTGAAGTTAAAATCAAAGTTTCCTCCGATTCCTTCTGTACCAGTATCTTTATAGTGTCTATTGTATACTTTTTCTTCTACAATACTTGGTCCAAAATCTTTTTGGCTGTTTACATCATTATAGTATACAAACTGAGCTGAGAAAGTTCCTTCTTGTCCTAGTAATTTAAACCCTACAGTTGGTCCAAAATAAAATTCATTACCATGTCCTGAATCAGTATATCCTTCATATTTCCATCCTAATTTCATATCTCCAACAAATGGACCTTTTGAGAAATCTTTTGAGAAATATACATCATTATCCCAACCATTTCCTTGATGTTTACCTTTACTATTATAAAAATCTTTCTTTAAAAAATCAAAGTTAAAGCTTAATCCTTGCCACTCATCATCTAAAGTTAATTTTCCAGTAAACTCATTTCTCATTTCCTGACCAGTCATGTGAGTTCTATTTCTCATTGCTTCATTAGTAGTCCGACCACTATGTAAGCTTCTCCAGTGAGAATCAATACTTAAATTAGTAAAATCGTCAGCGACAGATACACCCGATATAACTGTCATTAAAGCTAATAACCCGAATAATTTTTTCATTTAATTTACCTCCACAATATTTTAAATTTTATATCACTTATTTATACCACATAATTCCTCATATGTAAATACTTTTATGTAAATTTATACAGTTCACTACTTAGTTATAGTAGCAACTACACCAGAAGCAACTGTTCTTCCGCCTTCTCTGATGGCGAATCTTAATCCTTCTTCCATTGCTATTGGGTGGATTAATTCTACTGTCATTTCTATGTTATCTCCAGGCATTACCATTTCAATACCTTCTGGCAGATTTACCATTCCTGTTATATCTGTCGTTCTGAAATAGAACTGCGGTCTGTATCCTGTAAAGAATGGTGTATGTCTTCCGCCTTCTTCTTTTGTCAATACATATACTTCTGATTTAAAGTTAGTATGTGGTGTTATTGATCCCGGCTTAGCTAGTACCTGTCCTCTTTCCACATCCTCTTTCTTTGTTCCTCTTAATAATGCTCCGATATTATCTCCTGCTTCTCCTGAATCTAATAACTTTCTGAACATTTCTACTCCTGTTACTGTTGTCTTTGTTGTAGGTCTTATTCCTATGATCTCTACTTCTTCTCCAACATTAACTTTTCCTCTTTCTACTCTTCCTGTTACTACTGTTCCTCTTCCTGTTATAGTAAATACATCCTCTATTGGTAATAGGAACGGCTGATCTACCGGTCTTTCAGGTGTTGGTATGTATGAATCCACTGCATTCATTAATTCCATTATTGCATCTATCCATTTTTCTTCTCCGTTTAACGCTCCTAATGATGATCCTTGTATTACTGGTATATCGTCTCCAGGGAATCCATACTCTGTTAGTAATTCTCTTACTTCCATTTCTACTAATTCCAATAATTCTTCGTCATCTACCATATCTACTTTGTTTAAGTATACTACGATATAAGGAACTCCAACCTGTCTTGCAAGCAGGATATGTTCTCTTGTCTGAGGCATTGGACCGTCAGCTGCTGATACTACTAAGATTGCTCCATCCATTTGTGCTGCTCCTGTTATCATGTTCTTTACATAATCCGCATGGCCTGGACAGTCTACGTGTGCGTAGTGTCTTGCTTCTGTTTCATACTCTATGTGAGCTGTATTTATTGTTATTTCCTCTTTTCTCTTTTCTTCAGGTGCCTGGTCAATATTTTCAAAATCTACTTTTTGAGCCAGTCCTTTATCCGATAATACTTTTGATATTGCTGCTGTTGTTGTTGTTTTTTCCGTGATCTACGTGACCGATTGTTCCCACGTTTACGTGTGGTTTGCTTCTTTCGAATTTAGCTTTTGCCATTTGTAATTCTCCTCCTACAATTTCATTAAATTTTATGTGTAATTATATCATATTTTTTTGGGCTTTGCAACCCTTTTAGTAGTGTTATAATCAGCTACAGGCTCGTACTGTGACTATTTCCAGAATAATTTATCAATGAGGGTTTTCTTTTGCGGCATCCCATTTTTCAATATTCCTTTTTTTATCCAGTATTTGTGTTCTGCAAGATCAAAAAGAGGTTTATCCGCTATACTATCAGAATAAAAATTCACTATATCATACTGGATATTGTTATCTTCTGCCCACTTGTCCAGTCTTTTCACTTTTTCATAATTTTTACAGTTTTTACTTGTTATATGTGAATGAAATTTCGTACTCTCAAATAAAAAATCTGTACCTATTACCACATCAAATCCCATTAATCTTAATCTGTCAATTATTAAAAATGTCGGAGATGCAGATATTGCCACTAAAATTTCTGTTTCTTTTTTATTTTTTAGTATTTCATCTTTTACCCAGAGATTTATTTTACTCTCTTTTTTTTTCCAAAATTCCCTTATTAGTTTTTTTAACTCACCTGTATTTTCTCCGTTCAAGAAACGTAAAAAATTCTCCTTTAGTTTCTCCAGATTTATTATTTTTAATACATATAACAAAAAATACCATAACTGAAAGATTACAGTATAAATTTTCCAAGGTTTTTTTATCAGATAAAATCTGTAAAAATCATTTAAAGTTTCTCCATTATATATAGTTTTATCGAAATCATATACTGATAGTTTTGTCATTGCAATTCTCCTAAAACTCTGAATATTTCTTCTTTGTTTATTATTTTTTCTTTCTCTTTTTCAAGGGCATCATCCAGCATATCCCGAAATCCGGTTTCTTTGATTTTATTTTTGATTTCTCCCAATGAATTTGTTTTTCTGAATAATTCATGTACCCCGTCATCAAAAACAAGAATTTCATTTATATTTATTCTCCCGCTGTATCCGGAATTACACGAAGGACAGGACTGACCACAGCATTTCACACATATTTTTCTGACAAGCCTTTGTGCAATCACCCCGTTCAGGGAATTTAAAATCAAGTACTCAGGAATTCCCATATCCATTAATCTAAAAATAGTTGACAATGAATCATTGGTATGTATAGTAGCAATTACCAAATGTCCTGTCAACGCAGATTTAACTGCAATTTCAGCAGTTTCTTTATCCCTTATCTCACCTATTACTATAATATCCGGATCATTACGAAGTACGTGCTTTAAGCCTTCAAGAAAAGTCAGTCCTATCTTCTCTTTCACCTGAATCTGTGTTATCCCTTTTAATTTTTTTTCTACAGGATCTTCTACAGTAATTATTTTTTTACTCTTATCATTAAGCTTATTTATTATGGAAAATAATGTAGTTGTTTTTCCCGAACCCGTTGGTCCGCTTATTAATACTAATCCATGATTTTTATTAATTAATTTTTTTATATTGGAAAAACTCTTGCCTCTAAAACCCAAAGACTCAAAATCCGTTATTTTCTCTTCATTTTGAAGAATCCTTAACACAAGGCTTTCACCATCAACAGTTGGCAGAGAAGATACTCTTATATCGTATTTTCGATTATTTATCACGATATTGATACTCCCATCCTGCGGAAGTCTTTTCTCTGCTATATTCATTCCGGAAATGATCTTTATCCTTGAAATGACTTCAAGCTTTTCATTATCAAATGAAAATTTTTCTGCTTTTTCCAAAACACCGTCTATTCTGTAGCGGATGTTAAACTCTCTGCTGTTAATATCTATGTGTATATCACTTGCATGCTTTGTTGTTGCATCACGAATTATCCGGTTTACACTTTCTATAATACCCGGTTTTCCGTTATGAATTCTAAAATTGTCCCCCATGTTCCCCCGCCTTTTAATTTTATTATTCAAAGATTATTATTTTGATAATTCTTCCAGAAAGTATTTATTTTGCTTAACAAGAAGTCCGTATACTATCTTTTTGATCATATTGTGCCATTTCAAATTTTGCTTTAATTCTTCCACTGCTTTTGTAGACTCTCTTACCTGCATTTTTAAAAAGTCCAGTTCTTCATATGATAGAGTTAAAGTAATCTTTTTACTCTTTGATTGTGCTTCTTTTTCCAGATAATTTAAAAATGTAAATACATTAGAAGCCTGTTTTTCATATGGAAGCATCTGTTTTTTCATCTCTTTTACCAGCTTGGCAAGATATTTCATATTTCCTCTGCTCAGCTCTACCTTTAGATTTCTTTTCCCTCTGCCTATTTTTTGTATAAGTGAAGCTGCTTTATTTTGTGTCCTTGCTGCCATAGCATCTACAGCACTTGGGTTTACTGCTTGTCTTTTCATTTTTTCTCTGCCCTTCTCATAAATAATTTTAAAATTTCTCCGGTCTTTATATTCCCCTCCCTCAAGACACTTATCTTTCCTGCCGAATATTTTATTACAGTCGACGGAACACCATTTAATATAGTTCCGCCGTCTAATATAAAATCTGTTTTTTCTAAAATGTCATAAGATATATCCTGGGTTTTTACAGGTGATTTTTCCCCGGATATATTTGCACTGGTAGTAAACACTATTCCTCCGCAGGATTCTATTATCCTCAACAGTATCTCGTCACCGGGAATTCTTACACCTATTGTATTATCTTCCGCTACATTATACTTGCTGTTATCAAATACAATAGTCAGCTCTCCCGGCCAGTATTTTTTCATTATTTCTGAAATATTCCCCAGATCTTCTTCTTCAAAGCTGATTAATTTATGAAGATGAGAAATATCACTTATTAACGCTATTATTGGTTTACTTCTGTCCCTCTGTTTTGCTTCATAGATTCTGTCTATCCCTTCGGGATTATTGTATACTGCCCCTATTCCATACACTGTATCTGTAGGAAAGATTGCTATCCCGTTATTTTTTAGACAGCTTACTATTTCTTGAACCGACTCTTCACTTATTTTCTGTTTATTCATGAGGAAGCTCAAATAAGTCACTTATCGCCTGATCATTTACTATTCTTTTGATTGTTTCTGAGAACATAGTATCTGTAGATAATATTTCCAGATTTTCAAATCTTTTATTATCAGGCAGTTCTATTGTATCTGTTACTATTACTTTGTTAAACGGAGCAGCTTTTAGTCTTTCTACTGCCGGATCAGATAAAATTGCATGTGTAGCACAAGCAAATACCTCAGTAGCTCCTTTTTCTTTAAGAGCATACGCAGCATTGCATATAGTTCCTGCTGTGTCTATCATGTCATCGATAAGTATAGCTTTTTTCCCGGCCACATCTCCGATTATATTCATAACTTCAGATACATTGGCTTTAGCTCTTCTCTTATCAATTATCGCAAGTGGTGCATGAAGCCATTTAGCCAGACTTCTTGCTCTTTTTACCCCGCCTACATCAGGCGACACTACTACGATATCATCACCCACAAGTTCATTTTTAATGAAATATTTCGCCAGAATAGGGAGTGCTTCCATGTGATCCACCGGAATATCAAAGAATCCCTGTATCTGCCTTGCATGCAGATCCATAGTCACCACTCTTGAGGCTCCCGCTACTGTTAAAATATCAGCAATAAGTTTCGATGTAATCGGCTCTCTCGGACTTGCCTTCCTGTCTTGTCTGGCATATCCGTAATAAGGTATTACCGGGATTATCTCAGCGGCAGATGCTCTTTTTAATGAATCCATAAAGATCAAAAGCTCCATTATGCTCTCATTTACTGGTTTTGAAGTCGACTGAACTATGAAAACCATACATCCTCTCACACTTTGATTAACTTTTGCAAATGTCTCCCCGTCCGCAAATTTGATTAAATCTACCGAGCCCAGTTCTACACCTAATTTCTGAGCTATCTGTCTTGCCAAAGCTTTGCTTGAAGACCCAGCATAGATTTGAAAATCTTTTTCCATTAATCCTTCCCTCTTTCTTTATTTATTTGTCTTGCCCTTCCAAAAGCTATTTGATTATCATTTACATCTTCTGTTATTACCGATCCTGCAGCTGTTACTGCATTTTTACCTATATTTACCGGAGCTACTATTATAGAATCGCTTCCAATAAAAGAATCTTCCCCTATTTTGACTTTATGTTTCTTTTGTCCGTCATAATTACATGTAATGGTTCCCGCCCCTATATTAGTATTCTGACCTATCTCAGCATCACCAATATATGTTAGATGACCTGCTTTAACACCTTTTTCCAAAACCGAATTTTTTACTTCTACAAAATTCCCAACATGAGCTCTTTCCTTCAGAACTGTTTTCGGTCTTAAATGTGCAAACGGTCCTACCGTTGCATAATCCTCCACAACTGTTTCCTCTACCAGAGAAGCTTCGATTGTGATGTTATTCCCTATATTTGAGTCAATTATACGCGTATTTGAATATATAATGCAGTTATTCCCTATTTTAGTCTTTCCCTGAATTACAGTACTGGGATATATTACTGTATCCTGACCTATTTCTACATTATCTTCTATATATGAAGTTTCAGGATCAATAAGTATTACACCTTCATCCATTAACTCTTCATTTTTTCTGTTTTTAAGAATTCTTCCGGCTATTGCCAGCTGTGCTTTTGAATTTACACCCAGAATCTCTGTTTCATCAAAAATTTTGTAGCTTTCTACTTTTCCTCCGCCGTTAACAAGTATTTTTATTGCATCAGGAAGATAATACTCCCCTTTTTCATTTTTGTTATCTATCTTGTCTAAAGCATCCACCAGACTATCATATCTGAAAATATAGACACCTACATTTATTTCTTTTATTTCTTTTATTTCATCAGAGGCCTCTTTTTCCTCTATTATGTCAATTATCTGCTCTTTTTCGTTAAGTATTATTCTGCCATATCCGAAAGGATCGTTTACTTCACATGATAATAGTATACAATCAAGGCTGTCCTTCAGAAATTTTTCCTCCATTTTTCTCAAGGTCTCAGCTTTAATTAATGGTGAATCACCATATGTAATAAGAACGTTATCCTTACTTTTTAATATTTCATCTTTTGCTATAAGAACCGCATGTCCTGTTCCCAGTTGTTCATCCTGCTCAATGTAATCAATATCACCCATTACAGACAAAACCTTTTCTTTCATATGTCCCAGAATGAATATTTTTTTGTGTACTCCTGTTTTTTCAAGTACATCAGAAACTTTTTGCAGCATTGGTACACCATTGACCTTATGTATTACCTTGGGGAGTTCAGATTTCATTCTGGTCCCCTTGCCGGCCGCCAATATGACAGATATCATTTTTCATATACTCCTTTTCATTTTGATTAAATAATTGTTAAAATATTAATTTTGCCAAAAAAACTTATATTTCATTATAACATAATTGTTCATGTCAATTCAATTATTATGAATTTTTTTAGATATAAAGTTTTTTTCCTTTATTCCGGTATATGATTTGCTTGCTTTTAGTTAAATTATGCTGAACATTTTATCACTTCTGCACAATATTATCTGACTTAAAACCAAAAATTTCACTAACTGAAAAATGCCGCATAACGGCATTTTTCATAGTATGTTGACATTAGCATATATTGCTATTCCGAATATTAATCCGCAGATACACTAATGTTTTTTATGTGAAGCTTCCGAACAGCTGCAGCTTGCACAGCTAGTTCCGCAAAAATTTTTATTTTTTTTGTATTCTTTGTATATCACTGAAAATACTTTATATACAATTCCAGCTGTAATCAATAATATTATTGCTGTTTTCATATTATCAGTCTCCTTGCTTTTACATAATTAATTTTGCTATATTGAAGAATAAAGTCGATACCACATAAGGCAGTACTAAAAGTATTGCAGTCTCCATCAGCATCATTTTCCATCCGAATTCCTGTTTTAATGCACCAAGGGCAACTGCACAAGGCACAACCAAGAGTACAAACAGCATAAACGAATATGCTCTTACAGGTCCTAAATCATCACTCCATAAGCTTCTTACTGCCGGTATGATATCTCCTCCGGCATCTTCCTGAAGAGTTTCTTCATCAGCAGGCTCAAATGCTCCTACATGGAAAGTAACTGCATTGACAAGTGCTTTTACTGAGTCTATTGCTGCTACACCCAGATCTTTTACCTGTCCGAAAGTATCAGCAAGGAAATTATACTCTTCTGCTTCTTCCTCTTCACCTTCTACTGCTTCCTCTTCCTGCTGCTGTAATAATACCTGTCCGAAAAATGCTACTACTGTTTCTTTGGCTATTACACTCGGAACAAGCGATGCCACAGGCTCCCATCTGTCTGCAAATCCTGTAGGCTTAAACACAGGCTGAACAACCTTTGCCGCTTTTGCAAGATAAGATTCCTGTATGTTCCCTTCACTAGGGAAATACCCGAAAAACCATATTACTATTAATATTCCAAGAATTATTGTTGTAGCTCTCTTTACATACATCATAGTTTTTGAAAACATATTATTCCATACCACTTTAAAGCTCGGCATTCTGTATGGAGGAAGCTCTATTAATAATTCTGTATTATCACCTTTGAAATAATCAAATCTCTTTAATATATATGCCATAATAAGAGCAAACAAAACACCTATTACATACATCGAAACTATCACTAATGCAGCATTTTTGCTGAAAAATGCTGCTGCAAGCAATGAATATACTGGCAGCCTTGCACCGCATGACATAAATGTAGTAATAAATCCTGTAAGTCTTCTTGTTTTCTCATCTTCAAGTGTTCTTGTAGAATAAATTGCAGGAACTGTACATCCAAAACCAATAAGCATTGGTATAAATGCCTTACCTGATAATCCTACTTTATTCATTGCTTTATTCATCAAAAAAGCAACTCTCGCCATATATCCGCTTTCTTCAAGTATTGACATAAAGAAATAGATAAAGAACATCAGAGGTACGAATGTCAGAACGGCACCCACACTTGCCAGAATTCCGTCAAGTATGAAACTGTTCAGCCATCCCGGAGTTCCTTCTATTAATTTCCCTACATATTTTATGATATAATTACTGAAAAATCCGTCTACCCAGTCTATAAACGGGGCACTTCCGTCAAAAATCAATACAAACATTACATACACAATTAATAAAAATGATAAAATCCCAAAAAATTTATTTAGTAATATTTTATCAATTTTATCTGTCATGGCAAATTTATTAATATCACTTTTTTTCAGATTTGCTGATACAATACCTCTTATTGCTCCGTATCGCGCTCTTGCTATTACATCGGCAGGATCCATATCATATCTGTCTTTTAAATTTTTTATTTCTTTCTCAGCTGTATTTCTTAAGTCTATTCCGTAATTCACTTTTACCGTTGCTAAAAAGTTAGTATCTTCTTCCAGTGCTTTTATGGCAATCCAGTCAATAGGGTATTTTTCTGTCAATTTATTATATTCTTTATTATTTGTCAGTGTTTTTTTTACGCTTGTAATATCTTCCTCTATTGCATTATCAAATGCCAGCGTATACGGTATATGAGCCTGATCTTTATGAAGCTTTGCCAGTTTCACGGCTTTGGAGATTATCTCATTTACACCTTCTCCAGTTTTCCCGCTTGTGAATACTGTTTCCATACCTATTTGCTTTTCAAAAACTTCTTTATCCAGCTGATAGTTTAATTTTTTAAATTCGTCATGATAGTTTAAAGCCATGACCATTGGTTTCCCTATTTCCTTTAATAAAGCTGTCAAATAGAGATTTTTCTCCAATGCGGTAGACTCCACCACATTTATAATTACGTCAACATCATTTTCCAGTATAAAATCTCTGGAAACCAGTTCCTCAGGTGTATTAGCTGTTAAACTGTATATTCCCGGAAGATCGACTAGATTAACTTCTTCATTTTCAAATTTAAAAAATACTTCTTTTTTCTCGATCGTAACACCAGGCCAGTTTCCCATTTTTAAACTTGCATTTGAAATCTTATTAATTAAGGCAGTCTTTCCGACATTTGGGTTTCCTACAAATGCTATTTTTATCATCTTATACTACCTCAATTTCAATTTTTTGTGCCAGATTATTGCTTAACACTATTTTAGTTTCAGTAGTTTTCATAAGTATATTTCCATTTGCTGCGTTTTCCATGAAACAAGAATCCCCATTACATACCCCTAAACTCAACAGTCTCATATTCAGTTTTTTTTCTTTTATTTCCTTAATTCTGAATTTGTCCCCTGCTTTTGCTTGTAACAATGTCATAATTCCCAACTCCTCACAAATTTGATTCACTAACTATAAATTGTTTTTATACTCAAAATAATTCTATAACTTTTTGAAACCTTTGTCAAGCCTTTATTTTACAAGGTTTTTTGTGAAATATTTATAAAATTGTAAAGATTACATTTTATTAATTATTCTAAATTTTAATTTTTATTCTCAAAACATTGATATTACTAATTAAAAAATTTTTCATTCAATAAAAAAAAATACAATTTCTGATTTTTCCATTTTCAGACTTGTATTTTTAAATCTATTTTTATTTATAAAACTATAAAATTTTACTTTCTTTTAGTTTATCATAAATTTTTTTCTTTCTCTTTTTCATAACCGTATACATAATTCAGATTTATATTCCGCATCGAATTAAACACGCTTTTTTTTATCCCAGGATGCTTCTCTTCAAGATCACTCAGAAGATCCTTTACTTCCTTTCTTTTGCTTGACGTTTTTCCTGCTTCTATAGTACACCCGCAGTTCATTGCAAGTATACCGTTCTTCTTTGTATAATTAATTATATCTTTTTCCTCTACATATATTAGCGGTCTTATCACTTTTAATTTTCCTGATGTAGAGTCTACCTCGGGAGTCATTGTCTTCACAGAACCCGAATAAAAAATATTTATAAGTGTAGTCTCTATAACATCATCAAAATGGTGACCCAAAGCAAGTTTATTATAGCCGTATTCTTCTACTTTTTTATACAAAATTCCTCTTCTCATCTTAGCACATAAGAAACACGGATAATCCTTAGCCTTTTCATTTGCTATTTTCCAAATATTAGTATCAAAAATTTCACAATCAATATCCAGCTTCAAAAGATTATTTTTAAAATTATCCAGATCTTCTTTTTTAAAACCGGGATTTAGATTAACCGCCCTGAATTCAAAGTTTCTTCTCTTATCCTTTTTTAACCGCTGAAAAAGCTTATAAAGCAAAAGACTGTCCTTCCCTCCGGAAATTGCAATTGCAATCTTATCTCCATCCTTTACAAGTCCGAATTCATTAACAGCTTTCAAAAATTTTGCCCATATAGATTTTTTATACTCGGCAGTTATACTGTTTTCTATATCTTCAAGCGGTTTCATATCACATTCCGGCAAAACCGCATCACATTTTAAATTTATCATTTTTACTCCTTGCAATCAAATATAACCAGTATGTCTTTTCCCAAAATTATATTGATTTTTCACTACAATTTTTCATGAAACCAAAATTACATAATAAAAATGTGGAGTATCCACATTTTCATTTTTTATAAATTAACAATTTCGACATTCTTTTTCTAATTCAGCTATCTTTTCTTTTAATGCTTCATCTCTCGAATCTATATCATAAGCTGCTTTATATTCCTCTATAGCTCTCTTAAATCTTCCCATATTTTCATATTTTCTTGCAAAATCTATATGTGCAATGTATATGTCAAGATCAAGGAAAATTGCAAATTCATAATTCTCTATTGCTTTTATGATCTCTCCCTTTCTTGAGTGTATATTTCCCAAAAGAAATAATATAAAAGGTTCCATAGGGTCATAATTTAATGCTATATTCAAATTTTCCTCTGCCTTATCCAAATCGTTTACTTCATAATATAAGTAACCTAAAAATGCCCGCATTTCAAAATCATCAGGTTTAAGCTTCACAAGCTGCTCGTAAATGCTTATAGCTTCCTTATCCTTCTTCAGTGCATGATAGATTGTAGCCAAATTCTGCAGTGCTTCAGTATCCTTAGAATTATTGATTACTTTTGCCTTATATAGTTTTAACGCTTCTTCTATATTGTCATCATATCTGATTTCTTTAAATATTAATGTCTTTAACATTTAATACACTCTCCATTATTCTATTCTAACACTCTCTGATTAATTTTATTAAATATTCTAACATATTTTTTTTTAATAGTAAAATTTTATTTTCTCCAGTACTCTGCCTAGTGTAGAAACTGTTACATTATGGAACAGCTCTCCGTTAACCTCTATATTAACTCCGTAACTGCAAGCCTTAAAACAGTTTTTCACAGTTAAAAAAACACTTTTATCTTCATCATTTAAATTTACTCCTAATTCTTTGGAAATTATGCCAAGTATTTCCATGCTGCCTTTCATTGTACATCCGGAACCGGAACATACAGTAACCGATATCTGTTTCTTTTCCTGAAAGGAGCTCGAAATTTCTATCACTTCATGAACTTCAGATAATTCAAGACACATTCTTGCAGCAATAAATTTTTGTATATCTTCAGGTATACAGCCTATTTGGGATTGTACAAAGTGCAGAACATCAAACAGATCAGTATCATCCTTTTTTACTAACAGATAATTATTAATTAAATCTTTTATATTTTCCATATCAGCACTTTCTTTTGAAATAATTCATATCTCAATTATACTACATTTGAAGACTATTTGAAACAAAATTTTTTCAAAGATTAGAGTTATGATGATATAATTGTTTTTTTAACAGTGTTTGTATTCAGTACACTTTATAATTTTAAAACTTTAATAGTGTAATTTTTATAAATAAAAAAATGGCTCTGAATTAACAGCAACCATTTCAATTTCCAGTTATCTTATGTTATTTTCCGCTTTATACTGCTCTATTCTGAATAATAAATCTTCTATTTCCTGTATTTCATTTACTTTTTTATCTATCTGCTTGTCTACCTTTGTAAGTTCTTTTTCCAATCTTGTCCCGCTGTTCAGATGCTGTCTTAGATTTGTCCATTTTCCTCTTGCACCTTCTCTTAACTCTCTTCTATATTCATAAGTTGGAGCTGCACCTGCTATCATTCCTGTAAATACACATAATACTGCTGTTATTCCTAATTTTTTCATTTTCTCCTCCTTTTATCTCTTTCTTCTCATTCTTGCCTGTTCATCCGGCATTAGTTCCTCTTCTTCTGCTTTTATTCTGTCCAGTATTGTATACCAGTATCCTCTTTTTTCAGGTAATGTTACATATACTGATTCCTGTGATCTTCTTAATGCCTTTTCATATGAAGAGTATACTCCGTCCTGATCATAGTCCTTCGTTATACTGTCCTCTACTGCTTTACTTACCTGTACATCTCCATTTTCAGCACTGTATGCTGCAGCAGTCATTAAACCCATTAAAAATAATAATAATAGTTTTTTCATGCACCCTCCCTATTTTTTTGTTTTATTAAGATATTTTAGTACTTTATTATACTCTGTTTTATGCCACGCCACATCTTTTTTAGCTCTGTAATTTTCTATTTTATCTGCCTTTTCCATTTGTGCGCTTATATCAGGCATTTCAGGTGCTGCTTTATCTTTTTTTGCACTAAATGAAACTGCACCTAATACAAGCATAATACCAATTATGATTTTTTTCATATTCTCCTCCTTATATAAATTAAATAAAAAGCATTTTTCAATATATAATAACATATATATTAAATTAATTCAATATAAAACATTAACTAATACACTGTATTCTTATCTGATTTAACCCAGAAAAAAAAGTCACTGATTCAATATCAGTGATTTTTTCTTACTCAGCATCCGGTTTATCTTTTTTTGTCATTTTTATTTTCCCGAGATTTATCAGACCTTTTTTATCATAATCTTTTATTATGTCATTTAATTTATATTTATCTACAACTTTTTTCATTATTTCAAGTCTGTCGTTGTTTATTTTTTGCTGAAATAAGAAATTGTAAATTTGTGTATATGCATCTGCTATGGTGAAGTTTAGGAATGATTCCTTATTCATTTCATGGAAATTCTTAACTTCATCCTCAGTTACATTCACCTTTCCTGACAAACTTTTTTCTATATAATAGTTTATCTGTACTTTATCTTTAATCTCTTCTATTTCGTCAGCCTCAGTAGTAAAAAAATCTTCCTTTTTCATCTCTTCAAGCATTATTTTATCAAAATATTTTGCAGTAATTCTTACAGAATTATTACTCATATATTTTACTTCATCATTGCTCAGCACAAGTTCACCCTGAAAATTAGCTATGATATCCTGTATCATTTTTGTTTCATTGGCAACCAGCTTTTGTCTGTATAAGAAGTTATAGATCTGTGCAGCTATATTATCAGAATTACTCTCATTCTGGTTTGCAAACAAGCCTCTGTTTGCATTATAAAAGCTTTGGATCTCGTTATTTGTAACTGCCACTGTACCATCCAGTTTCTTTTGAACATAAAATCTTACAAGGGCATTTTCCTGTAGGAAATCCATTTCTTTTAATTCTGCTTCTGTTCTTTCAGCCTGTTTTGCTTCATATAACAAAGCTTTATCTACCAGCACCTGAGCTATTTCATTAGGTCTGCTTTTATATTTTTCTATTTCTTTTTCCGTTAAAGATATAAAATCTTTTGCGTTATCCATAGATCTTCCTTTCTATAAATACTTTTCTTCTTTTTTAACTTTCCCGCATATATATAACTTAAAAGATACTCCTATGTGGAGGAGTATCTGTTATAAATATAAAAAATTAATTAATTTCCTACTATAGCACTAAACTCTTCGTAAGCATCTACAACTTTTTGGTTTGCAGTTATAGATTTTTGTAAGTCATTTCTTAAAGAAGTTAAAGAAGAAATTACTCCTTGGTATTCTTTTTCATAAAAACTTACTTTTCTTTCTCCAGCTACTACATCTAATTGATCCTGAACATTTTCTAATAATTCAGAATATTTAGCTACGTTATCTGTAGCTACTTCAGCTTTTTGCTGTTCAGCTGCTAATGTTTGGCTTGTTCTGTTTTCTATAACCTGTATTTGTTGGTCAATAGCTGCTGCCTGTCTTTCTATATCAGTAGCTGTTGCAGCAAATGATAATGAAGCTGCTATAAATAATCCAGTTAAAACTATCTTTTTCATTTTTCCTCCTAAAAAATTTTTATTATTTAAAAAATTATTGAGCGTAAGCGTCTCTAGCTGCGCTTAATTTTTCAAAATTGTCTATAATTTTTTGGTTTTCTTTGATTGAAGAATCTAATTTTCCTAATAGATCTTTGTATTGATTAGCTACTGGTCCGTAAGTATTTTTGTAATAAGAAATTTTAGCTAATTGAGCAGCCTCTTCATATTTAGCCTGTAATTCATCTCTCATTTCTACTTGCTTATCTAATTCTGCCTGTGCATTATCAGCTTTTTGTTGCTCTAATTGAAATCTTTGATCATCCTTTGCTCTTAATGCATCTAATTGATTAGATATTGCATCGTATCTCTGTTCGAATGTCATTGTTGCTGTAGGTGCTGTAGTTGTAGTTTTTGTTGTTTTAGCAGCTGCTGAAGCTACTACTGAAGATATCATTAATATAATTCCTATCTTTTTCATATTTTCCTCCTTGATATATTTATACTATTAAATTTTACAATAATTACTGATGTTTGTCAATATTTTATTTGATTTGAGACTCAACATCCAGTTCATAATTTGTGTTGTTTTCTCTGATAATTTTATTATCAGGATAGAATTTAACTTCAACCCTTCTGTTTCTTGCTCTTCCTTCAGGATTGTCCTTACCGTTAGGCAGTGTATTTGGTGCAACTGGTCTGTCCTCACCATATCCTGCTACGTTATATCTAATTCCGTTTCCAGTTCCGATAACCTGTGTATAAACATCGGCAACTGCAGCCGCTCTTCTTTCAGACAGCTTTTGGTTGTATTCTTTTGCTCCCTTAGAATCTGTATGTCCTGCTATATCTAATACACCTGTTAGGTTGTTGTTTTGGTTCAGATTTTTGATCTGCTGAGCAGCTCCTCTTATCTCTTGCTTAGCATTTTCTTTTACTGTTGCTTTGTCAAAATCAAAGTATGCTCCCGAAACTGTTAAGTCCATAGTTTTTCCTATTGGTGCAGGCTTCTCAGGTGTTACTACTATTGGTTCAACTGGTCTTGCAGCTGGTAATACAGGATAATCTCTCTTTTCCCCTGCTCCAAAAGTGAAACCTAATTTAAGTGAAACCTGACTTTCAGTTCCGCTGTGATTCTTATCGTTATTATCTGTTAATTTATATGTAGATCCTTCATATAAAAGTTCAGCATTAAACCACGGTGCGAATTGTTTACCCACACCTGCTGCGTAATAAAATCCGTCTTTTGCTTCTTTTATAGTGTCTCTGTCTTCAAAGTTAAACTGATACCCTAATCTTACCGGTATGTAAAATGCATTCCCTGTAGAACTATGTCCGATTCCTATTCTTGATACTGCGTAAACCGGTACTGATGAAAATGCCTTATATCCTCTTTTACCATTCAATTCAGTTTGATACTCAGAACCAAGTCCCCATCTAAAACCGTCTTCAGGCTTCCCTGACATAATTTCCAGACCAATACTTGCTCCAGGCTCAAAACTATTTGGCTTTTCTCCAAATTCATCTTTTGTTATTGTTCTGTAACCTAATACACCAGGCTTCAAATCCACTGTTATAGCGCTTGAAACTTGTGATGCTACAGCTACTCCCAAAAGAAGCGAAAGATTTTTCATCCCTTTCTTCATTTGACTTCCTCCTACTTATTATTTTAGTTTTGGTATGTTCGTATAAATTATACAAAATTTTATACTAAAAAGCAAATTTTTTTATAAAAATAGTACTTTTAAACATTGCTATTTTGATTTTTATTAAATATAATTTATATACTTTCTACATAAAATGATACAAAAAGCTGTTCTCATAATAATTTGAACAGCTTTTTGCTTTTTATTAGATTTTATGTTTTTTGAAATATTTAGTATGTAAAAGCTCATGTGCCTGATGGCTCATCGGCTCTTTGAAATATTCATTGTACAGTTTTTTAATATATGGATTTTCATGTGATTTTCTTATTGCTTTAGATTCATCTTCTATTTTTATTGCCTCTGTTCTCTTTCTCAGTATAGAAGTGTTTCCGTGATGGTAAGGCTGACCTCCGCCGCCGATACATCCGCCTTTACATGCCATTATTTCTATTGCATGATACATAGATTTTCCTTCTCTTACTTCTTCAAGAAGCTTTCTTGCTTCTCCAAGACCATGAGCTATTCCTATTTTTAGATCCAGATCTCCGACTTTTACATCTGCACTTCTTACACCTTCAAAACCTCTTACAGCTTCATAATCTATATTTTCAAGGCTTTTTCCTGTATACCAGTCTGCGGCTGTTCTAAGAGCAGCTTCTATAACTCCTCCGGTTCTTCCGAAAATTACCCCTGCTCCTGTTGATTCTCCAAGAGGATTATCAAATTCTTCGTCTTTCAGAATATTGAAATTTATATTAGCCTGTTTTATTAATCTTGCTAGCTCTCTTGTAGAAAGAACTATATCTGTATCAAAATCTCCGTCTTTAGAGAATTCTTCTCTTCCTGCCTCATATTTTTTAGCAAGACAAGGCATTACAGAAACTACTATCAGATCTTTTCTGTCCACATTCAGTTCCTTGGCAAATACATTTTTAGCCACGGCACTAAACATCTGCATTGGTGATTTAGCAGTTGACGGTACATCTAATAAGTCATTAAAATTATGCTCGAAGAATTTTACCCATGCCGGACAGCAAGATGTCAAAATAGGTAATTTTACACTTGTATCACCGTTTAAATGACGTGTTAGTCTGTCTAACAGCTCAGATGCTTCTTCCATAATTGTTAAATCTGCTGCAAAATCAGTATCAAAAACTCTGTCAAAACCTAATTTTCTAAGTGATGAAACCATTTTACCAGTTACGGAAGTTCCTGGAGCATATCCGAATTCTTCTCCAAGTGCTACTCTTACTGCAGGTGCTGTCTGTACAATAACTGTTTTTGTAGGATCAGCAAGTGCTGATAATACATCCCATGTAGCATCTCTTTCTACTAATGCACCTGTAGGGCACACGGCAACACACTGTCCGCAGTAAGTACATACTGAATCATTTAAATCCATTTCCATTGCAGGGGCAACAACTGCGTCAAAACCTCTGTTTACTCCTGAAAGAGCTCCTACTGTCTGAACTTCGTTACACATTGTTTCACATCTTCTGCACATTATACATTTGTCCATATCTCTGATTATAGACTTTGATATATCTTTTCTGTATGTAGATTCTTTACCTTCATAAGCTATCTCTTTTATCCCGAATTCATGTGCCAGATCCTGAAGTTCGCATTCTCCGGATTTCTGACAAACAAGACAATCTTTAGGATGGTCTGATAGTAATAGTTCCAATACTATCTTTCTTGAATTCAAGGCTTTTATTGTATTAGTTTTTACTATCATTCCTTCATTAACAGGTGTTGCACAAGAAGGAGCCAGATTTCTTCTTCCTTCCACTTCAACAACGCAGACTCTGCATGAAGCTGTTTTATTTACACATCCAAAATCTGCCAGATTCAGATAGCATAATGTTGGAATGTTTACTCCTGCACTTTTTGCAGCAGCTAATATCGTTGTTCCTTCAGGAACTTGTACTTTTATATCATCAACTGTTACATTTACAAGTTTTTGACTCATTGAACTTTCACTCCCTATCTTTAATTATATTCTGTCTATTGCACTGAATTTACATTTGTCATAACATGCACCGCACTTAATACATTTATCCTGCTCGATAACGTGCTTTTCTTTTACTTTTCCTTCTATACATGATACCGGACAAACTCTCGCACAGGCAGTACATCCTATACATTTGTCATTTATCACATATTTCAGCAGTGCAGTACATTGACCTGAAGGACACTTATGATCTTTTACGTGTGCTTCATATTCATCCCAGAAGTTATTTAATGTAGATAATATCGGATTTGGCGCTGTTTGCCCAAGACCGCATAATGAAGTATCTTTTATTACGTTAGAAAGTTCTTTTAATTTTCTTAAATCATCTTCCGTTCCGTTTCCTTTTGTTATTTTTTCCAGTATTTCAAGAAGTCTTTGGTTTCCTATTCTGCACGGAGTACATTTTCCGCATGATTCTTCTACTGTGAATTCCAGATAGAATTTCGACACTGCTACCATACAGTCATCTTCGTCCATAACTATCATTCCGCCAGATCCCATCATAGATCCCTGTTCCATCAAACTGTCAAAATCTATTGCTACATCAAGGTGTTTTTCAGTCAGGCATCCTCCAGAAGGTCCTCCTGTCTGAACTGACTTAAATTTTTTCCCGTCTTTGATTCCTCCGCCGATTTCATAAATAACTTCTCTCAAAGTAGTTCCCATAGGTACCTCTATAAGTCCTACGTTATTTATTTTTCCTGCAAGAGCAAATACTTTTGTTCCTGATGATTTTTCTGTACCGAATGATTTGAACCAGTCTGCTCCTTTGTTTATAATAACAGGTATATTTGCCAGAGTTTCTACGTTATTAACATTTGTAGGGTATCCGTTATATCCGTGCTCTGCCGGGAACGGAGGTTTTGTTGTAGGTTCTCCTCTGTGTCCTTCCATTGAATGGATAAGTGCTGTTTCTTCACCGCATACGAATGCTCCTGCACCGTATTTTATTTCAATATCAAATTCAAAACCTGAATTAAATATATTTGTTCCTAAAACTCCGCTTTCTTTTGCTTCTTCCAAAGCTATTTTAAGTCTTTTTATAGCCAGAGGATACTCTGCTCTTATGTATACAAGACCTTTAGTTGCTCCTATAGCATATCCGCAGATTGCCATAGCTTCTATTATAGAATGCGGATCTCCCTCGAGGATTGATCTGTCCATGAATGCTCCCGGATCTCCCTCATCGGCGTTACATACTACATATTTTTGATCTGCTTTGTTATTTAGTGCAAACTGCCACTTCATTCCTGTCGAGAAACCGGCTCCGCCTCTTCCTCTAAGACCTGAATTTTTTATAATATCTATTACTGCCTGCTGCTCCATTCCAGTTACTTTATGAAGCGCTGTATACCCGTCATGCAGAAAATAATCATCAATATCTTCCGGATCTACCAGTCCGCAGTTTCTTAAAGCTACTCTTTCCTGTTTTTTGTAGAAATCCATATGATCTGAATCACTTATTCTCTTTTTAGAAACAGGATCTACATATAATAGCTCCTCTACTTTTTCATCACCTATAAGATGTTTATCTACCAGCTTATCCACATCTTCAGGTGTTACTTCTGTATAAAATGTATTATCAGGAAGCATTTTTACTATCGGACCTTTTTCACAAAACCCAAAACATCCTGTTTTTATTACTCTTATTTCATCTTCTTTTCCCAGAGCTTTCACTCTTTCTTCCATTTTAGCAGCTATATCATTACTGCCTGAGGAAATACAACCTGTTCCACCGCATATAAGAACTTGCTTGCTGTATTTTCTGCCTTTATTAATACTGTCTTTTAAAGTATTTAACTCTTCTATAGAAGTCACACGTGACATAAGTTCCCTCCTAAATTATTTATATTCATTTATAATTTTCTTTACTTCTTTTACTTCTACTTTTTTATACACTTTTTCACCAACTAATACCACTGGTGCGATACCGCAGGCACCTACACATCTTAAAGCATCTATTGAGAACTTACCGTCAAGACTTGTTTCTCCTGATTTGATTCCTAGTTCTTTTTGGAATTCACCCAGCACTTTATCCGCTCCTCTTACATAGCAAGCTGTTCCCATGCATACTGAAACTGCATGTTCCCCTTTCGGCACCATTGTAAAAAATGAATAAAAACTAACAACTCCGTAAACATTAGCCAGAGATTCATTTAATTTCTCCGCAACATACTCCTGAATCTCCCTAGGCAAGTATCCGAAGATCCCCTGAGCTTTGTGCAAAACAGAAATCAGAGATCCTTTTTTAGTTTCCAGCGAATCAATAAAAACATCAAGTTCTCTAAAACCTGCTTCTTTTAATTTGTTTGCACACATTTCTTTTCCTCCTTTATTTTGTCAATCAAATATTTTTATATTAAATTTTTTTTGATATTAAACATTTTGTTTATCTTACTAAGTTAATTTTTTCACAAAGAAAATTTACATAACGATATTATACACTAAATAGCTTTTAAGTCAAGTTAAATCTTGTATTTCCCTTTAATTATATATATTTTTTCAAAAACAACTTTTTATCATTAGTTTTCTATATGTTAAAATCTTTCTACGACTTTATTCAAAAGTAATACAGACAATTATTTTGTTCCGATTATTTCATTTTATTTTATCGAATAAATTATTTTTCATTTATATATGCAATTATTTAAAAATTAATATTTTCACAATCTATTTTTATCTATTATATTCAATACATTAATTTTTTTTGATAATCATTACTGAATCTGTTAACAATTATCAAAATCATTTATTATTTACTGAATATTCAGCAGCCTGAAAAACAAAAGCACAGTAATTCATCCGGCTGATAATAGCACTCCTTATAACTAAACAGAGCTTCAGTATTGAGTAATCAATAAAATAACGAATAATACCAGATTAAAAAAACGGGTATTCTGTTTGACCCGTTTTTTATAACTATATATTTTTATATTATAATACAACTACAAACATCAATTTTACGCCCCATCTTGGATCCATATCAGTACGTTTCAGATAGTAACGCGGAGATATTCCAATACTTAACGGTACTACTCCGCCCAGCTTCACTATTTTTCCCACTCCCACTTCCAAAGGGGCACTGAGCTCATTATCTACCCAGTCATAATCAAGCTCCACATTTCCGCTTACCGTCCACCCGCCTTTTATATGATACGCCACAAATGGCTGAACTGATGTTTCGTTAATATCTCTGTCACCTTCACCGCCTGTTGACCATAATTGCTCTGCAAGACCTCCGAAAGTCCAGTTTTCTGTCTGTACCACAAGCGTAGCAGCAGGTCCAAAAGCCCACTTTTTAGAGCTGAAATCATCATTGCCCAATGGAATATTTACGATAGGTCCCACACCCCATATAAGCTTATTTGCTCCCTGCGACGAACTGCTCTGCGGTGCAAAAAAGAAGCTCTGTTCAATGTCTCCCACACCCTTTTGCGAAGTATCTCCGTATATATCATTTTGCTGTATCAGAGGAATTATTGTTCTTATTATTACTTTCCAGTCTTTACCAAGATTTACAGGTATTACAGGCTGTATATTCAAAGTATTTCTTTTTCCGTAATTCGGTCCTACATCACCGTCAAAATCGTATTCAAAAGGAAAAATATATAAAGAAGACACAGGATTTGACAATTCTTTTGAAATCTCATCTACACTTTGATTTCTGTCATTTACCGCTGCCGCTTTAACTTCCTCTCTGTTGCTCATTGTTAGAAAAGGAAAGCACATCACCAATAATAAAACGAGGATTCCTCTTGCTGTAATCCTTGCAGTTCCAGATTCATCTGCCAATATTATCATTTCATACCACTCCCAATAATCCAAAATTGTTTTCTGCCGTTATTAATTCCAAATATTTAAAATATTCCATTTAAAAAACCATTCTATATACAAATGTTATCAAAATTGATAATTTTTGTCAATTAATATTTAATAAAAAAGAAACAGTGTTATGGTATAAAATAACATCACTGTTTCCTTTTTTTTCATTATTTTGCTAAAGCGTATGTATCTCTTGCTATCATTAATTCTTCTGCTGTTTCTATTTTGAATATTCTTACTTTGGAAGCTGCAGTGCTTAATTCTACATCTCCGCTGATTCTTTTTTCATTTATTTCTTCATTCAGCTCTACTCCGAGGAATTTTAACCCGTTGCATATGTCTCTTCTTACAGCTGAATCATTTTCTCCTACACCGCCTGTAAAAGCTATGGCATCTACACCGTTTAATGCTGCTGCATACGCCCCTATATATGATTTTACTCTGTATGTAAACATGTGGTGTGCAAGATAAGCTCTGTCATCTCCTAAAGCATTGGCATCTTCCAGATCTCTAAAATCCGAACTTTTTCCAAATATCCCCAGAACTCCTGATTGCTTATTCATTCTTGCATCCATCTGTTTTGAGTCCATTCCTCTTTTTTCCATTATATATAATACAGCTGCAGGATCAAGATCTCCGCATCTTGTCCCCATCATAAGTCCCTGAAGAGGCGTAAGACCCATTGAAGTATCTATAGATTCACCATTCTTAACTGCTGAAATACTCGCTCCGTTTCCAAGGTGGCACACAATTATTTTTGAATTTTTATTATCAATTAATTCAGCTGTTCTCTCACTTACATATTTATGAGACGTTCCGTGAAATCCATATTTTCTTACTTTTAGTTCTGTATAATCTTCATACGGAAGGGCGTACATATATGCTTCTGAAGGCATTGTCTGATGGAATGCAGTATCGAATACCGCTACATTTGGTTTCCCCGGAAGCAGCTCCTGCATTACTTTTATTCCCATAATGTTAGCAGGATTATGAAGAGGGGCAAGCTCTGCTACTTCTTCTATTTTTTTCAAAGCTTCGTCAGTTATTAATGCCGATTCCTTAAAATATTCCCCGCCGTGTACCACTCTGTGGCCTATTGCATCTATTTCGTTTACATCGGCTATATTCCCGCTTTCAGAATCCTGAAGGGCTTTTAATACCAGATCAATTGCTACTTTGTGATTCGGCATGTCCTCTGATATTTCATTTTTTGTATCTTTTACTATATTTTTATAAACTAATTTTGAATCATTTATTCCTATTCTTTCACAAATTCCCTTTGCAAGAGTCTCCTCCTTAGTCATATCTACCAGTTCAAACTTTAACGAAGAACTTCCACTGTTAATCACTAAAACTTTCATTTTTTCCTCCTAAAAAATTATAATTCTGATTCTACTGCCGTGATGGCCGCTACATTTACTATATCCTGTACACTGCATCCTCTTGACAGATCATGTATAGGCTTTGCCAGACCTTGTATTAACGGACCTAAAGCTTCCGCTTTGGCAAGTCTTTGTGCTATTTTATATCCTATATTTCCAGCACCCAGATCCGGGAATATCAAAATATTAGCCTCTCCTTTTACCTCACTGTTAGGAGCTTTTTTACGTGATACTTCCGGCACCACTGCCGCATCAAATTGTAATTCTCCGCCGAATTTGAAATCAACATTTCTTGACTTTAAGATTTCTACTGCTTCCTGCACTCTGGTTACATCTTCCGAAGAAGCGCTTCCATAAGTTGAAAATGACAGCATCGCCACCTTTGGCTCTTTTATATCTACCAGACTTCTTGCTTTTTCAGCGCTTGAAATTGCTATATCTGCAAGCTGTTCAGAAGTAGGCTTTGGTATGACACCGCAGTCACCAAAAATAAGAACTCCGTTTTCACCGTATTCAGGTGTATTTGTTATCATAATCATGGAACTTGATACAGTTTTAAGACCCGGCTTTGTACCTACTACATGTATTGCTGCTCTCAGAACATCTGCTGTCGGCGAATTCGACCCCGCTACCATTCCCGCTGCATATCCTTTTCTTACAAGCATTGCTCCAAAGTAAAGATTATCATGCTCCAGTATTTTTTTGGCTTTTTCCAATGTCATTCCTTTTTTTTCTCTTAATTTAAAAAGTTCCTGCACAAAGTCATCCATCTGAGCATATTCTTTCGGGTTTAATATTTCTGCACCTTCTACACATACCCCTAATTTTTCGGCACTGGCTTTTATTTCATCAGCCGCACCTACCAATACTACTTTTACTGTCCCCTCTTTTATCAGCTGTGCAGCTGCTTCTATTACCCTTGTATCCTCTGTTTCGGGTAATACTACTTTTTTTCTGAGGTCTTTAGCCTTGCTTTTAATTTGTTCCATCAAACTTGACAATTTCCATCACTCCTTAATGTTTTATATATATTTAATCAAAAATTGCATTAACAAATTCATCGGCATTAAATTCACGCAGATCCTCTATCCCTTCACCAACTCCGAGATATTTTATAGGCTTTTTCAGCTCATCTGATATCGCAAAAATAATTCCTCCCTTTGCGGTACCGTCAAATTTGGTAAGTATCACACCTGATAAATCAACGATTTCATTAAACAGCTTTGCCTGCTGGAGTCCATTCTGACCGGTCGTACTGTCTATTACAAGTAATTTTTCAAAATTATCTTCACCAGACTGCTGAATGATTATTTTATTTATTTTCTCCAGCTCCTTCATCAGATCAGATTTATTGTGAAGTCTTCCGGCTGTATCTATAATTGCTACATCATATTTTTTACTTCTTGCTGTACTTATTGTATCGAAAACTACTGCCCCGGGATCGCTTCCGTGCGACTGTTTTATTACTTCCACACCGGTTCTCTTACCCCATTCTTCCAGCTGTTCTATTGCCGCCGCCCTGAAAGTATCAGCTGCTCCTATTATTACCTTCTTATTTTTCTGCTTCAGCTTGCTTGCTATTTTACCAATAGAGGTTGTTTTTCCTACTCCGTTTACACCCACTACAAGGATTATATTTAATTTCCCGTCCACTATGTCCAAAGCACTGTTTTCACTGGAAATTTTTTCTCTCAGAATCTGCTTTAATATTTCATATACCTCTTCTGAATCCTTCACTTTAGCTTTTTTCACACGTTCTTCCAATTCCTCTATTACTCTTAATGTCATATCAAAACCAAGATCCGACTGTATCAGCAGATCTTCCAGCTCCTCATACATTTCATCATCTATCGGCTTTCCTGTAAAAACCTCTTTCAGCTTTGTAAAAAATCCTTTTTTAGTCTTTACAAGTCTTTCTTTCAGAGGTTTCGGCTTTTCAGCAGTGTATTCTTCAGCCTGTTTACTAACTTCTTCGCTCACTGCCTCCCCGATGTTTTCTTCCAATGCATCGGCATTTTTATCTTCATCAATTTCAGCTTTATTTTTTTTCAGCTTGAACAAATCTTTAAGTGCCATTCTTTATCTCCTTTTCTGCTTGAGATTTTTCCAGATAATATGGTTTCAGACTGTAGATGTCTGCTTTTTCATAATTTTTTCTGATCAGTATTAATGTGGAAGCTTTTATTTTTATATTTGAATACAGAGGAAATTTTGCCTTTTCTCCCAGCTTGTCACTGATTTTTCCCCTGTAATTAAAGGCTCCGTCTCCTGAAAAATAATAATCACAATTTTCAGCATGCAGCTTTTCCAGAAGGTCATCCAGTTTTGCTACATGATACCCTTCCAGAAGTTTCAAACCATCTTTTTCTATTCTTGATATTGAATAATAAATTTTTTCTTTTCTTGAATCAATAACAGATACGACTTTTTCACCAGGCATATTCACCTGATAAGCAAGTGCATCGAGTTCGTTTACAGGGTAAACAGGTATTTTTTTCACAAAGAACAAACCCTTTACCGTAGCTATTGCTATTCTCACTCCCGTAAATGATCCCGGACCATTTGACACCGCTACTTCATCTATATCTGATATTTTTTTTGATGTCCATTCAAGGAGCTTATCAATTTTATCCAAAAGTGTTCCTGAATGAGTTTTTTCTATATCTACAGTAACTTCTCCCAGAAGTCCCCTGTCTTCATCATATATAGCTATACTTCCTGTTTTGGTTGTAGCACTAATTCCCAATATCAACATATTTTTTTTCTCCGTTTATTAATTTATATACCGATACTTTTCTTGTTCTTTCAGTATCATAGGCCAGCTCTAAAAAAAGTGTATCTTCCGGAAGCTCGTCCGATATTTTGTCAGCCCATTCTATAATGGATATTCCTTCACCGCCAAGATAATCTTCATAGCCTATATCGTATATTTCCGATGCTTCTTCCAGTCTGTATACATCGAAATGGTATATTGGAATATCACCAGAATTATATTCTATAACATAATTAAAAGTAGGACTTTTCACATTTTCAGTAATGTTAAAATATTTACAGATATTCTTTGTAAAAGTGGTTTTTCCCGTTCCCAGATCTCCAATCAGTGCGAGACTGTCGCCTCTTTTTAATATTCGTGCAATATTTTCCGCAAGCTTGTCCAGTTCTTCAAAAGTCAAAACTTTACTTTCCATTCTTACTCCCATAAACATCCAATATTTTTTCTATTACTCCCGTAGTAGATTTATTATCCACAAAAGATAAAATTTCCACGGTTCCGCCGTTTTTTTCTACTATTTCAGTCTCCGGCAACTCTTCTTTTTTATAATCCCCGCCTTTTATATGAATATCCGGTTTGATTTTCCCTATTATTTCCACAGGAGTTTTTTCGTCAAAAATAACAGCATAATCAACGGGTTTCAGTCCAAGTATCATTTTTGCCCTGTCTTGTTCGCTGTTTATTGGTCTTTTATCTCCTTTATTCACCTTTACTGATGAATCACTGTTTATTCCCACTACCAGAATATCTCCAAATGATTTTGCCTCTTCCAGATATGTAAGATGCCCTACATGCAGTATATCAAACACACCATTTGTAAAAACTACTTTCTTATTCTGTTTTTTTAAATCGGAAATAAACTTTTCCACATTTTCCCTGTCCAGTAAATTTCTCATTCTAAACTCCTCTTTTTTGGCATAATGTTCTGTTTATTTTTAATATCCTTTAAGTAAAAATAAAAAGGACATTACACCAATATCATTATTTTAGTATAACATATTTTTTTCAGAGATAATTATAAATTTTTATTATTTTATATGATTAATTTTTTATTATTCATTGACAAATAGTTATATATTAACAGTTCGCATGTATTATAAAAATTTATTATATTCTCTGAATAATATTTTTTTCAAAAAAACAGACGAAAGGGACCAGAGTTTAGTCCCTTTTTCATATATTTATTTTCAATATATTTTTTCTTTAAATCCAGATGTTTCTTTTACTTAGTTCCGAAAATTCTGTCTCCGGCATCTCCGAGTCCCGGATATATATATGCATGTTCATTTAATCCTTCATCTATACATGCTGCATATATATCCACGTCAGGATGTCTTTCCACTACTTTTGCGATTCCCTCCGGAGCGGCTATTATACATAAAAATGATATGTTGCTTACACCGACGCCTTTCAGATAATCTATAGTATAGTTAACCGAACCTCCTGTCGCCAGCATGGGATCTACTATCAGAACCTTGCTTTCTGCCACATTCGAAGGCATTTTTGCGTAATAATAAACAGGTTCAAGAGTTTCTTCATTTCTGTATACCCCTAAATGACCTACTTTTGCAGTAGGAACAAACTGAAGTATTCCTTCTACCATTCCCAGTCCTGCTCTTAATATAGGAACCAAAGTCACCGGCTGGCTCAAAACCTTTGTTATTGTCATCTGAAGCGGAGTTTCCGTTTCCACTTCCTTTACTTCCAAATCCTTTGTAGCTTCATAAGTCATTAACCCTGCTATTTCATTTAAGCTTTCTCTGAATAACTTAGTATCTGTGTACTTGTTTCTTAGATTAGTCAGTTTATGCTCTATTAACGGATGTTTTATTTCGATAACAGACATTTATATTTCACTCCCTCATTGTATTTTCATAAAAAAAGCAGAGATTACTATTACACCTAATAGCTCCCTCTGTTTATTATAAATTATATTTTTTCTTAAATTTATCAACTCTTCCAGTTTCATCAACAAATTTAGATTTTCCTGTATAGAATGGATGTGATGTAGAGCTTGTAGCAACTTTAACAACCGGGTATTCCTTACCGTCTTCCCAAACAGTTGTTTCTCTTGTCGCCTTTGTAGATTTTGTTAAAAATTTAAATCCATTACTAGTATCTTCAAAAACCACTAATCTGTAGTCTGGATGTATATCTTTTCTCATCCTTGTACTCCTTTCCAACATTTTAAAATTTTCATAGTTCGTATTATTGTATCATATGTTTTTTTTTTTTTCAAGGTATTTTCTGAACATTTCAACAGACAGTTTCTGGAAGCAGATCTCAGAAGATTTAGCGTATAATTTTCTGCTGTAAGGCTCTGATACTGCATTTCTAAAAATTAACCAAATGCAGTTTCCGTCAAAACCTTATGTCTGTTTTTCATATATCCAGTATTATTCATATTATATATTATTTTCTTTCAAAACATTATTTTTTATTATTCTATTTTTTATAGCCATACAAAAAGGGTGTAATAACTTACACCCTTTAATATTATTTACTGTCTAAATTTTGCATTTAGTGCTGCATTCCATTCATCCAGCTGATTTGCATAAAGCATCAGGAACTCTTCATAATCTTTTCCTCTTATCTCTATGCTGTTAATTACATCGCCCTGTCTTATTGTTTTCAAAACACTTAAATCCGCTCTTGTCTTTAGTTCACCGAAAATAGTATATTTCCCGTTTAGCTGATCCAAAGGATTTATTGTTATAAAAAACTGACTTCCGTTTGTATCTGGTCCTGAATTTGCCATTGCCAGCATTCCCGGATCATCAAAATTCAGCCATTTTGCTATTTCATCATCAAATGTGTAACCAGGTCCTCCTGTTCCGTCACCGTTCGGATCTCCGCCCTGAACAAGTGTATTCGGAAGTACTCTGTGAAAAGTCAGTCCGTTATAGAATCCTCTTCTCGAAAGATTCACAAAGTTTAACACTGCTAAAGGGGCTGCTTCCGGATATAAAAATACGTTTATGTCACCTTTGTTCGTTCTTATAGTTGCTTCTAAGCTATAATTTTTTGGTTTGTTGCTTTTGAACCATCCAAATGAAAAGCTGGACATTGAAAGCATAAATAATGTAAGTATCACTAAAATTTTTTTCATTTTCTTTTTCCTCCTAAAAACTAATTTTTATGGTTTTGTTCTATAATTTTTTCTACGTTAACCTCTAAATTGTAATCAAATTCATAAATTTTGAAATCAAATTCTTCTATTTCGTAATCATATCTGGCAACATTTCTCTTTGAATAAAAATTATCAAAGATTACTACTATTAAAGTATCATTTCCTTTCAAATCTCTGGCATTTACTATTTTCAGATATCTATCCTCGTTAATATTAAAAGTCTCCTTTAGTACTGCAAGAAATCTGTCCCTGTTTTTTATTTCATAATACAGGTTCTTTACTATCTCCGGAAGTTTTATGCCAAAAAGAATTTCCGGTTCTTCCTTTTTTTGAAATTTTATTACTGCCATTCCTCACTCCATACATTTTTTATAAATGATACCATATTAATGGTTAAATTTCAATTTTTATCGTTACTATAAAAAATAAAAATTATTCCGGAATATTTTTTTACCTGTAAATCAAACTATTGCAATAACAGATCAGTAAAATTATCAGTAACATCTGCTTAAAGGTAAACTTGTCATATCACTGTTCTGTCAATATGTTATTATCACATATTTTTGTGAACTGTATGTGATTTTTTTTATTTCCTAATTATACTGCCTGCATACAGTAAAACAGGCATCGGTATTTATCTAAAGACCAACTGATTGTTACACTGTCTGCATATAAATTATTAAATTTGAATTTTTAACTTTACAAAATTAAAAATATCTATATAATAGTAGTGTATAAGTTTTGAGGGGTGATATGTTTGAAATTAACAGTCAAGGAATATATGAGTTCGCGTAAAGTCTCGCGCAGAACTATTTATAACAGAATTGAAAATAACCAGCTTACTACTGTCAAGGAGAATAATAAGCTTTATATTATCGAAGAAAATCTGGGGACAAAAAAAAGCAGCATTACCAAAAATCAGGTTTCTAACTCACTGGAAGTTAATTCCAAGCTGCTCAGAGAAATTCAGAAAGAGATCAACAATCTGATTATGCTTACCAATGAATTTGATTATAAACTCATCAGAGAAAGACTTGTGTCTCTTGACAATGCTAATATTAACGTATTTAATAAACTGGATACTATAAGCAAGTATAAAATAGACGAGAATTTTGACCTTATTTTATCCCAGCTTGAAAAAAGTATAAATATGGGTGAAATTCTAAGCAAAAAAGTTAATGATATCGAAGAAAAAACAAATATGCTTGAACAAAAATTCGAGCTTATTTATGAACATGTCATTGATTTTTCGGAAAAATTCAGTATTCTGTTCAGCGACAGATTTGGTGAAAAAACAGAAAAAGAAAAAAAGAAACTCATTAATATATTTAATAAAAAATAAGGGTATAATGCCCTTATTTTTTTATACTAATCATTCCATCAGATATAATTTCAGCTTGTTTTTTTCAAATTTAAATTCATACACTGCCCCTTCGTCAGTATATTCCAATTCCACACGATCATTCCATATACGTCCAGTTTTAAGATATTTTTTCCATATAATAATATGACAACATATGATCATCGAAATAGTATTTTCATTTTTTATCTTCTTCTGTCTCGTTACCTTTAAAATAATTTCTTATTTTTGTTAACAATTTTTGAGCTTAGTATTTTCTTTCCACATCAAAAAGCTTCAGTTTGTTTTTATACATTTTAAATTTATAAGTTGTATAACCACCGCATGAGGTAATTTCTCCCGGTACAAATGTTTCCGTAATGTGCAGCTCATTTTCTCTAAAGTTTCCTGTGTACTTAATATTACATGCATGCCCCTTCTTCAGATAATCTGAAACAGAGCCGGACTCAATATTTACATTCATATATGAGATACCCCCAAGCTCTTCTGTAACTTCATTAAGGCTTTCCATAAATTCACTTTCTTTCACAGCCTCCTCGTAATCTCTTCCATAAGCCGTAATTTCCACAGGAAAGTTAATCATTCCCTTTAAAATCTTCCCGTCTTTAGCTTCCAAAGCTTTCTGAAAAACCGAAAACTGCCTTAGTACTTCTTGTTTTTCTGATTTTGTTAATGTTTTTGCATTTATTGCCGCAGAAAATATTATTATAAATAACAATATAGCTTTTTTCATTTTTTACTCCTTTATTTTTGATTTTATTAAATATCTAAAAATTTAATATACTGAAAATACATCTGTTTTTAAAATCAGAGCAGAAAGTCTTTTTCCTTTCTGCCCTAAAATAATCTTTCTTTATTACAATAATTTACTTGCCAGCTCCGATACATCAGAACGCTCTCCCTTTACAAGCGTCATATGTCCTGCAAGAGGCTCGTCCTTTAATCTTTCTGCCATATATGAAAGACCGTTGCTGTTTTCATTCAGATAAGGGCTGTCTATCTGATAAGGATCACCTGTCAGCACTATCTTAGTATCTTTTCCTACTCTTGTTATTATAGTTTTTATTTCATGAGGTGTAAGATTCTGTGCTTCATCTATTATGATGAATCCCTGCGGTATAGATCTTCCCCTTATATATGTGAGAGGCTCCACCTTCAAAAGTCCCATGCTTTCAAGCCCGACTATTACCTTTTCGGTATCATTGCTGTTTGCAGTCTGTTTATTAGTAACGAGAAATTCTATATTATCATAGATAGGATGCATCCACGGACGCATTTTTTCTTTTTCGCTTCCCGGAAGATAGCCTATATCCTTTCCCATAGGAATAACAGGTCTTGCTATAAATATCTTTTTATAAAGCTTTCTTTCTACTACCTGCTCAAGGGCAGATGCTATAGCCAGCAGTGTTTTACCAGTTCCTGCCACACCCATAAGGCTTACTATTTTTATTCTCTGATCCATTAATAATTCTATTGCTTCCTTTTGCTCTGTATTTCTTCCGTTAATTCCCCAGAGCAGGGATTCGGAAAATACAGTCTTTTCTATTTTCCCTCTTTCTTTTTTATAAATTCCCAGTACACTTTTTCCTCCGCATGTAAATTTGAACATTTCATTGGCAAGCGGCTCTTCATCGATCAAAAGAGAGTAGTTTACCACCGGAGATTTATATATAAGATCAAATTTACTGCTTTCCAGCTCTATTGTTCTGTTCCCCGAATAAAGCGTTATTATGTCCAGTTTGTCTTTTACGTAGTCCATTGTATCAAGCCCGAGAACATCGGCCTTTATTCTTACATTCATATCCTTGGAAATAAGAATGACTTCTGTATCCTTATTTTCATTTTTTTGCTTCAAAGCCATAGCAATTATTTTATTGTCAGCTGACGTTTTGGAAAATGCATCAGGAAGATATTCCAGCTCGTGATCTCCCAGAAGTATTCTGAATTCTCCGCCCTCCTCGTTTATTATACCATTCGCCAGAGTTCCTTTTTCTCTCAGGGAATCTATATTTCTTGATGCTTCTCTTGCAGATTTTCCCACATAATCATTATAGTTCTTTAATCTGTCTATTTCCTCTATTACGTAAATGGGGATATAAACATCATTATCCTTAAAGTCAAAAATACAATTAGGGTCATGTATTAATACATTTGTATCTAATATAAAGATTTTTTTCATGCATTTCTCCTTCTGCTTTCGAATTTGATCAATGTATGTCTTCTCCTATGTTAACTGCTGCACGCTGTAATCAAGATAATATTAACATATGATCTCGTTTTTATCAATACTTTTAGGCGAATACAATACTTTTTTTATTTCCCCGATGTTAAGATCATTTTAAATCAAAAACTTTGTATCCTGATATTTCTGCTAACAAAAATATCCCGGAAATCTCCGGGATACTGCCAATCTTATTTTTTCAACTGTTTTTATATGATTAAAATACTATTTTTGATTCTTCTTCTATTAATTTTAGAAAATCCTCTGCCTTCATTGTATTGCTTTCCTGTGAACCGAATCTTCTTATATTAACTTCATTATTAGCCACTTCATTCTTTCCTATGATCAGCTGAATCGGTATTTTTTGTTCTGCATTGGCTTCTCTTATTTTATAACCTATTTTTTCATCTCTTATATCAAGTTCTGTTCTTATTCCGATATTCTGTAATTTTTTGAACAGATCAGATGCATATTCTGCCTGCTCTCCGGAAATAGTCAGTATGCTTACCTGTACAGGTGCAAGCCATATCGGAAACGCCCCTGCATAGTGCTCTATAAGTATTCCCATAAATCTTTCTATACTTCCGTACATTGCTCTGTGAATCATTACAGGCTGATGCTTTTCCCCGTCAGGTCCGATGTAACTCATATGAAATCTCAGAGGAAGGTTAAAGTCAAGCTGTATAGTTCCGCACTGCCATATTCTTCCTATTGAATCTTTCATTTTGAAATCTATTTTCGGTCCGTAAAATGCTCCGTCCCCGGGATTCAGCTTATAATCTATTCCCATTTTTACAAGTGCATTTGTAAGATCTCTTTCCGCAATATCCCATATTTCATCAGAACCTATTGCCTTATCCGGCTTAGTCGATAACTCTATGTTATACTCAAAACCAAATAATTTATAGAATCTGTCATAGAGATTTATAATCTCCATTATCTGATCCTCTATCTGATCCTCTGTACAGAATACATGAGCATCATCCTGTGTAAATGCTCTTACTCTCATAAGTCCGTGAAGTGCTCCGCTGAATTCATGTCTGTGAACAAGTCCCATCTCTCCGTATTTCAACGGAAAATTCTTATATGAGTGAAGGTTATTTTTGTATGCCAGTATTGCTCCGGGACAATTCATAGGTTTTATTGCATATTCTTTTTCATCTATTTCCGAAGTATACATATTTTCTCTGTAGTTAAACCAGTGTCCTGAAATTTCCCATAATTCTTTATCAAGCATAACAGGAGTTTTTATCTCCTTGTATCCTGCTTTTTTATGTTCTCTTCTCCAGATTTCCTGTAATTTATTTATTACTTCCATTCCTTTTGGCATGAAAAACGGAAATCCGGGTCCGTGCTCATCAAGGAAAAAGAGGTTAAGCTGCTTTCCTAATTTTCTGTGATCTCTCTTCTCAGCTTCTTCCATCATTATCAGATAATCGTCAAGCTCTTTTTTGGCAGAAAATGCCACTCCGTATATTCTCTGAAGCATCTTCTTATTAGAATCACCACGCCAGTAAGCCCCTGCAGTAGACATCAGCTTAAAAGCCTTAAGATATCCTGTTGACGGAAGGTGAGTTCCGCGGCACAGATCTTTAAACTCTCCTATTGTGTAAATACTTACTTTTTCTTCACCAAGATCATCTATGATTTCTATCTTGTAGTCCTCTTTCATATCAAGAAACATCTTTTTGGCGTCTGCCGCACTCATTTCTGTTCTTTCAAATTTATAGTTTTCTTTTATTATCTTTTTCATTTCATTTTCTATTTTTGCCAGATCATCTTCTGTAAAAGGATTCTCAGGATCAAAGTCATAAAAAAATCCGTTTTCTATAACCGGTCCTATTGTCACCTTTGTTCCGGGGAACAGTCTCTGTACTGCCTGTGCCATTATATGTGCAGCACTGTGTCTTAATATTTCTGTTCCTTTTTCGGAATCTATAGTTATTAACTCTACCTTTGCAGATTTATCTAATATATATGAAGCATCTACCTGCACATTATCTACAAGTGCTCCCACTGTTGCCTTCCCGAGGCTCGAACCTATACTTTTTGCAAATTCCAAAACTGAAACCGGATTCTCAAGAGTTCTTATACTGCTATCCGGTAATATTATTTCTATCATTTCTTCTCCTTTCAATATTAAAGCCCTGCTCCAAATGAAGATGTTCCTCCGCTGTATTCATACTGCAAATTTTTATCAGGGAAGTTAGTAACCCCGAATTTCAGCACAACTACATTGTAATATCCTAAACCTTTATCTTTAGGTTTATCCCACTGTCTTCCCACTCCTATTTCCCATTCCAGATTCTCAAATCTGTGAGATAAAGTGATCAGATTCAAAGTCGGTTTATTTACTCTTGTTGCTGCTGATGAACTTTCATATTCTTCCGGCTCATCCCACTTTGGTGCCCCGTCCTGTGTATAGTTCAGTTTGTAACCTATCCACCACGGATTATCAGGATCTTTGCTAAACATATATTTTGTTTCAAACTCATGCTGTCTGAAGTTATATGAGGAAAGTCTTGCGGGATTATCTCTCTGGTCTACGTCAGGTCTTTCCATATTGTATTTATATCTGAAATAAAATTTTTCCAGATAACCTACTTCTGCCTTAAAGACAATATCAGTTATTGAATCAAAATAATTTCCTACTGAGGTATTATCATGAAAGTACTGTGAGTCATTTTCCAGCTCTATACCAAACTCAAAGTATCTTTTATTTTTTCTCTGTGCCTGTAAAATTCTGTCCAGATTATTCAGATTATATTTATCCTGTTTTTCACGCGTATCACTTACAACTGTATCATATATTGCTTCTTCCTCACGTGTAACAAATAGCTCATTACTCTGATATCTGTTGAACAAATCATCACTTGTAAGCCCTGTAGACTGCAGATCAGTATTCCTTGTCTGAATTACAGATGCTTTGTCGTTTTCATATCTGTAAACAAAAATAAGTCTGTTTCCTGCTCTTTTATCCACATATGTATCATCAGTAAAAATAGTCGGTGTATTATTGGGATCTCTGTATTTATCTTTTCCAAACTCAAATGCTACTCTGAAAAAATGGTTTGAATCAAAGGGTTTTTCCTTCATTCTTGCAGTATCATACACAAACCCTACTCTGTGTCTGTTGCTTTCCAGCTTCAGATCCATTTGATTTCCGAAGACATCATGAATATTATCTTTTATATTGGAATATTCAAATCCCCATTCGTTATAATTTACTCCGAATACTCTTTCTCTGTTTAATTCCTTTACAGAATTCGGATCCCATCCTGCCCATGTGTCATTTGAATAATTTTTATACAGGTATTCACGGTATTTATATTGTACATTATTGTCTTTTACCGTCTTAAATCCATATGTAATGTCTCTGTTTGTTGTTTCCTCATATTTAAAATCCTCGTAAGGATAATAATTACTTTTTGAAAAATCAAAGCTTAAATATCTTCTGTCCCCTATACCTGCTTTTATGTAATTTCTTGTATAATCCTGTTTTGTCCAGTTGTCTTTCCAGTGCTTATCCATTTGTTTTGTAAAATTGTAATTTAAATTTATATTTCCGAGATATACGTTAAAATCATCGTTAAATCTGAAAATATTAGCAGGCGTATTGATTATGTCATTACCGCCGTACATAGAATTATGCGCATCGGTCAGCTGGAAAAACAAGGGTATATTATTTGTAATCTTCAGGTCATACTTATTATCTGAAAATCTTGTATTATCATATAGTGTGGTAAAAAGCCCGAAATTAAATTTATTTACCTGCACTGTAGGCTTTTGGGTTATTGCTGCTCCCGTAGAATCTGTAAGTACCTTATATCCGGTTTTGGAATCAGTATCCTCTACCTTTCTTCTGTCCTCATCAAATACAGGAACAGGAGTAGAGTCGTATATTCTGTTATCCATTTCATAGCCAAAGCTAAAATATGAATTCGCAATAGGAAGATCAATTTTATCGTTTCCAAGTCTTATTGTTGCTCCCTGATACTTTTCATAAATAATGTCTCTTACTCTTCTTATCTTGCTGCCATCGTCATACAGCTTGTAAATTCTGCTGTAATCATCCACGCCGGGCTGTACTATATAATTTCTGTAATTTGGGTTATCCGTAGTGTAATCATATTCATAGGTTTTCTTTTTTATTTCTGATCTGTATACCTCTCCCCCTACAAACAGATTATCTGTTAAGTTATTAAAAGCATCTTTTCTCTTGTAACCGAAGAAGTCATTTTCTTTTAACGGATAATAATTTCCCAGAGTTACATCATATGTTTTATTGTAATCATATGCTGTCGTCGGTAAAATCCTGTCAGTATAGGTATCTATCGTATTAGGATCCCCGTATGCTCTCTGCCTCAGTCCGAAAATCGGCTGATATTCATCCTGATCTGTCTTACTGTAGGTCAGCTTTATCTTTGGACTCTTTAAATTTATGGAATATTCGTCTGCATTTTTATATGAATGAGTATCTCCGATATACCCGGGATTCAGATCTATAAACCTTTCCTTATGCAGGTATAATCCCAGACCGTTATCTTCCTGCTTATAGGTCATTCTCTTGAAAAGATCCACATCTGTTTTTCTCGGATCTATACTATCATTCTCAGCAATATCATCATTTATTGCCGTCAAAGCCTTCAGGGCATCCATGTTCTGGGTCCAGTAATAATCCAGATTAAATTCCCCTGATTTTCCTATTTCCTGATCTATTTTAAAATCATATGTTCCAATATATTTATACTGCTCTTTAAATGACATATAGTTATCATCAAGACTTTTACCGTTTATTGTGTACATCTGATTCGTGGTCAGATTTCTGTAATTCAGATCCCATATTCCATATCCCAGCTCATAAAACTTTCTGTCCTCTGCATTGGGATTTTTTGGTATACTTATAAAATTGTGCGACCAGTTGACATTCCACTCATCTTCATTACCGCTTACAGGAAGTACAAATCTTTTTACAAAAAGGTTTCCCTTATTATTCGGACTTAATTCATAGTCATTTGAAAATCTGAGTGCCAGAATTTCTTTTGTACTTAATTCAAAATCTACAAATCCCTGTAAAAGCTTGCCTCTGTCATAATCGAATCCCTGAATTACAAAAAGACCTCTGTCAGAATCTCCTCCTATATAAGGAAACAGAGTGGCTCTTTGTGTTTCAGGTTTCAGGGATGTCACATAGTAAGGTATGCTGACTATGTCTTTCCCTTTTACATTCAGTGAAAGCCCGTGAGCCTCCAGTTTTTTATTCGGAAATATAACCAGTTTCTTAGCATTCAGTTTATAAGATGGATTATTATAAGGACTTGTAGTAAACCATGAATTTTTTATCGTGAATTTTTCCGAGCCTTCGCTTATAGTCTCTTCTCCGCCGAAAACTATCCCTTCTTCAGTAACACTTTTCGAGTCTATAATTCTCGCATTTTTAGAATCCAGATCAAAAACGATCTCTTTAGCGAGTATTTGGCTTGGTCCCTGTGTAAACATGACATTTCCATATGCTACTATAAGATTCTGATTTTCCAGCTTCTTCATGTTATCGGCTCTTATAGTCATGTCCCCGTATTTAAGGATAATTCCTCCAGATGCTACCATGGATTCATTCTCTATATTTATAATCGATTTTTCTGTTTCTACCTGTATAACTATCTCTTCTGAAAATAAACTAACTGCTAAAAGAAAAAACGCTAATATTTTATACCTAAGCTTCATATATCTATCCTTATCTAACATGTATAATATTTTTTCAAATTATATCACATTTATTTGCATTTTAATAGTTTCTCTTTGTAGTTTTTTTATATATGTATATATTAAATATATTTTATTTTTCTCTTTTTATGGAATATAATATTTTTTGAAAATGTTCCGGGAGGTAAATTTAATGAATGCAAAAAAACTTATTCTTGGTATACAGCATGTGTTGGCCATGTTTGGCGCAACAGTACTAGTTCCTTTTCTTACAGGTCTCAATCCTTCTCTTGCTCTGCTGGCAGCCGGTTTGGGAACTCTGATTTTCCATCTTGTCAGCAAACGGATCGTACCAGTATTTTTAGGTTCCAGCTTCGCTTTTATCGGTGCTCTTACTCTTGTACTTAAGCAGGATGGTATTGGTGCGGTAAAAGGCGGCGTTATATGTGCAGGCTTTGTATATGTCTTTATGAGTATCATTATCAAGGTATTCGGCGTAGAGAAAGTAAAATCATTTTTCCCGCCTATAATAACAGGCCCTATCATCATGGTCATAGGTCTTAGAATGAGCCCTGTGGCACTCTCCATGTCCGGATATTCCGACGGAAAATTCGAGGTAAAAAGTCTTATTATAGCCCTGTCAGTACTCGTTACAATGATAGTAGTCTCAATACTCGGGAAATCATTTTTCAAACTGGTTCCCATTCTTATCTCGGTAATTGTAGGATATCTGGTTTCCATGTGCTTCGGGATAATAGACTTTACTCCCATTCATGCTGCAAACTGGATCGGTTTTTCCAAAGAGGCTCTGAGCGACCTTACTGCTGTACCTGTATTCAGGCTCAGCTCGGTAATAGCTATAGCTCCTATTGCCTTTGTAGTATTTATAGAGCATATCGGAGATATTACCACAAACGGGGCAGTAGTAGGAAAAGATTTTTTCAAAAATCCCGGAATCCACAGAACTATGCTTGGTGACGGACTGGCAACAATTGCTGCCGGTCTTATAGGCGGACCTGCTAATACTACATACGGGGAAAATACAGGAGTTCTTGCAGTAACAAAGGTTTATGATCCTTCAATACTCAGAATTGCTGCATGTTATTCCATATTCCTCAGTATAATGGGAAAATTCGGCGCAGTACTTCAGACCGTGCCGCAGCCTGTTATGGGCGGTGTTTCTATCATTCTGTTTGGTATGATAGCTTCTATAGGTGTCCGTACGCTTATTGACGCCAATCTTGATTTCAGCCATTCAAGAAACCTGATTTTATCATCCCTTATTCTGGTTTTGGGAATTTCCATTGACAACATTGTTATCTGGAATACGGTTTCTGTATCTGGACTGGCTGTTTCAGCATTATTCGGAGTAATTTTGAATAAACTTCTTCCGTCAGATATCTAAAAGCGGTAAAAATCTCCCTGATAAAACAGCCTGCTGTAAAAGCTCTTTTAAAAGGGAGATTTTTTTATATATTGTTATTTTTTCACAAAATATCTGAGTACGGTTTTTAGCTTTTCCGGTGCCGTTCTTTCTGGATTTGATATGTATATTTCTTTATGCGCCTTGCTTCGTATATTTAATTTATTTTCCAGACAAAAATTCTTCATTTTTTCAAAACTCTCGGTTTCACTGTCATAAGAACCTGTATGCATCATCTGTACAGCAAGACCGTCCTCTATCTCTTCAAATTTTATTTTATCAATATACATGACTGTTTTTTTCTTTTTCAAAATTTCTGCCGCTGTTTCTATAATTTCTTTATTTATAAAATCCGGCTGTCTTATCATTATTTTATAGACCAGTTTATTCTTATCAAGTTTTGTTTCGTCAAAGTCACTGTCTATATCTAAATCCCATATTCCCTCAAGAGGATATACCGCATAATCAAAATAGCCATCCGGTGTTATTCCTTTTTTGGGCAGCATTTTCAATGTGTAAGACAGTGAAAAAAGAGCTCCTGTCAGTTCAGAAAAAAGGCTTTCATTAGGATTTCCGCTTCCTTCAAGAGTCAGATAACGAAATTTTTTTATAAATATCTGTTCCGGCTTTCCTTTCGGCAGGTAGATTTCCTTTTCCTGCTTTTTCCATTCATATTTCACAATTTCACACCTCCGGTATAATGTCCTATACATAATCAGTCAGATCTATATTAATCTATTTATATTCTATCTTCTCTATGATGACAACACCATGTCATATTAATAAATTTCCCGGAAATCAAAAATATCAGAATAATTTGAAAAACAGCCGCAGCAATATTATCTCATCTTACTGCATTAACTCTTTATAAAAACAAGCTTGTTTTCCCCGGAAGCATTTTTATCAAATTTATAACCGCCAAAACTAATCTCTTTTATTTTTTCTTTTGATGATATCTTTTGTGTAATTATATGCCTCGCCATCTCACCTCTTGCTTTTTTGGAATTCGTACTTACCTGAACAGGACTTCCGTTTTTCATTTCGTAGAATTCTATATCTGTCAGAGGTTTTTTTATCATTTTTGAAAACTCCTTTGAAGCAAGATTTATTATCAAGTCTTCTTTTTCAAAATATTTATCAATACATTCCTTCCAGTATTCATATAGTGACTTTTTGTCCAGCACAGACATGGTCATGTCCAGTCTGTAAGGCTGTATTCCAGTCAGAGGTGTCAGTACTCCGTATAAGGCTGACAGGATTACCACAGACTTTTCCAAATACTCAATATCCTTATCCGAAAGGTTTTCCGTGTCCAGTGCCCTGAATGCAACACCTGTATAGCTCGCTGCTGCATGTCCGCGTTCATTTTCATAAAAATTACAATAAGTGTCCAGTATCTCTTCTGTTAATTTATCACTCGTCTTCATTATTCTTTTCAGTTTCTTGCCTGAAAGACCCTTTAGAATATTTACAAGTCCGGCTGTATGCTCTCCATACATTATATCTTTTAGATCAAAGCCATTTATTTTTTTGATTTTCTGTGTTTTACTCGGAGATAGTATTATCTTCATGTCTCACCTCTTCACATATTATAATTACGCTTATATTTTACTACAAATATCAAATTTCTGAAAGTGCATTTTCATTTGAAGACTCATATTTAATTGACAACAAATATAAAGAAAAATATAAGAACAATCTAAGCTGTCAGTTTTATAATTACAGCATACCAATAAAAAGAATATTTTTCTTCATAACCCCCTTAATAGCTGCTGATTTTTTCAGCAGTTATTTATTTTAAAAATCAAAATTAAAATAAAGAATAAAATAAGCGTAATCTAAGTTTTTTAGACTATAATACTAACAAATAAAGAAATAATTTTTTCTTCATTCTCCCCTTATTTTAAAGAAGATCGGAATCTAGCCGGTCTTTTTTATTTATTAAATTTTGCGGTTTATCTGCTATAACTGAATAAATAACACTGTTTCATGAAAATATCAATTCATTATATCTGTATAAACAAAGTATTTTTTTATTCACAAACTACGCTTCTGGCTGTATCTGCCAGCTTATCCGCAGCTAAAAGAATTTTATTTTTCATTTCCTCTTCATGTCTGTACGCCGAAGCTTCTATAGAACTGTACAAATCTATAAATACATCTGCTATATTTAACGGTACTGATTTTCTTTCCTGTATTTCTATTTTCAAATTCTCCAGCAGAGCACAGACATTTTCAAGCTTTGTTTCATTTAGTCCTTCATTTGACCTTACTGTTTCATTAAAATCCAAAAAAGCATCTATAAACAGCTTACATTTATTCTCAAAACTTTATTTTTTTTCATTTGTTCTCATATTCTCCTTCTCCCAGCTTATTTTATTAAATTATATTTCGATATATAGAAAAAAGAACTGTCCGTAAACAGTTCTTTCTTTTCTTTTATAATTATTACTTTGCCATTTTAGCCATTTCATCAGCATATTCTTGACTTAATCTTGTTAATTCTTCTCCGAATTTCTTAGCTTCTTCAGGATCATTAGCTAATTTAGTTGTAATTTCTTGAGATTTTGTAGCCCATTCTTGTGCTTTAGTTCCTAGATCTGCAATTTTAGTTGCATCATTTGCTGCGACAGCTTCTGAAACTTCTTTAATATAAGCTTTATAGTCATCAACATATTTTTGTACTTCTGCATCTTTGAATGTAGCTCCTTCAGTTGCTGCTGCATCTTCTTTAGCAGGCTCTGCTGTAGTTTCTGTTTGTGTTTCAGTAGCTGCATCATCAGCTTTAGGCTCTTCTTTCTTCCCGCATGAAAAAATAACTCCTAAAGTTAATAAAACTAATAACATTTTTTTCATTTTTTATTACCTCCAAATAATTTTAATTCTAATAACGACAAAATTATATCATAATTAACTATCTATTTCAATGAAGTTTTTGAATTATTTTTTTTATGTCTATATTTTATTTTTTCTCAAGTAAATAAACGATAAATAAAGATTTTTATATTTTTTATGTGATTATAATTTATTTCTTCATTCAAAAAATTTTACAAAAGATAAAATGATATTAGGAAACACAAGGCAGAAAACCTATTTCATATAATATAAATTATATATCCTTTAGGAGATTTGGAAGGGAATTTTCTATATACAAGTTTGTGGTTTCATGTTAAAATATATTATATATAGAGGCTTTTTTCTATAATTTTCTTTAACTTATTTAAGGAGGAACAATTATGTATTTAGTTTTTATTCGTCATGGTCAAAGTGAGTGGAATAAAAAGAATCTTTTCACAGGCTGGACTGACGTTGATTTATCCGATGAAGGTATAAATGAAGCTATTAAAGCCGGACAGCTGCTAAAAAAACACAATTTTACTTTTGACGTGGCTTACACTTCTGTTTTAAAAAGAGCAATTCGAACACTTTACTTTGTTTTAAATGAAACTGACCAGCTGTGGATACCGGTTTATAAATCATGGCGTCTGAATGAAAGACACTACGGAGCTCTTCAGGGGCTTAATAAGGCTCAGACAGCGGAAAAATACGGTGACGAGCAGGTTCATATATGGCGTCGAAGTTATGATGTACTCCCTCCGCTTTTAGACGAAAATGATGAAAGACAGTCAAAATTTGACAGGAGATATGAAGGATTGGATTCCCGTATTTTACCTTCAGGAGAAAATCTGAAAGTAACCCTTGAAAGAGTGATGCCTTACTGGGAAGACGAAATTGCCCCTGCACTGAAATCAGGAAAAAAAGTAGTTATTGCAGCGCATGGAAACAGTCTTCGTGCCTTGGCAAAGTATCTCGAGAATATAAGCGATGACGAGATCATGGATTTGGAAATACCTACAGGTGTTCCTCTTATTTATGAACTTGATGATAATTTTAAAGTTTTGAAAAAATATTACCTTGAAGATTAAACCCCTGTTTTATAATACTTACACAGTTTCCGGCAATACTTAATAAAACAGGAGAGATATAAATTACAAAAGACCGCAAAGGAGTGATTAGCAAATGATCAGTTTAAAAATGGCAAATGGTGTCGAAATACCCCAGATAGGTTTTGGTACATTCAAAATACCGGATGACATAGCTGCCCAAAGTGTGAAATATGCACTGGCTGCTGGCTACAGACATATCGATACTGCTGCTGTATACAGAAATGAAGACGGAGTAGGACTCGGAATTAAAGAATCCGGCATCCCGAGAAATGAAATATTTCTTACAAGCAAACTCTGGAATGATGATCAGGGCTATGACAGCACATTGAAAGCCTTCGATGTATCCCTGAAAAAACTTGGCACGGATTACCTTGATCTGTATCTTATCCACTGGCCTAAGAATAAAAACAAAGAATCATGGAAAGCTATGGAAAAACTCTATAAAGACGGAAGAGTGAAGGCAATAGGCGTAAGTAATTTTAAAGAACACCATTTGGATGATCTGCTTACAGATGCTGAGATAACTCCTATGATAAATCAGGTAGAGCTTCATCCTCAGTTCCCGCAGGAAGCACTTCGAAATTATTGTACAAAAAAAGGAATTTTAACAGAAGCCTGGGGTTCTCTTATGCAGGGGCAGATTTTTGACAAAGAGCTTATAAAAGAAATTGCTCAAAAACATAACAAAACTGTTTCACAAATCGGTATAAGATGGGCAGTACAGAACGGAGTAGTCACTATCCCTAAGTCTACCCATGAGCAAAGAATAAAAGATAACTTAAATGTATTTGACTTTGAGCTTGATAATGAGGACATGAAAAAAATAGCTGAGTTAAATACCGGTATAAGAATAGGACGTGATCCGGATAATATTTAGGAGGTGAAGAAATGAACAGTATTTTTGTAAGAAGAAGCATAAGAGAGTTTCTGGATAAGCCTGTCGAAAATGAAAAAATAGAACAGATTCTGAGAGCAGGCATGCAGGCTCCAAGTGCCAGAAATCAGCAGGCATGGGAATTCATAGTTGTCACATCACAGGAGGATAAAGAAAAAGTTTCCCAAATGAGTCCTTTTTCAAAGCTGGCTGCCAAAGCTGCCGTTTTAATTGTATTGCTTGGAAACAAGGACAAAATGACTGTTCCTGATAAATGGCAGCAGGATATGGGTGCATGTACGCAGAATATGCTGCTGCAAATTGTAAAGGAAGGTCTTGGCGGAGTATGGCTTGGTGTTCATCCTACACAGGAACGCATTGACTCTTTGAAAGATATTTTTGGTCTTCCTGATAATATAATGCCTTTTGCTGTGGTATGTTTTGGTTATTCCAATAAAAAAAATACTTTTACCGACCGTTATAAGGAGGCAGCTGTTCACTGGGACAAATACTAGTATTTTATTGGTCAACTTTTAGACTGTTTCATTTTAGATATGAAACAGTCTTTTTTATTTTTCTGCATTTACTTTAGACTGGCGGATATGTTAAATTCAATATATCCAGTTCTACACAAAAATAATAATTTTAGAAATTTATAAAATTACGGAGGTTTCATATGGAAAATGACACAGCTCTCGACTGCTGCTTTATAAGAGATAAAAACTGGTTTCGTTACCGGGCAGCAGCTATTATAATTGAAAATAACTGTATTCTGCTGGCAGGCAATGAAAAATCCGATTATTATTATTCGGTAGGCGGTGGGGTTCATTTAGGCGAAACAGCTGAGGAAGCTGTTATAAGAGAGGTTTATGAAGAAACAGGCATAAAATATGAAGTAGACAGACTGGTATTCATTCATGAAAACTTTTTTACAGGCAATGGTATATTTGAAGGGCTGCGATGTCATGAGACAGCCTTTTACTTTTTGATGAAGCCTATGGGAACCCAAAAGCTCAACAGTAACAGCTGCTGCCTTGAAGGCAGGGAATTTATGTACTGGATACCCATTGACGGTTTAGAAAAATTAAAAGTATTTCCTGTTTTTTTCAAAGAAAAGCTTACAAAAATTCCTGATAGAATTGAACACATTATTACAAAAGAAAAATAATCATTTTTTATTAAAAAAATTAAATTCTGACACTGTTTTAACACATTTATCCTGTAGAATAATACTTGGAAAGAATAACAACAATATAATTTTTATTATAATATTAGGAGGACAATATGAAAAAAACAATAATGCTGATTACCCTTATAACAGGAATTTTATTTGTAACTTCATGTACTTCTGTTTCTTTTAATCCTGATGAAGACAGAACTGAGGAAATGATGAGAAGATACAGTGCGGAATAAATGCTGAAAACAAGTTTTACCAGAATTATGAATATTATAAAGAGATACAAAATGACAGATTTGTCGTTGTATCTCTTTTTTTATCCCAGGCAGATATTTTGGCAGTTAGTAAATAACTTCGGAAACCTCATCTATAAAATCTTCCCATATATCTGCCGATTCTTCCACGGCTACTATTGCCTCGGTCATTTTTTCGGGAGAATCAGGATTCTCTATAAAAATTATTAATTTTACTATTGATTCGTATTTGGCAGTATAAACCTCCAGCATTTTATTCCTCAACTGTTCGCATTGTATATCAAATTCTTTATCACCGGTATTTCCCCATTCTACATCGGGAATATCATCCAAAATTTCCTTTGTCTGCCTTTTAGCTGTCTCTGCATATTTATAAGAATCAGTAATATCGCTTGTCTCCAGCGCTTCCACAAGTTTATACCAGTTAGGCAGGTGGATATTCTCATATTCTTGTATTTTTTTCTCTATTCTTTCTTTTTCTTCAAATACTTTTGTCTGTATTTCATTGCTGCTTTGCTGCTGACTTGCTGCTTTTTCAGTTCTATTGGAACGTACAGTTCTTGTTCTTGCCGTATTCCCTGTCTGACCTAAGGCAGTCACTATTATTCCTGTTCCAACACTCCCCAAAGCCAAAATACCAAAAATTATACATCCGACCACTAGGGTATTTCTTTGTCTATCAGTCATTTTACCCTCCTTATATATTTTTTTACTCCTATATCCTAGCATATTTACTTTGTAATCTTATCATATTTAATTTTATAAAAAAAACTGCCTGTATCTCAGACAGCTTTCATTTATTTCAAAAATTATTTTTCGGCAATTCTCACACCATACTTAAAATATTTCCCCCAGTATTTATTCTCCAAACTCGACAATACCACTCCCTGTGATGATGAAGCGTTTATAAACAGAGAATTCCCTACATAAACTGCAGTATGGTTAACCCTGTTTTCCGGTCTGAAAAATAAAATATCTCCGGGTCTTAATTCCGACTTTGAGATGTGAACTCCTCTTTGTGCCTGATCTACCGATACTCTCGGCAGCTCAAATTCAAATACTTCTCTGTAAACCCTTCTTGTCAAAGCTGAACAGTCTATCCCGCTTTTAGAATCTCCGCCCCATGAATATCTGGTTCCTCTCCAATTCTCAAATGATTTTAACAGCTCATTTTCCACAATGATATCATTAAGCTGATCAAATGTTCCTGACATTAGTATTACCTGCTGGTCATCTTTAAGCTGTGTAACCTTTTTTGTAATTACCTTTTCATCATGTACATATTCTGAATCATATACACCGGGATCTCCGGCCGCAGTACTTTTCTTTGTGCTGGAAGAGGTTGTCTTTGCTGAAGTGCCTATAAAAAAACAAAAAATAAATAAAGTTGCTGAAAAAATAAAAAACTTTCTCATGCCTTCCTCCTTTGAAACTAATCCTTACTATTTATTATCAATGTTACCGGTCCGTCATTTTCAAGGATAACATTCATATGCTCCCTGAATTTCCCGGTTTCATACGGTATACTATATTTTGATAATTCTTCCAAAAATAAATCATACAGCTTTTCAGCATCTTCCGGAGATGCCGATTCTATATAACTCGGTCTTCTCCCTTTTTTCGTATCACCATAAACAGTAAAATTACTTACTACTAAAAGTTCGCCCTTTACATCAAGAAGAGATAAATTCAACTTACCTTCCATATCTTCAAAAATTCTTAAATTAATTAATTTTTCCAGACTATACTTTATATCTGTTATTGTATCTGTTCTGCTTATTCCGACAAATGCTGCAATGCCGTGTCCGATACTGCTGTAAGTTTTTTCATCTATTACAACTTCTGCTTTCTTTACTTTCTGTACTACTATTCTCAATATAATAACTTACCTTTCTAAATAATATAAATTATAATACTAAAATAAGATTAAGTCAATATTCTCAGTAAAATTTTATGATTTTTTGATAGTTTTACATTCGAATTTTCATTTTTAAAAAAATGTCTTTGCCGGTTTTTATTCATCCCATTCCCACGGATCTTTATCCCTGCGTTTTGCCCATTTTTCCCTTTGCTTCTGTTCCTCGGTTTTTACTGAATTTACGGGAAAATTTCTTTGACCGCCTTGTTTTGATAATGCTGATGGCTGATTATAATAATTTTTTCTTCCCTGTTTTCCGGTTCTTGCATTTCCGTTATTCCTGCTTTTACCTTTCAGGCTGTTTATTAAAAATATTATCAATATAATCCCCAGTACAAATTTCTGCGTAATAATACAGACTGCAATGATTATTATAAAAAATAATATTTTTTTACCATTGATCTTCTTATCCATACTCCTCCTTTTTAGCACCTTCTTTGATTATAGCTGTACATTTTAATTTATTGTTTTCCATAGTCTTTTTTCATTATTTTAGTCAATATAATTATATCTTACTCTTGCTGTACAGTCAAACTGTAGGATATAAATAAAATATTTCTCTTTACGGAAAAAATATAGTAAAATATAGTAAAATGTAAAATTACAAAAGGAGAGTATAATGGAACAAACAGGCATAAAAAAGCGCTATGAGGAATTAAAGGATCTCATTAGAAAATATAATGAACATTATTATGAAAAAAATGAATCGCTTGTTACAGATTATGAATATGACATGCTTTTAAAAGAGATGGAATCCATCGAAAAAGAGTATCCCGAATTAAAGGATACCGTTTCCGTAACTGAAAAAGTAGGCGGAAGAGCAAGCGGAAAGTTTTCCAAAGTAGTGCACAAGGTGCCTATGCTCAGCTTGTCTAATACATATAATATCGGCGAAATAGAAGATTTTGACAAGAGAATAAAAAAAGTCATCGGTGAAGACCAAAAAATAGAATATGTTCTTGAGCTGAAGCTTGACGGACTCAGTATAAGCATTCAGTATGAAAACGGCCGGCTGGTAAGAGGAATTACAAGAGGTGACGGCGAAATAGGCGAGGATGTTACAGAAAATATCATGCAGATTGACTCTATCCCGCAAATCCTGAAAGAACCGGTTACTCTTGAAGTAAGAGGAGAAATTGTTCTTCCTATTTCTAATTTTAATAAAGTAAATAAAATGCGTGAGGAAGCAGGCGAGGATGTTTTTGCCAATCCGCGTAATGCCGCTTCGGGGACTATAAGACAGCTGGAAAGCAGTATCGTAAAAGACAGAGGGCTGGACTGTTATCTGTATTTTCTGGTAAATGCCCAGAATTATAATCTCCAGAAGCATTCTGACAGTATAAAGTATCTTGAAAAACTCGGCTTCAAAACTACAAAGGTTTTTGAAATATATAAAGACTTCTCACTCCTTGAAAAAGCAATCGAAAAATGGCATGTTGAAAGAGAAAGACTTGATTTTGAAACAGACGGTCTTGTTATTAAACTTGATGAATTCGCTTATTACAGTGCTCTCGGCTCTACTACAAAAAGTCCGAGATGGGCCATTGCATATAAGTTTCCTGCTGAAAAGGCCAAGACGAAGCTGCTTGATATTACTTTTCAGGTGGGAAGAACAGGAGTAATTACCCCGGTTGCCGAACTGGAGCCTGTTGAATTATCCGGTTCTGTGGTAAGAAGAGCAAGCCTGCATAATTTTGACGAAATAAAAAGAAAAGATATAAAAATCGGTGATTTTGTATACATAGAGAAAGCAGCCGAGATCATACCGCAGGTTATAGAGCCTGTTATCAGCGAGAGAACCGGCAGCGAAAAAGAAATAGAAATGCCTGAAAGCTGTCCCAGCTGCGGGCATAAGCTCATAAAAATAGAAGATCAGGTAGCCATTAAATGTATCAATCCGGCATGTCCTGAAATTATTAAAAGAAAAATAGAATATTTTGTATCAAGAGATGCCATGAATATCACCGGACTCGGGGAAAAAATAATAGAAAAATTTATCGAGCTCGGTAAAATAAAAGATATCGTAGATATCTACAGCCTTCATGAATATCGTGAGGAACTGGAAAAGCTTGAAAAAATGGGCAAAAAAAGTGTGGATAATCTTCTGAACAGTATTGAAGAAAGTAAAAAAAGAGAGTACAGTAAAGTGTTATATTCTCTCGGCATACCATTTGTGGGAAAATTTACAGCCAATCTTCTTGCTAAGGAATTCTTAAATATTGATAATTTAAAATCCAAAGAAACGGAAGATCTTCTGGAGGTCAAAGGCATAGGAGATAAAGTGGCAAAATCCGTAAATATGTTTTTAAATGATGAAAATAACTGGAATCTTATTAGTAAACTGAAAGAAACAGGTCTGCAGTTTGAGGAAGAAGAGGTATTTATCGAAGATAACCCTATAAAAGGAAAAACTTTCCTTGCCACTGGAAAGCTTGAAAAATATACACGTGACGAAATCAAAGATATCATTGAGGCAAAGGGAGGCAAGTATCTTTCAGGTGTATCAAAAAATCTGAATTACCTCATTGCCGGCGAGAAGGCAGGCAGCAAGCTGAAAAAAGCAAATGATCTTGGTGTTATTGTTTTAAATGAAGAGCAGTTTGAAAAAGAATTTTTGGAAGAAGAGTAAAATTATACGGGGCTGTATCAAAAATGATACTGTCCCTTTTAATTTTCCTCAAAATCCATTCCAATCTCTTTTTATTTAAATATTTTTTATAATTATAACAAAAAATATATTTTCTCCATCTGAATATAATAACAGTCCGATTTATTGTAAATATTGACTTTTTCTGAAATTGTTATATAATTAGATGTTTCATGCTGACTTTGATCTTTCAGATTTTTCATATATTTGCCAATTAAAAAAATCATAAACTTGCTATGGAGGTTTTTTATGATAAAAGAAATAAAAATATACAAGGGTGATATCATATTCTGTGAATCTCCCGATAAATTTACAACACTTGAAAACGGATACATCATAACTGAAAATAATAAAATTAAAGAAACTGTTCAGGAGCTCCCGGCAGAATATTCTGACATTGAAATTTTGGATTTTTCAGAAAATCTTATTATTCCGGGATTTGTGGATATCCATCTTCATGCCCCGCAGTTTGAAAATCTGGGACTGGGCTATGACAATGAGCTTCTACCGTGGCTTGAAAACTACACATTTCCTGAAGAAGCCAAATTTAGCGATACTAAATATGCAGAAGAAATTTATAAAAAATTTATAAAGGCATTATATATGCACGGAACTGCAAGAAGTGTGGTTTTCTCCTCACTTCATCTAGAATCTACCGAAATTCTCGCTGACTTATTTCTGGAATCAGGTCTTGGGGCATATATAGGCAAAGTAAATATGGACAGGAATTCTCCTTCATATCTAACTGAAAACTATAAAAAATCTCTTGAAGAAACTGAATATTTTATAAAAAAATATAATAAGCCTGACAGCATGATAAAGCCTATCATTACTCCCAGATTTATTCCCACATGTACCCCTGAGCTGATGGATGGTCTGTCAAAGCTTTCAGAAAAATATAATGTTCCTGTTCAGTCACATCTGTCGGAAAATCTGTCAGAAATTGAATGGGTAAAGGAATTGCACAAAGAAATAGAAACTTATGCAGGAGTCTATAACCACTACAAAATGTTCGGCGACAGACCTACGATAATGGCTCACTGTATTCATAATACCGATGACGAAATAAAATTAATGAAGGAAAAAGGAGTTTTTGTAGCTCACTGTCCTACTTCAAATTTTAATCTTTCCAGCGGAATAGCCCCTATAAGAAAATTTTTGGATAATAACGTAAAAGTGGGAATAGGAACTGATATTGCCGGCGGTCATACTATATCCATACCCGAAACAATTATTTCCGCTATACATGCTTCAAAAATGTACAGTGTTTATGCTGACAGGACTTTTCATTCCCTGAGCATCTCAGAAGCTTTTTTTATGGCTACAAAAGGCGGAGGAGAGTTTTTCGGAAAAGTCGGGAGCTTTGAGAAAGATTATGAATTCGATGCTTTGATTATAAATGATAATGAACTAAGCGGAGGCAGCAATAAAACTATTCAGGAAAGACTTGAAAAATATATTTATTTCGGTGCAAAAGAAGATATTATAAAAATGTTTGTTTCGGGGAAAGAGATAAACAGAGAGAGATTTTAAGTCCAAGAAAATATTCTGACCTTTAAAGTGTTTCCAGAGAGTGTCCCAATTTCTGTAGAAACTCTAGAAAACTTAATAAAATTAATAGATACAGGGATTTTTATCCCTGTTTTTATATTCCTGCAAAATACTTTGATAAATGTGAGGTTATCTGTCTCCGGTTTTGAAATTTTTCTGTTCATTTTCATATATCTTTTTTTGCATAATATTTTCATTTCCAGCCTGCTTCTTTACATAAAAAAGGAACCTTCAAAAATTTTACAGTATATTCTGTATTTTTTAGGTTCCATTCTTACTACTGAAAGTTAAATAGTCTTTATATAATATTTATTAAGAGAGCACAGTTATTTCCAAACAATATGTTTAATCTAATTTCCCGAAAACATCCTTGGCAGCTGAAAAATCTGCTTCATTTGGATGCTTTGCTGCTTCAGCCCATCTTGCTTCTCTTTCCGGCGTAGGTGCATGCGGTCCGTTCGATCCCATTTTTCTCATTGTTTCTATTATTTTAGGATCTATCGCGCCCTGACATATAAATTCTGCAACTACTGTATTACCATTTGCTTTTAATGCTTCACTTATTTTTTCCACACACTTTTGTGCATGCTCTGAATCAGGATATGCACCCAAAGTTCCAAATGTTCCTACTTTTTTATTTTTCAGTGTTTCCATGAATTTTTTAGCCTCTTCATTTGCATCACCTTTATCAACCCAGTATCCTACAAGTATTCTGTCATATCCGTCTGTTTCTTTTATGCTTTTTATATCCATTATTTCTTTTTCACCGCTGACTGCTTCAAACACAGCCTCTGCTACTTTTTTTGTGTTCCCTGTCAATGTTGAATATGTTACAAGTGTTTTCATTTTATTCCTCCTCTAAACTAATTGAAATTACTTCACGCCCTATTGTATTTCCCCAAAACAAACCATCGCCTTTTAATTCTATATGATCCTTGTTTATATCCATTAATTCCTTTTCTTTCATCCCCTCAAGCAATTTATAGATTTTATTAAAAGTATTATCCGGCACAAATTTCTTTATGTCTTCAAAGTACACTTCCGGATACTGGAATAATCCGCTTAAATTTTTTATCCTCTGTTCTTCGTCACTGCTGTATGAAAAGAACTGCCTTTCATAATTCATTCTGAACATCTCATAATTCCCCAGTTTTCCTCCTGCTCCGAGTCCCACCGGCAAAATATCTGTTCCCTTGTTTGACAGTGTAATATATTTATACTTATCTCTGCCCTTTTTATTTATTTTAGTTATTTCAAGTATTTCATACTCTCCTGTATCCAAAAGTGTATTCATGAATGTATTATGCAGTTCCTTATCAGTTTCAAGTTTATAATCCAGATGAAAAACATCATCCTTAATATCTTTTGACATTTTCGAACCTTCATGTATCATCAGTGAATAAAAACTCGAACTGTCTATATTCAGACTATGCACTATCTCTGCATCTTCCTTCACTTCCTCAGGAGTCTGGTCAGGATAATTATAAATAATATCCACACAGACAAGTCCCTTAAACTTTGCTTTTATTTCTCCCAGCCTTTTCACTGCTGTTTCTTTATCATAAGTTCTGTTTAATATTTTTCTTCCCCTATCGGAAAAAGTCTGTATTCCTATACTTAATCTGTTTACCCCTAGTCTTTCCATTACTTCCAGCTTCTCATCCGTAAGATTATGAAGTGTTGTTTCAAAAGTAAATTCACAGTTATCTTTCAGGATAAAATTTTTATTTATAGACTCCAATATTCTCTCAAGCTGTCCGGCTTTAAAAATAGTAGGTGTCCCGCCGCCAAAGTAAACTACTTCCAGCCTTTTGTGTCTCATATAATTAGTAGCCCCGTATTTTTCAAACTCGCTTATTAAAAAATCTGTATACTCCTCAAGGTCATTGTCCAGCTGCTTTCTGTTCAAATTACAGAATGAACAGATCTTATCACAGAAAGGAGTATGAATATATAAAATTCCTGTTTCATCTTTCGGTTCCGAATCAAAAAGAACTTTTATCTCTTCTGGTGTTCCCATTCTTTTAGATGATTTAAATTTTGCACCAATGATTGATTTTACATCATGATGTGACTTAAAACGCTTTTCAAACATATTTTTCCTTTCTCTCTATCTCCATTTGTTCTATTCTTTGCTTTCATGTGTTCTGCCAAGCTTATCCGAAGTCAGCGGTTCCATTTCACCGCTTTCAGATATAGTATATGCCTGCCCAAACCCTTTTACAAAGCTGCCTTCCAAAAATATCAGCTCCACCAGATGAAAGTCGGTCATATCTCTCATTATTTTCATTGTATTTCCGGCTTTTTCTTCAAAAGCATCCATTATTTTCCCGAATTTTTCATCTCTTTCCAGAAAAACTGCCTGTGCCTTGAATCTTACACGCTGTCTTACAGTGACAGCCTTCGCCTTTGTCTCATCTTCCAGAAACAGAAGCTCGAGCTTACCGTTATTTTTCAAATTATCATAATGTACACCTATTTTACTTATATAAATATAATTTTTATCTTCATATCTTAAATAAGGAGCATAAGTTACATTCGGTTCACTTTCTGCATTTACTGTTCCCAATACTACAGAACCAAATTCAGAGATATATTTTACTGCCTCATTCATATGTCCGCCCGGCTTTTTTTCTATCCCCAGTGCTGTTCTTGCTGTTTTTAACATATCTATCAATTCGTCTTTTACTTCAGACAGTTCCGTATCCTTACCAAAAGGTACAAAAACCTCCTCTGCCTCATTTACAAGAATTTTCATTCCTCTATTATCTACATCAAGCATTTTTGCATTATTCACATCTTCTTTTCCGTTATGATACCTCACCAGAACCATAAGAGCATCCATATGATCATGGTTCATGTGGTTTATTATTGTATCTTTCATTTTATCACTCCTGTTCTATTCAGCCAGAGTATATGTAATTGTCACATTACATTTTGTTATTGTTTTGTCTATTACATTTACTTTTATTCCTGAGGCTGCATTTCTTGCCAATCTCTGTGCCTCGGCATTTCCTCCGCTGACTCCTGAAACATTCAGAGAACCGTTTGCACTAAAAGCTCCGTTTACAGTAACCCTTGTCCCTGATGGTATAGTCAGTGTCTGTGCCCTGTTTAATTTGATCTTGGGTTTTGTTACCATTTTATATCCTTTCCCGTTTACACATCCATAATTGGTTGTTGTTTTTGGTGCAGGATCAGGATTCTTACCGATCGGATTATTGCCGGAACCTTTACTTCCGGTTCCTCCTTCTTTTCCTTTTCCGCCGGGTGTTCCTCCGGTTCCGTCTCCTCCGGGACTTCCGGCTCTTCCGCCATTAACACCGGAATTGCCTGTATTATCCTGCCCGGTTGATTCAGAACCAGCTGATTTTGTTACATTGGAAGAATTTTCACTTGTACTTGCTGTTTTGTTATTATTTACAGATTTTTCTGTCTGTATGTTTTTTGTAACTTCTTCATGTTTTTGAGTTACTTGTTTTTGTTCCGTCTGAGGGATGCCTCCGCTGCCTCCACCACCCTCAGGTAACTCCATGCCGTTACCGCCGCCGGCATCATCTCCATCCATTGATTCAAGACTTTCGAGACTTACAGCTATTGTATCTTCACCTGCGCCTGCTATTGCGGGCTGTATTACCGGAACAAATAAAGCTGTAACGGTTAATATAATTGAAATCACATAAAATTTCATTTTATACCTCTACTTTAAATTTTTGATTTCTTCATACAGATTCATAGTTTCGTCTACTATTCTCGGCGAGCCTCTAAGCAGAGCCTGTGAATTTACTTTTATTATATTTTTATTCTTTACTGCATTTGTATCTTTTAACTGCGGATTTGCAGTTACTATTTCATCTTCGCTGCTTACTCCGAGTCCTACAAGAAGAAAATCAGGATTCTCTTCTATGACATATTCGGGTGTCAGTATTGGTCTTTCACCTTTTACCTTATCTGTAAGATTTTCTACACCGTAAATCTTCAAAACCTCTCCCGGAAGTGAATTCTCTCCGAAAGCCATCATAGGTGAAGCAGAATATATAAAAGCGCCTTTTTTATTAAGCGGTTCTGATTTCTTTATTTCTTCCAGTTTTTCTTTTTTTTCTGCTGTTATTTTTTGTGCTTCGTTTTCTTTTCCTATTAATTTCCCCACCTCAAGAAAATTATTAAATATATCATCAAAACTGTTGGCAGGAAAAGATACAGTTTTGATACCGTGTGCTTCCAGATCTTTAGCCAGACCTGTGGAATGTATACTTAATACCACCAGATCAGGTGAAAAGGAAATTATTTTTTCCAGAGAAGGCTTTGCCAAAGTTCCCACATCAGGCAGATCCTTAGTTTTATCCTCAGGCCATATACCTGTTGTCTGTGAATGTGCTACTGCTGCTATTCTGTCTTCGGCATTCAGAAGGTATAACATCTCTACTACTGCCGGATCCAGCACAACTATTTTTTTATATACTGTAGTTTCTTTTACAGCTTCTTCTTTTGCCTCTGGTTCTTTTCCGCAGGAAATTAATCCCAGTGCACCCAAAACTATCATAAGAAACATTATTATTCTCTTTTTGTACATTTCTTCCTCCTTTTTCTGTCTAAAAGCTCTATGCCATTCAGTTAACTGCAAAGGCACAGTTATAATTTATGCGGTAATACATAAGGATAATCACCGTTATTTACTATTTCACATTTAAAGCCGTATATTTCCTCCAGTACCTCCGAAGTAAAGAGCTCTGTCGGACTTCCTGTATACTTTACTTTTCCGTCTTTCAAAAATATTATATTATCACAGTACATTGCCGCAAGATTCAAATCATGCAGTACCATTATTCCGGTAAGTCTGCCTTCTTTTACAAAATGCGAGGTAAGTCTCATTATCTCAAGAGCATAATTAATATCAAGAGCTGATGTAGGCTCATCAAGAAGCAATATTTCCGGCTCCTGAACCAAAGCCCGTGCCAGAAGAACCCTCTGAAATTCACCGCCTGATAATGAAAAAGCAGGTCTTTTTCTGAATTTTTCCAGCTTTAATATTCTTATTACATCATCTACTATTTTATTATCATTTTCACTAAAGCCCGCCCAGCTGTTTTTCATATGCGCTACCCTGCCCATATAAACAACATCCTCTACGGTAAGCGGCATGGAAAGAGACGATTTTTGCGGTACAAAACCCAGTGTTTTCGCCAGATCTTTTTGTTTATAATCTTTTATATTTTTATCTTTAATTTCTATAACCCCGTTTTCCGGCTGTAAATATCTCAGTATATTTTTTAGAAGCGTTGATTTGCCGCAGCCGTTAGGTCCCAGTATTCCCGTGAACTCTCCCTTTTTTATGTCAATATTCACTTCATTCAGTATATTATTGTTATTATAGCTGAATGACAGCTTATTTACTTTTACATTATGTTTCACTTTTATCCTCCCTTTTTACTTCTCATAGCAAGATATAAAAAGAACGGTGCACCGAAAAATGATGTAACAACCCCGATTGGTATTTCTACAGGTGCAATTATGGTTCTTCCAATAGTATCACAAAAAAGCAGAAAAACTCCTCCTCCAATGGAAGCAAGGGGTATCAGTCTTGTATTGCTGCTGCTCTTAGTCAGAAGTCTCATCGTATGCGGCACTATCAGTCCCACAAAACCTATCATTCCTGTAAATGCTACAGAAAATCCCACAATTAACGAAGCAACCACCAGCATTCTTTTTTTCAGTTTTTCTACATTAACTCCCAAAGCATGTGCTTCTTCATCTCCGCTGAGAAGCAGATCCAGTTCGTGTCTTTTGGCAAAAAAATAAAATACAGATACTATCAGGGGAAACAATAAAATTACTATTTTTTCCCATGTTGCCGATCCCAGATATCCCATCATCCATGTTACTATCTTAAATGAATTCTCACCTATAAGGTACATTGCAAAAGATGTAAAGGCTCCCAGAAAAGACGATATTGCGATTCCGATTATCAGAAGCGTGGTAATATCAGACTTATTTCCGGATTTTGATAATTTGAAAATAATAATGGAAACTATTACAGATGTTACAAAAGCCAGAACCCCGTACATAATATCAGGCAAATTAAAGACAAAGGCTAGTACCGCCCCGAAAGTGGCACTAGCTGCTATACCTATTATATAAGGATCTGCAAGAGGATTCTGAAAAACTGTCTGTACTACTGTTCCCGAGCTGGATAACAGCATTCCTATCAGTACAGCCATCAAAATTCTTGGAAGCCTTACACTTATCAGTATTGTCTTCATTGAATCACTTAAATCTCCCCCCATTCCAAGGAAATATTTTATAATTCCGGTTTTCGGAATCTGGACACTTCCTGTGGAAAGAGAGAATATAGAAATCATAAACAACAGAACTATCAAGATAATATAAATCCTTCTAGTACTAGAATGCATATCTCACTCCTACATAATAATTAATTTCGTCTGCGGGTTTATATTCAGTTACCCCGGTACTTGTGCTTGTACTTTGGTATGTATTATATTTTTCATTGAATAAATTATTAACTCCGGCTATAATTCCAATTCCGTTTTCAAAGTCATAGCTTACTACGAAGTCTGTAGTACTGTAAGCATCTACTTTCTTTCCTGCAGCATCTTCGGCATCTCCGTAATAGTTAAAGTTTAATCCTGCATTCAGGTTTTTGATAATTTCGTATTTTACGCCTATAGTTGCTTTGATATCAGATACATAAGGTATATTCTGTCCTTTTTTACTTCCGGAAGTAATTTCGGCATCTATATAAGCTATCGATTCGTTTATTGTTACAGGTCCGAAATACTGCTCTGCAAATGCTTCGATTCCGTATCTTTCAGTTTCATCAAGGTTATAGAATTCCCATCCCATACCATGACCGGTAGTAAACACCTGTGAAATTTCATCCTTTGTCTTAGTATAGAATCCAGTTAATGAAACATAAGATCCTAAAACTACATCTTTCATTCCTATTTCATATGTATCGTAAGTTTCCGATTTCAGGTCATTTAAGTAATATCCTGTTAACGGATCTTTATTTGTCAGCTGTGTTGGTGTAGGTGATAAGAATCCGTGTTCATATCTCATATATACATTCCCCGTATCTCTGTAAAGATAATTTAAAGCCAGTTCCCATGCACTGTTACTGTCATTATCATCTTTGTTAAGCGCATAAGTACCGTCTGTTCTGTCTATAGTATATTTAGCCCACTCTTCTCTGAATCCGCCGATGATTTGCAAGTTATCCAAAATATTATGCTTTTCTAAGATGTAAAGACTGTTTGTCACTTTTCCAAGGTCTACTGTTGTTTTACTCATTGTTGCACCTGATGCAAGTATTGAATGACTCTGTCTTTTCATATCATTGTCCAGATAGTTGTAACCGAATATTAATTCCCCTTTTGAATAATTATATTTACCCTTCAGGTTTATTCCAAATTTTTCATCATCAAATAATCCGTTTGAAGTATAAGAGATTGACCCCATTTTAGCATCCTGTTTTGTCTTAGTCTCATCTTCCTGCCAATATCCTGTAATGTCAAATCTAAGATTATCCAGTACATTTATTCCATAATCCAGTACAAATTCAGTTCTTGTTTCATCATAATTTGTAAGTGACGAACCTGCCTGTTCTCTGTTCTGATCCATCTGAGCCTGTGTAAGAGCTCCTACCGAAGTCCCGTCCTCTGTGAATCTGCTTCCTTTAAACGCCAATGATTGTCTGTCACTTATATCATATCTTATTCCTGCCGCCCAGTAGTCATTTCTGAATTCTTCCTTATCTCTGTATGTATGTGCGTCTCTTCCGCTGTAATCAAAGTTTAGGTACAGCTGCTCATTTATCTTAAATCCCAGATAGGCATTAGCATTTTTATCATAGTGCGAACCATATTCCGCACCTATTCTTCCGCCTGTTTCAGTAGGTTTTTTAGTTATAATGTTAACCACTCCCCCTACAGTTCCGTTTCCGTACAGCACGGCACCGCCTCCGGGAATTATTTCTATTCTTTCAATATTTGATACTCCTATTGTATTAATAGGTGTAACTCCGTGTGAAGTATCAAGAAGATTCATCATTACTCCGTCTACAAGTACTTTTACTTTAGAAACAGCTTTATCTCCCTGACCTCTCATATCAATACTTGCTCCGCCTCCGGCATCTACAAATGTAATACCGGGTGCATCTCTAAGTACTTCCTGAAGATTCTTATATCCTTTCTTTTCTATATCATCTCTTGAAATTACAGTAACATTCTTTACCTGCTCCTTTACTGTACTTTCAAAACCTGTAGTTGTTGTTATATTCTCGTCCATTCTGATTTCACCTGTAACAGTGACTTCCTCATTTGCATTGGCAAGAAGAGCAATAGCCAATAAACATAAAATTGCAATTTTCTTAAACATTTTTCCTCCTATATGAATTTTTATTATACACCTGTAGCTTGTATATTAAGATTAATATCCTTTATCCCCGCATTTTTTAATTTTCCCATAAGCTCTATTATCATCCCGTATTCCAGCTCTTTATCCGCAGTAAGAGTTATGTTTTTTTCCTTTGTATTTTTCAAAAATGACACCTCAGCCTCAAGATTGTTTACATCTATTTTTCTTACAGCACTGTCAGTCTTTAAAAAATATTCTTTATTTTTATTTAATAAAATTTCTACTTTTTGTTCCTTTGTTTCTGTTTTTTTCATTTCCGAATCAGGTACGTTAATGCCCAGATTACTGTATACATTGAATGTCGTCGCTACCATAAAGAAAATAAGCATCGTGAAAATTATGTCAATCAAATTCAGCATGGAAATTTCCGGTCCTCTAGTTCTTCTTCTGCGTCTCATATTTCTCATAGACTTCTCCTTGATTAAAAACTCTGTAGGAATTTTTTATTCCGTTGTTTTTATTCTGCATGCTGTTCGTAAGATATACAGTCATTCGTTCCACTTCTATCAGTACACTGTCTATTCTTCTGTCAAAAAAGTTATATGCAATAAGTGCCGGAATTCCTACTATCAAACCAAAAGCTGTAGTATAAAGAGCTTCTGATATCCCTGCCGCTATTATTGTCGAATCAGCTCCGCCTGCTCCCGAAAGACCTTTAAATGCCATTATCATTCCTGTTACAGTCCCAAGCAGTCCAAGCTGAGGTGATACAGTTGCCACTATATTCAAAAGCCACATTCCCTTCTCCAGTCTGGTAATCTGTTCCAGAGTAGTTTCTTTGGCTATTTCTTCCAGATAACGCGGGTCAAAATCTCCCCCTTCATCTTCTTCAAATGTTTCCAGAGTATTTTTTATTGTTTTGGCAACGGAATTTTTCTTTGTACTGCAAAAATCTATAATCTCTTTTTTATTTCCGTTTTGAATAAGTTTTATAAGATTTTTCTTAAACTTATCAGTCATGTCTTTTTCATTTTTCAGAAAATACCATGTTTTCTCCAGCAGCACTGCCATTCCGCATACCAGAGCCATCAATATCGGCCACATGAAAATACCGCCGACAATTAAATAATTTACTACTTTCATTTCCCACTTCCTTTTTATTTTGAACAACAAATTATTTTCTTTATATATACTTTTTTACTTAAATCAATTATATTGATAATCAAAATAAATGTCAATGTTTTTTATTTTTATCCTTTAAAATATGTATATAAAAAACATTTTTTGTATATCTAAACTTAAAAACTAAATACATTGATAAGCTAAACATTACTAATAATATAAATATATTTATATAATCAAAGTATAATAAATTTCCATATATACAATATATCTACAGCCATTTTCGGCATAAATATTTTGAATAAAAGAAATTGCATTATTATTTGCATTTCCTGTGTATTTTTATAAATTTTCTCTTTCTTAGAATTTAAATGTGTTATAATTATGTGGAGAATAGAATTTTTTAACAAAATCTGACATTGTAGGTGATTGTATTGAAAAAGCTGAATATTACCGACTATAAGGCTCTCGAGGAAATAAGAACAAACAATAAAATTTCCAGAATAAAACTATCAGGAAGCCTTGAACTCACACCTGCCGCTGTTACCAAAATAATAAAAAAACTCAGCGGACTGAAACTTATTGAAAACAATAACATTTTGAAATCTACTGGCGGAAGACCGGAAAAAAGTCTCAAGATAAACCATAGATATAAAATGATTCTGGGGATAAATTTTGGTCCCGAATTTATAGAAACTGCACTCAGCTATCTCGACGGAGAACTTCTTTGTATGAAAAGAAGAAATTTTTATATCCGCAGTCAGGAAAAAATTCTGCGTATACTCTTTGAGGAAATAGATAATGTCCTTGAAGAATACTCTAAAGATGATATTCTCGGCATAGGTCTTGCACTTCACGGCACTGTTAACAGAGAAAAAGGAATATCTATATTTTCCCCACATTTCGGATGGAAAAACCTGAATATACAGGAGCTTATAGAAAAAAAGTATTCTCTGCCTGTAATCATTGATAATGATGTGAGAGCCATGGCAATTGCAGAGCATGAATTTGGACGGGCACAGAATACCGATAATTTTCTGGTCATACATATAAGCAATGGAATCGGCGGAGCCATCTTTCTGAATGGTAAAACCTATGAAGGCTCTGACTTCAGTGCAGGAGAAATCGGACATATCACTGCTGTGGAAAATTCATCAAGAAGATGCAGCTGTGGAAAATACGGATGTCTTGAAGCAGAAAGCTCCGACGAAGCAATAAAAAACAAAGTTCTTACCGAACTGGAAAAAATACAGGAGAAGGTAGATATCTCCCTGAAAACAGAAGATATATACAAAATGGCAGCTGAAAAAAAAGAGCCATATTTCAGCGTGGTAAGAAATTCTTCTTATGAAATAGGGAAAGCAGTGGGAAATCTTCTGAATATACTCAATATAAAGCTGGTTATAGTAGCAGGAAGAATTGTCAATACAGATTCGCTTTTCTTTGTCAATCTGAATAAAGGAATAAAAAAGAATATCCTTGACGGTCTTGAAAAAGATCTTCATACAGTTCCTGCTAAATTATATGACTCTATAGGAATATACGGTGCCTTTTCCCTCGTTACCACTAATTTATTCAAGGGAAGAAAGCTGATAAAATAGATTTTTTATCGAGAATTGAATATACGGCTTTTGCAAATATTTAGTTCATTTTATCAATATAGTTAAATAAGTTTTTTCGCAGACTGGTATTATATCTTATTTGGAATCAGCCAAATGATATCGTCCGTCTGCCCTCTGATGTATTATCACCAGCTGACGCAGCAGTAAAACATGAACAGCTGCTTAGCCAAAAGCAAACAAGATACAGCAGGTGTCAGTCTAAAACAGATTTTTTTTATTTTGATTAAAAGTTAAAAAAGAACTTTAAAACAGAGTTCTTTTTTTTTGAAAAATAAATTTTATGAATTATAATTAAAAGAAGCAGATTGTCTGATATCAAATTTTTTTCAGACAAAATAAATATAGAATTTTTTTATAAATATATAAAATATAAAGTAGGTGAAAATATGAATTTAGACGAATTAAAAGCAAAATTTACAGAAATTTTCAATAATAAAAATGAAAAAGTATTTTTTGCTCCGGGCAGGGTCAATTTAATCGGAGAACATACCGACTATAACGGCGGACACGTCTTCCCATGTGCTATTACACAAGGAACTTATGCTCTCACAAGAAAAATTTCCGAGCCTAAATTAAGACTTTTTTCCCTGAATTTTGAAAATACGGGAATTATAGAAATTGATCTGAGCAATCTGGACTTTAACCCTGAAGATAACTGGGCAAATTATCCAAAGGGCGTTTTTCATCATCTGAAGCAAAGTGGTGCAGCCTTTGATACCGGACTGGAAATTCTCTTTTACGGAAATATCCCCAACGGCGCAGGTCTTTCGTCTTCTGCTTCCATAGAACTCGTTTCCTGCATACTTGCCAAGAATATATACAATCTTAATTTTGATATGATAGAGCTGATAAAGCTGTCACAAAAAGTTGAGAATGAATATATCGGTGTTAATTCGGGAATAATGGATCAGTTTATCATTGGCATGGGAAAACAGGACACTGCTGTTATCCTTGACTGCAATACTCTGAAATACAGATATGTCCCTTTGATACTTGACGGTTACAGCATTATTATATCCAATACCAATAAAAAAAGAACCCTTGCCGATTCTAAATATAATGAAAGAAGAAGCCAGTGCGAAGCTGCCCTTCACGATCTCCAAAAAGTCCTGAATATAAAAAGCCTTGGTGATCTTACAGAAAAAGAG